>JBJOQO010000044.1:0-27241 GCA_046049865.1 Pseudomonadota bacterium | reverse complement strand
CAAGCGGTGGTGGATGTGTCGGTGGACTTTGTCAAATTGGCGGAGCGGGCACAGACACTGGCGCATCTCACCGAGCAGTTCATGCAGCCTGCGGCAGCAGGTCAAGTGCGCTGGATCGACCTGGGGCAACACAGCGCACGTTTGGTGGAGTCGCCCTTGGACATCCGCGATGCACTGACTGAACAAATGTCAGCCGCACCCAAGGCATGGATCTTCACATCAGCCACCCTGGGTGACGACGACGCGTTGACCTGGTTCACCGAAGGCGCGGGTTTGTCCAACGCCAAGTGCTTGCGTGTGGGCAGCCCTTTTCCCTATGCGGAGCACGCACGTATCTACGTGCCGCGCCGTTTTCCCAAACCCAACGAGGCTGCGCATCCGCAGGCTGTGGCGCTGCTCGCCGCGCGCTGCGCGCAGGCATTAGGTGGCCGCACCTTTGTATTGACGACCACATTGCGGGCGCTCAAAAGTATTGCCGAAGACCTGCGCCAGTACTTTCAAACCAACGGCTTGGACATCGACGTGCTGATGCAAGGCAGCAGCCCCAAACGCCAATTGATGCAGCAGTTTTTATCGCAACCGCACTCGGTGCTGGTCGGCTCGCAAAGTTTTTGGGAGGGTATTGATGTGCCCGGCGACGCGCTGCAATGTGTGGTGATCGACAAACTGCCCTTTCCACCGCCCAACGACCCCTTGGTGCAAGCCCGCGTGCAGCGGCTGGAATCCCAGGGGCGCAACGCCTTTGCCGACTACTTCGTGGCCGAAGCGGCGGTATCACTCAAACAAGGTGCTGGCCGATTGATCCGCAGCGAAACCGACCGGGGGCTGCTCGTGGTGTGTGACCCGCGATTGGCGGGGATGAATTACGGGAAGCGTTTGCTGCAGGCCTTGCCGCCCATGGGGGTGTTGGGGACCGAAGAGGAGGCGCTGGCGTGGTTGACACTGTTGGGTTCACCGCTTTAAAAAAGCAGCAAATCACCAAATCTGCCACCACCGCTTCTCCTGCAACCCCAAGGAAGCCGCCGTCACAAACTTGGTCCTGGGAAAGTTTTTCTGCTGAACGCGCTTCGCTGCGTCACGCAAATCGGTCAGACCCAAGCGGTCATAACTGAACACCATGATGGCCAGGGCTTCTTCTGCGGCGGGGGACTGCTGGAACTCTTGCACTGCTTGTTGGGCGCGGTTGGCAGCGGCAACATAGGCGGCACGGCGGAAGTAGTAGCGGGCCACATGGACTTCATAGTCCGCCAATGAGTTAACGATGTAGTCCATGCGCAGTTGCGCATCCGGAGAGTATTTGGATTGCGGGAATTGCTCCACCAATTGTTTGAAGGAGACGAAGGATTCACGCGAGGCTTGTTGGTCGCGTTCGGACAGGTTTTGGCCGGAGAAGCTGCCCAAAATCCCTAAGTTGTCATTGAAGTTCACCAGGCCTTGCAGGTACAGCGCGTAGTCGAGCGCTGGGCTGCTGGGGTTGAGTTTGATGAAGCGTTCCAGAACCACCAGGGCTTGCGCTTTTTCGCCGGAACGGTACATGGCATAGGCGCGTTCCAGTTGCGCTTGCTGGGCCACGATGTTCAGCGTGGCTCGCCCTTCCAGGCGTTCATACAGGCGGCCGGCCTTTTCCCAATTACCGGCGGACATTTCTTCTTTGGCCTCTGCATACAATCGTTCCGCAGTCCAGCCAGCGGTTTCGTCTTTCGGTGTACTACCGCAGGCCGATAAAAACAGTGCCAGGCAAGCGGTACATAGCGCTGCGCTGGTTTTCCAATCGGGTACCAAAGAGCGAAGCGTCAAAGTCATGTGCTGCAAGCCGCCGTTTGATCCGGCAGGGTCCGTCAAAAAATGAAAACTGATTATAGAGACGCCCCCCCACTCGATGACGAGGTGGACGAGCCGCAGGACGATCTGCCCGAAACACGTGAACAGGTCGTAGGCAAAGACCAGCACGGCCAGCGGCTGGACAAAGTGTTGGTCACTTTGGCACCCGAGTTTTCGCGCAACCACTTGCAGGGTTTGGTGGAGGCGGGCCATGTGCGTGTCAACCAACAGGCCGTCACCACGCCTTCACGCAAGTTGTTGCTGGGGCAACAGGTGGCGGTGGACCTGGTGCCCACCGCACAAAGTTTGGCCTTTCGCGCGGAGGATGTGCCTGTGCCGGTGGTGTTTGAAGACGAGCACCTCATCGTCGTCAACAAGCCCGCCGGTTTGGTGGTGCATCCCGCAGCGGGCAATTGGTCGGGAACATTGCTCAACGGCTTGTTGGCCCACCATGCTGGCGCGGCGGTGCTGCCCCGTGCTGGCATCGTGCACCGGCTAGACAAGGACACCTCGGGGCTGATGGTGGTGGGAAAAACGCTGGTGGCGGTCACGGCCTTGGTGCGCGCCATCGCAGCACGCGAGGTGCATCGGGAATACCTCACCTTGGTTCACGGCGAATTTCCCGCTCGGGTGTCCAGCATAGACACGCCGGTCGGCCGAGACCCTAAGTCGCGCATTCGCATGGCGGCCATCGCGTCTGGAAAGCCGGCACGCACGGATGTGCAGCGCCTGGCCTGTACCGCCGGCGTGAGTGCTCTGCGTTGTGTTTTGCACAGCGGTCGTACGCACCAAATTCGGGTGCACTTGTCTCACCTGGGTCACCCGCTGGTGGGTGATGCGGTCTACGGCGGCAAACCAGCACTGGGCATGGAGCGGCAGGCATTGCATGCCACTGCCTTGAGGTTTGTTCATCCTGTCAGCGGTGACATGCTGGTTTTTAGCGCCGATCCACCGGTTGATTTCGCGTTGGCTTGGGCCCAGGTCGTGGGCACTGCTCGGGTGCCTTGAAAACAACGGCCCGGCTCGTGCCAACAGCACAATTCGTGTACCACCCGCCGCCTTGGCTACAATGGCCCACGATTCAGTGCACGAAGGTGCCCCGGGTTGGTCACTAGATGCCAACCACGCACCCCACACGAACCCTCCCAGCAAACCCTGTACGCAGGGACGGCGAGCCCGGACGGACAGCTTAGGCACCACCCGATCGCCGCACCAGTGGGATGGTGCGTACTGAACCTGCAACGAGACAAGCAACGCGCGATGGCACCGTCAGCGGCCCACCAAGGTGGTGAGCCAAGGGTGGCCCGCATACCACTGTCCCCTGATGCATGCCGGTTTAGGCCGGCCAAGGATGTAGAAGAAGTCCATGAATACACAGGATGCAAAACGCGTCCTCGAGACTGCGCTCATTTGTGCCCGCGAGCCCATGCCCGTGCGCGACATGCGAACGCTGTTCGACGATGAACTTTCACCCGATACCGTGCGCGTTTTGCTCGACGAGCTGTGCCGCGATTGGGATGGTAAAGGCGTGGAACTGGTTTGTTTAGCGACCGGATGGCGGTTTCAAAGTCGTCCTGAAATGCGCCAATTCCTGGATCGTTTGCACCCAGAAAAACCACCCAAGTATTCCCGCGCCGTCATGGAAACCTTGGCCATCATTGCGTACCGCCAGCCTGTGACACGTGGTGATATTGAGGATATTCGTGGCGTGACCGTCAACAGCCAAATCATCAAGCAGCTGGAAGACCGGGGCTGGGTGGATGCCATAGGCTACCGCGAAGCGCCTGGCCGTCCTGCTTTGTTGGCCACGACCAAACAATTTCTGGACGATTTGGGTTTGGCCAGTTTGGAACAACTGCCGCTCTTGGAGGGCGGCGCGTTTGATTCCAGCACTTTGGACGCATTGGCGCCGCAACAAACCATGTTGCTCGACCCCCAAGCGAGCTTGGCGTTGGACGATGCCGGTGCGCCAGCCTTGGATTTGCCTTTGGATGAGCCCGCCGAAACGGCGGCCGATTTGCAACTTGACCCTCCAGTGGTCGCTGATACAGCCGTTGTCAGCGCTCCTCATACCGATTCAACGTCAGACCCGATGGAACCCCAAGCATGAACGTGAACCCAGATTCTTCTTCGTCGAACGAGGGCGATGTGCAGAAGTCGCCCGAGACTTCCGCCACACAGGAGGGGTCGGGTGCTGCGGCGCCAACGCGTCGCAAACGTGCTGTCAAAGCAGCCACCGCGGACGATGGTCCCGGTGCGGCCCCTGCAGCATCGGATGACGCGCCTGCAGCGGCCAAGCCCGCGCGCAAACGAAAGGTGCTTGCTGCTGCGGACGCGTCCGAGCCGAGTGCCGCTGCGCAGCCAGCCAGCGCAGCGCCAGTTGAGGCGCCCTTGATGCCTGACGTGGCGCCATCTGTAGGCCAACCCAACGAGGCACCGCGGCAAGTATCAACGTCCCAGAACGAGGGCCAAGAGGCCAATGCTGGCGACGCAGACCGACCCCAAGGTGATGAACGCGGCCGCCGCCGTGGCCGTAACCGCCGCCGTGGTGGCCGTGAGGGCGGTGCAGGCCCCAGAGACGACGCCGCTGGACCTCAGCAAAACATGGCCGTCGCCAGTGATGTCAGCCTGGATGAGGATGACGCACCGGTGACCTTGGACCCCAAGGTGGTCGAAGAAAAATTGGGCGAGGTGTTCTCGGTTTTGTTGTCTGGCGAGTTTGATGCCGAGGAGGCACCAAATGAATCCGCCACTGCGGTGCAGGCAGCGGGCGCTGACTCTGCTCCCGGTGAGGTTGCCGCTGTTCCACATGAAGCTCCCAAACGTGTGCTGTTGGCCGAGCCCGACGCGCCCAAACTGCAAAAGGTGCTTGCGCAGTCCGGTATTGGTTCTCGCCGCGACATGGAACAAATGATTGTGGACGGCTTGGTCACCGTGAATGGACAAGTCGCCCATGTGGGTCAGCGCATTTCGTTTGGCGACCAAATCAAGGTGGATGGGCGTTTGGTGCGGGTGCGTATCGTGCCGCCAGCGCCGCGCATCATTGCGTATCACAAGCCTGTGGGCGAAGTCGTGACGCACGACGACCCGCAGCACCGCCCCACGGTGTTCCGCCGTTTGCCGCGATTGCCACAGGGCAAGTGGCAATCGGTGGGACGGCTGGACATCAACACCGAAGGTTTGCTGCTGTTCACCAACTCGGGTGATTTGGCCAACAAACTCATGCACCCGCGTTTTGGGGTGGAACGCGAATACGCGGTTCGGGTGTTGGGCACTTTGGAGCCCGACGCCAAAGCCAAGTTGTTGGCTGGGGTTGAGATCGAAGGCCAAAGCGCGAGTTTCCGTTCCATCGAGAACGGCGGCGGTGAGGGCGTTAACCACTGGTACCGTGTGGTCATCACCGAAGGCCGCAACCGCGAAGTGCGCAAATTGTTTGACGCGGTAGGTTTGACCGTCAGCCGCTTGATCCGCATTCGGTATGGCACCGTGGTATTGCCCCGTGGTCTGAAACGCGGCGTTTGGGTCGATCTGGAAGACACCGATGTGCGTTTGATCCGCCAACTCGCAGGTCACACGTCTCAACCCCGCCACGACAACGACCGTGGTGGGCAACACAAGGCCAAGGGCGGCAAGCCGCCACGCCGAGACGACAACCGCCGTGACGACAAACGTCCTCAAGGCGGCAAACCTGAATTCAATGCGCAGCGCGATGGACGCGGCAACCGGCCGCAGCAGCAACCGCGCCGTGATCCACCCGAGGTGCGCAGCACGCCTCGGGAAGAGGGGTGGGAAGACGACTTCGATCCAGCGCGTATTCCCAATCCGCTGGAGCAGACTTTCGACAAACGGTTTGTGCAAAACCCTCGCAGCCCGGCGGGTGGACGAGGATTCCGCAATGGCGGTGGGGGTTTTGGTGCAGGCGGCAGCGCGCCAGATGCACCCGCACCACGCAAGCCCGGTAGCCCGCGCGAACCTGATCCCCTGCAAACGTCGGTGGGTTACATCGGTGCCAATGCTTACCACCGCAAAGGTGGCGGTGGCGGTGGTGGCCGCGGCGGGCAAGGTGGTGGTGGAGGGTATGGCGGCGGTGGAGGCGGCGGGGGGTACTCCGGCGGTGGCAAGGGCGGTGGTGGTGGCGGACGTCGTGGCCGTTGACCGACAAGCGGTCGTGCACCCACAGTCACTTGGCTGTTGACATCATCGCGCCACCGACACAGGCTAAAATTCGAAGCTTTGCCAAATTTGGCGAAATTAGTAAACAAATTCAGTAGATAAATTCAGTCATTCCATTCAGGAGAAAAAAACATGGCCATTGAACGCACCCTTTCCATCATCAAGCCCGACGCCGTCGCCAAAAACGTGATCGGCCAGATTTACGCCCGTTTTGAAGGTGCAGGTTTGAAGGTGGTCGCTGCCAAGATGACCCACCTGTCGCGCGGTGAAGCCGAGGCTTTTTATGCGGTTCACAAAGCCCGTCCTTTTTTCAACGACTTGGTGTCGTTCATGATCTCCGGCCCCGTCATGATTCAAGCACTGGAGGGCGAGAACGCCATCGCCAAGCACCGTGACTTGATGGGCGCCACCGATCCGAAGAAGGCTGAAAAAGGCACCATCCGCGCCGATTTCGCGGACAGCATCGACGCCAATGCCGTGCACGGCTCTGATGCTGTTGAGACCGCTGCCGTGGAAGTGGCTTTCTTCTTCCCCGGCATGAACGTTTACAGCCGCTAAACCAGTGGGCCTCAACCGAGGCTCAATCTTATGAACGCCGTCAACCTGCTGGAATTTGATCTGGAAGGCATGGCTGCGTTTTGTGAGCAGCTGGGTGAAAAGCGCTTTCGCGCCACCCAACTGTTTCGCTGGGTTCATCAAAAAGGTGAATCCGACGTCGATGCGATGTCTGACTTGGCCAAGTCTCTGCGCGAAAAACTGCGCACACGTGCCGAGGTTCGCGCGTTGCCCGTGGCCAGCGAACAGGCCTCGTCCGATGGCACCATCAAATGGCTGTTTGATGTGGGTGGCGGCGATGCGGTCGAGACCGTCTTCATCCCCGAAGCCGACCGTGGCACGCTGTGCATTTCGTCTCAAGCAGGTTGTGCCGTAGGTTGCCGCTTTTGTTCCACGGGCCACCAAGGTTTCAGCCGCAACCTCTCCACCTTCGAGATCGTGGCGCAGCTTTGGTTCGCTGAGCACCACCTGCGCAAGCGTTTGAACGTCGCGCCGGGTGAGCGCGTCATCTCCAATGTGGTGATGATGGGCATGGGCGAACCTTTGCAAAACTACGCCGCGCTTTTGCCTGCACTTCGCGTCATGCTGGACGACCACGGCTACGGCTTGTCACGGCGGCGCGTGACCGTGTCCACCTCAGGCGTGGTGCCCTTGATCGATCGCTTGCGGCAAGACTGCCCTGTTGCTTTGGCCGTGTCCTTGCACGCACCTTCTGATGTCTTGCGTGACGACCTGGTGCCGCTGAACCGCAAATACCCCATTGATGAACTGTTGGACGCCTGCAACCGCTACCTGGACGCCGCGCCACGTGACTTCATCACCTTCGAGTACTGCATGCTCGCTGGTGTGAACGACTCGGTCGAACAGGCTCGCGCTTTGGTGGCTTTGTTGCGCAACCGGGTGCCTTGCAAGATCAACCTCATCCCTTTCAATCCATTTCCCGCGTCCGGTCTCACCTGTTCCTCGCGCGAACAAGTGCGACACTTCGCCTCTGTGCTGCATGACGCTGGTCTGGTCACCACCATCCGCAAAACCCGCGGCGACGACATTGACGCCGCCTGCGGCCAATTGGCCGGAGAAGTGCAAGACCGTACCCGCGTGCAGCAGCGAATTGCAACGCGATCACCGATTCGTATTCATCGACAGAACAACCCGCAGGAGAGCAAGGCATGACTGTTCGGAACGTTCATGGCCAGGGCGCGGATGTGCCAACAGTCGGGGCAAGACAGCCTTCTTGGGCAGGCCTGTTGGTTTTATTGCTGGCTGCCTCGCTACTGGGTGCCTGCGCTCAAAAAGGTTCTAGCGACTCCTCAGACCTGAAGGACAAGGTGACCGAGTCGGACGAACCCGACAACGCTCGGCGCGCTCGGGTCAGGTTGGAGCTGGCATCGGCCTATTTCGGTCGGGGTCAGATGAACGTGGCATTGGATGAAGTCAAGCTGGCACTGGCGGCCGACCCCAACTTGGGTCCGGCCTTTAATTTGCGGGGGCTGATTTACGGCAGCATGGGAGAACATGCTTTGGCTGAGGACAGCTTCAAGCGTGCCTTGCAGCTGAACCCGCGCGACGTTGACACCATGCAAAACTATGGCTGGTACATGTGCCAGCGGCAACGTTATGCCGATGCTGACGGTTTGTTTCGCCAAGCGTTGGTCAGTCCGCAAAATCAGGAAATCTCTCGTACTTTGTTGACCCAAGGTATCTGTCAAGCGCGGGCGGGTGATTTGCCCGCAGCGGAGTCGACATTGCAGCGGGCCTACGAGATTGACTCCGGCAATGCATCCATCGCCGTGAATCTGGCCGAAGTGCTGTATCGCCGAGGCGACTATGAGCGCGCCCGCTTCCAGATGCGCCGCATCAACGCAGTGCGGGAAATTGCGAATCCACAGACCCTTTGGTTGGCGATGCGCATTGAGCGTAAGTTGGGCAACACACAAGGGTTGGCTTCGTTGGGGCAACAACTGCGCGATCGTTTCCCTGAGTCACCGCAAGCCAAACTGTATGCGTCGGAGCGGTTCGATGACTGAGGCCAGCAACCCAGTGGCCCAAGAGGCATCAGTACGCCCAACGGCGGGCTCGTTGTTGCGCCAAGCACGTCAATCGCGTGGTTTGCACATCGCAGCATTGGCGATGTCGATCAAGGTGCCCCCCAAAAAACTGGAGCTGCTTGAAGCCGACCGCTACGACGAATTGCTCGATCTGACCTTCACCCGCGCTTTGGCGCAAACGGTGTGTCGCTCTTTGAAGATCGATCCGACACCGGTGCTGGCTTTGCTGCCGAAAGTTTCAGGTGAACACCTTGATCACGTTGAGTCAGGAATCAACGAACCCTTCTTGGATCGCCCAGGCCGCTCGGGTCGTGCGGGTCGTGTCGAAAGGCAGTCGTGGAAGCAAGCGCTGCGGCCACAGTGGTTGTTACCCGGCGTGTTGCTGCTTGCCGCAGTCGCTGTCTATTTTTTGCCCGGCTACTCGAGTTTGGGATCGAAAAATCCATTGCCTGCAAATTCGCAAGTGAGTCAGGCTTCAGAGGCGGTGATCGCCTCTGCGCCTGTGGTGGTTGCGCCGATTCCACCTGTGCCTGTTGAATTGCTGCCGCCCGCTGATGGCGCAAGTGCGTCTTTGTTGGTGCTCGCACCGACCGAACAGCCGGTCTCCCCGCCGGTTGCTGTGTCTTTGCTCGAATTGCGTGCGAGTCAGAACGCGTGGGTCGAAGTCCAAGATGCAGGCAATAAGCCCTTGATCTCGCGTTTGGTTCAAGCTGGAGAGGTCGTCAATTTGGATGGCACTGCGCCGCTGCGATTGAAACTGGGCAATGCTGCCAACACCACAGTGCGTTTTCGTGGTCAGCCGGTTGACCTAGCGCCCTCCACGCGCGACAACGTTGCTCGAATTGAATTGAAGTAAATACCATGGCCATGAATCAAGACATCGATTTCATCCCTACAGCAGCGCCCGCCGCCCGGCGCTCCCGCCAAGCGGTGGTGCGTTGGGGCGAGCACGTGGTGACGGTGGGGGGCGATGCACCTGTACGTGTGCAGTCCATGACCAACACTGACACCGTGGACGTGATCGGCACCGCCATCCAGGTCAAGGAACTGGCACAGGCCGGTTCAGAAATGGTGCGCATCACGGTGAACACCCTAGAGGCGGCGCAGGCTGTGCCTCACATTCGTGATCAGCTGGACCGCATGGGCATAGCCACCCCTTTGGTGGGGGACTTCCATTACAACGGCCATCGTTTGCTCACGGAAGTGCCGGCTTGCGCTGAGGCTTTGTCCAAGTACCGAATCAATCCGGGTAACGTGGGCAAGGGCGACAAAGGGGATAAGCAGTTCGCCCAGATGATTGAGTCCGCCGTCAAATACGACAAAGCGGTGCGCATTGGCGTGAACTGGGGCAGCCTGGATCAAGAGCTGCTGATGCAAATGATGGACGACAACGCCAAATTGCCGCAGCCTCACGAGCCGCAGCAGGTGATGTACCAGGCCATCGTTCACTCCGCCTTGAGTTCGGCTCAGCAAGCACAAGCCTTGGGTTTGGCCGCCAACCAGATCATCTTGTCCTGCAAGATGTCGGGCGTGCAGGATTTGATTACCGTCTACCGCGCATTGGCACAACGCTGCGACTACGCCTTGCATTTGGGTTTGACCGAAGCCGGCATGGGCACCAAGGGAACAGTGGCCTCAAGCACCGCCTTGGCGGTGTTGCTGCAAGAAGGCATTGGCGACACGATACGGGTGTCCCTCACCCCCCAGCCTGGCGAAGCCCGCACGCAAGAGGTGGTGGTGGCGCTGGAAATTCTGCAATCCCTGGGCCTGCGCTCCTTCAACCCGAGTGTCACGGCCTGCCCCGGCTGCGGCCGTACCACCAGCACCACCTTCCAAGAGTTGGCCAAACAAATCGACGACTTTCTGCGTTTGCAAATGCCCGTTTGGCGTGCCAGTTACCCCGGCGTTGAAAAGATGAAAGTGGCCGTGATGGGGTGCATCGTCAATGGCCCCGGCGAAAGCAAACACGCGGACATCGGCATCAGCTTGCCGGGCACCGGTGAAGCTCCCGCAGCGCCCGTGTTCATTGATGGCGAGAAAGCACTCACCCTGCGTGGTGAGTCCATTGCCCAGGAATTTCAGGCCCTGGTCGAGCGCTACATTGAGCAGCGTTATGGCGCAGCCGTCGAACCCACAACCCCTTGAAGATCTGCGGCATAGGGCCGCTTCTTTTTCCTGACGATCCTATTTTTTCCATGGCTGAAATACTGCGCGCCGTCAAAGGCATGAACGACATCCTGCCGCCCGACTCCGCGCGTTGGGAATGGTTCGAAGACAAGGTACGTGGCGTGATGGCACGTTATGGCTACGCCAATGTGCGCACGCCCTTGGTAGAGCCCACTGCGCTGTTCGTGAGGGGATTGGGTGAGGTCACTGACATCGTCGAGAAAGAGATGTATTCCTTCGAGGACCGCCTCAATGGCGATCAACTCACACTGCGGCCTGAGGGCACTGCGGGCGTGGTGCGGGCTGCGGTAGAGCACAACATGCTCTACGACGGCGGCAAGCGGCTTTACTACCTGGGGCCGATGTTTCGCCACGAGCGTCCGCAAAAAGGACGCTACCGACAGTTTCACCAAGCGGGCGCCGAAGCGTTGGGCTTTCATGGCCCTGATGTCGATGCAGAGTTGATCCTCATGTGCCGGGCCCTGTGGCGAGACCTCGGGCTGCAAGAGGGCCGCGACCTGTGGCTGGAAATCAACAGCCTGGGCCAACTGGACGAACGTTTGGCGCACCGAGCCGCGTTGATTGAGCACTTCAAAGCCCACTCGGAGGTGCTCGATGACGACGCCCGTCGTCGACTGGAGTCCAACCCGCTGCGCATCCTGGACAGCAAAAATCCCGCCATGACGGCGGTGGTGGAGTCCGCCCCCCAGTTGTTGTCTTTTTTGGGTGAAGCCTCCATGGCGCACTTCAATGCGGTGCGTGCCGTGCTGGATGCTGCCGGGCTGCCTTACCGCATCAATCCCCGCTTGGTGCGTGGGATGGACTACTACAACCTCACGGTCTTCGAGTGGTTGACGGACAAGCTGGGCACGCGGCTGGCCGTCGGCGGTGGTGGTCGTTATGACACCCTGATCGAACAGCTCGGTGGCAAGCCTGCACCTGGTGTGGGATGGGGCCTGGGCATTGAGCGCCTCTTGCTTTTACTGGAAGCGGTGGGCAGTGGCCCAACACCGCAATGGCCTGACGTGTATGCCGTGGTGCCGACGGCGCAGGCATTGCCGCAAGCCATGGCCTTGCTCGAATCATTGCGAACCCAAGGGTTGACCGCGACCTTGAACCCCGCAGGAAAAGACGGCCCTGCCAGCATGAAGTCGCAGTTCAAACGTGCCGACGCCAGCGGCGCCCGCTATGCCTTGGTGTTTGGCCCCGACGAACTGGCACGTGGGGAAGTCACCGTCAAGAACCTGCGAGATGCGCAGGCCGCCCAGCGCTGCCTTCCTTTGCATGACGTCGCCGCCTGGGGGCCTGGGCTGCGCGACGCATAATCTCACCTCTCTTGTTGCGTCGCCTCTTGTTGGCTGACGTTTTTTTACTTTGCCCACCACGTTTGAACCATGGCCACCCACCTCGACCTCGAAGAACAAGAACAACTCGACCAACTCAAGGCGTTTTGGAAACGTTGGGGCAACCTCGTGACGCTGCTTCTGATCGCTGTGCTCGGGACTCTCGCCGCATGGAACGGCTGGCAGTGGTACCAGCGCGATCAGGCGATCAAAGCCAGCAGCATGTACGACGAACTGGAGCTTGCTGCGACCAACAACGATGCGGATCGGGCTGCGCTGGTATTCAACGACCTGAAGACCCGGTATCCACGCACCTCCTACACCCAACAAGCCGGTTTGCTCGCCGCCAAGGTTCAGTTTGACAAAGGACAGCTCGACGCAGCCAATACCACTTTGACCTGGGTTGCAGAAAGTGCCGTGGAGCCCGACTACCGCATCCTCGCGCGCTTGCGTTTGGCGGGCATCTTGCTGGAGCAAAAAAAGCTGGATGAGGCGAACAAACAACTCGATGAGGCCGAGAAGGGCGCATCACCCGAGTTTCTTGCTTTGGTATCAGACCGTCGCGGTGATGTTCTGTTGGCGCAGAACAAACCTGAATTGGCCGTTGCCGCTTACCGCAAGGCCTGGGACCTGATGGACACCAAGTTGGAATACCGTCGTTTGATTGACGCCAAATTGACTGCCTTGGCCGCTCCTCCTGAAGTGCCAAAAGCAGCTTCAGGTGCCAAACCATGATGGCTGACTGCGGCGATAGCAAACGCCGCGCCATGCGACAGTGGATCGTCGCTGGTTGCGCTCTGGTCATGTTGACCTTGCTGGGCGCTTGCGGGGGCCCCGCCAAACCGAAACCAGGGCCGCTGGAAACCATCGCCGGAAACAGCGTGGCGACCTCCGCGCGGCTGGTTTGGAGTCAGCGTTTCGAGGCGGTGCGGTTTCCCCTGGCGCTTGCCATCCATGGGAGCAATTTGACCCTGGCGGGTGATGATGGCACGGTGGTGTCTCTGGATGCCGCTTCTGGCAAAGAGCTAACGCGGGGCAGTGCTGGGGGCAAACTCAGCGCAGGTGTGGGCTCTGATGGGCGCTGGTCTGCCGTTGCAACAAGGGATGGTCAGGTGGTCGCCTTGGAGGCGGGGCGAACTGTTTGGAGCCACGCGCTGGGTTCCCGCGTCGTGACAAGGCCTTTGGTGGCCGGTGAGCGTGTGTTTGTTCTGGCCACGGACCGCAGCGTGCATGCATTTGATGCGGCCACAGGCGCCAAGTTGTGGACCGTGCGTCGTCCGGGTGATGCGCTGACCCTGAGCCAGTCGGGGGTGTTGATGGCCGTCGGCAACACCTTGGTGGTGGGCCAGGGGGCTCGGTTGGCAGGACTGGATCCCGCCAATGGTGCTGTGTCTTGGGAATTGCCTTTGGCAACGCCGCGTGGCACCAACGAAATTGAGCGCTTGGCCGACCTGGTGGGCCCGGTGGGTCGGGCGGGCGACGTTGTTTGCGCGCGGGCGTTTCAATCGGCAGTCTCTTGCGTGAACGCTGTTCGCGGCACCTTGTTGTGGACGCGTACGGTGGGGGGTACACAGGGCATCACGATGGACGCGCAAACTGTGGTTGCCGCTGATGCCAGCAGCCGCGTCACGGCCTGGCGTGCAGCCACCGGCGAGGTCATCTGGTCCAGCGAAGCGCTTTTGCACCGTGATGTGTCAGCGCCGGTGATGTTGCCGAATGGGGTGGCTTTCGGCGATGCCGACGGCACGGTGCACCTATTGGCCCGCGACAGCGGCAAAACCATCGCGCGTTTGCCCACCGATGGCAGCCCCATTCAGACATTGGCTTTAACCGCCGACGCCACGCTGGTCGCGGTGACGCGAAATGGCAGCGTATTTGCGTTTCGGCTTTGAATTCGCTTGCGGGCGCAGCGTCGCTGAATGACAAGCGGTTTTCTTTTGTGAAGTGAAACCATGAAACCCGTGATCGCCATTGTGGGCCGCCCGAATGTGGGCAAGTCCACGCTTTTCAACCGCATGACGAAGTCGCGCGACGCCATCGTGGCCGACTTTGCTGGGCTGACCCGCGACAGGCACTACGGCGACGGCAAACTCGGCGACAAAGAATTCATCGTCGTGGACACCGGTGGTTTTGAGCCCGACTGCTCCAGCGGCATCGTCAAAGAAATGGCCAAACAAACGCGTCAAGCGGTTGCTGAAGCCGATGTCGTGGTGTTTGTCGTGGACGTGCGGGCCGGGCTCTCGGGCCAAGACCATGACATTGCTCAGTACCTGCGCACGGTGGGAAAAACCGTGCTGCTCGCTGCCAACAAGGCTGAGGGCATGGTGGATTCACCTCATTTGGGCGAGTTTTTCGAGTTGGGCATGGGCGCACCCCACCCCATTTCATCGGCTCATGGCCAGGGCATACGCAGCTTGTTGGAAGCGGCCTTGGACGGCTTCGACTGGGATGATGAGGGCGATGAAGCCGACGAGAACAAGCCCATTCGTTTGGCGGTTGCAGGCCGTCCGAATGTCGGCAAGAGCACGCTGATCAACACCTGGTTGGGTGAAGAACGCCTGGTGGCTTTTGACATGCCCGGCACCACACGTGACGCGATCAGCGTGCCCTTTGAACGGCACGGACAGAAGTTTCAACTCATCGACACGGCGGGTTTGCGCCGCAAGGGAAGGGTGTTTGAGGCGATAGAAAAATTCTCCGTCGTCAAAACCTTGCAAGCCATTGCTGACGCCAACGTGGTGCTGCTGCTGCTGGATGCCACCCAAGGTGTCAGCGACCAAGACGCCCACATCGCGGGTTACATCCTGGACAGCGGACGCGCCGTGGTGTTGGCTGTGAATAAATGGGACGCGGTCGATGCCTACCAAAAAGAGCAACTGGCGCGTTCGATCGAACAGCGTTTGGCATTTCTCAAATTTGCGCCCGTCCTGCACATTTCTGCGGCCCGCCGCCAAGGTTTGGGCCCGGTGTGGAAAGCCATTGCTGATGCCCATGCATCGGCCACGGTGAAAATGCCCACGCCTGTGCTCACGCGGTTGCTGCTGGAAGCTGTCGAACACCAAGCCCCCAAACGAACCGGTGTATTTCGCCCCAAGATGCGGTATGCCCACCAGGGCGGTATGAACCCGCCCATCATCGTGATCCACGGCAACTCGCTCGACAAAGTGACCGACACCTATAAACGTTTCCTAGAAGGGCGTTTTCGGGACCATTTCAAGCTCACAGGCACGCCTTTGCGCATTGAGATGCGCTCCGGTTCCAACCCCTTCACAGACAAGGACTCGTGAGGGGTCTATCCGGCTGGGGAAACCCTGTGTTAACGTGCGAACGTCAGTAACTTCAACACGGAGAATATCGTGAGTAACAAAGGGCAATTGCTCCAAGATCCTTTCCTGAACCTGCTGCGTAAAGAGCATGTTCCAGTCTCGATCTACTTGGTTAACGGCATCAAGCTACAAGGCCACATTGAGTCGTTTGACCAGTACGTGGTGTTGTTGCGCAATACCGTGACCCAAATGGTCTACAAACACGCGATCTCAACCGTCGTGCCAGGCCGTGCGGTGAACTTCCAGGCCAATGATGCGCCGGCCGACCCCGCCTGAAGCCTGATCCACCAAGTCAGTGCCACACGACCTTGAGTTCTGCCCCTGAAATCACCGAAGCACCCGCCATGGCTCGCGCCATCTTGGTGGGTGTTGATTTTGGGCAAAACAAAGTGCAGGGCCAAGGGTTTGACGCCAGCCTCGACGAGTTAGCCTTGTTGGCCGAGTCCGCCGGTGATGTGGCGGTGGCCCGGGTCATTGCCAAACGAAAAGCGCCCGATGCGGCGCTCTTCGTTGGCTCAGGCAAGGCCGATGAAATCAAGCTGCTCGTGCAGGCCCACCAGGCTGAGGCGGTTCTGTTCGATCAGGCGCTGTCTGCTGCGCAGCAGCGCAACTTGGAGCGGCACCTGGGCGTGGCGGTCGCCGATCGCACCATGCTGATCCTGGAAATCTTCGGTGCTCGCGCGCAAAGCCATGAAGGCAAACTGCAAGTGGAGTTGGCGCGTCTGCAGTACTTGTCCACAAGACTGGTTCGCCGCTGGAGCCATTTGGAGCGCCAGCGTGGCGGCATCGGCAACCGGGGTGGTCCGGGCGAGGCGCAAATAGAGCTGGATCGCCGCATGATTGGCGAGCGCATCAAGGCGGTGAAGCAGCGCCTGGACAAAGTCAAACGCCAGCGCAGTACGCAGCGCAAATCACGCGAGCGCAACCAAACGTTTCGGGTCTCCTTGGTGGGCTACACCAATGCGGGCAAATCCACGTTGTTCAACGCCTTGGTCAAGGCGCGCACTTATGCAGCTGACCAGCTTTTTGCAACCTTGGACACCACCACACGTCAGCTGTATCTGGAAGAAGCGGTGCGGTCCATCAGCTTGTCGGACACCGTTGGGTTTATTCGGGATTTGCCCCACAAATTGGTGGAAGCCTTTGAGGCCACGCTGCAAGAGGCCGCTGACGCTGACCTGCTTTTGCATGTGGTCGACGCTGCCAGTCCCGCTTTGGCCGAGCAAATGGCCGAAGTCCAGCGGGTGCTGGCCAGCATAGGCGCTGCCGACATCCCGCAAATTTTGGTCTACAACAAAGCCGACTTGCTGCAAGAAAGCCAACAGCCGAGGGTGGGCGTGGATGCGATCACGGTTGATGGGCGCGCGCCCATGCCGCGTGTGTTCCTCAGCGCGGCCCAAGGCACTGGCCTGGACGCTTTGCGCGGCTTGATTGCGTCGCAGATCAGATCCGCCCCTGCAAGCTATAGCCCTGCCGGGGATGGGGACGACTTGAATGAGACGGACACCGTCTCCACATACTCCGCAACCCAATCCACAGCCGCAGTTCCACAAGAGCCCGATTTTCCCGATGATTTGCCGCTTGCTGCGGCCGCTTGACCCAACAACTTCAGCCTAGAAGAACGACACCATGAGCCACCATTCGCCGTATTCGACCCAGCCACCCGAAAGCGCACACGCCGGGCGATTTTCTGGTCGACTGACAGCCGTTGCCGCCGCAGCCAAAGCGTTGCTGCTGGCTTTGCCTGGCGCCTTGCTGGGCCGGCCTGAGCCGGTGTTGAACAATGGCAACAAAGGCGATGGTGGCCCGCCCGACCTGGACGAACTGTGGCGCGACTTCAACCGCAAGCTTGGCGGCTTGTTTGGTGGGCAAGGTGGCAACCAACCGCCACGCCACAACGGTCCCGACCAAGGTGGTGGCCCGAGCAATTTCCAGCCTGACATGAAAAGTGCCGGCATTGGCATGGGATTGATCGCTGGTGTCGTGGTGTTGGTTTGGGCGGGCAGCGGCTTCTTCATCGTGCAAGAGGGCGAGCAGGCCGTGGTCACTTCATTCGGCAAGTACAGCCACACCGCAGACGCTGGCTTCAAATGGCGCATGCCCTATCCCTTCCAGGCCCATGAAACGGTCCCAGTGACCCAACTGCGTTCGGTGGAAGTTGGCCGTAACGCGGTGGTGCCCGCCACGGGTCTGCGTGACTCTTCCATGCTGACTCAAGACGAAAACATCGTCGACATTCGTTTTACTGTTCAGTACCGCCTGAAGGACGCACGCGAATTCCTGTTTGAGAACCGCAACCCTGCTGAAGCTGTGGTGCAAGCTGCCGAGTCCGCAGTGCGAGAGATTGTGGGCAAGAGCGTGATGGACTCCGTGCTCTATGAGCAACGCGACGCCATCGCCATTGAGTTGGTGAAATCGGTGCAAAACCAGTTGGACCGGCTGAAAGCGGGCATCGTTATCGTCAACGTCAACGTGCAAAACGTGCAAGCGCCCGAGCAGGTACAAGCCGCCTTTGATGACGCGTTCAAAGCCACTGCCGACCGCGAGCGGCTCAAGAACGAAGGCCAGGCCTACGCCAACGACGTGATCCCGAAAGCCCAAGGTACCTCAGCCCGTTTGCGGGAAGAAGCCGAAGGCTACAAATCCCGCGTGGTGGCGCAAGCCGAAGGTGATGCGCAGCGATTCGCCAGTGTCCTCACCGAATACCAAAAAGCCCCAGCCGTCACACGCGACCGCATGTACATCGACACCATGACCCAGGTTTACTCCAACGTCAGCAAGGTGTTGGTGGATACGCGCAGCAATTCCAATTTGCTCTACCTGCCGCTGGACAAATTGATTCAACAAACTGGCCCTGGCCCTGGCCCGGTCGCGCTGCCTGCACCTGTGCAACCGGGCTCTGCTGAAGGCTCAACCACCGCAGCAGGTTCACCAGATATTCGCTCGCGCGATGGCCAGCGTGGCCGCGACCGCGATGGCCGCTGAAACAACACCAAGAACACTGGATCAGGATTTTTAGCCATGAACCGCATTGCATTTTTCGTCACCGGCTTGCTGGTGCTGCTGATGGTGGCGTTCTCCACCTTGTTCATCGTGGACCAGCGGCAGTTTGCCGTCATCTACGCCCTCGGTGAAATCAAAGAGGTCGTCACCGAACCCGGGCTCAAAGTGAAGATGCCACCACCGTTCCAGAACGTGGTGTTTCTGGATCGTCGCATTCAAACGCTCGACAGCCCGGAAACACGGCCGATCTTTACCGCTGAGAAGAAAAGTTTGGTCATTGACTGGTTGGTGAAATGGCGCATCAGCGATGCCAAACAATTCATCCGCAACAGCGGTGCCGACATCCGCAATTTGGAGAACCGCCTGAGCCCCGTGGTTCAAGCTGCATTCAACGAAGAAGTCACCAAGCGCACCGTGCAAGCCATGCTCGCCACCGATCGTGACCGTGTCATGCAAGGCGTTCGCACCCGTTTGGCCGATGAAGCCAAATCGTTCGGCATCGAGATCGTTGATGTGCGCATTAAACGTGTCGACTTCTCCGCCAACATCACCGATTCCATCTACCGCCGCATGGAGTCAGAGCGCAAACGTGTGGCCAACGAACTGCGCTCAACCGGCACTGCAGAAGGCGAAAAAATCCGCGCAGACGCCGACCGCCAACGTGAAGTGATCGTGGCCGAAGCCTACCGCGACGCTCAAAAGATCAAAGGCGAGGGCGATGCCAAAGCGTCAGCGCTCTATGCCGCGTCGTTTGGAAAAGACCCGCAGTTCGCCGAGTTCTACCGCAGCCTCGACGCTTACCGCGCCAGCTTCCGCAACAAAACCGACGTGATGGTGCTGGACTCCGGCAGCGAGTTTTTTCGCGCCATGCGAGGTAACGCCTTGCCCGCCGCAAGCCCAGCCAAAAAATAAGAACGCTGCATGAGCGACGCCCTGTGGGTGGCATGCGCCCTCGTTCTGGTGTTCGAGGGCATCCTGCCATTTCTCAGTCCCACGGTCTGGCGCCAGGTGTTTGAGCGTGCGCTGAAAATGAGCGACGGACAAATCCGTTTCATCGGTTTGTCGAGCATGCTGCTGGGTCTGGGCCTGTTGCTCTTGTTGTGGCCTTGAACGGGGAAGGGCGTTTCGCCCCTGCCCCCGTACAATGCCGTTTTTAATCCCCCCGGTTATTTGTTATGTCATCTGCTTGGCTGCTGCCTGAGCACGTCGCCGATGTGCTGCCTTCTCAGGCACGGCACATCGAAGAACTGCGCCGTGCCCTCCTGGATGTGGCGCGCAGCTACGGCTGCGAGCTGGTCATGCCGCCGCTGATTGAGCACTTAGACGCGCTGCTGTCAGGCACTGGTCAGGCGCTCAACCTCAAAACCTTCAAGCTCGTGGATCAACTCAGTGGACGCACCTTGGGTGTGCGGGCCGATACCACGCCGCAAGTGGCTCGCATTGATGCCCATCTGTTGAATCGCCAGGGCGTGACGCGGCTTTGTTACTGTGGCCCAGTCCTGCACACCCGGCCCGCCAGCTTGCACGCCACGCGTGAGCCGCTGCAGTTTGGCGCGGAAATCTACGGTCATGCAGGACTCGAAGCAGATCTGGAGGTGCTGGACCTGGCGCTGGATGGCCTGCTGAGCGTGGGCATGAAGGCCGTCACCCTGGACTTGGGCGATTCGCGCATCGTTCGTGCATTGGTGAGTGCAGCGCAGTTGAGCGCCGCGACCACCTCTGAATTGATCGCGGCGTTGGCGGCGAAAGATGCGTCGGCCGTGCGCGATCTCACCGCATCGTGCGACCCCACACTCGGACTGGCCATGCAGGCGTTGCTGAAGCTTTATGGTTCACTCCATGTTCTCGACGATGCCGCCAAGGTGCTGCCGCCTTTGCCTTTGATTCAATCGGCGCTCCACGACATGCGCAGCCTCGCTGCGCATGTTCAGCGGGCCCATCCGCAAGTCACGCTTAGCGTGGACTTGGCCGACGTGGGCGGATATGCCTACTACAGCGGTGCGCGTTTTGCCGTCTACACCGCCGGCTCCAGCAGCGCGTTGCTGCGTGGCGGGCGCTATGACGAAGTGGGCGCGGTGTTTGGCCGCAATCGCCCCGCAGTGGGTTTCAGTCTCGATCTCAAAGAGTTGGCTGCTTTACTGCCCGCACACCAGGGGGCAGCGGCGATTCGTGCGCCTTGGAGTGGCGACCCAGCACTGCGCAGCGCTGTGCGTGAGCTTCGCAAGCAAGGACTAACCGTGGTGTGCATTCTGCCGGGCCATGAACATGAAGGCGAAGAATTCGCCTGTGATCGCGAACTCGTGTCGCGTGATGGCCAGTGGCGCGTCCAGGCCCTTTGAGGCTTGATACCGCGTCAACCTTTTCTTGATATTTATTTGGAACTCTAGACATGCAAACAGCAAAGACCGCAGGCCGTAACGTGGTCGTGGTGGGCACCCAGTGGGGTGACGAGGGCAAGGGCAAAGTCGTGGACTGGCTGACCGACCATGCCCAGGCCGTGGTGCGTTTTCAAGGCGGGCACAACGCGGGCCATACCCTGGTGATCAAGGGCGTGAAAACCGCCTTGCAGTTGATTCCTTCCGGCATCATGCGCGACGGCGTGGCTTGCTACATCGGCAACGGCGTGGTCGTCGATCCCAGCCATTTGCTCTTAGAGATTGAACGCTTGGAAGCCATTGGGCTGGACGTGCGGTCGCGGCTTTTCATCAGCGAATCTTGTCCTTTGATCCTTCCCTTCCACGTGGAAGTAGACAAAGCCCGTGAAGCATTGCGTGAAAGCAGCGGCGCCGGCAAGATCGGCACCACAGGCAAAGGCATTGGCCCCGCCTATGAAGACAAAGTGGCGCGCCGCGCACTGCGCGTGCAAGACCTGAAACATCCGCAGCGCTTTGAGAAAAAGCTGCGCGATCTGCTCGACCTGCACAACTTCGCGCTGGGCGGTTATTTGAAGTCCAAGCCGCTAGAGTTTCAGCCGATTTTTGACCATGCGATGAAGGTGGCCGAGGCCATCAAGCCCATGATGGCGGACGTAGGCTACCTCTTGCACACAGCCCACAAGAATGGGGGCAATGTGCTGTTTGAAGGCGCGCAAGGCACGCTCTTAGACATTGACCACGGCACCTACCCGTACGTCACCTCCAGCAACTGCGTGGCGGGTAATGCGGCGGCAGGCGCTGGGGTAGGGCCTGACCTGTTGCATTACATCTTGGGCATCACCAAGGCCTACACCACCCGTGTCGGCAGTGGCCCCTTCCCGACGGAACTGGACATGGAGCAGCCAGGCAGCGTTGGGCATCACCTCTCGACGGTGGGCCAAGAGCGTGGCACGGTCACCGGCCGGCCGCGTCGATGCGGTTGGCTGGATGCGGCGGCACTCAAACGCTCCATCATCATCAACGGCATCTCGGGTTTGTGCATCACCAAACTCGACGTGCTCGACGGCTTGAAAGAAATCAAGGTCTGCGTGGGCTACGAGTTACGCGGAAAACGCATTGATATTTTGCCTCTCGACGCCGACGATATTTCTGAGTGCCAACCGATCTACGACACCTTCGAGGGCTGGACCGAGACCACCGCGGGTGTCACCGATTGGGACAAGCTGCCGGTCAATGCCCGCCGTTACTTGGAACGTGTGCAAAGCTACATTGGTGCACCCATTGACATGGTGTCCACTGGGCCCGACCGTGACCACACCATTTTGCTGCGCCACCCCTATAAAACCTGAACAGGATTGAAAGCGCGCCATGCTGACCGATGACGGTAAGAACCTCTACGTTTCCTGGGATGAGTACCACATGCTCATCGAACGCTTGGCGCTGAAGGTGCATGCCTCGGGCTGGGAGTTCGACCAAATTTTGTGTTTGGCAAGAGGCGGCATGCGCCCCGGAGACATTCTGTCTCGCGTGTTCGACAAGCCTTTGGCCATCATGTCCACCAGCTCTTACCGCGCGGCTGCGGGCACCATTCAAGGCCGCCTGGACATGGCCAAATACATCACTCTTCCCAAGGGGGAGCTGGCCGGACGTGTATTGCTGGTGGATGACTTGGCGGACTCTGGTGTCACGTTGCAAGCCGTGGTAGAGCGGTTGCGCGGCATGCCGGCCATTGCTGAATTGCGCTCGGCTGTTATTTGGACCAAAGGGGCCTCGGTGTACACGCCGGACTATTTTGTGGAGCACTTGCCAACAAACCCCTGGATACGTCAGCCTTTTGAAGAGTACGATGCACTAAGGCCCGAGGGTTTGGCTAAAAAGTTTGTGATCTGAGTCGTGTGACAGCCAACCCATCGGCTGCAACAAACTTAGCGCACACAAGAAAGCAAAAAAGGCCAGCGCTCTCGCACAGGCCTTTATTTTTCAAACAACCAACCGTTCAACTTTGGTGCCCAGGAGAGGACTCGAACCTCCACGGAGTTACCCGCTAGTACCTGAAACTAGTGCGTCTACCAATTCCGCCACCTGGGCATTTCAGGAAAGCAGAGATTCTATCATCAAGACCAGCACATTTAAGAACGCCAGCAACCCAGTTGCCATCGGGACTGACCTCATGAGTGAGGTGGAGGGTGTTGTACAGGGGCACCGCGACGGACACGGTTTTGTGGTGCGCGACGACAGGCAAAGCGACCTGTATTTGTCGCCTCAAGAGATGCGTGCTGTCTTGCATCGCGACCGCGTCAAAGCACGCATCATTCGGTACGACCGCAAAGGCAGGCCCGAGGGCAGGGTGCTGGAGATCATCGAGCGCCGCAAGGCCCCCATCATTGGCCGCTTGTTGCACGAGAGCGGCGTTTGGCTGGTGGCGCCCGAGGACAAACGTTATGGACAGGACATCCTTGTCCCAAAAAATGCAATTGCCAATGCCGTGGCCGGCCAAGTGGTGGCGATCGAGCTGACAGAAACACCGTCGATGTACTCGCAGCCCGTGGGCCGCGTCACCGAGGTGTTGGGTGACATTGACGACCCTGGCATGGAGATAGAAATTGCGGTGCGCAAGTACGAAGTGCCGCACCGTTTTTCACCTGAAACCCTGGCCCAGGCTGCCAGCTTGCCCGACAAGATACGCCCGGCCGATCGTAAAAACCGGGTGGACTTGACGGATGTTCCCTTGGTCACCATCGATGGCGAAGACGCGCGTGATTTTGACGATGCCGTCTATTGCGAACCCGCCAAGATAGGCCGTGTCAAAACGCCCAACGGTTGGCGTTTGTTGGTGGCCATTGCCGACGTCAGCCACTACGTCAAGCCCGGCGAGCCGTTGGACGAAGACGCCTATGAGCGTGCCACTTCCGTGTATTTTCCGCGCCGTGTCATTCCCATGCTGCCGGAAAAAATCTCCAACGGGCTGTGTTCCCTCAACCCCAACGAAGACCGCCTGTCCATGGTGTGCGACATGCTCATCACGGCCACGGGCGAGGTGCACGCCTACCAGTTTTTCCCGGCGGTGATGTGTTCACACGCCCGCTTCACCTACAACGAAGTGGCGGCCATACTCACCAATACACGCGGTCCCGAAGCCACCAAACGAAAAGACTTGGTGCCGCACTTGCTGAACCTGAACGATGTCTACCGCGCTTTGCTCAAGCAACGCAATGTGCGCGGTGCGATCGATTTCGAGACCACCGAAACACAAATCATCTGCGACGAAAACGGTCGCATCGACAAAATCGTCCCTCGCACACGCACCGAAGCCCACAAACTGATCGAAGAAGCGATGTTGTGCGCCAACGTGTGTGCCGCCGACTTCATTGCGGGCGCCAAACATCCGTCGCTGTTCCGTGTTCACGAAGGCCCCACACCCGAGAAAAAAACACTGCTGCAAAACTACTTGCGCGCCTTGGGTCTGGGCCTGTCCATCAGCGACGACCCAACACCAGGTGAGTTTCAAGCCATTGCCGCCGCCACCAAAGACCGTGTGGATGCTCAGCAAATTCACACCATGTTGCTGCGGTCCATGCAGCAAGCCATTTACACCGGCACCAACAGTGGCCACTTCGGTTTGGCTTACGAGGCCTACACGCACTTCACCAGTCCCATACGCCGCTACCCGGACTTGCTGGTGCACCGCGTCATCAAGGCCTTGCTCGGCAGCCAGCGTTACCGCATGGTGCCTGGCAAAGCGGTCGCCCAAACCCGTCCCGCCAAGAAGGGTGCCAAACCGAGCCCTGTACAAGGCCCACCACTGACCGCTGAACAAGAAGCTTGGGAAGTCACAGGCGCCCATTGCAGCGCCAACGAACGCCGTGCCGACGAAGCCTCGCGTGATGTGGAGGCGTGGCTCAAGTGCCGCTACATGCGCGAACGTTTGGGCGAAGAGTTCTCGGGCACGGTCAGCGCAGCCACGAGCTTCGGACTCTTTGTGCAGCTTGATGCGCTCTATGTGGAGGGTTTGATCCACATCACCGAGCTGGGCGGCGAGTACTACCGTTTTGACGAAGTGCGCCAAGAACTTCGGGGTGAGCGCAGCGGTGTCCGTTACGCCATTGGTTCGCGCGTGCGCGTGCAAGTCAGTCGTGTCGACCTGGATGGCCGCAAGATTGACTTCCGCTTGGTGCGCGACGGCGAGCCTGGGGCGCTGCTGGCTCGTGCGAAGAAAGACAAGTTGGGCGAAGCGGTTGCTGATCGCCCCAAACGCACCAGCGAGGTGTTGGAAGAAGTGCTGGAGGCTGACCGTCAAGTCAAGTCGCGCACCAAGGCCAGCCAAGGTAAAGCACGCGCTACAACCAACGAAGCCAAAGCCCATCCGGTGCGTGCTGCCAAATCGGCGGCGCGCGGGGCGACTAAAAAATCTGCCAAGGCAACAACCAAGGCGGCCAGCAAGAGCGGTGGCAAGACGCGCAGCAAACGCTGACAGGAATCAGTAAAAAAAGTTCGGCAGGAGGACACCGTGACCATTCGTTTTGACAACCGAGTTGTTTTGGTCACAGGGGCGGGCGGCGGTTTGGGCAGAGCCCATGCCTTGGCCCTTGCTGCACGCGGGGCCAAGGTGGTGGTCAACGACATTGGGGCTGCTGCCCACACGGTCGCAGACGAGATCACCGCAGCAGGTGGGCAAGCGCTGGCCTGTGTGGCCAGTGTGACCGACCCTGCGGCCGTTGATGCCATGGTGGCCCACACCATGCAGCGATGGGGCCGCGTGGATGTGCTCGTGAACAACGCTGGCATCCTGCGCGACAAGTCTTTCGCCAAGATGAGCTTGGAAGACTTTTCTCTGGTGATGAATGTTCACCTCATGGGTGCAGTGCATTGCTGCAAAGCAGTGTGGGACATCATGCGAGCCCAAAACTACGGGCGCATCGTGATGACCACATCGTCCTCGGGTTTGTGGGGCAACTTTGGCCAATCGAACTACGGCGCGGCCAAGATGGCTTTGGTGGGGCTGATGCAGACCCTCGCCTTGGAGGGCGAAAAACACAACATCCGAGTCAACGCCCTGGCCCCAACTGCAGCCACCGACATGACGGCAGGTTTGATGCCTGAGCCCGTGTTGGCGCAACTCTCGCCCGAGGCAGTCACGCCCGCCTTGCTGTATCTGGCCTGCGACGATGCACCCACACGGGCCATTGTGTGTGCCGGTGCCGGTTCATTTGAGGCTGCACAGATCACGTTGACGCAAGGCGTGCACCTGACCGCTGCGTCGCGAACGGCAGAAGAGGTTGCAGCCCAGTTCGCCGCTATCAGCGACCGCGATGGCAGCACGGTGCCCGCCAGCGGGACGGAGCAGACTTTGCATGAGTTGGGAAAAGCGCAGGCGGTGGGTATTGCGGGCTTGGACTGAAGGATCACGCCCTCATTGAAAGCAAGCCCTGAATGGGGTTGACCCGCAGCGGATGGAGTGTCTACAATGTATAAACACTTCTGGGGATTGATTGATGGAATCCGTGATTCGAAAATGGGGCAATAGCCCAGCGTTGCGCCTACCTGTTTCTGTGCTCAAAGAGGCTGCGTTGAGCCTGGAGCAAAAGGTGACGGTCAACGTCACGCGCGGGCGCATCATCATTGAACCATCGGAAAAGGTTGTTTATGACCTGAACGAGTTGCTTGCGGGTATTACGAAGCAAAACGCCCATGCAGAGGTCAGCGTTGGCAAACCGGTAGGCAAAGAGGCACTTTGATGGCCAGCCGCTCCTACGTGCCGGAAAGCGGGGATGTGGTGTGGCTGGAGTTCGACCCTCAAGCGGGGCACGAGCAAGCCGGGCACCGCCCCGCCTTGGTCATCAGCCCGTCAGGCTACAACGGCAAAACAGGATTGATGGTCTGTTGTCCACTGAGCACCAAAGTCAAAGGACATCCGTTTGAAGTGCTCATTGAACTTGACGGTATCGCCGGGACCGTTCTTTCAGATCAAGTCAAGTCGCTGGATTGGAAGGTGCGGCGGGCCAAGAAAATGGCGACTGCTCCTGCCTTGGTGATGGTTCATGTCCGAGCGAAAATCAAGGCGTTATTGGTGATTCCGTGAACCGCAAACTGTCTCACTCTTGCGGCAAAGAAGCAAAAGCCCCAGGCTGCTAACTGCTTCAATGTTTGTTTGTTATATCTGACCCTAAAGCCCCTTTACTAAAGCCTTCACCACTAGTTGGATCGATATCGCATGCGAAATTTTCTAATCTTCGTTTCGTTTCTTTGTATCTTACTCGCAGGTTGTGCGCCTATGCCTGTGATCTACAAAGACTTGCGCGCACCTGGCGGTTTCAAGCCTGAAGCGCGACACCGGCAGTATGAGACTGCCTGAGTTGAGAGAAGACTTCGTGCGGTGATTGGAACCCCAGGATTTTGCGTGGTCTGTGGTTCAAGGAGTGCTCGATGGCGGT
>JBJOQO010000043.1:0-27556 GCA_046049865.1 Pseudomonadota bacterium | reverse complement strand
AAATCGAGGCGGTTTTCGACGAACTCAAAACCCATTTGCGCCAAGGCCGGCGGGTGTTGCGCAGCAAGACCGCAGAGCTGGTGCGCCAGGAGTTCTACGGCTGGGTTCAGGCTCCAGGGTCAGGTCTTGCCTTTTGCCCCCTCCCCAAGCCCTCCAAAGCCTTTCCGTCCTCACCGACCCAAGCCTACATCCTCAACCTCCCCGCATACCCCGTCATCTCCAAATACCCCAAACCCACACGCCGCCCCTGCGCATCGAGCAGTTCGCTCAAGCCCTCCCAATAAATCGTCCCGGTGCTGGCTCGGCTGTCGAGTTCCTGGGCGTCGAAAAGGGCGCGGACTTGGGTGGATCCGGTGGGGGTGTTGACTTGCCATTGCACTGGATAGCGGGCACCCGATGAGGGGCTTTGCCACTGGCGGCCTGCGGTGAAAGCCACCTCTTGCGGCGCGAAGTTTTGAACGTTGCCGCCGGGCTTGCGCCAACTCCCTCCTGCGTACAAGGTGCTGCCATCTTGGCGGCGCAGGCGAAAGGCGGTGAGGGCGCTGCCGTCGAACAAATTCATGCCTATCCAATCCCAGCCCACGGCTTGTGCATCGAGCACGCTGTCGCTCCATTCGTGGTCCAACCACGCTTGTCCGGCGACTGAAAACTTTTTGCCGTCCAACTGAAGATCACCACGGGCTTGAAGTTGCGGTTGGCTGTAGTAGTGGCTGGCTTGCGCCTCTTGTGGCCCTTTGCGCGAGTAACCTTTTTGACCTTGCAGCAGCACGGGCTGGGTGGTGGCCAGTTCCAGGTTCAACGCAAAACCGGCTTTGTCGCTTTGAACTTGTGTTTGGTAGGTGCTGGTGGTTGCGGCGTCGCTGGGTGAGGCGTTGGGCCGTCGTTGCAAGCGCCAATCCCGCAGCTGCACCTGGGTGTTGGATGGGGCGGCTGCCACCAAACCAAACCCTGCTCGGGCGATTCGATCGTCGTGCCGCAAGCGT
Source organism: Pseudomonadota bacterium (assembly GCA_046049865.1). Lineage (GTDB taxonomy): Bacteria > Pseudomonadota > Gammaproteobacteria > Burkholderiales > Burkholderiaceae_C > JANPCX01. The sequence continues at coordinate 26,573 of JBJOQO010000043.1, read as the reverse complement.
CCTGAGGCCACATCGCTCAAAGCCATGTGGGCAAAGATCAGTTGTTTGGCGGCAAAACGGCTGGGGTGGTCTGGCGCGACATCACTGCGGCTTCGGAAAAACGTGATCTGAAAGCCGTAGGCCGGGCGCGTTTGAGACAGAGCGCTGGTTGACTCGCCCGGGGACAACCAACCGGTGAGGTACCACCACTCGATGCGGGCTTGGGGGTGGGCTCCGAAGTCGGTGGGGAAGGTCAGCACACGCGCAGGCCCGATCACATCGAGGGGTGCAACTTGTTCAGACCGTTCGGCCGAGCGCCCAGAAGCCCAGGCGCTCGCAGCTTGCGTTGCCATCAGCGCCAGCAAGCCTTTTTGCAAACCGATGCGACGACTGTTGTTCACCAGTCCTCCTTCACTGCCAGGGCGGCACCTGTTTTTGCGGCCGCGCGTGCGGCCCACCAGGCGGTCAGCACGGCGGCCACCAAGACGCTGGCAGACAACAAAAGCAGGCGCAACCAAGGCAATACCCAGTCCATGGTCCAGTGAAAACTTTGTGGGTTGACCACGAACACCAGCACGGCGCTGATGGCCGCGCCCAGCAACAGGCCCACCACCACGCCAGCGCTGGTCCACAGCGCTGTTTCCGCCATGATCAAACGCTGTACTTGGCCTTTGGTCAGGCCCAAATGCACCAACAAACCAAACTCTTTGCGCCGCGCCAATACCTGGGCCGATACGCTGGTCGCCAGGCCAAACAAGCCCATCGCAATGGCGACTGCCTGCAGCCAGTGGGTGACGGCGAAGCTGCGGTCAAAAATGCGCAAGGACAACTGGCGAATTTCAGTCGCGGAGGCGAATTCGAGCAAAGCGCCGGCCTCACCGGCTTGTTCTCGCAGCAGGGTTTGAACCGAAGCGGCGGATGCATCGGCCTTCAACCACAGGGCCAGGTCGTTGACGCGTGTGTCTCGGGTGAGGCGCTCAAAGTCGCTGCGCTGCATCAGCACCGCGCCGTTTTGGCGTGCGTAGTCGCGCCACACACCCATGACCACGGCGGTGGCTTGCTGGCCATTGGGCAGGGGGAGTTGCAAACGTAGGCCTGGTTCTGCGCCGTAGAGGCTGACCATGGCTTCGCTCACATAGATGGGTATGGCGTTGCCTGACAAAGGGCTGTTCGACGCCTGCTGCTTTTGCTGAGGGCCTTGAACCCAGGGCAGGCTGCGCTCGGGGTCCACCACGTGGCGGGCGATCAAGGCCACCGGTGGGCGGTCTGCTTGCCATTGAATGGACATCACCCGCTGCGGCTCCACTTGGGTGACACCGGGCAAGGCCGCGGCTTTCGCCACGAACTCGGGTGAGAGGTAGGCGGTGTCGCCGGCACGCCCTGGCCCGACGCGCACATACAAATCGGCTGGCAGCACGGCGTCCAACCACTGGGCGATGGAGACACGAAAACTGCCGACCATGATGGTCAACGCGACAGACAGCGCGAGGCTCGCCACCACCCCCGCCACGGCCACCGTGGCCACATGACGTTGCTGACGCGCTCGCTCAACGGCCAGCATGGCCAGCGCCTGGGTTTGCGGTTGAATGAGACTGAGCATCAAGGCCACACCTTGCGGCACACAGGCCATGCCGCCAAGCAAAAAACAAGCGACTGCGGCGTAGGCGCCCAGTGGCAATTCGCCGATGGGCGGTAAGAACGCCAAGGCCAAACCAAGCAGCAGCAGCGCGGGGCCTATCCACAACACCAAGCGCTTGGGTGCAGACGGGCCCGAGCCCAAGCTGGCGCCTTTGAGTGCCAAGGCGGGTTGCATCTGCTGCGCCATGCGAGCTGGCAGCATGGCGCCGAACGTTGCGGCGAGCAATCCGAGCATGGCGAATAGCAGCGCTGCCCAGGGGCTCCACAGCAGGGCAGGGGCCACGCCGGGAAAATAGCCGCCACCCAAATCACCCGCCAGCAACTGCAAAGCGCTTTGGGCCAGCAAGGTGCCAAGCAAAATGCCGAGCACGCTGCCCAGGCCACCCAACACCAAAGCTTCCAAAAGAATCCAGCGTGATCGTTCTTTGGCGCTCAAGCCGAGCACCCCCAAAAGCGCCAACTGCGGCAAACGCCGCGCCACCGACAGCGAGAGCGCGGAAAACACCAGAAAACCGCCCGTGAAGACAGCCACCATGGCCAGCACCGTGAGGTTGACACGGTAAGCGCGGGAGACCTGCGTGACTTGCTTTGCACTTTGTGCGGGCGTGACTGCGCTGAGTGATGCGGGCAGGTTCAGCTCACGCAGAACAGTGGCTTGGTCGGCCCCGGGTTTCAGCCGCACGTCAATGCGTGACAGGCGGCCCAACCAACCGAAATGCGCCTGCACGCCGGCCAAGTCCATGACGGCCAGCGGTGGGCCTGCTGCAGCCACTCGGCCCCGCACCACCACGGGCAAAGTCTGTGTGCCTGAGACCAAACGCAGCGCAGGTTGGTCCGATGGTGGTGTCGTTGCCATCCAGGCAGCAGCAGCTTGATTCAAAAACACAGCGCTCGGATCCAGCATCGCCAAACGGTCTTCACCGGTGGCCACCTGTGCAAAAAGCTCGGGGGCAACGCTGGGCACCACCAGGGCGTCCACGCCCCACAAACGCAGGCCCAGCTTGTCCCCTTGTGCGTTGAGGGCCAGCACGTCCAGTTCGATCACAGGACTGGCAACGGCCACTTGCGGGTGCGAGGCCACGCGCGGGTAAATGTTTTCGTCAAACCCCTCGGCTTGTGCGCGCAGTTCAAAGTCGGCTTGGCCATTGACACTGCGAACGGCAGCGCTGAATTCGTTCAACGCAGACTCGTTGATCAAATGCACCGCGAACGACAATGCCACCCCCATGGCGATGGCCAACACACTCACCAAACTGTGACCAGGCTGGTGACGCCACTGAGGCCAGGAGAGTTGTTGTAGCAAATGCCACATGGGAACTAACTCGTTTGTGGTGGACTGGGCACCACGCCCGTCGCGGTGAGGGTCAGCACGCGGTCGGCCCGCGCGGCCGCCGCTTGGGAGTGCGTCACCAGCAGACAGGCTGCGCCGCTTGAGCGCACCTGTTCACGCAACAGGTCCATCACACGTTCGGCGGTGCCAGGGTCGAGGTTGCCGGTGGGCTCGTCGGCCAAGATCAAGCGCGGTTGGTGTACCAGCGCACGCGCCAATGCGACGCGTTGCAACTGTCCGCCCGACAGTGTTTGCGGCAGGCGCAAAGCGGCATCACGTAAACCGACAGCCTCCAGCATGTGCGTCACGCGTTGGCTGTCTGGACGCTTGAGCAACAACAAGGGCAAGGCCACGTTTTGTGCCACTGTGAGGTGGGGCAACACATGAAAGGCCTGAAAGACAAACCCCAACTGTGCTCGCCGGAAATGGGCTTGTGCCGCTTCAGGCAAGGCGTGAATGTCGGTGCCCGCCAGTTCAATGCGGCCACCGCTGACGGTGTCCAAGCCCGCAATGCAATTCAGCAAAGTGGACTTTCCCACCCCCGATTCGCCCAAAAGTGCCACGAATTCACCCGCTGCCATGTCCATGTGGACATCAGAAAACACAGGCATGCTGCTGCCACCGCTGGGCAGCGGATAACGCTTGCTGAGGTTGTGAATGTGAAGCAGGGCCACGCTGGCTGCTTTATCCGCGAGCGCCGTCTTGACTGGAACCGTCCAGTGCCAAGAAGGCCTGTTTCAACAGGGCCAGTGTTTGCGCTGTGACATCGGCCGAGTCGCAAGCCACCACCTGTCGTGTGGGCATGCTGCGCAGCCAGGTGAGCTGTCGTTTGGCCAGTTGGCGTGTGGCGGCGATGCCTTGTTCGGTCAAGGCCTTCATGTCGAGTGAGTTTGTGCTGTCCAGTGCTTGCCAAGCTTGCCGGTAACCGACGCAGCGCATGGACGGCAAATCAGGCGACAGGTCACCCCGCGCTCGCAAGCGGCGCACTTCGTCCAAGAAACCCGCTGCCAGCATGTGTTCAAAACGTTGGCCGATGCGTTGATGCAACCACACACGGTCCTGGGGTTCCAGCGAGACGAGGACAGGGTGGGCGGTGTTCTTCGTTCTCTGCTGGAGTGAAGACAGCGTCTGGCCACTGACTTGAAACACCTCTAGTGCGCGCAAGATGCGCTGCGTGTCGCTCGGTGCCAGTCGCTGTGCGGTGACGGGGTCGATACGTTGCAGTGCCTGGTGCATGGCAGGCAGGCCTTGCGCTTGCAATTGATCGGCCAGGGCGGCGCGCACCGCTGGGTTCGCGGCTGGCATGTCGTCCAGTCCGTCGAAGAGCGCCTTGAAGTAGAGCATGGTGCCGCCCACCAGCAAAGGCCAATGACCACGCGCGCGAATCTCACCCACAAGCCGGGTGGCATCTTGCACAAACCGCGCGGCAGAGTAGGCCTCTGAAGGGTCGATGATGTCGATCAGGTGGTGCGGCACCAGATCAAGTTCTGTGCGGCTCGGTTTGGCGGTGCCAATGTCCATGCCTTGGTAAACCAAGGCCGAGTCCACGCTGATGATTTCGATGGGGCGGATGCGAGCAAGTGCTTCGACCGCAGCCAAAGCGCAAGCGGTTTTCCCCGATGCAGTGGTCCCAGCCAGGCAAACGCAGGGCAGGGTCATCCGTCTGAGCGCTGGGTTGAGCGCGCGCGACGATCAGCCAAAGTGGCAGATGTAGTGCACAGCGCTCAGTGCTTCTATCTCGAAGGACGATTGCCCTGGGACGCTGAACGATTGACCACCCGCGAATTCGGTCCAACCGCTGGCACCGGCGAGTTTGATGCGGCAGCGGCCATCGACCAGCTCCATGACTTCTGGCTCGCTGGTGTTGAAAGTCAGGGTGGAAGGCAGGATAACGCCCACACTTTTTTTGCTGCCGTCTGCCAAGGTCACGCTGTGCGAAACGCACTTGCCGTCAAAGTAAACATTGGCACGGGTTTGAATTTGCCCGCCGAGGGTGGTGGTTGGCGTGGTGGGTGATGTGGTCATATGGGGTTCAAAAAAGCGTCGGACACAGATTGCCTGGGATTCTAGTGGGACGTGATACCGAAGCGGCACAGGAGCGACGCGCAATATGGAGCCCGGCGACTTTCAGCACAGGTGTCCTAAAGCCTGTCAGATGCGGTTTAATGGGCGGACTCGCCGCGATCAACATGACCACCCAGCCACTTTTCACGCCCGCGACCGGTGTCTCGCCCTTGCGGCCGGACGCCATCTTGACGCGTTTTTTTGAAGTGAGCCCAGATCCGATCTCTGTGACCGCTTTCGACGGCGGTCAACTCTTGATGTGCAACCAGGCTTTTTGCCGACTGACGGGTTACAGCAACGAGGAGCTGCAAGGGCAAACCGCCGCTCACTTAGGTTTGTGGAACCCACCTGAGGAGCGAGAGCGTTACCTTCAAATGGCGACCGCACAAGGTGGCGTGCAAGGGTATGCGGCGACATTCAGCGTCAAAGGTGGTCGGCGTGTTCCGGTGTTGATATCGGCCTCGGTGTTCGAACAAGACGGCAACCGCTACCTCCTGGCAGTTCTGCACGACATCACAGAGCGTGAGCGGCGTCGCCTTCAATACGAGGCTGTGCTGAGCAATGCCATGGTGGGCATCGCCACCACCCGCGATCGAATTTTTCAACTGTCCAACGCGCGGTATGAAGAAATGTTGGGCTGGGCGCCGGGCACCTTGATTGGCATGCCGGGTTCGGTGGTGTGGCCTAGCGCCGAGGCTTACGAAGAAATCGGCACCGTTGCTGGCCCGCTGCTGGCCAAGGGTGAGCCGATTGACCTGGAGCGTGAACTCGCACGCCGTGACGGGTCGGTCTTTTGGGCGCGCATTCGCGCTCGGGCGGTTGACCCGAATAATCCGCGCGACAGCGGCACGATCTGGATCATCGAAGACGTGACGGACCGTCGCCGCAACCAGCAGGCACTGGCGGCTGCCAAAGAACTCGCGGAAGCGGCAAATTTAGCCAAGAGCCAATTCCTGGCCAATACCAGCCACGAAATTCGCACGCCGCTCAATGGCTTGTTGGGTTTGGTGCGCTTGGCGCTGTCGGAAACCGAGCCTCCCCATTCCGTAGAACAGCTCAAGCTCTACCTGGTTCGAATTCAGGAAAGTGCGCAAACTTTGGCCGGCATCATCTCTGACATCTTGGATTTTTCAAAAATCGAGGCTGGGCAGTTGCGTTTGGAGCTGAGGGTGTTCGACTTGCACCAGATGCTGCAGGAGGTGTGCGGTCCCTACGGAGAATTGTCTCGAGCACAGCGGCTGGCATTCAGGCTCAACCTCGCCAGCAACTTGCCCCTTTGGGTACGGGGTGATGCGCTGCGCCTGCGTCAAATTTTGGGCAATTACCTGAGCAATGCCTTGAAGTTCAGCGAGCGCGGACTGATTGACGTGAATGTGGTTTGCGCAGGTCCAGGCAGGGTGCGTTTCGAAGTGACCGATCAAGGCGTTGGGATTGAGGCCGCTGCCTTGGATCGCCTGTTCAAACCCTTCTCACAGGCCGACGGTTCCACCACCCGGCGTTTCGGGGGCACTGGGCTGGGCCTGAGCATCTGCCGCCAGCTGGCACACCTAATGGGCGGCGACGTGGGTGTGCGTAGTCAACCGGACCAAGGCAGTACTTTTTGGCTGGATGTTCCATTGCCCGCGGTTTCTGTCCAACCCGACCCGGGCGAGGAAACCGTCACCGGTGATCACGATCCTCGTGAATCCTTGCGCGGCAGCCGCGTCTTGGTCGTGGAAGACAACCCAGTCAATACCTTGGTCGTTGAGGCCATGCTCAGGCAGTGGGGTGTGGACGTGACGGTGGCGGAACATGGCGCAGAGGGCATTGCAGTTGTTCAAGATGCAGAACAACCCTTTGACGCGGTGTTGATGGACCTTCAAATGCCCGTGATGGGCGGTTTGGACGCCACCAGAGCACTGAGAATTCATCTGGACCCCGAACAATTGCCAGTGATCGCCCTGACTGCCGGAGTTTTGATGTCGGAGCGCGAGGAGGCCTTGACCATAGGCATGAATGACTTTTTGACCAAACCCATCGAGCCCGATCAGTTGGCCCAGGTGCTGGCGCACTGGGTGTCCAGGGCAAGGGCCCGGCGAAACGACACAACGTGATGCCGAAGTGCCAACTCATCCCCCCCAAGAATGGGGATTTGAGTCCAAAGTCGGCAAAAACCCTGTGCAATCAGGCCTCTAGCAGGCACACTCTCGTACGGTTCAAAAAGAAACTGGCTGTGACAAAAAGGCGCGACCTTGTTTTAAGGACGTCTTTGTCACTGTCCATGGCGACAATAGTCGGCCTGGCCGAAATTAACTCTTCTGATGTCAAACTTGCCTCACACCGCTGCATCCGCCTCTCCTGCGATGGATGAGCACGATGCCCTGCCCGCCGGAACCCGTTTCGGCGAGCTTGAGATTCTGCGTGTTGTGGGGGTGGGCGGTTTTGGAATCGTGTACCTGGCGCGTGATCACTCTTTGGATCGTGACGTCGCATTGAAGGAGTACATGCCGGGCCAGCTCGCGGCGCGTGGTCCGAGCGCCCAGGTGTCGGTGCGATCCGGATCGCACATGGAAACCTTTGCCCTTGGCCTGCGTTCCTTTGTGAACGAAGCTCGTTTGTTGGCTCGTTTTGACCACCGTTCTTTGGTCAAGGTGTACCGGTTTTGGGAAGCCAATAACACCGCCTACATGGTGATGCCGTTTTTGCAGGGGCGCACCCTGCGAGAAGCGCGGCGTGCCATGGCGAATCCGCCCGATGAGGCCTGGATGCGCCAAACGCTCAACCCCCTCTTGGAAGCGCTGGAGCTGCTGCACCGGGAGGCGGTCTACCACCGGGATATCGCGCCGGACAACATCCTTTTGCCTACCGATGGAAGTCAAGCTGTCTTGCTTGACTTCGGAGCTGCCCGGCGCGCCATTGGTGATCGCACCCAAACGTTTACCGCCATTCTCAAGCCCAGTTACGCGCCGATTGAGCAGTACGCAGAGTCGGTTAGTCTGAGGCAGGGGCCTTGGACTGACATTTACGCCCTCGGTGCGGCCATTCATTACTTGATCAAAGGTGTTCCACCACCACCCGCGACTGCGCGCACCATTGAAGACCACAGCGAGGTGCTGGCGAAGATGACAGTGCCCGGGGTATCGGCCACTTACCTTGCGGCGGTGGATTGGGCTTTGGCGGTTCGTCCCCAGGACCGACCACAGTCAGTGGCAGAGTTTCGCGATGCACTGGACGGAAAAATCACGCCTCCAACGGTGTCTCGTCAAACCACGGTGGCGACGATTGCAGCCGATCCCTACATCAAGACCGCTGCTGACCCGGTGATCGAAAAAACAGCGATTGCAAGACAAGAGGTCGTCTCGGCCATGGACGAGCCAACCATGTTGCATCGACCTGGTCACGGCTCAGGTATGGCTCCTGCCAGCGCGCCAGCGGCTTTCGTAGCTGCTGCGGTTCAAGCTGCGCCAGCTTCTTGGGCGCCGCCCGCTGTGGCTACCGGTGCGAACGGCGCGGGTGATCCGACGGCACCTTTTAAGTCGCCTGTATCCGGTGAACGGCCACATGTGATCAGCCCTGTGCCCAAACCAGAGGTTCGCCCTTTCGCAGCGATAGGACAGTCCTCAGACGCTAAAAAGCGGGTTTCAACGGTGCTTCCGGCCTCGACGGTCGAGTCCGCTGTGGCTCGGTCGGGTATGCGCGCCTGGCCCATCGCCATACCAGCAGTGTTGCTCTTGTTGGCCGCATTCGCGTGGTGGTGGAGCAACCGCGCGCCGGTGCCTGTGGACTTGACCAACGCCAGTCCGCCAGCGGCAGGTCAAGTACCGATGGTGAGTCCATCGGCGGCCTCGGCGCAGGCAACCGTCTTGACGCCCCCACCAAGCGCTATTGCAGAGCCCGAAGCCCTACCGCAAACACCGGTGGCTGCGGCAGTGACCAAGCCCGCCGAACCCGTCAGTCCCTCGAAGTCAAACTCGACGCCACCGCTTGCGGCTCCCACAACAGTCGTCACCCCTCCACCCGTTGCCACCACTTCGGCGCAGTTACCCGCGTCACCGCCAAAGGCGCCTGCACCTGTCGCGCGGCCTTCTGAGACGGTCGCTGTCAACCCGAACAAAAACGACACGGCGGCACCACGCATCGTTCTTGAGCCCAAACCAACGCGGACCAATGAAACACCAACCGCGCCGGCTCAACGTCCTGCTGGGGCACCGCTGTGGCCTCCGGTTCCGGCAGACCCTCCAGCCAAACCTCGTGCACAGGCAGCAACCGAAGGGCCCGCCTCTCCAACCGAGGCCTGTGGCGGGCGCGTTTTCATCGCGCTCCTGCAGTGCATTGAACGGCAATGCAACAGCGGACGTTTCTCTTCGCATCCCCAATGCGCCGAGGTGCGGGCGCGACGAGAGCAGTCTACTCAGGATGTGTACGGGGGTGGTCGCTGACCCTTGGCTGGTGTCCACGTTCTTGTCGTGACGCAGGAGCCGCGCTCCCAGAGGCCGACAACCTAATCTCAACTGAAGTTGACGCTTCCTGGACCGAGTCAATAGCCCCGTTTTATTTTCACCAGGGTCAGTTGCAGTAGTTTGGCGTCGGCGCTCGCGCGGTGCCTGTCAATCCGTGCTTCTTGAGCCACCTCTTGTTTCACCACATGCCAGCGTTCAGCTTCTTGCTCACTTAACAAGGCGCGCAGATTGTCGAGCTTGAAGTGTGGCGAGACGTTCGCCACGTCGAACAGCTTTCCCAGCCAACTGTAGTCATTGGCCCAGCCATCGCTGTATAGCGTCTTGCCAGCCAGGTTGGCGTTGAGTTTGCGCGCCACTGCGGTCGCGTCTTGTCCGTGCTGTTCAGCGATGGCTCGGCTGATGTGGTGGGTTTGCTCAGCCTGCTCGTCCCAGTGCGTCCAATTTGGTTCGGGGCGTATCAGGGTGCAAAAACTGCTGCCATCGGCCAGCACATAGCCCACTTCAATGGGATAGCTGTTTCGGCCAAATCCAGAGGCCTCCATGTCCAAGATGCCGACTAAGTTGGTTGCACTCGGATCGTCGCTCACGCTAACAAGTCCTGTGTTTCGGGGTGCCGTTGCATATAGGTTTTGACATAGGAGCAAGCGGGATGAATCCGAAGTCCGTGGTCGCGTGCGTGGCGAATGGCTGCGTCAACCAAGGCAGCCGCAATGCCTTGTCCTTGCAATGACGGATCGACCCACGTGTGGGTGAGGTGCATGACGCCTGCATCGAGGTGGTAGTCGGCAATACAAAGATGGGGGCCACGTTGCAACTCAAACCGAGAATCAGCGCCGTTGTGGATCACATTCAAGGATGTCATGGTGAGAAAGCGAACTTTCCGCGTTATGAAGATGCGGCCCGAAGGGCGGTTGTTTGTATTTCAACGGACGTGTTGCCATCGCCGAACCACACCTGTCCGTCTTGAACCGTCACTTGCAGTTGCATGCCTCGTTGGGCCAGAGCAGCCAGTTCCTGGGACTGATCCGCTGGAACTTGCCACACGGTCAGATTCTGTGCGCGAGCCACCTTGCTTTCTAGGCTTTTCCACCAGACCGGTGTACTGTGGCTGAAGCTGTAAACGCTGACCCTGTCGGCGCGTGGACACGCTTTGAGCAAACGTTTGTCGTCCGGCTGGCCCACATCAATCCAGTGTTTGATTTGTCCTGTGAGGTCTTTGTGCCAAAGGTCGGGCTCTTCTTGGTCCCACATGCCTTTGGCCATTTCAAGTTGACCATGGTCTGGGTCTGGCAGCACATTGATCGCCAAAGCCAAGAGGCGAATCATCATGCGCTCATCGGTCTCTGAGGGGTGTCTGGCCAAGGTCACCGGGTGATTCAAGTAGACATTCCGGTCCATGTCAGCGATCTGCAACTGCGCTTTGTAGATGGTGGCTTTCAGTGCCATGGGTGAGGCTGCTTTCGATCAAAGAGAAAAGTCATTGGCAACGGGGATCAAAACGCGACCTGCCTAAAACAGCATCTTGCCTGATTCCCGCGGGTTTTTGGGCGGGTTTTGGGTCATCGCCTGAGACAATTGTTCACTTCATATTCACGATCAAGGTCCATGCAAGCTGCTCACCCTCCACGTTTCAGGCACAGAACATGCACTTTCCACGGCCAGCAGGCCTGCCAGTTGACGGCGCCTGACGGCAGCGAGGCGATGGTTTTGTTGCAAGGCGCGCAGATCGTCTCTTGGAAAACAAGCGGTGGTCTAGAGCGTTTGTTTCTCTCGGAGCAAGCCCATTTCGCCGCCGGTACCGCAGTGCGCGGAGGGGTGCCTGTGGTGTTTCCTCAGTTTGCCAACCAAGGTGCACTCGTCAAACACGGCTTTGCCCGCACGCAGCCGTGGGCTTTGCACAGCGTGGATACCACTGAAACTGATGCGCTTTTGATCCTGCGACTGGCGAGCAACGATTCCACAAGGGCGCTTTGGCCCTTTGATTTTGAGTTGGAACTCAGCCTGCGTTTTTCCAGCCAGCGACTCGACATGGAATTGGCGGTCACGAACACGGGCGACAAACCGCTGTCCTTCACTGCGGCGCTGCACACCTACCTCTTGGTTCCGGACATCGAGGCGGTTCGGCTAGAGGGATTGTCGCGTTTGCGTTTTCGCGATGCTGTCGCCAACACGGTACAGGTGGATCACACCGACAGTGTGCGAGTCAACGGTGAGTTGGATCGGGTTTATTTCGATGCTGCGAGGACTTTGACGATGCACGGTGGAGGCGCGGCCACGGAACGCGTGGAAGTGTCGCAGACGGGCTTCAAGGACGTGGTGGTGTGGAATCCGGGGCCTGTGAATTCGGCCACATTGAAAGACATGCCCGACGACGGTTGGCGACACATGTTGTGTGTTGAAGCCGCTCTCGTGAACGAGCCCGTACAACTGGCTGCCGGAGACGATTGGTGGGGCCGGCAGTCCATTGATTGCAGTACCGCCGAGTAAGCGTGCTCACCAGAGAGCGAAAAAAAACCGCAGCCAGGCTGCGGTTTTTTTGCTTCAAACAAAGCGCCAAAGCGCCTTGCGTTCAGCCATTACAGAGGCTTGATGTTCGCAGCTTGCAGGCCTTTTTGGCCTTGCTTCACTTCGAATTCGACGCGCTGGTTTTCGACCAGGGTCTTGAAGCCGTTGCCTTCGATGTCACGGAAGTGAGCGAAGAGGTCAGCGCCGCCTTCGTCTTGTGCAATAAAGCCGTAGCCCTTGCTGTCGTTGAACCACTTCACGGTGCCGGTTTTTGTCGTCATGGACGTATTCCTAACTGTCTATCAAAAAATAATGCGCAGCACATGCCGTCGCATGCAGCAACACTCAAGATTCTTGTGTGGGGAGGTCTGGCGGTTTCTGCAGCAGAGCCGGAGAGGCCAGTGCAGAGGTGAACAGATCGAGAACAAACACGGTCTTGCGTATAACTGTGCACGCAATGTACACGAAGTCGTGCCCCATATTGCGCTCTTTATCTGGTAGGCCTCCAAAAGATGCGGGGATAACGCCACACTTTGTCCAAAGAATGACCGCTTTGCAGGCACCATTGAACCCCATGACGACTATCAATTTCTTTCTTCGCGGTGAATACATCCCGCTCGACGCGTTGCTCAAAGCCACCGGTTTAGCACCCAGTGGCGGTTTGGCGAAAGCTTTTGTGGCCCAGGGGCAGGTCCAAGTCAATGGGGTGCTCGAATTGCGCAAGACTTGCAAAATTCGTTCTGGCCAAGTGGTGACGATGGGGCAAACCCAAGTCCATGTCTCAGCGGCACCGGACTGCGCAGCGCCAGACGCGGCTGCAGGTGAGGTTCAGTGATGGTCAGCGTCAAAATGGCGACCTTATGGCCGAACTGTTCCCTATGAGCGCATCTCCCACACCGCCACTGACCCCTCTGCGAGACCTAAAGTCCTCCTTGCGTCAACCTGGCTACGCCGTGCTGGAACCGCCTGCGCTGGGCGAGTTACTCGGTTTGTCCATTTCCGAGTTGTTGGTTTTGAACGAGACCTGGAACGATTTGCCGCCCGACGGCTATTTGCGCGACGGTGGCCGCTATCGGCGCAGGCAGCACGGGTGTTATGTGGCAGATGCGGGTCAACTGAAACCCGTTCCCCACCGCGCCCACTGGCAGCCCCTGGACTACAACGCCTTGCACGGAGGCATTGAGCGCTGGTTTGAGCCGCTGCCCAGCCGTTTGGTCGAGCACCCCGCATGGCAAGTGTTGCTATTGGCCCTGGCGGCCCAGTGTTCGCTCGTCAAGGGACAACAACCCTGGTTTGTAGAAGCGCACCAGTTTCGTATTGACACCGAGGGCGGCATTGGTCGGCCCACGCCCGAGGGTGCCCACCGCGACGGCGTCGATTTTGTGGCCGTGATTTTGGTCAACCGCGTCGGCGTGAAGGGCGGCGAGACACGTGTTTTTGAGGCTCAAGGTTGTCACGGGCAACGTTTCACCTTGATCGAACCCTGGACGCTGTTGATGCTTGACGACGAGAAAGTGATACACGAGAGCACACCAATACAGCCCTTGGACGGCGCTGGCTACCGTGACACCTTGGTGTTGACCTTCCGAGCGGGGGGATTCCAGGGACCTGCCAAGTCCTAAAAGTCGGCAGACGCCCGCCACACAACGGTTTGTGCGGATTGCGGGTGGGTGAGCGACAGTTCTTGCGAGTGCAGTAGCAGCCGCTGCGCGTCGTTCTGCCAAGGAAGCGGCGCGTAAAGAGGGTCGCCCACGATGGGGTGACCGATGGCCTGCAAATGCACCCGAAGCTGGTGCGATCGGCCCGTGACAGGTTGCAGCATTACCCGAGTGCAACTGGTCGATTCATCCCGATAGGACACCCGAAACAAGGTCATTGAAGGTTTGCCCAAAATGGCATCTACCTTTTGTTTGGGGCGATTCGGCCAATCGGCAATCAAGGGTAAGTCGATCTGCCCACTGTCTTGTTGCATCAGTCCGTGAACGACTGCCACATAACTTTTGTGCACTGCGCGTTCGGCAAAAAGGCGGCTGTAGGCGCGTTGCCACTGCGGCCCTCTGGCCATCAGGATCAGTCCCGAGGTGGCCATGTCCAGGCGATGCACCACCAGTGCGTCTGGGTAGCGCTGCTGAACCTGCTGTGCCAGGCTGCCTTCGGCCAATTCGCCGCGTCCCGGCACCGAGGGCAGTCCAGCAGGTTTGTTCAGCACGCAGCAGGTGGCATCGACATGCAGCCATGCGCTATCGGTCAGGTTGATCATGTGGCCGATTTTCCATGCACCACCGTTTTGGGCCTGTCACATGCTTGCCCGAACTTGCTGTTAGTCTGGTGATCCTTGATGAATTCTGTGCTCCTGCAAGCCCCGTATCCATGCCTGAGACTTCCTCCCTATTTGTTCAGCGTCGTCGTTTTTTCTCCGCTCCGCTTGCTGCGGGTTGGGTACTTCTCGGGGGAGGCGGCTTGCTGGGGTGCGCGGCGGTTCCGTCCCGAGTTCCCAGAGAGCCTGGCGTTTTGGGCCCGTTCTCCGAAGAGGATGCCGACGGTTCTTTTCCCGAGGGGTGGGACAACTACATCATTCGGCGGAATCTAAAACGAACGCAGTACCAAAAAGTGACTTTGGACGGCCGCACCGTCCTGCATGCAAAAGCAGAGGCTGCCAGCTCAGGCTTGCGTTCTGATGTCAGCGTCGATCCCTTGGCCACGCCGTGGTTCAGTTGGACTTGGCGTGTCGATGCATTGCACCTCAACGCCACTGTGGCTGACGACGATGCAGAAGACACGCCGGTGCGAATCATCCTCGCCTTCGAGGGGGATGTGAACAACCTGCCGCTGCAAGACCGCATGTTCTTCGAACAAGTGGAGTTGTTCACTGGTAACCGTTTACCTTTTGCGACCTTGGCCTATGCGTGGGATGGGCAGGTACCAGTTGGTAAGACCATTCCCTATGTTCGTTCTAAGCGTTTGCAGAACCACATTGTTGAAACGGGAAACGCACGCGTCGGCCAGTGGTTGTCCTACGAGCGCAATGTGGCCGAGGATTTCAAGCAGATATTTGGCGTGTCGCCGCCCGGCATCATCAGCAGCGTCGGTGTACTCACTGACAGCGACGACCTCAAAAACACCGTAGAAGGTTGGTACGGTGACATGGCATTCAGGGCTGAGCGTTCCAATCCAACTTAATCATGTCGGCCGCTTTTTCGGCCACCATGATGGTGGGTGCGTTCGTATTGCCGCTGACGATGCGTGGCATCACCGAAGCATCCACCACCCGAAGTCCTTGAACGCCGTGCACACGCAGCCGCGCGTCTACGACGTCCAACTTCCCCGGCCCCATGCGGCATGAACCCACGGGGTGGTAGATGGTGTCTGCCCGTTCACGTATGAACTGGGCGATCTCTTCTTCGGTTTGTGCGGCGCTGCTTGCGGGCAGCTCGCGCCCTCCATGCTGTGCCAGTGCAGGCTGTGCAAGGATGTGCCGCATTTTCTTGAAACCACGCACCAAGTTGAGCAAATCACGCGCGTCGCCTAAAAAGTTGGGGTCTATCGTGGGGGCGTGACGTGGGTTGTTGCTCGCCAAAGTCACCGCGCCGCGGCTGTGTGGCTGCAACAAACATACATGACATGAATAACCATGTCCCAGCACCACCTTGCGGCCATGATCGACCAGTTTGCCAATGACGAAATGCAGTTGAAGGTCAGGGAATTCTTGGGCTGCGTCGCTTTTGATGAAACCGCCTGCTTCAGCAAAGTTGGTGGTCAAAATACCTATGCGGTGTTGCCGCCAATTCCACATGCCTCGCAGCACATGCCAAGCGCCGAGCGGGGAGATGCCGAACAGGTCGGCCAATGCGGGGGCATGCACCACCTGCACGACATCCAAATGATCGTGCAGATGCTGGCCCACACCGGGTAAATCGTGGGCTACTGTGATGCCATGCTGTTGCAACAATGGACCCGGCCCAATGCCTGACAACATCAGAAGCTGCGGCGATTGCAAGGCCCCCGCAGCCAGCAGTACCTCACGTCTGGCCAACAGTTGTTTCTCTTCATGACCTAAAAGATAGGCGAGGCCCACGGCGCGTCGGCCTTGCATCAGCACGCTGGTGGCAGTCGCGTTGGTCACTATATGCAGGTTGGTGCGGTGGCGAACGGGAGCCAGGTAGGCCTTGGCAGCGCTGTACCGCTCACCGTCTCGGTGGGTGACTTGGTACAGACCCACGCCCTCTTGCCGGAAAGCGTTGAAGTCCGTGTTGTGTTGATAGCCTGCTTGCATGGCTGCGTGAACAAAATCACGGCTGATGCGGTGCGGTTCGCTCAGGTCTTTCACATTCAAGGGGCCACCCGTGCCATGCCAACGGTCGCTACCGCGTTCGTTGTGCTCCGCTTTTTTGAAGTAGGGCAGCAGCTCATCATATGACCAACCTGGGTTGCCCAACGCGGCCCAGTGGTCGTAGTCCTGCGCTTGACCGCGCACATAAACCATGGCGTTGATGGAGCTGGAGCCGCCCAGCACCTTGCCTCTGGGTTGATAGCCGCGACGGCCACCAAGCCCGGGTTGCGGTACGGTCTCGAACCCCCAATTCAACCAGCCAGTTTGCGCAAGCACCGCAATACCGGCTGGGCAATGAACCAAGGGATTGGCGTCCGGTGGGCCGGCTTCGATCAAAGCGACGGCAACGTCGGGATCCTCAGACAGACGAGCCGCAAGCACACAGCCAGCCGATCCGCCGCCAACGATGATGTAGTCGAATTCAGTGTCAGTCATGGTTGTAGGCCATCATAGTGACGCTGACGTTGACAAACTGATTGCTGTAAGCAGTTAGGCAGGGGCCTCTACCTACGCGCACGCGCATCAAGCCGCTGGGGCATTGAATCGAAAGCTTGTCAATTGATCGTTGATAATGCCGACGTGTTTAATTTCCTAGAGAAATATGGACTACGAAAGGGTTTTGGCCCAAATCCTGGAGGTGGTTAAACCGGTGGTCGGGCAGGGGAAGGTTGCGACCTACATTCCTGAGCTGGCCAAGGTGTCCGCTGACCGTTTTGGCATGGCCGTGGTGACGGTGTCGGGTGAAGTCTTCAGTGTGGGCGACGCATCGGTGCCATTTTCTGTTCAAAGCGTCTCCAAGCTTTTTGCTTTGGTCATGGCATTGCAGCTGGAAGGCGAAGCTCTTTGGGATCGTGTCGGGCGCGAGCCTTCCGGCACGCCGTTCAACTCTTTGGTGCAGTTGGAGCATGAGGCGGGCAAGCCCCGCAATCCCTTCATCAATGCGGGCGCCTTGGTAGTGACCGATATTCTGTGTTCTCGTTACGTGTCACCCGAAAACGCCTTGGCCGAGTTCGTGCAGAAGCTGGCAAACAACCCTCAGCTGCACTATGACCGCAAAGTGGCCCGTTCTGAGCGCCTCACCTCAGACCGCAACGAGGCCATGGCGCATTTCATCAAGAGCTTCGGCAATTTGCGCAATTCCGTCGATGAAGTGCTCGACGCCTATTGCCGTCAATGCGCCTTGGAGATGAGCTGTGTGGATTTGGCACGGGCAGTGACTTTTTTGGCCCACGGGGGCAGCATTCCCTGGAGCGGCGAGCAAGTGCTCAGCAGCAGCATGACCAAACGTTTGAATGCGCTGATGTTGACCTGTGGCACCTATGACTCCGCCGGCGACTTTGCCTTTCGCGTGGGACTGCCCGCCAAGAGTGGCGTGGGTGGCGGCATCGTCGCGCTGATTCCCAACGAGTGCGGTGTTTGTGTCTGGTCACCCGGCCTGGAGCCGTCTGGAAACTCCATGGCCGGCTCCTTGGCCTTGGAGTTGTTCACCACGCTCACAGGCCGGTCGATTTTTTGAGTATGGGCAAAGGCACACGTACTGTTTGGCACGAGCATGTGAATTTCCCTCGGCTGCGGTGCCAAGGCGCGGCTCGACTGGCCGCCTGGTTGCAGGCCACCGGGTCCTTGACCCAGCATTTGCGGCGCCATATCGGCCCCGTCACCGTGCGGCGTCTCAACCAGGGCCGAGGCATTGCCCGGGCGGACGAAGCAGCTGCGCTTGGCCTGCCGGCAGTTCCAGGACAGCGTCTTCATGTCCGGGAGGTTTTGTTGAGCTGCGATGAACAACCGCTCGTCATGGCGCGCAGCGTCTGTGAAAGTCGCCACCTCAGGGGGCCATGGCGTGCGCTCAAGGGGCTGGGCAGCCGTCCACTGGCCGAGCTTTTGTTTCATGACCGTGAAGTTAGGCGTCTTCCACTGACAAGCACCACCTTCGCGCCACACAGCCGACTCGGCCGGGTGCAGGCTGACCAATGGACCCAGGCCACGGGGATGCCTTGGCCCGCCGCAGGTTTTTGGCAACGCCGTTCGATTTTTGTGCGCCGGGGTGCTGCTTTGTTGGTAGCGGAGCTTTTTTCGGCCCCTATGCACCAAATTCCGGGCCCGGTGCGCGCCGCCAGACGCAGACCTGTTGCGCGGGCCCGCTGAACACCGGGCTCAACATCTTCGCCGAGTTGCCGATATCGAGTCATCCACGCCCTCGGTCGGCGATAGAACTACAGGTGACATGATATGAATACACCGGTCGCACAGTACACGCCAGAGGCGCTGCCTGTTGGCTCCAGCAATGCTTCAGTTTGGCATTCGTTGAGCCAACAACTGGAGCCCGTGCTCCTGGCCCCAACTCAGCAAGCCGACTTTGTATCTGCTTTAACGGGCTGCGCCGCCGAGCTGGTACGTGCCGTCAGCGCGGACGCTGACTGGGCGATTTTTCAACTGGTGCACCCCAGCCCTGAAAAGCTGGCCCGATACGGCGTTTTGCATGCCATGCACACCGGCATCTTGATGTGCCTCATAGGGCGTCGCAAGGATTGGCACGAGCAGCGCATTGCCTCTGGCGTGCGGGCTGCCCTGACCATGAACATCTCGATCACCGCACTGCAGACTGAATTGGCCCACCAAGCCGATGCTTTGAGCGAAAGCCAGCGCGCCATCATCAACGACCATCCCCTGGCCGCCGTGCGCTGTTTGCGCGAACTCGGTGTGACCGACGCCGACTGGTTGACCGCCGTGGAGCAGCACCACGAACAACCCAATGGCAAGGGGTATCCCCAGGGTTTACACGAGGTCAGCATATTGGCCGACGCCCTGCGCACCTGCGATATTTTTGGCGCCAAGATGAGCGAACGCGTGGGCCGCAAAGGCATGTTGTCGCCCCGCGCCGCCGCCGAAATTTTCAAGCAACGCAGCGCCGGTTATTACGGCGCCACCATCATCGGTGTGTTGGGGTTGTACCCGCCGGGCTGCTTGCTGCGTTTGAACACCGGCGAAGCAGCGGTGGTCTTGCGCCGCAGCACCGACCCTAAATGTCCGTATGTCGCCCTGCTCACAGACGGCAACGACGTTCCACTGCCCACACCGCAAACCAGCATGACAGGCGCTGCCCACGGCCGCGAGGTGCTGGGGGCTTTGGCTGATACCCGTTTGGCGGGGACGGTTAGTGTGGATGGGTTTTACTGATCCCGATGCCTTGGAGATGGCTGGACAGGGCCTTCCCCTGATACCCAAATCGCTCATTGCGACTGCTTTAACGACTCCGCCGTCTCTGAAGAATTACGGTTGGAGAAGCGCTCACAAACGCCAGCAATTACCTTGCATGCCTTTTTGTCGCACCGGCCAAACGGGGCACAGCCTTTGCACCACTTCCATGAGGCTTAACCACTCTGCAATGGGGTCAACAACGGTATCGCTGTTCACTCCCATTTGAAAAGGCACACCCGCTTCAAGTACCAGCGTCACATGCCCATCCGGTGCGGTTTGGGAGTCGGTGGCCACGTCAGGCGAGGAGCTCATGAAGCAACTCCAGTTGGTTGAACAAGGCAAAGTACTCGCGTAACTCCGCTACATCGAGGGAAGCACGATGTATCTTCATGAGGGCTCGCACGTCGTCCAGGTCGCGTGTGCGGGTGGCATCGTTGGTGAAGCCTTGCAACTTGAAGCCTATCAAGCCTTCAACGCTGATGACGCGCAAACGGCCCATCGGGGTGTCTCGGGGTGTTGCCTGCTCCAGCAGGCGGCGTGCGATGGGGCGGTGGGCATAGAGCAAATCCAGTCCCTCTGATCCACGCACATAGTTGGCGGCGTCGTTGCTTCGGTACAGGCATTGGTAGCCCAGATTCAAAAGTGCCTCGTGGATCTTGTCAGAGGCTTCGGCTGCCAGCAGAAAGTCCACATCCTGGGTCGCGCGAACAACCTGGTGTGCGGCCACCGCCAAGCCGCCGATCAAGGCCGGTTCAGTGCCATGGTTGGCGAACATGGTCAACGCTTCTCGGATTTGTTCGGCCAGGTTGGGCATGTGGGGAAGCTTAAATAGACAGGCCTGACCATCATAGTGCGGGCTCAGGCCAAAGGGTGAGCCACGTTACAGCGGTTGAATGCCCGCACATCGAGAAGACCTTCCTCACCAATGCGTTATGGTTCAGCCGATTCCGGAGGCCTCAACCTGTGCTCATTGTTTTGCTGACGTACTTTGAACGTCGCGTTCACCCCTATCCCGACGCGCTGCCCACTGAACCGCCCAGGCGATTCTTCGCCTTTTTGTGGACCTGCACCAAGGGCTTGCGGCCCTACTTGCTGGGCATGACCCTGCTCACAGCGGTGATTGGTGCGTTCGAGGCTTTGCTCTTTGGCATGCTCGGAAAAGTGGTGGATTGGCTGGCAGCCGTGCCACCGTCGCAGCTGTGGTCGCAGCACCGGCTGAGTTTGTTGCTGCTGGCCGGTATTCTGCTGGCCAGCCCCGTGCTGGTGCTGCTGCAAACCTTGCTCAAGCACCAAAGCATGGCGGCAAACTTTCCCATGTTGATGCGCTGGAACTTTCACCGCCTGATGCTCAGCCAGAGCATGGGTTTTTATCAGGATGAGTTTGCGGGCCGTGTGGCGACGAAGGTGATGCAAACCGCACTGGCGGTGCGTGACACCTGGATGATCCTGGCCGACATCTTGGTGTTCGTCTTGATTTACTTTGTCACCATGACCGCACTGGCCGGCGGTTTTGATGTGTGGTTGTTGGTGCCGTTTTTGCTCTGGTTGGTGTTTTATGTGCTGGCCTTGGTTTATTTTGTGCCGCGGCTGGGCAAGGTGGCGAAATCGCAGGCCGATGCCCGGTCGTTGATGACCGGACGCATCACCGACGCCTACACCAACATTGCCACCGTGAAGCTGTTTTCCCATGCCCAGCGGGAGTCGGTTTTTGTGCGTGGTGCCATGCAGGACTTCATGAAGACAGCCCATGCACAAATGCGTTTGGTCAGTGGCTTTGAGGTGGTGAACCACAGCCTGAGCATGGGATTGATCGCTGCGACTGCGGGCAGCAGTTTGTGGCTGTGGTCGAAGGGGGAGGTCGGTGTGGGCGCGGTGGCCGCCAGCACGGCCATGGCGCTGCGGCTCAATGGCATTTCCCATTGGGTGATGTGGGAGTTTTCCTCGCTGTTTGAACACATCGGAACCGTTCAGGACGGCATCAACACCTTGAGCCGGGTGCAAACCGTGCGTGATGCACCTGAGGCCAAACCCTTGCAGGTTCAGCGTGGTGAAGTTCATTTTGAGAACGTTAGTTTTTCCTATGGTGGCAAGAACCCAGTCATTGAAGGCTTGAACTTGCACATTCGCGCGGGCGAAAAAATTGGTTTGGTGGGTCGCTCCGGTGCGGGCAAATCGACCATCGTGAATTTGCTGCTGCGCTTTTATGACGTGCAGTCGGGGCGTGTATTGATTGACGACCAGGACATTGCCCAGGTGACGCAAGACAGCCTGCGCGCCCAGGTGGGCATGGTCACGCAGGACACCTCGCTCTTGCACCGCTCTGTGCGCGAAAACATCCTCTATGGCCGGCCCGACGCCACCGACGACCAAATGGTGGCCGCCGCGAAGCGCGCACAAGCTCACGACTACATTGCCCACCTGAGTGACCCATCGGGACGCCGAGGCTACGACGCCCACGTAGGTGAGCGTGGCGTGAAACTTTCAGGTGGTCAGCGCCAACGTATTGCCATTGCGCGCGTGATGCTCAAAGACGCCCCCATCCTGCTGCTGGACGAAGCCACCAGCGCCTTGGACAGCGAAGTAGAAGCCGCAATTCAAACCAGCCTCTACAGCCTGATGCAAGGCAAAACCGTGGTTGCCATTGCCCACCGCTTGAGCACCATCGCGGCCATGGACAGGCTCATCGTGCTCGACCAAGGGCGCATCGTGGAAGAGGGCGACCACGCGAGTTTGTTGGCCAGAGGCGGTTTGTATGCGCGTTTATGGGCGCATCAAAGTGGTGGTTTTTTGATTGACGACGATGAACAGGCCTTGGCTTTGTAAGATCGCCGGCCGTCCTGAACGATCAAGCCAACCGCTTTTGATCGATCGCTTTAGGATGCTCTGCATAACTCTTGCGAGGCTGGGGTAGCGCGGATCGGGATGGGCTACAAGGCGTTTTTTGCAGCCAATAGCACTGCTAATGGCCAGAAAAACAACGCCGTAGACCGCCTGAGCCCGTGCTGCCACAGTCCGCAATGAGTTGCGCAGAGCATCCTTTACGCCGCGCGCAAAGTAGATCGAATGCGCGCAATCAAATCGTCGTCTTCATAGGGCTTGCCCAGCAATACATTCACGCCTGCCTCTTGCGCAGCAGCCTGGTGCCTGTCGTCAGCGGCCGTGATCATGATGACGGGAATGTGGGCTGTGCGCGCATTGCTGCGCAGGTGGCGTGTGAGCTCAAAGCCGTCCATGCCAGGCATCTCGACGTCGGTGATCAGGATGTCGGGCAGGGTGGCCTGCATTTGCGCGGCGGCGTCGGCACCGTCTTCGGCCAACAGCACCTGGTATTGGTGCTTGGCGAGCAGGCGGCTGGCTTTGACGCGAACTACCTTGGAGTCGTCGGCCACCATGACCACGATGTCGGCGGCGCGTCGGCTGTGTTGAACCACCGGGGGGGCAGTGGGGGGCGCAGCGATGGTTGCGCGCGCAGCGGCCGAGCGTGCCTGCTCCTCTTCTTCCTCTTTTTTCCACCTGTTTTCGGCGGCCAATTTCTCGGCCTGTAACCTCTCGGCGTCTAACCGCTGCTGCTCCCTAGCCGCTTCGACAAGGGCTTGAGCTTCCCGGGTTTTGCGCTCGATGTCTGCTTGGCGTTCGGCTTGGGCTGCCTGCTCTTCGCGTGCTTTTTCTTGCTCGCGGTCAAGTCGCTCACGCTGCAGGCGTTCGCGCTCTAAACGTTCCGCGCGCAGTTTTTCCAACAACGCTTTTTCGCGTGCGGCTTCGGCGGCCAGCTTTTGTTTGGCGGCCAGTTGTTCCGCTTCTTGGGCGGCAGCCGCTTGGGCTTGGGCGAGCAAGGCTTGATCTTGTAATGCCTTGAGTTTTGCGGCGGTTTCCTCGGCCTCTTTCTTTTCTAGCAGTGCACCGGCCACTGCGGCCTGCCGGGCGGCTTCCTCTTTTGCCCGCTGCTCGGCCTCTTTTTTGGCGGCCTCTTGCGCATCCAAAGCCGCCGCTTCTTGTAGCCGCTGGAGAAGGTCTTGGGTCTCTTCTTCCGCCAGCTCTGGCGGTAGCGTGTTCTGTTCGGTGTCGGGGCCACCGGTTTCTGTGTCAGCGAAGTCGGGCGGTTGGGTGCTAGGGACTTCGGTGTCGCTGGCCTGTGTGGAATGGCTGGACTCGGGCACCACAGCGCCGAAAGCGCCTTCTGGTGCGCTGGCCTCATCGCCATCAGGGGCGGATTGCTGTCCATCCTCGGTTTTCTCTTTGTTGCGCCAAAGCCAAACGACGAGGGCGACCAACAGCAAAACCACGGCAAGGGTGACGAGGGAAAAGGTGTCCATGACGAGCAAATCCAGTGGCGGTGTGACTCCGAGGTATCGCCAGCATATCGGCCCAGAACGGCTCACTATTCAATCTGATCCGAGGATTTCGTCTTTTGTTACAACAATCTGGGTGGTATTGACGCCGAAACAGCATTTGATTTTTGACTGAGCACGGCATGACCTCACGGGTGATAGGCCTCATCGCTAGCGAATCTGCCTCCCAGCGGCGACAATAGCGGGTTGCCCCGGAGAGGGCGCGCCTTTGGTTTATCTGCTGTGTCCATGTCGTCTGCTGTTACGTCTGCTGTTGTTAAATTGCCTGAATCTTTGGCGGCCACCCCACGGCCACCCAAGGCTTTGACCTCCTACCGCCCCTATTGGGCCAAACGTTTTGGCACGGCTCCATTTTTGCCAATGAGCCGAGCTGAAATGGACGTTTTGGGCTGGGACAGCTGCGACATCGTGCTCGTGACGGGCGACGCTTATGTGGACCACCCCAGCTTTGGCATGGCCGTGATTGGCCGCACGCTGGAAGCCCAGGGCTTTCGCGTGGGCATCATTGCCCAGCCCGACTGGCAAAGTGCCGAGCCCTTCAAGGCACTGGGCAAACCGAATCTGTATTTCGGCGTCACCGCCGGCAACATGGATTCCATGATCAACCGCTACACCGCCGACCGGAAAATCCGCAGCGATGACGCCTACACCCCTGGCGGTTTGGGTGGCAAACGGCCTGACCGCTGCTCACTTGTTTATTCGCAGCGCTGTCGCGAGGCCTACAAAGAAGTGCCCATCATCCTGGGCGGCATTGAAGGCTCGCTGCGCCGCATTGCCCACTACGACTACTGGCAAGACAAAGTGCGCCGCTCCATCTTGGTGGACGCCAAATGCGACTTGCTGCTGTACGGCAATGCCGAGCGCGCCATCATCGAGATCACCCACCGCCTGGCGGCGCGTGAGCCGATTGAAAAACTCACGGATGTGCTCGGCACCGCCTTCATCCGCCGCAATGACGACACCTCGGCCAGTGATTGGTTTGAGATCGACTCCACTGAAGTGGATCGCCCCGGGCGCATTGACAGCCACATCAACCCTTACCAAACCACCAGCGAACAAGCGGCAGAACAGGGCACCACCTGTGCCAAGGAAGATGGCGAAGCCGCTTCCCCGCTAGGGGCCGCGACTCAAGCACTCAAGTTCATTCCGAATGCCACCGGTCGCATCAAAATGCCGCCCCGCGATCGCACGGTGATTCGCTTACCCGCCTATGAACAGGTGAAGAGTGATCCTGTCCTCTACGCCCACGCCAACCGCGTGCTGCACCTGGAAACCAATCCCGGCAATGCACGCGCCCTGGTGCAGCGCCACGGCGAGGGCCACATCGCCCGCGACGTGTGGATCAACCCGCCGCCCATTCCCTTGGCCACGGCCGAGATGGACCATGTGTTTGACCTGCCCTATGCGCGCAGCCCCCATCCGAGTTATGCCGATGAGAACGGCAGCCACGATGGAGCCACGAAAATCCCCGCCTGGGAGATGATCCGCTTCAGCGTCAACATCATGCGTGGCTGTTTTGGCGGTTGCACCTTTTGCTCCATCACCGAGCACGAAGGCCGCATCATTCAAAGCCGCAGTGAAGACTCGGTGATACGCGAGATTGAAGACATCCGCGACAAGGTCAAAGGTTTCACGGGCGTCATCAGCGACCTGGGTGGCCCCACGGCCAATATGTACCGCATTGGCTGCAAGAGCCCTGAAATTGAAGCGGCCTGCCGCAAACCGAGCTGCGTTTACCCGGGCATTTGCCCCAACCTCAATACCGACCACGGCCCCCTCATTCACATGTACCGCCGGGCCCGTGCCTTGCGCGGCGTGAAGAAAATTCTGATTGGCTCTGGGCTGCGCTACGACCTCGCGGTGAAGTCGCCGGAGTACGTGAAGGAACTCGTCACCCACCACGTCGGCGGCTATTTGAAAATTGCGCCTGAGCACACCGAAGGCGGGCCGCTGTCCAAGATGATGAAGCCCGGCATGGGCTCATACGACCGCTTCAAACAGCTCTTCGACAAGTTCAGCGAAGAGGCAGGCAAGAAGCAATACCTCATTCCCTACTTCATCGCCGCCCACCCCGGCACCAGCGATGAAGACATGATGAACCTGGCCATCTGGCTTAAAAGGAACGGCTTTCGTGCCGACCAGGTGCAAACCTTCTACCCCAGCCCCATGGCCACGGCGACCGCGATGTACCACTCGGGCAAGAACCCCCTGAAAGGCATCAGCCGCTTGCCCGACAGGGGCGAAAGCGTTGACATCGTGCGCGGTGACAAACGTCGTCGCTTGCATAAAGCGTTCTTGCGCTACCACGATGCCAACAATTGGCCACTCTTGCGCGAGGCCTTGAAGAGCATGGGCCGCGCCGACTTGATCGGCAATGGCAAACACCATTTAATCCCCACGTTTCAGCCTTCGACCGATGGCAGTTACCAAAGTGCGCGGCGCAAGAACTCAACCGCTGTGGGTGTCAAAACGTCGCCTGTCAAGCCTGCCGCCAGGTCTTCTGGCAACGTGGCTCCGCCACCCGGTCGGCTGTTGACCCAACACACGGGACTTCCGCCGCGTGACTCTGGCGCTGGCGCCACCGGCCGGCGAGCGGGGCCCTCGGGCAAGCTCAAGCCCAAGACAGGTCGTTGAAGCCGCCGCCGCTAAACCCGCGGGCAGCTTGTGTGAGACTAGTGTCGCGAGTCAGAAATATCGATACATGAAAACGTGTCTTCGCCCCGATGGCCGCGTTGCAAATC
>JBJOQO010000042.1:0-27940 GCA_046049865.1 Pseudomonadota bacterium | reverse complement strand
TGGCAGACCTTTCTGGATAGCAAAGCCCTGGCACTAAACAAGCAGCTGGATCGGACACCTCCGACACCTTCTTCTTTAGCCGATGCGGTTTAACAACGTCTGTCAGATCAAGTTGTGGCTAGGACAGCTTAGACGACTGCACTTGCGATTGACCGTATCGTCCCGCGAGAAATGCATGAAGGTAAGCTGGATCGATCCTGTATTTGTTCGCCCGAAGAATTCCAAGCTTGCAATTCGCAGTCAACTTGGCAGGTGCCTCGTCCACCAACGCTGTCTGGCCTGTGTTCGCACCAACAATGGTGATCAGGACGTCGTCCACGAAAATGTGTGACCTCGCCAACTTGGCGTACTCAGAATGCGGAATGAAGACCGGGTTACGGTCGTCCAAGATCATTGCGCCGCTGATGTCCTGGCCCCGAAGATATCGAACTCCGTCGCACTCATCCCCAAACTCGTTGGCGATGCTCAAGTGGTTGCCGTCGGAAACGTAGGCAACCTGGTTCATCGTCTCGACGTTGGCATTTGAAACCATTCGGGCTGCTAGGGCCAACGCCGCCTTGTCAAAGCACTCAGCATCCATCCGCTCGCGGCTAACAACCTCAGAAAACCTACGCTCTACCACCTCAAGCCCCTCCAACAACCGCGCGTACCGCGCTGCGTCAAAGGGGCTCATGGAAAAAAAGGCAAGCCCTCCTTCTTGGCAAATTCCTGAAATGCTTCAGCAATGCCGTCTTCGCTTTGTCCTTCGTGCTTGAACAAATCGTGTTTGACGATGAGGTGGCCGTGAGCGTCCAGCAAGGGCTCGCCGTCCGGTCCCTGGCGGTAAATCTTCTCCCCCGAGTTGTCTTTGCTCGGTTCGCGCATGGTGGCAAAAAAGATGGGGTAATCGTCCACCCTGGGGCATAGCGGCCCCGCTTTCGGGTCATCGTTCCATTTCTGCAAGAACAACACGCGGTCTTGGTACCGGTGTGAGGCTTGAACACGTTCCCATGCAGGCCCACCACAGCCAGGATGCGCCCGTGCGCGGCCAAGTATTCGCGCAGAAACTTGTCGCTGGAGTTGTTGAAGCGGCCCTGCGGCAAGACAACCGCCATACGCCCACCGGGCTTCAAGAAACTCAGGTTGCGTTCAATGAACAAGATGTCGCGCCCCACATTGCTCTGGTTTTTCACCTTCACCTTGCGGTAGGTGCCGTCGCCCATCTGATAAATCACTTCGTGGCTGGCGTGTAGTGCCTCCACGAAGCCAGGAGTTCCGTCGCGGGCATCCAGGATGTTTTTGTCTTTGGGGTCGACGTTGCCGATCTTGTCGTAGCTGACGGTCCGGGCCACGTCGTACTTGGCCAGGATGCGGGTTTCCTTGATGTCGCCCGCGAAGGGCGGGTTGGCCATGAGCACGTCAAAATGAAAGTCACGGTTTTGGTCTTTGGCAGTGCGGAGTTTGCGCAAGCGCTTCCACCCGCCACCGTAGATGTCTTGCCAGGCGCGGTCGCCAGGGTTCTTGTCGTCGCCGGTTTTTTCCGACCAGCGCTCGTAGTCCAGTGTGTTCAGGTGCAAGACGTTAGTCTGCCCGTCGCCGGCAATCAGATTGAGCGTACGGCCCACACGTGCTGCTCTTTCATCGAAGTCGATGGCGAACACTTTTTCCTGCACATAGCGGGCGTATCGACCGGTTTTTTCTCGGTGGTGAACAGGTGGCTGGTGGGATCACCCAGGTCGCGCCGAATTTGCTCCCACACATGAAAGATGCCGTGCACCGTGAACCCGCAGCTGCCAGCGGCGGTGTCGATCAAGGTTTCATCTTCGTGCGGGTTAAGCATCTTCACGCACATGTCGATGACATAGCGTGGGGTGAAGTACTGGCCCTTCTCACCCTTGCTCGATTTGTTGATGAGGTATTCAAACGCTTCGTCCACTACCTCGAGGTTGGAATTGAAGAGCTTGACTTTTTCCAGCGAAGACACGCAAACCGCCAAGTGGCTGGGGGTCAGCTCGATCTTGGCGGCTTCGGGGAACACGCCTTCCCAAGTGGCCTGAGCCCTTTCAAACAATTTTTGAATCTTGGCCTTGAGTTCACTTTCGGTGTCTCCGTAGTTCTTGAACACGAGATGACGCTTCTTGTCTTGACCGCTTTCCATTTCGTCAAAAAGCTTGGTGAAAATCAGCTTAAACAGCTCTTCGAACACGTCCACTCCGGCGTTGGCCAGAACTTCGTCCTCCATCTCCAGAATCAGGTTCTTTAGCGTCTTGCGTTCGTTGACCAGCTTGTCCAGCTTGACGAGGTCGTCGATGGTCCAGCGCTCGGAGAGGATGTCTGACAGCTTTTCGAGGGCCGAAGGAATGACCGGGATGTCCTCGAAGTAGTTGGGATCCTTCCGGTGGTAGAACGAGATCTGCTCACCATTGGTCCACACGCCCATGGGCGCACCTGTGGCGTGGCAGTAGCTCTTGAGTTGTTCTTTGCCATCCTTGAGTTTGGGCTTTTTGACTTCGATCAGGATATAGGGAGCGTCGGTTTTGTCTCTATCGAAAACGCAGATGTCGGCGCGCTTTTTTTCACGACCGAAAGTGACTTCGTATTCCACCTGAATTCGGTTGGCTGGGTAACCCAGATCGTCCTGCAGAACCATCAAGTACAACTGCCGAACAGCTTCCTCGGGAGTGAGCTTGATCGGCTTTCCTCGTACCAAACAGGACACATAGGGGGTCGCTTTTTTTCCTGGGTCTTTTACGGTGATCCGTGACTCCAGTTGGCTGATCTGCTCGGGTTTGAACTGGTTGAGTTTGTACGCGCTGTCTTTCAGCAGTTCGGCAAGTGTGATGGTCATGAAGTACCCGTTTTAGTTTTTGATGGTTGATGAATCAGCGTTTTGCCAGCAAGGGAGAGCGACCGATTTTTGAACTGACTTTCTTTTGCTTCGGCGGCGGCGAGAAGTTTTCGAACCCATCGCTCGACGCCCAAGGCCCCAGGGCATACACCCGCTCCTCCCGCAACCCCCGCACCCCTTCCCCCCACGCCATGAGCATCCGTTTGCCCACATCCACAAACCCCGGATGTTGTTTCATGGCCAGCCGCACCTGTGGCCCCACATCGGCCACGGCGTCGCTGATGGCTTGAACGATGTGCAGTTGTTCTTTGGGTTGAATGCCAAAACTGGCGGCGATGAACCTTTGCAGGTTTTTCCCCGGAGCCCAGGTTTTTTTTCCCATGAACTCGATGGCGGGTGGGTTGTGCTGAAAACCGGCGTACACGCTGGTGGTGAGCATGTCGTAGGTGGGTGAGAGCTGCACATCCGCGCGGCTGGTGTAGAGCAGCGCCAGGTTTTTGGCGTGGCAGTCGGCGTTGCGCAGGGCGTAGGTCAGCAGCAAGGTGGTGGCGAGTTGGCGGAAGGTGTCTAACCTTTGGTGCCCGGGCACGTGGTCGCGCACGGCTTTGGCGATGCGCTCCCAGGTGGTGTCGTATTTGGCGGCGGGGCGCAGGCCAAGCAGGCTGCAGAAGTCTTCCATGCCGAGGTGGGGCTGGCCGTTTTCGTTGACGTCAAAGCGGTGCACCACGAGCGCCAGCCCGTCGTCGGAAATTTCTGTTTTGGCGGTGGGCAGAACACGGGCGGCCACTTGCATGCACAGGTGTTCGTTGAGGGCAACAAAGGGCAATTGGGCGCTGCTGCCTTTGATGATGTGGCGGCGCGTGACAAGGCTGACCTTTTTGTGGCGGGACAGTCGCGCCGGAGGCTGCACTTCTTGTTGTGCGTCCAAAAACTTAGGCACCACACCCGACACACCGCTGGTGGCGTGTTGACGCACGAGTTCAGCAAAGGCTTGTTCAGCGTTGTCGCCTTTGAGCACGGCGGCCAGCTCAATGGCTTGGGCGGGCTCTGTCAATGTGGCGCCGGGCGCGGCCACCTGCACACGGCCCACCATGTTGCGCCCAATGACGGACAACAAGGCGATGGGGCTGGCCCCCATGTGCGGGCCGAATTGTTCTTGCAGCACTTGCAGCAAATACCCTTCGGGCAGATTCATTTGCAGCACAGGCGGAAGCTGGTCATCCCACACATAACTCTCCGTGCGCACGGGCATGGTGAGCGATACGAAGTCATCGGCTGCAGCGTGGGCGTGCGTTTGCGTGTGGTAAGTGAGCACGCTTTTGAAGTCGCCCGCTTGCTCGAGCATGGCCACCTCACGCCCCAGCACATGCACAGCCAGTTTCATGGTTGCTTGCCTGTGGTGATGCGCGGTGTGGGGGCCGATGCACTGTGGCGCTCGCGGCGCAGTTCATCCAGGTTGCCGGATTGGCCGCTCAACACCACGTCCAGCTCCATGCCCAGCACCGCCAACACGGCCAGGAGTTTGCGGGCACCGAATTCGGCAGACCGGCCCCGCTCCAAGCGGGACAGCGATTCGGCCGTGATGCCCGCCTGCTCGGCCACCGCCAGTTGGCGCAAGCCCAAGCTACGCCGCCGCTCAGCAATGGCTAGGCCCAGGTCTTGGAGGGTTTGCATTTGATGTATATCGCAAGATATTTAGACATTCAGCGAATTCTTGAGCTATTTGTCAATAAATGCAAGCGATGTTCACCGCACGCCTCTTGGCTGAGACGGTTGCACAGACCCATGCGGCAGCCGCCTTGGCTGTGCAAACCAAGGCGAATCAGTGAGGCGGGGTGTGGAGTGGTTCAGGCCAACAATCAACGATTGTCGGCGAGGTATTGGTAGGCCGTGCTGGGCTCGAACCAGCGACCAAAGGATTATGAGTCCTCTGCTCTAACCAACTGAGCTAACGGCCCTCTCTTGTCAACGTTCACTTCCACATGCAGGGAAGAGGCTGGATTGTAGGGGGCAGTAATACGCTCACTTGGCGCTGAGCGCGTTGCCGACTAAACGTGAGGTGATGTCCACGATTTGAATCATGCGGTCGTAGGCCATGCGGGTGGGGCCGATGACGCCGAGGGTGCCGACCACTTGGCCGTCGACCACATAGGGGGCGGACACGACCGAGAGTTCTTCAAACGGAACCACCTGGCTCTCTCCGCCGATGTAGATACGCACGCCATCGGCTCGGCTGCTTACATCGAGCAGGCGCATGAGCTGGGTTTTTTGCTCGAACAAATCGAAGAGTTTGCGCAAGCTGCCCATGTCGCTGCTGAAATCTTGCACGGTGAGCAGGTTGCGCTCGCCGCTGATGACGACTTGTTCTTGGCTGTCGGTCAGTGCGTCGCTGCCGGCTTGCACCGCTGCTTGCATCAGACTGGCAATCTCGCCGCGCAGGGTGTCCACCTCGGTCTTCAAGCGCTCGCGCACTTCTTCAATGGTGTGGCCAGCATAGGTTGCGCTCAAGAAATTGCTGGCTTCTTGCAATTGCGCCGGCGTGTAGTCTTGGGTGGTGAAGATGACGCGGTTTTGCACATCGCCATCGGGCGCCACCAGGATGACCAAAATGCGCCGCTCTGACAGGCGCATGAATTCAATGTGGTGGAACACGCTGGCTTTGCGCGGCGCGGTGATCACGCCGACAAAACTCGACAAGCTGGACAACAACTGCGCGGCGTTGGCGATCACGCGCTGGGGCTGGTCGGCTTGCAACTGGGGCTCCATGTGGGGGCTGCTGGACAAACCGAGCGAGCTGGAATCCAGCTTTTGCGCCGTGAGCATGGTGTCCACAAACAAACGGTAGCCACGCGCGGTGGGGATGCGCCCGGCGCTGGTGTGGGGGCTGGCAATGAGGCCCAGCTCTTCCAGGTCAGCCATCACATTGCGGATGGTGGCGGGGGACAGTTCCAAGCCGGAGGCTTTGGATAAAGTGCGCGAGCCCACGGGTTGGCCGTCGGCAATGTAGCGTTCGACCAAGGTTTTGAGCAGGGTTTTGGCGCGGTCGTCCATGGTGGAATCATTGTAGGCGGCAGCCCCGGGCCGCCTGCGTGAGTGCAACGCTGCTGTGGTGTAATTCTTCGCATGGGCAGTCGTTTCAAACACATCGCACTCGTGGGGAAGTACAACGCCGTCGGCATTGCCAGCGTGCTGGACGAAATCGCTCATTTTTTGATGCGTCTGGGGCTGGAGGTGTCGCTGGAGCGGGAGACCGCCCTGAACACCGGACTCACAGGCCATGGCGCGTTCACCGCGGCCGAGTTGGGCGAGCGCTGCGACCTGGCCGTGGTGGTGGGCGGCGACGGCACCATGCTCGGCATCGCCCGGCAGTTGGCGCGTTTTGGTGTGCCCTTGGTGGGCATCAACCAAGGCCGACTCGGTTTCATCACCGATGTGCCGGTGAACGACTACGCTCAAACCCTGGCACCCATGATTGCGGGCGACTATGTGGAAGAGCGCCGCAGCATGCTGGAAGGTGGCGTGTGGCGTGACGGCACCTGCATCTTTGAAGCCCTGGCCATGAACGACGTCGTGGTGAGCCGTGGGGCTACGGCCAGCATGGTCGAACTGAAGATAGACATCAACCAAGAAGCGGTGGCCAATATTCGGGCGGACGGTTTGATTGTGGCGTCGCCCACCGGCTCCACCGCCTATGCGCTGTCGGCGGGCGGGCCGCTCTTGCACCCGGGCATTGCAGGGTGGGTGATGGTGCCCATCGCGCCGCATGATTTATCCAACCGGCCCATCGTGCTGCCGGACGCGGGCGAAGTTCGCATTGAAATCGTGGCCGGCCGCGATGCGAGCGTGAACTTCGACATGCAAAGCCTGGCCAGCCTGCTACATGGCGACGCCATCACGGTGCGGCGCTCGGCCCACCAAGTGCGTTTTTTGCATCCCCTGGGCTGGAGCTATTACGCCACGCTGCGCCGCAAGTTGCGCTGGAATGCCGGAACCCACACGAGCTATTGAGCCCCACGACCCAAGAAGTACCTGACCATGTTGCGACGTTTGGCCCTTCGAGACTTTGTCATCGTCACCGAACTGGAGGTGGACGTCACCAATGGCTTCTCGGTGCTCACCGGGGAAACCGGTGCGGGCAAATCCATTTTGATCGACGCGCTGCAACTCGCCCTCGGTAGCAGGGGTGATGCTGCCGTGGTGCGTGAAGGTGCATCGCGCACGGAGATCACCGCCGAATTCGACACGCCTGCTTCGCTGCGGCCCTGGTTGGAAGAAGCGGGGTTTGAAGTCGAAGACAGCCTGCTACTTCGCCGCAGCATCGACACCCAAGGCAAAAGCCGCGCTTGGGTCAATGGCAGCAGCGCCACGCTCACCCAATTGCGTGAAGCCGCCGACCACCTGGTGGACATCCACGGCCAGCATGCATGGCAAAGCCTCACGCGCGCCGCCTCAGTGCGCGGCTTGTTGGATGCCTATGCCCAGCTCGATACCACCGCTGTCGCCAAGGCTTGGGCCGCATGGCGCTTGGCCGACCAAACCCTGCAAGCCGCCCAATCGCAACAGGACCAATTGAGTCGCGAGCGCGAACGTTTGGCCTGGCAAATCGGCGAGTTGGACAAACTCGCACCGAGTGAAGATGAATGGCCAGAGCTCAACAGCGAACACCAAAAACTCTCTCATGCCCAAGCCTTGATCGACGCGGTGCAGCAGGCGACGCAAGCACTGAGCGAGGCCCCGAGCAATGCGCAAGACCTGAACAGCGCCGCCATCGACCAACTGCAACACGTGGCTGAGTTCGATGCAGAACTGACAAACATCATTGACGTGCTGCAAAGTGCGCAAGCGCAATTGCAAGACGCGGGTCACAGCCTGTCCAATTACCTCAACCGCACCGACGTGGAGCCGCAGCGGCTGCAAGAACTCGACGAACGGCTGTCTGCGTGGATGAGTTTGGCGAGGCGTTATCGCCGCCCGCCGCAAGAGCTTCCTGCCTTGCTGATGTCGTGGAAGGGTGAGTTGCAAGCGCTGGATGCAGCATCTGATCTCGACGGTCTGGCCCAAGCGCTCGCGCAGGCTGATGCCCAGTTCCAGGTCGAAGCGGCGCGTTTGACTGCGGTTCGAAAGAAAGCAGCCCCGGAGTTGGCGCAAGCCATCACCTTGGCCATGCAACAACTGGGCATGGCGGGTGGGCGGTTTGAGGTACTGCTCACCTCGCAAAACAGCCCGCAATCCTGGGGCATCGAGTCTGCCGAGTTTCTGGTGGCGGGCCATGAGGGCAGCACGCCACGCCCCCTGACCAAAGTGGCCTCGGGCGGCGAGTTGTCGCGTTTGGCCTTGGCGGTGGCGATCACCACCACCTCGCGCCAATCCCTGCTCAGCGGTGCGAATGAACCCAACGCGGGCACCTTGATTTTTGACGAGATCGACTCCGGGGTGGGCGGCGCAGTGGCGGACACCGTGGGGCGTTTGATGAAACAACTCGGTGGCAACCGGCAGGTATTGGCCGTGACCCACTTGCCGCAAGTGGCCGCCTGCGCGGACCAGCACTTTGTGGTGGCCAAAACCACGCAACAAGGGCAAACGCTCAGCAGTGTTCAGGCGGTTCACGGTGAAAAACGTGTGGCAGAGATTGCCCGCATGTTGGGTGGCCAGCAACTCTCAAGCACCAGCTTGGCACATGCCCAAGAAATGCTGGCAGTCGCCACCGATGCCTTGCCAGCAGCACCCCCGCCCAGCGCCCCCAAAAACAAAACACCCCGCGCCACCAAACCATGACCCGCTCACCCAAAAAACAAGCTCCCGCACCTTCTGCTGATGGCCTGCCGCTGTTCGAGCGGCGATCGCGCAACGTCATGCTCGTGACCGGTATTTCAGGGTCAGGCAAGTCTGTGGCCCTGCATGCCCTCGAAGACGCGGGTTATTTTTGTGTGGACAACCTGCCGCCCGAGTTGTTGCGCGACTTTTTGCGCTTGGAGAGCGAGCGCTCAGAGCCGAGGGTGGCCATTGCCGTTGATGTGCGCAGCGCGGGCTCCTTGCCGCATTTGTTGCCCTTGCTCAAAGACCTTCGCGCAGAAGGCGTCCCAATTCGTTCTGTTTTTTTGGATGCCACAACCGATGCCCTGGTGCGGCGGTTCTCGGAATCACGCCGCCCGCACCCGCTGTCACGTTTGACCAGCGAGGCACAAGAAGGTGGCCGCGCCTTGGTCGACGCCATTGAGATGGAACGCGAGCTGCTGTCTGATTTGCGCGAGGTCTCCACCGTCATCGACACCAGCCAACTTCGCCCCACCCAGCTGCGGGCATGGATGCGCAATTTGGTCAAGTCCAATGCCAACCGCATCACCTTGGTGTTTGAATCCTTCGCTTTCAAGCATGGCGTTCCGCTGGATGCCGACTATGTGTTCGATGTACGCATGCTGCCCAACCCGCATTACATCCGGGAGCTGCGCCCACTCACCGGGCGTGACGCTGGGGTGGCGGACTACCTGCGCGAGCAACCCGAGGTCGGTGAAATGCTGGAGCAGATCGACACCTTCATCTCGCGCTGGTTGCCAGCGTTTGAGGGCGACCAGCGCAGTTTTCTGACTGTCGCCGTGGGTTGCACGGGCGGTCAACATCGCTCTGTCTATCTGGTAGAAAACCTGGCCAAACGTTTTGCGCAGAAAGCGGCTACGTTGACACGGCACCGCGAACTGGATTTCCGCGAGTGATGTTCACGACCTCTGCCGCAAAACCTGGCCCGATGCGCATGTTCACTGACGACACTTACAAGCTGCCTCTTTTCCCTTTGCAAGCCGTGCTTTTCCCCGGCGGCCTGCTGTCGCTCAAGGTGTTTGAAGCCCGTTACCTCGACCTGGTGACCGACTGCATGCGCAACCGCAGCCCTTTCGGCGTGGTGGCCTTACAAACAGGCAGCGAAGCAGGGAAGAAAAATCCCCACGAAGCACCGCGCATGGAAGGCTGCGGTGTGGTGGCAGAACTGCTCGATGTAGACAGCGCACAAACCGGCATCTTGCATGTTCGCTGCAAAGGCCTGCAACGTTTCAACATCAAAACCACTCGCCAAGAAAGCAATGGCCTGTGGGTGGCGCGGGTGGCCAATCAAGCCGACGACCTCGACGCTGCGCCCGCCGCTGACATGGTGGACACCGTGCGCGCCTTGGCCTCGGCCATAGGCTCACTCAAAGAACAAGGCAGCCTGCCCTTCTTGGAGCCTTATCGCTTCGACAGCGCGAGCTGGGTGTCCAACCGGTGGTGCGAGATCCTGCCCATCTCCCTCACAGCCAAACAAAAACTCATGGAGTTGCCCGACGGTTTTGCACGGCTGCAGTTGGTGCGCGATTTTTTGCGCAGCAAAGGTGTGGTGGGCGGCGGGCGTTGAATTTCCTTCGTTCGGGAAGGGGCATTTAGATAGAACAAAAGCGTCTGTAGCAGTGTGCCCAATCGCTCTAGACTCGCGGCTCTTTTGATTCGTCCACCGCCGTGAAGATACGCCACCTCGACCTGTCCAGTGATGCCAGCACCGCAGAGCACGATGCCCTCGGATTGCCCCCGCTGGAGACTGACATTGTTCACCCCGGCCAGCACCCTTGGTTGAGGGCGGCCATGTGGGCTGCCGTTTTTTTATTGATCAGCGCCATGCTCTTGGTCGTGGCGCATTTTTTCATCACCCATCGGATGGAAGGTGCGATCTCGCTGATCGGCGAAACCTTGCAGTCGCGCGCGTTTTGGTCGGCGGTGGCCGTGGGCTTGCTGGCACAAACCATAGACGGTGCCTTGGGCATGGCCTATGGCATCACGTCCACCACGTTTTTGATGGCGGCGGGTGCCAGTCCCTTGGTGGCCACCGCCAGTGTGCACATTGCCGAGGTCTTCACAACGGGCGTCTCGGGCATCAGCCATGTGCGGCTAGGCAATGTGGACAAGCGTTTGTTTTTCCGCTTGCTGGTGCCTGGGTTCATCGGCGCAGTGGGCGGCGCACTCTTGGTATCGCAAGTTGATGGTGCGCTGCTAAAACCTTATGTCAGCGCCTACCTGGCCATCATGGGCTTGTACGTGCTGAGCAAAGTATTCAAGCGCATCAAGGTTGCCAAACACGAGCCGCGTCACGTCGGGAAATTGGCCTTGTTCGGTGGTTTTGTGGATGCCGTTGGCGGTGGCGGCTGGGGCCCCGTGGTGACCACCACCTTGATCGGATCGGGCCATAACCCACGCACCACCATTGGTTCGGTGAACTTTGCCGAGTTTTTTCTCACTGTGGGCAGCGCGGGCGCGTTTGCCATCTTGGTCGACGAAGGCCCTTGGGCCACGGTAGCCGGTTTGGTGTTGGGTGGTTTTTTTGCCGCCCCCATCGCTGCCGTGCTGTGTCGCCGTTTGCCCGCACGTGTACTGCTGGTGCTGGTGGGGCTGCTGATCACTACCATCAGCGTGTACAACCTTTACAAGGCCTTGGGTTGAATCAGCTGATAGGGCCTTTATGGTGCCGAGTGCAGCCATTTTTTTAATGGCGCCGACACGCCCAACGCCAATGCTTGTTCGCGGGTGAACCACTGACCAGAGGGCAACTGTTGCATCACCTTGGACAAGGTGGACGCAGCCAAACGGGTCGGTAACGTGTGGCGCACCGGGTGCAGGGTCCAGTCCAAATGGGTGAGGACGTGAACAAACGATGGCAACACTTCGGACTGACCCGGCCAGCTCGCCAAGATTTGATTGAGCTCGTTTGCATCTGAGAACTCGGGCAGGCTCCACAGCCCGGCCCAAATGCCCGTGGCGGGACGCTGGGTGAGCCACAGCCGGTCGCCGTGAGCCACCCACAACCAATGGTGTTCGCGCACGCTGCGTTTGAGCTTGCGGGTTTTGATGGGGTAACGCGTGGGCTCGCCGTCCAGTCGAGCCTGGCAGTGGCGTTGAACGGGGCAACGCGGGCACTGAGGTTGACGAATTAGGCACAGCGTCGCTCCCAGGTCCATCAAGCCTTGTGTGTAAGGCGCGATGCCTTGTTGGGGCAACAACTCGGTGGCTTGGGCCCACAGGATTCGCTCCTGAGCCGCTTGTGCCAAATCGCCTGAAAAGGCCAGCACACGGCCCAGCACCCGTTTGACATTGCCGTCCAGTATGGCCACGCGCTCATTGAAGCAAAACGCAGCAATGGCAGCGGCCGTGGAGCGTCCGATGCCAGGCAGTTGTGCAAGTTGCTCGGCCGATTTCGGGAACTCTCCACCCCACTCGGTGGCCACCGTTTGCGCACAGCGATGTAAATTGCGTGCACGGCTGTAGTAACCCAAACCACTCCACAGCGCGAGCACATCATCCACCGACGATGCGGCCAGCACGAGCACATTGGGGAAACGCAGCAAAAACCGGTCAAAGTAAGCCAGCACCGTGCTGACCTGGGTTTGCTGGAGCATGATTTCTGACAGCCACACGCGGTAGGGGTCGCGGTCGCGCTGCCAGGGCAGATCATGGCGGCCATGTTCCGCTTGCCACCGAATCACGTCTGCCGAGAAAGACTGGCTATTACTCAAGCCTTGGCCGTGTGCAAGAGCATGTCGGGGACAGGCTCGTCACTCAAAGGCAAATTGATGGTGAGCAGATCAGAGTCCGGGCTCTTCCAGGGGCTGTCTTCAGCCTGACCGCGCAGTGCAAGCAAATGCTCAGTGACATGGGTCATGCGCTGCTGCAGGCGTTCGTCTTGGCTCTCAATTTCGGAGATTCGTTGCTCCAACTCACCGTCGGCGGACTGAATACGCTGCAGGGCTTCACTGCGGCGGCGAAAGCCCCGGCGACGCTCACGCAATTGCGAATCCACCTGGACCGACGCCGCTTTATTCCACATTTCCACTTGGCTGCTGGCGTTCTCAAACACCACCCGCAGCTTGGACACCAGCATGCGGCGGAACTGCTCCATGAACTTGGGTTGCGACAGGCGCAGCGACAAGGTCAGCCCCAGGTACTGCACGTAGTTGCGCTGAATCAGTGCCAGCTCCTCACGAAACTTGGCCAGGTCGGGCCCCGGCTCCAAGGCCAAAGCAAAACCAAATTCGGCATTCAAGCGGCCAAAGGCGGCGTCCAACATTTGCCGCATTTCAAAGCAACGCTTCTGTCCTTGTTGGACCAGGGTATCCAATCGTCCACACATCGACAAAAACGCTTTTTTGGCGCCCAAGTTCAAGATGGAACTCGTCATGGCGGCTTGCATGGTTTCAACTTCTTCTCGAACGCGGTCACTGGACAAACCGATGAGGGCGTCTTTCATCATCCGGGCATGGACCATGCGCAAGGCCTGCAGTCGGGTGGTGCACTGCTCAAAATCGGTGGCATCAGCCTGCACACGTTTGAGCATGACATTGACCTTGGTGGCACTTTTCCCACGCAGTCCGCGCAGCTCTTGTGCCTGTTCGGCCAACTGCCGACGGGAGTCCCCCAGGCGGCGCATGACTTGTGCTTCCACGCCATGGCAGGCATCCCCCACCGCCAACTCCAGCATTTTGCGGCGTTGGGGCAACAATTGTTCAGACAGTGCTGCTTCCAGTTCGGGCAAGCGGCTTTGCACCAGAGCCGCTTCGTCGGAAGAAACACGCGCTGCCAAGGCTTGGCGGGCGGACAGCGGGAACACCCGCTCCGGCGGAATCGCCAAAGTACGTGCCGTGGCTTGACGCTGGGATTCAATTTGCGCGTTCACCTGCTCGGCGGTGGCCATGGGGTCAATCAGCGCGTCAATTTTGTTCAGCACCACATAGCGGGCCAGCGGGTGGCTGCTGAGGTGGTCGCGCCAAATGGACAAGTCGGATTTGGTCACACCCGTGTCCGCCCCCAAGATAAATACAGTCGCATGGGCAGAGGGCAGCAGGCTCAGGGTCAGCTCAGGCTCTGCGCCGATGGCGTTCAGGCCAGGGGTGTCCAGTACCACCAGGCCCTGTTTGAGCAAGGGGTGGGGATAGTTGATCAGGGCGTGACGCCACTTGGGCACCTCGACCTGCCCCGCGTCGTTGGTCGGCGGGTTGTCTTCCGGGGTTTTGTCGTCCCAAAAGCCCAGGTCGCGCGCCATCTCAACAGTCACCCACTGGGTGCGCATCACCTCCAGGAGCGATTCCGACAACGCTTGCCCATCGTCCACTTTCAGGGCAATGTGGGTCCAAACTTGAGGCCGCTCGCGCAACTCCATGAGCGAAGGACCTTCAAGCCGGGTTTCAATCGGCAGCAAAGCCAGCTCAGGATCAGATTCTTCGTCGTAACCCAACTCCACCGGACACATGGTGGTTCTGCCCGGGGTCGCGGGCAACACACGTTTGCCAGCGTCGGAAAAAAAGATCGCATTGATCAGCTCAGACTTGCCCCGAGAAAACTCCGCCACAAAGGCCACCACCAGCTTCTCGGAACCCAAACGTTCTTTGAGGGTTTTGAGTGAGTCCAAGGTAGACGCGGTGCTGAGGTCTTGCTCGGACAAGTAGTCCGAAAACTCATCCAGCCGCCGCGTCAACCCCTGGCGCCAACTGCTGAGCGTATCGAGACTGCGTGCGAAGTCTTGCGTCATGTTGCGTGGATCAATCGTTCGTGGGCACAGGATTGTTGCTATCAAAAGCGGGTTCAGCCAAGCATTGCGTAGCCGATCATCGATGCATGGTAGCGCAAGGTTTGTCGCTTGTTTGCACTAACTTGCAACAGCGACGGCAAAACTCCACACCAAAACGCTCCCTGTCAACGGCGCTGGCATCGAGGGCAATAGAACGTTGACCGCTGACCTTGGACCACCCGTTTGATGGGTGTTGCACACACATGGCACGGCTGGCCCTCGCGGCCATAAACCTGGGCCTGGGTTTGGAAGGCGCCCGCCATGCCGTGGGCATCCCGGAAGTCACGCAAGGTGGATCCGCCCA
Source organism: Pseudomonadota bacterium (assembly GCA_046049865.1). Classification (GTDB taxonomy): domain Bacteria; phylum Pseudomonadota; class Gammaproteobacteria; order Burkholderiales; family Burkholderiaceae_C; genus JANPCX01. The sequence continues at coordinate 13,234 of JBJOQO010000042.1, read as the reverse complement.
GGGCCAAAGCGTTGGCCAAGGTCCGCTGCACCGCCTCGGCCAGACGCTCGGCCCGTGGCCTGCTGATGCGGTCGCTGCGGGTGCGGGGGTCGATGCCCGCTTGGAACAAGGCCTCGCAGGCGTAGATGTTGCCTGCGCCCACCACAATTTGCCCTCCGAGCAAGGCTTGTTTAACAGCCACCCGGCGGCGCTGCAAGCCGGCATGCAAGACCGCACCATTGAATCGGGGATCAAAAGGCTCCATGCCGAGCCCGGCCAACAAAGTGGCGGCGGCCCCTCGGTTGATCGATGGAGACCACACGACCGCTCCAAAACGACGTGGATCGGTCAAGCGCAGGCTGCCCTGTGTGGTTTCCAGTTCGAAGTGGTCGTGCGCACCCAGCTCAGAGAGTTGCCGCCCAAACTGCAAAGAGCCGGACATGCCCAAATGCATGAGCAAGCCCGGTCCATCCTCCTGGGCCGCACGGCCAACGGGAAGCCACAAATACTTGCCACGGCGAACGGCCGCACCGACCACTTGGCCCACCAGCTCGCTGGTCGCACAACCCAAAGGCCAGCGAAGGGGTTTGCCCAAACGCACGGTGCACACTGTGGCGCCCTCGATTCGAGAAGCAAAACTCAGGCGCGTGACTTCGACTTCAGGTAATTCGGGCATGAAGGGAATTATCCCGTCGGCCTAGGGTCTGTCATCACCAGCCAAGCCATAGAATGAATTTCCCCCCAGGAGCCCTTGATGCAGTTTGCGCCCCGAGTTCGCCGTCCGTTTCGCCCAGTGCTGGGGCTGGTGTTGTCCGCGTTGTTGTCCGGCACCGGCTTCGCGCAACCGAATTCGGCAACACCCGCCTCGCCCTCAGCGCAGGAAACTACAACCCCTGCGCCACGCTCTTCCATCATGGATGGTCGTTTGTTTTTCGAGGTGCTGGTGGGTGAAATGCAGTGGCGCTCGGGCGAACGTGCCGGAGCCATTGATACCTTTCTGAGCGCTGCAAGGCGCAATAAGAACGAGCAACTTTTCCTTCGCGCCACTGAAATGGCCATCCAAGCCCGGGCAGGCGACCAAGCGCTGGCGGTGGTGCAAAGCTGGCGCAATACATTGCCACAGTCCATACCGGCCCACTATTACTTGGTGCAGTTGCTGAGCAGTCTGGGGAAAACGGCAGAAACCGTTGAGCCGCTGCGCTCATTGGTCGCACTGACAGCGGCGGAAAAACGCGCCGACATGATGGCAGCACTGCCGCGCTTTTTTGCGGGGTTGCCTGACCGCAACGCAGCAGCCCGTTTGGTGGAAGAGGTACTGGAGCCTTACGCCAAGACGTCAGCACCTCGCAACGCCGACTACACCGCCAGTCGCATCACGATTGCCCGAAGTTGGCTTGCGGCCAAAGACAGCACCCGTGCCTACGCCTTGCTGCAGGACACTCACAAACAGGACCCGAGCGCCGATGCGCCCGTGTTCTTGGCTCTGGAGATGATGGTGCAGCGGCCAGAGGCCGAAACCATCGTGACCCAGTTCTTGTCCAAACAAGCGCAGCGGATGGACGTCAGGCTGGCCTACTCTCGCAGCCTCACCGCCACCCAACGTTACGCCGACGCGATTGAGCAATTGGAGATCGTCACCCGCGCCAAACCGGACGTCGCTGGGCCCTTCTTGGCCCTGGGCGCTTTGCATGTTGAGCTCAAGCAAGCGCAAGAGGGGCAAAAAGCACTGCAAACCTATTTAAAGCTGACCACGCAGAACAAAGCGGTGGCACCTGCGGCTGAAAAGGCCGCAGACGAAGACGACGAGAACGATCCATCCATCTCCAAAGGCCAAAACGAAGCCTGGATTCAACTGGCGCAAGCCTCGGAGCAACTCAAAGACTATGCCGGCGCGCAGGCCTGGCTGGACAAAGTCGACGATCCTGACCGCGCCGCCCAGGTGCAAATGCGCCGTGCCTCATTGCTGGTGCAGCAAGGCCGCATGGATGAAGCCCTCAAATTGGTTTCCGCCTTACCTGATACCGACGAGGCCAGCGGCAGAGCGAAGGTTTTTGCACAAGCCCAAGTGCTGCGCGACGGCAAACGCTGGAAAGAAGCCCAAACCCTGCTGCAAGCGGCCAGCGAGCGCTTTCCCAAGGACGCGTCAGTGCTGTATGAACAGTCGATGGTGGCTGAAAAGCTCGGGCGCTACGACCAAATGGAGTCCCTGCTGCGTCAAGTGATGGCCCTCAAGCCCGACCATCAATACGCGCACAACGCCTTGGGTTATTCCTTGGCCGACCGCAATCTGCGTTTGAGGGAGGCCAAAACCTTGATTCAACGAGCCCTGGAACTCGCCCCCGGCGACCCCCTCATCACCGACAGTTTGGGTTGGGTGGAGTTTCGCCTGGGCAACCGGGATGAAGCCGCACGCCTGCTGCGCTGGGCTTTTCGCGCACGGCCAGACGCCGAAATCGGCGCGCACTTGGGTGAGGTGTTGTGGGTGCAGGGACAACGTGAAGAGGCGCGCCGGATCTGGCGTCAAGCCAAAATCCGCGATGCCAGCAATGAAGTGCTGCGCGAAACCTTGGTCCGGCTCAAGGTGGATATGTGACCTCCTCCCCCTTGGTTCGCTCACGCTGCGCATGGGCGCTTTGTTTGAGCCTGATGCTGCTGGCTTGCGCCACGCCCACGCCGCCACTGCCCATTGACAGCGCGGACATGCTCTCAGGACGCTTGGCGGTGGTCGTCGCTGGCCCAGAATCGAACAAGGCCACAGATGGTCAACCAGCGCCTACCCAGTCATTGAGTGCGGCTTTCGAACTGCGCGGCTCGGCACAAGCGGGCAGTCTTGATTTGATATCTCCCTTGGGATCCATCATGGCCCGCGCCGTTTGGTCACCGCAAGGTGCTTACCTGCAAAGCAGTCGGGGCAGCCAGCGTTATGACGGCATCGCCAGCCTCACCCGCGACATGCTGGGCGAAAGTCTGCCTGTGGAAACACTTTTTGACTGGTTGCGTGGCAGGCCTTGGGCGGGCGCGCCCAGCAGCAAAAACGAGGCGCCTTCTCCTGAGGGCTTTTCACAAATGGGCTGGCAAGTGGACCTGTCGCGTTTTACGCAGGCTGTGATCGTGGCAGAACGTGAACGCGCCCCCAAAGTCCTGTTGCGTGCGCGTCTGGACAGACCCTGAAATTCTCATGCAGGCCCTCCTGGACGTACCGGCTCCGGCCAAGTTGAATCTGTTTCTGCACGTGTTGGGCAGAAGGCCGGACGGCTATCACCTTTTGCAATCTGCCTTCGTCTTGATTGACTGGTGCGACACCCTGCATTTTGAGAAGCGCAGCGATGGCCAATTGAAGCGTCACGACCTCGGAGTCGCGCTTCCCGCAGATGATTTGTGTTTGCGCGCTGCTCGGGCGCTTCAGACAGCGAGCAACAGCCCCTGGGGTTGTGACATCTCCATCAACAAACAACTGCCCAGTGGCGCCGGCTTGGGCGGCGGCAGCTCCGACGCCGCCACGACCTTGCTCGCACTGAATCGACTTTGGGACTTGAACTGGTCGCGTGCGCAACTTCAAGCGCTGGCCTTGCCCCTCGGTGCTGACGTGCCATTTTTTGTCGGTGGTCGCAATGCTTTGGCACAAGGCATCGGCGAGTTGCTGCAACCCCTGCAGCTTCGAGAACATCGCTTGGCGGTCCTCAAACCCGACTGCGACACGCCGACCAGCGTGATTTTTAACAGCCCACACTTGGTAAGAGACAACCAAGCTGCTATACTCTCGGGCTTTCTTGCACGCGACCATTCGGCTGAAAATGCCGGGCTGGATGCAACACTCAACAAAACGGCCAACGGCTTGTTGAAGGGTGCAAGGGGAAGTGTTCAAGGTAATACGCCAGGCAGTACACGAAGCAACGCGGGTCAAACCGCGGGCCTCAAGACTGCAAGCGATTGGCCTACCGATGAGTTGTTTCATGGGTTTGGTCGCAACGACTTGCAGCCTGTGGCCGAAGCGGAATTTCCGCAGGTGGCGCACGCAGTTCGTCTGCTGCATCAACTGTTCGGAAACAGCCGCATGACGGGCTCCGGCAGTGCTGTGTTTGCCACCTTGGATTCGTCTCCTGGCGCAACGTTGCTCGAAAGAGCAGCGGCGGGTAAGAAAAATGAGTTGGATGACGGCGCAGACACTGCAGCCCGAGCCGCTTTGTCGGGCGTACTGCCCGCAAATTGGGTGGCTCGTGTGTGCCGCAGCCTGCCGCAACACCCCTTGTTGGGTTGGGCGGCAGACTGAGTTGCAGTTTGAAGTTTCAGGTGTTCGGCGCAAGCCGGATTCCGGTGTAGGGGAGTCGCCAAGTTGGTTAAGGCATCGGATTTTGATTCCGACATGCGAAGGTTCGAATCCTTCTTCCCCTGCCAAAAATTTTGATGTCGCATTTTTTGATACTGAAAATAGCGGGATCGCATTGATTCCCGGTGCCATGTTTCACGACAAGGCCCGCCGGGGCTGAAACCGCTGTTGCAACGAAAGGCGTGCGTTGTGATAGCGCCCCCAGCAAGCCTCGACGGAGGAAATGTGCTTTTCAACACCGTTTTGTTCACCGGCAATGCCAACCCCGCGTTGGCACAAGAAATCGCCACCCATCTGGGCATAGAGCTTGGCAAGGCCGCGGTTGGCCGTTTTTCCGATGGCGAAGTCGCTGTCGAAATTCAGCAGAACGTGCGCGCCCGCGACATCTTCGTGGTGCAGCCCACCTGTGCGCCCACCAACGAAAACTTGATGGAGTTGTGCATCATGGTCGATGCGCTCAAACGCGCCTCGGCCCGCCGCGTCACAGCCGTCATCCCTTATTTTGGTTATGCGCGGCAAGACCGCCGTCCACGATCCACCCGCGTGCCCATCAGCGCCAAGGTGGTGGCCAATATGCTGGAAGCCGTGGGTGTGGAGCGTTTGCTCACCATGGACTTGCACGCCGACCAAATACAAGGCTTTTTCAACATTCCGGTGGACAACATTTACGCCTCGCCGGTGTTGTTGTCTGACCTGCAAAGCAAACGTTATTCCGACCTCGTCGTCGTATCGCCCGACGTCGGCGGCGTGGTGCGCGCCCGCGCCTTGGCCAAACAGCTGGGTTGCGACTTGGCCATCATCGACAAACGCCGCCCCAAAGCCAATGTGTCTGAAGTGATGCATGTGATCGGCGAAATCGACGGCCGCAACTGCGTCATCATGGACGACATGATCGACACCGCTGGCACCTTGGTCAAAGCCGCCGAAGTGCTTAAAGAGCGTGGCGCGAAAAACGTTTACGCCTACTGCACACACTCGGTGTTCTCAGGCCCAGCCATTGAGCGCATCAAGGGCTCCAAGCTGGACGAAGTCGTTATCACCAACACCATTCCGCTGAGCGACGCGGGCAAGGCCTGCGGCAAAGTGTGCCAACTCTCAGTGGCATTTTTGTTTGCCGAAACCATACGCCGCATTTCCGATGGCGAATCGGTCACCTCTTTGTTTGCGGAGCAGAACAACAACTTCTGATTCCGCAGCAAATCCGAGGCGCGGTTTGCGCTTTGGAATTCGTGGGCCGCAAGGTCTATTCCTAAAACGCCTGGTCGCGGGCGTTTCCTCTTTTTGTACTGGAGTGAAAAATGAAATTCGTCGCTTATGAGCGCACGTTGCAGGGGACCGGAGCGAGCCGCCGCCTGCGCCTGGCAGACAAAGTGCCTGGCATCGTGTACGGGGCTGGCACGCCCACCATGATCGAACTCGATCACAACGCGCTTTTCCATGCGCTGAAGAAAGAAGCCTTCCACTCCAGCATTCTGGAAATGGAACTGGCTGGCAAAACCGAGAAGGTCTTGCTGCGTGACCACCAGGTTCACCCTTTCCGTCCCATCGTCTTGCACATCGATTTTCAGCGTGTTGATGCCACCACCCGCGTCTCCAAACGCGTGCCGCTGCACTTCATCAACGAAGAAAATTCACCGGCCGTCAAGGTCGACAAGTGCCTGATCAACAAGATCGTCACCGAATTGCAAATCCAGTGCTTGGCCTCCGCCCTGCCTGAGTTCATCACCATCGACTTGGGCACGCTCGCCAAGGGTCAAACCTTGCATGTCAATGACCTGAAGTTGGCTGACGGCCTCAAAGTCGTGACCCATGGCAAACCCAACCCAGCCATCGTGTCGGTGACGGTGCCTGCGGCCGAAGAAGAAGTGGTTGCCGCGCCCGTGGTTGCGCCTGCTGCCAAGGGTGCCAAACCCAAAAAGAACGAAAAACAAAACCAGAAGTAAGGCCTGCGCGGCACTTGCCGACTGCAGCCCTGCTTCAACAGCCCCACCTCGGTGGGGCTTTTTTTTGATCTCACTTTTCACGTGACAATCGCGCCATGATTCAACTGTTAGTTGGCCTCGGAAACCCAGGCCCAGAGTACGAAGCGACTCGGCACAACGCCGGGTTTTGGTTCATCGATGCCGTGGCCAGGCAACTCAAAACCTCGCTCAATGTGGAGCGCAATTACTTCGGTTTGGCCGCCCGAGCCAACACCAACCACGGCCCGGTGTGGCTTTTGGAGCCGATGACTTACATGAACTTGTCGGGCAAATCGGTGGCTGCCCTGGCACGGTTTTTCAAGATTCCCGCCGAGAACATCTTGGTGGCGCATGACGAGCTGGATGTCTTGCCCGGTCAGGTGAAGATGAAATTTGGCGGCAGCCACGCCGGTCACAACGGTCTCAAAGACATTCAAGCCCAACTTGGAACCGCCGGTTTTTGGCGTTTGCGTTTGGGCATCGGCCACCCGGGCGTGAAGGCCGAGGTGGTGGACTACGTATTGCGCAAACCGCCTCTGGCCGAACGCGACGGTGTGGACAAAGCGATTGAACAATCACTCGGCGCACTCGATCTGATGCTGGCCGGTGAGATGGAACGCGCCACCATGAAGGTGCATGCCAAACCCCCCAGGCCTAAGCCGGAAAAGCCTCCTAAGCCTCCCTCAACCGAGGCTGCTAAGCCCGCAGATCCGTCGCCGACTGGCCCGACGCAGTAACGGCTGCGCTTTTGATCTCGGCCTGAAGTCGCCGGTACTTGACCCAAAGCGACTCCTGCGACTCGATGTGTTCGGGGTGAATCGGAATGCAGCTCACCGGGCACACCTGCACACACTGCGGCTCGTTGAAGTGGCCCACACATTCGGTGCATTTGCTGGGTTCGATGACGTAATAGTCTGCCCCCATCGAAATCGCCTGGTTGGGGCACTCGGGCTCGCAGACATCGCAGTTGATGCATTCGTCCGTAATCATCAACGCCATGGTGCGGCCTCCCCCACGACAAATACCGCCCAACTCAAAACCATCTCATCCCCCACGTCACGCTTCCAACATCTTCACCCGCTGCCCCAATCGCTTGAGCACCGAGGGCGAGACGAATTTCGACACATCACCGCCCAAGGTGGCGATTTCACGCACGAAGGTACCTGAAACGAATTGGTAGTGGTCGCCTGGGGTTAAAAAAACCGTTTCCACATCGGGCATTAATTGGCGGTTCATTCCAGCCATTTGGAACTCGTACTCAAAGTCGCTCACCGCCCGCAGGCCGCGCACCACCACTTTGCCATGGCGCTCGACCACAAAGTCGCGCAGCAGGCCACGAAAGGCGACCACTTCTACATTGGGGTATTTGGCGGCGAGTTCGGTGGCAATGTCCAAGCGCTCGTCCACATTGAACAAGGTGCGTTTGTGGTGTCCGGCGGCCACCGCCACGATCAGGCGTTCAAACAGGCGGCTTGCGCGGCGGATCAAATCTTCGTGGCCCAAGGTCATGGGGTCGAAGGTGCCGGGGTAAACGGCGGTGAGTTGGGTGACTGAGGTCATGTGGGGCTCCCCAAATGGGCTGGCTGGAAGGCGGCCGCAGTGTAGCCCGAGGCGGTCAGTGGCTGCTCGCCTCTGGATTGGCCGCTGCAGGCATACGCTGGAGCAAATGAAAAAACACCGCACCGGCGCGGCCCGCGCGGTGCAAACGCCATCCAACACCTTGAAGCGCAGCCTCGGTGAAAGCGCGGTCCGCTTCCAAGTAGGCCCAGCCACCATCGGCCAGCACCTGCGCCGCAGCGGCCAAAGCGGCGTCGAACACATTGGCATCAAACGGCGGGTCAAGGAACACCAAGTCGACACTGCCCTTGGCGCAGCGCTGCAAATAGGCCAGGCCATCACCGGCTTCGACCTGCACGCTCGCTGCTTTCAAGCGGTTTTGGCTGTCTCGAAGGCAGCGCACCAGCGCGGTATCTCGCTCCACCAGCACCACTTGCAAGGCACCCCGCGAGGCGGCTTCAAAACCCAAGGCACCACTGCCGGCAAACACATCTACGCAGCGCCAGCCACTCAGGTCTTGGCCCAGCCAATTGAACAGGGTTTCACGCACGCGGTTGGGTGTGGGGCGCAGGCCGGGTTTGTCCAGCACCTGCAGCTTGCTGCGTTTCCACTGGCCGCCGATGAGGCGGACTTCATTCGCGCTGGCGCGTTGACTCACATCCGCACCGGTATGCCATCCCGCGCCATCAGCGCCTTGGCCTGGCCCACGGTGAATTCACCATAGTGGAAGATGCTGGCGGCCAGCACCGCATCGGCCCCGCCTACGCGGATGCCTTCAGACAAATGTTCCAGGGCACCAACCCCACCCGACGCAATCACGGGCACCGAAACCGCATCACTCACCGCACGGGTCAGCGGCAAATCGAAACCAATCTTGGTGCCGTCGCGGTCCATGCTGGTGAGCAGAATTTCACCCGCGCCGGCTGCCGTCATTTGTGTGGCCCAGGCCACGGCGTCCAGGCCCGTGTTCTTGCGCCCGCCATGGCTGTACACATCCCAACCTGGGCCGCGCTCGGCTTCGTCCTGCGCGGATCGGCGTTTGGCGTCAATCGCCACCACGATGGCTTGCGCGCCGTATTTGCGTGACGCATCAGCAATCACCTGCGGGTTGCTGATGGCGGCAGAGTTGAAACTCACTTTGTCAGCCCCGGCATTGAGCAAACGCCGCACATCTTCCACCGTGCGCACGCCGCCGCCCACGGTCAGCGGAATGAATACCTGAGACGCCACCGCTTCAATGATGTGAAGAATCAAATCCCGCCCATCGCTGGTGGCGGTGATGTCCAAAAAAGTGAGTTCGTCCGCGCCTTGGTCGTTGTAACGCGCGGCGATTTCCACCGGGTCACCGGCGTCGCGCAGTTCAACGAAATTGACACCTTTGACCACGCGGCCACCGGTGACGTCTAGGCAGGGGATGATGCGTTTGGCGAGCATGGGAATGGATCGGCCACAGGCTAAAAGATCATTTGGAAATGGCTTTGAGGGTTATGAGGCAAGGAACAGCCCAGAATCCCGCGCTAACCACCACCCCAGCACCTAGGAAGAAAAACCCAAAAACGGCAAGGAGGCCGCACACAGCCAATAGCGTGAGGTTCGATATGAAGGCCTTCTTCAAGACTGTCGCGGTTGTGGTTTGTTTGGTTGCCTCCCAGCCAAAAAAATACGGGAGCGCTAACAAAAAGCTAGTAACGGCCACACCAATAAAGCTACCGACTTTTTCCGCCATCCCGATAGGCGAGACGAAGACTTTCACGAGTCCAAACAAGCTAACGGCCACGACGAACAAAAGTAAAGCAGCATTGAGATATCTCGCCAACCGCATCATGGCAATGCCCCACCCAACTCATCCGCCCTCACCTGCGCCTTCGCAAAATCCAGCGCCCCGGTGTAAATGGAGCGTCCACAAATCACGCCGCTGACGCCTTGGTCTTCCACGGCGCACAGTCGCTCGATGTCGGCGATGTCGCTCAGGCCGCCGGAGGCAATCACGGGGATGGTCAAGGCTTGTGCCAGCTTGACGGTCGCGTCGATGTTGATGCCAGAGAGCATGCCGTCGCGGCCAATGTCGGTGTAGATGATGGCTTCGACGCCATAACCTTCAAACTTCTGTGCCAGGTCAATCACCTCGTGGCCGGTGAGTTTGCTCCAGCCGTCGGTGGCGACTTTGCCGTCTTTGGCATCCAGGCCCACGATGATGTGGCCGCCGAAGGCGCTGCAGGCGTCTTTCAAAAAGCCGGGGCTTTTGACGGCGGCGGTGCCGACGATGATGAAACTCAGGCCGTCGTCCAGGTAGCGCTCAATGGTGTCCAGGTCGCGGATGCCGCCGCCCAGTTGCACCGGGATTTCCTCGCCCACTTCGGCCAGGATGGCTTTGATGGCGGGCTCGTTGACGGGTTTGCCGGCAAAGGCACCGTTCAAGTCCACCAGGTGCAAGCGGCGCGCGCCAGCGTCCACCCAGCGGCGGGCCATGGCGGCGGGGTCTTCGCCGAAGGTGGTGGAGTCGTTCATGTCGCCTTGTTTAAGGCGCACACATTTGCCGTCTTTGAGGTCAATGGCAGGAATCAGCAACATGGCCGTAGGGGGTTGGTGGAGGTTGTGAAATGGGGTGGGATTGCAAAAAGCGCGTGACCGCTGAAACGGGTATCGGCAAGAAGGCGAAAGACTTCAGGGATTCCAGTGCAGAAAGTTGCGGTACAGGGCCAAACCGTGGGCGGCGCTTTTTTCGGGGTGGAACTGGGTAGCGAAAATGTTATCCCTTGCCAGGGCGCAGGTAAAGCGGCCCCCGTAGTCCGATTCACCCACACTGTGGCGTGGGTCGGACGGCTGGGCGTAAAAACTGTGTACGAAATAGAAGTAAGCGTTGTCGGGCACGCCCGCCCACACTGGGTGGGGCTGGGCCTGAATCACCTGGTTCCAGCCCATTTGCGGCACTTTGAAGCGGCTGCCATCGGGTTGCAGGCGGCCATTCAGCTCAAAACGGCGCACATTGCCTGCGATCAGGTTGAGTCCATCGGTGGGGCCTTCGTCGCTGCTGGAGAGCAACATTTGCATGCCCACGCACACACCCATCAGCGGTTTGTTGGCGGCCGCATGCAAGACGGCCTCTAACAAACCGGATTCACGCAGTTCACGCATACAGTCGGGCATGGCACCTTGGCCGGGCAGCACCACACGTTCGGCTTGGAACACGTCGTCGGGGTTTGCGGTGATCACCACTTCAAAACCGGAACCCTCGGCCACATGCTGCACCGCCTGCGACACCGAGCGCAAATTGCCCATGCCGTAGTCCACGACGGCGACGGTTTTTTTGGTCGCGGACATCAACTTTCCAGCCCTTTGGAAAGCCACGTCCCCGCACTGAAACCACGCCCGTCATTCCCGCGCAGGCGGGAATCCATCGGTGGTGGTTTCATCAACCCGTGCGTCACCACGCCGCACCGACTGGATTCCCGCCTACGCGGGAATGACGGAACGGCGGGGGATCTGCAAGGCGGCAGAAATCGCAATGGTTTGGCGAACACCGACAATTTACAAACTCCCCTTGGTCGAAGGAATCACACCGGCAGCACGCGGGTCAATTTCCAGCGCCATGCGCAGCGCCCGGGCAAAGGCTTTGAACACGGTTTCACACTGGTGGTGGGCGTTGTCGCCGCGCAGGTTGTCGATGTGCAAGGTCACGCCCGCATGGTTCACAAATCCTTGGAAGAACTCGTAGACCAATTGAGTGTCGAGTGCGCCGATCATGCCGCTCTTGAAGGGCACATGCATTTCCAAGCCGGGGCGGCCAGAAAAATCGACCACCACCCGGGACAAGGCTTCATCCAGCGGCACATATGCATGGCCGTAACGGCGCAGGCCACGTTTGTCGCCCACGGCTTTGGCCATGGCTTGACCAACGGTGATGCCCACATCTTCCACGGTGTGGTGGCCGTCGATGTGCAGGTCGCCTTTGGCTTCAATGGTGAGGTCAATCAGTCCGTGGCGGGCAATTTGGTCCAGCATGTGGTCGAAAAAACCAATGCCGGTGGAGAGGTTGGCCACCCCAGTGCCGTCGAGGTTCAGCGCCACGCGGATTTGGGTTTCGGCTGTGTTGCGCGACACCTCGGCTTTGCGCTCAGTCACGGATTCAGTCACGGCAGTGCTCATACCAAACTCGCTTTCAAGGCCAACATCATTTGTTCATTCTCTTGGGGTGTGCCCACCGTCAGGCGCAGGCAGTTGTGCAGCAAAGCATGCATCTTGGACACGTTTTTGATCAACACGCCGCGTGCCTTGAGGCCCGTAAACACGGCGTTCGCATCGGGCACACGCACCAAGATCATATTGGCCTGGCTCGGAAAGGGGGTGACGCCGGGCAGCGTGCGTAATTCTGCAAGCAGCTTGTCACGTTCACTTCGCAGCACCCCTGCTTGACGTGCGTATTCGTCCTGGTGCTCCAGCGCAAAGAGTGCGGCCTCGGCATTGAGCACGCTCACGTTGTAGGGTGGACGCACTTTTTCAAGCTGCTCGATCACGGGCTTAGGCCCCATCAAATAACCAATGCGCACACCGGCCAAGCCAAACTTACTCAAGGTGCGCATGATGAGCACGTTGGGGTGAGCGGCCGCTTTACCGATGAAACTGCGGGAAGCAAAGGGCTGGTAGGCCTCGTCCATCACCACAAAACCGGGAGCCGCTTGGATGATGCGCTCGATCACGGCGTCGTCAAACAAATTGGCCGTGGGGTTGTTGGGATAAGCCAAGTAGATGATGGCGGGCTGGTGCTGTGCGATCGCAGCGAGCATGGCCGCTTCATCCAGCGCGAAGTCAGGCGTCAAAGGCACGCCGACAAACTTCAAGCCCTGCAACTGGGCCGATACCTCGTACATCACAAACCCGGGCACAGGTGCCAAGACGGTGGCGCCGGGTACGTCACAGGCCACGCTGAGCAAAGTGATGAGCTCGTCCGAGCCGTTGCCCAGCATCAAATCAAAGCCATCTGGCAGCGGCGCGTATTTCCCCAGCGCAGCGCGCAGACCATCGATGCGGCTGCCGGGATAACGGTTCATGGCCACCTCAGCCAGGCGCTGGCCCAGGGCAGCACGCAAGTCCTCAGGCAAACGGAAAGGGTTTTCCATCGCGTCGAGTTTGAGCAAGCCGCCACTGGCTTGCACCAGGTAGGCGTGCATGGCCAACACATCGGGGCGGATGTGGCGAGAGATGAGGGTTTCGGCGAGGGTGGTCATCAAACTCAAAACCGGAAATCAACGCGGGTTGACGGCAACATTACATAACATATAGTATGTAGCCACTTCAAGGAGATTCCCATGACTGCCGTGCTCACCAATTTGTACCTGGAACCTGCCCAACGCAAATTCTTGGAAAAACAAGCCAAGACCAATGGCACCAACTTGTCCGTGGAAGCGCGCTC
>JBJOQO010000041.1:0-28097 GCA_046049865.1 Pseudomonadota bacterium | reverse complement strand
AAACGCATCAGCCCTTCCCGCCCTGGACGTGCCAAGGGCTGGAACAAGGCCGTGACGGCCATGTGTTCACCGGCTGGGTAGGCCGCAGCAGCCCCGATGAAGACCATCCAGACAAACAACAAACGAGACAACTCCTCACTCGCCGGTATGCCGGAGTTGAATCCATAGCGCAACACCACGTTCACGAACACCGCGATGGCCATCACGCCCAAACAAAGCGCCATGCCCCACTCCGCGACTCGCACGGCCCATGGTGATGCCACGTTGTCTTGATGGTTCATGCCCACTCCTTTTGCATCCAATCTCGCACCAGCGCACTCAAGATGGCGATGGGCTCGGTGGCTTGCACCTTGAGCACACCCACTTCGCCTTCCGGTGATTCCAGTGCCGCGAACTGACTGTCGACCAAACTCGGCGGAAACAAATGCAGCGCGGCCCGTGCCTCAACGCGAGCGTGGGCCTGCGCCCGACCTATTTCCAAAAATACAAATCGCAAACCCGGCGAGGCAGCACGCAATCGATCGCGGTACAACTTTTTCAGCGCAGAACAAGTCAGCAAGGCACCTTGTGGATGGGCCAGCAGTTGCACGCCCAGGGCATCCAGCCAACCCGCGCGGTCAGCGTCGGTCAACGCAACCCCCTGGCGCATCTTGGTTTGGTTTTCTACTGAGTGGAAATCGTCGCCTTCAATCAGTGGCAAGCCCGTACGCGTTGCCACCGCTTGGGCCAAACTCGACTTGCCGCATCCGGCAACACCCATGAATACAACCGATGTCGTCATGCTGAAGTTGTGTGAAATCACGTGATTGTTTCGAATGGCCACACAGATGGATAGCGCTATCTTTTAAGTGGGAAAAAAGCCGGGGCGGCGGCGCGTCTTTCCCACTTGTTGTTTGTTGCTCGCAATAGGAATAAAGAGCTCTACTTGCACTTGGATAGCGCTATCCTACTGGGCGCGCTTTCTTCCATCATCAGTAGATACCCGGACGCTCCGGGAAAGACGAGACAATTCCGCGCCACGCCTCCCCCTGTGACGCCAGTGAACCAAGCCAAGCATTGTTCTTTTCGGAGTCCGCCCACATGACCTCCTCTCGTTCCCGCTCCACCGGCCGGATCACACTGGCCGATGTCGCCAAAGCCGCCAACGTCAGCCCCATCACCGTGTCGCGTGCCCTGCGGGGCGAACGCGGTGTAGCTTCCGAGCTTGTGCAGCGTGTACAGGCCGCTGCTAAAAAATTAGGCTATGTGCCCGACCCGGCCGCGCGTGCCCTCGCGTCAGCACGCAGCTCGCACGTGGTGGTGTTGATCCCCCTGTTGTCGAACAACTTGTTTGTAGACCTGCTTGATTCGGTGCAACGCACCTTGTTGCCCCATGGCTACCAAACCCTGATTGGCGTGACCCACTACAGCCCAGACGAAGAAGAACAGCTGCTGCAAAGTTACATGGCGCACCGCCCCGCTGGTTTGTTGGTCACCGGCTTTGACCGCAGCGAAAGCAGCCGCGCCCTGATTCGCGCCGCTGCCGTGCCTTGTGTTCACCTGATGGAGACCACGCCCGCAGAAGGTGTCTATTGCGTAGGTTTCTCACAAGTCGATGCTGGACACGCCATCACACAACATTTGGTGGACCACGGCCACCGTCGCATTGCGTTTGTAGCGGCACAACTCGACCCGCGGGTGATGCAACGCGCCGAAGGCTACAGGCGCTGCCTGCGTGAAGCGGGCCTTTACGACGCGCGCTTGGAGTTTCTCAACCCACAGCGCTCCTCGATTGCGCTGGGAGGTGTGATGCTGCACGAGCTTCGCCAACAGCGACCCGATGTCGATGCCGTGTTTTTCTGCAATGACGACTTGGCCCAAGGCGGGCTGCTGGCCGCATTACGTTTGGGCCTGAAGGTGCCACAAGACCTTGCCGTGGCCGGCTTCAACGACCTCAACGGCAGCGATCAAATGATGCCGCCCTTGACCACCGTGAGAACCCCTCGCAGTGAGATAGGCGCCCGTGCTGCGCAGATGCTGATCGCATTGATGCGGGGTGAAGCGGTGCCCCAGCACAGCCTGAACCTCGGCTTTGAACTGGTGGTGCGAGAAAGCGCGTGACGAGCAGCAAGCCTGGCGATGCACAATGGCGCGTCGTCGGCACACCCTACCCGCCCCATGTCCACCATCCTCATCCTCAACGGTCCCAACCTCAACTTGCTTGGTCAGCGTGAGCCCGATGTTTACGGCGCCACCACCTTGGCCGATGTGGAGCAGCTGTGCCAGAACACAGCGCAGAAATTCGGCCATGTGTGCGACTGCCGCCAGTCCAACCATGAAGGGGTATTGATCGACGCCATCCACGAAGCCGGTCGCGCCCACAAAGCGGGTACTCTGGTTGGTGTGGTGTTCAACGCCGGCGCTTACACCCACACCTCGGTGGCCTTACACGACGCCATCAAAGGCGCTGGCGTGCCCGTGGTCGAAGTGCACATCAGCAATGTGCACGCCCGCGAGTCTTTCCGCCACCACTCCATGCTCTCGCCCGTGGCGGCGGGCATTGTGGTGGGGTTTGGCGTGCAGGGGTATGCGCTGGCGATTGAGGGCTTGGTGGGCAAAGGATAGCGGCGGGTCTCCAATGGAGTGTGACGAGGTTGGTTTGTACCAGGCCATCGGTTCAAAAACCCATGCGCCCAAAGTGCTGGCCGTGTTCAAAGACGGTTCACACAGCATGTTCACAGACCGCAGGAACACCGGCGGCCCGGTTTTGAACCCGCAAGTCAAACTCGCAACGCGCCAATTGGCACTCGCGTTTTTAAGCGGCGTGTACGCGGGTGATGCCCAGGCCTTGCAGGCCTGGCCAAACCAGTTTGAGGGTTTGCTGGCGCAGTTTGAAGTCGACCCCGCCGCATACCCGGCGAAATGATCGACACGGGATAATGCGCCCATGAACGAACTCTTACCCCGCATTGAACTGGAGAGCGGCACCAACCCCAGCGCCGCAGTGATTTGGATGCACGGCCTGGGCGCCGACGGCAATGACTTTGCAGGCCTGGTGCCTGAACTGGACTTGTCGGGATGTCGACCGATTCGTTTTGTTTTCCCCCACGCCCCGAGCATGCCGGTCACGATCAACGGTGGTTATGTGATGCCCGCCTGGTACGACATTCGCGGCGCAAACTTGGTTCAGCAGCAAGATGCCGAGGGCATCGAGCGCTCCCGACAAGCCATCGTGGCCCTGATTGAAAACGAAGTCTCGCGTGGCATTCCTTACGAACGCATCGTGCTGGCAGGTTTCAGTCAAGGCTGCGCCATGGCTCTGCACACGGCATTACGTTTACCGCACCGACTGGCTGGTGTGGTGGCGTTGTCAGGCTACTTGCCGCTGGCTGACCGTTTTGCCGCTGAGCGCGATGCAGCCAACGCCAACACACCCATCTTCATGGCCCACGGAACGATGGATCCGGTGGTGGTGTTGGCACGCGCCGAAGAATCACACCGACTGTTGACCGCACAGGGGCATACCGTGCAGTGGCACACCTACCCCATGCAACACAGCCTGCATCCCAGGGAAATTCAAGACATCAGCGCCTTCTTACAAGCCGTATTGAAGGCTTGAAGCTACCGTGGCAGTAAACGCCGCATGTAAGAAAGCCCGAGGCCAACCGACACCTCCGACATCAGACCACGTCGGTTTTCGGTTGGAGGTTGTTCATGAAACATGGCCAAACTTGCACCTTTTATGCAGGGCGCGGCGCGGTGTTGGCTTTAGCGGCCCTGTCCTTGGGCTCGATGCACGCGGCCAAGGCGGCCACCTGTGAAGCGCGCAGCCCACTGACGGTGGTACCTGTCGTGGAGTTGTATACCTCGGAAGGTTGCAGTTCTTGCCCACCTGCCGACGCCTGGATTTCCAAACTGCGCAATGAACCGCAAGCCGTGGCCTTGTCGTTTCACGTGGACTATTGGGACTACCTGGGCTGGAAAGACCGCTTCGCGCAGCCGCTGTTCACCAAATGGCAAACCGTCCAACTGGCAGTCAACGGCGCGCGCAATCCCTACACACCGCAGGTCGTCATCAATGGCGTCGATGCGCCACGTTGGTACCAGCAGCGGGCCACGGCTCAGGTCGGCGGTGCCACCAAAGCTGCACCTGTTTCACTGCAACTGCAGCGCGAAGGTGGCCAGTATCAAGCAACGGTTTTGGGACTGTCCCATGCCCCCACACGTCTGGCGGCCTACTGGGCGGTGACGGAGGGCCCCCAACAAACAGCCGTCAAGGCGGGAGAAAATCGGGGCGAAACGCTGTCGCATGACTTCATCGTGCGCGAGTTGCAACCTGTCTCTGCTTGGGTGGCCGGCCCCAACGGTCAGCACACCTTGAACTTCACACCCCGCACCACACCGCTCGAGACCAGCTTGGCACGACAAGTGAATTTGGTGGTGATCGACGCACAAACCGGGAGGCCGCTACAGGCGATCAAGTTGGGGTGCTGAAATTGCAGGCATCGGGGTGAACACCCCGCACTCATTCGGCGCTGCTCGGGCTCCAATAGTCCACCACCGCTCTTTGCAAGCGCATGGGCCCGAGTTGGGCCGCAACCTCTTTGTGGTGAGGGTGATGCAAGTAGGCCTCCAGGGCTTCGCGGCTGGCAAATTCTGAAACGAGCACCACGTCCGCGTTGGCCTCTAAACATTCACTGCGAATACCGACATCAAAGCTGAGCATGCCAGGGACAAGCTGGGCACAACTGTCCAGCAGGTTTTTGAAGCGATCGGCATCTTGGGACTTGTGTAGGGTCCAAATCACAACGTGTTTCAGCACTCTGGGCATGACCATCTCCCTTCAGGTCTTCATTCTGGCGCGCACAACGATCAGCACAGCCCCCACCGCAGCGACGAGGCCACCCACCCAGGCCATGACCTGGCCCAAACCCTCTTGGCGTTTAGACACCGCCAGACCGGCCACCAAACAAAGCAGCCCGCCATAAATCAAAATCCAAATCCACTTGTCCACTACCTTGGGGTTCACGGTTCACCTCCTGCGCAACAGCGCTATTGTGTTCGTTGCAGATGGTCACGTTTTGTCGGCGTCCCGTCAGCCCTGAGAAATACCCCAAAACGGCTGAGACCCCGCTAAACTTTGATCACAACAGACGGTTAAGTCGACAGACACGCCCACACAGTAGGCCTGATCGTCGTCATTGCCGCACTTCATTCCCTTGTTCCTCCTCTATCCACCGCCTGTCGGCGGGCCGATCCACATGCCTTGTCTCGCGTTGACTAGATCACTGCTGCGTCGGACGATTTCTTTGATGGGAGGGCTGCTGATTTTGCTCACGCCCGGGGCCGGTCATGCATTTCGCATCGACGAGACCAGCCAAGAGTGGCTTTACCCGGTGCAACAGGGTGACAACCTGTATAACTTGGCCCAGCAGTTTCTGCAATCCAGTGGCGACTGGGCCAAGCTGCAACGTTTGAACCGGGTCACCAACCCCTACCGGTTGACTGTAGGCGGCACCTTGCGAATTCCTCTGTCTTGGATACGCAAAGAGTTGACCAGCGCGCAAGTCACCCATGTGCGCGGCAGCGTGCAGCGTGTGAGCGGTTTGTCGCCAGTTGTATCCGTGGGAGCGGGTGACAGCATCCAGATGGGCGATTCTGTGCAGACGGGCGCGGAATCGTCTGTCACCATCCAAATGACAGACGGCTCCCAGTTGCTTGTGCTGCCCGGTTCAGAATTGAGCTTCCAAACCCTGCTGCTGGTCGGCAAGGGCAAGACGCCCCACACCCAGGTGATGTTGCTCAAGGGTGGCGTGGAAACCCAGGTGCAGCCGCGCAACGAGCCGCTGCGGCGCTATGAAATCAAAACGCCAACCGCCACCTTGGGTGCACGGGGCACGGCGTACCGGGTGCGTGTTTTGAGCGATACAGCCCAACTTTCTTCGGCAGTCGAAGTGACCGAGGGCCAGGTAGCGGCCACTGCAGCAATACAAACCCTGGTGTCTGCGGGCTACGGTTTGGTGGTCAACCAGAACACCGTGGCAACAGCGCCCACACGTTTGCTGGCGGCACCGGACCTGCCAAACGACATGCTCCTGCTAGACCGATTGCCCCTGCGCGTCGAATGGCCCCCTGTGCCGGGCGCGGCTGGCTACCGGGCGCAGGTGTTCTCAGACGGCACGGCGGCCAAAACCGAGTTGCTATTGGACAGCCGCTTCGCCAACAACACCGCCCGTTGGTCCGATCTGCCCGACGGGCGCTACCAGTTGCGGGTGCGGGCCGTGGATGCCCAGGGCTTGGAAGGGCGCGACGCCAACCAAGCCCTGGTGATCAAAGCCCGACCCGAGCCACCGGTGCAGCGCAGCCCAAGGCCTCAGTCCAAGTCCTACGGCGATCAAACCGCCTTGCAGTGGGCGCAGGTGTCAGGCGTGGTGGGTTACCGGCTGCAGGTGTTTGCTCAAGGGGCGGTGGCCTCGAAGGACACCGCCCCCTTGGTCGACCAGGTGCTGGCCGACACCCCCGTCCACACCCTGCCCCTGCCGCCCGGCCAGTACGAGTGGCGTGTGGCCAGCATCCGCGCTGGTGGCGACCAAGGCCCTTTCGGCGATGCCATTTCGTTTGAGCAGCGCCCCGTACCACCCAGTCCCGTGGCCCAAGCGCCTCAGTTGGACGGCAAATCCCTGACATTGAGCTGGCGCGCGTTGTTGCCTGGTCAGCAGGTTGAGGTGCAACTTGCGCGTGATGCAAACTTTGAAACGCTGGTGGTCAATCAAAAAACGTCGGCCAACGAACTGACTTTACCGACGCCCACAGCAGGCAACTACTATTTGCGCCTGCGCACACTGGATGAAGACGGATTTGCCGGACCTTATGGTGCAACCCAGCAGCTTGAGGTTCCACGTTCTTGGTCCTGGCTGTTGATTCCCGCCACATTGCTGCTATTGGCACTGTGATCAATTCAACCTGCAGTACCACCCGTGTTCAGCCCTCAAAAACATCCTCTGCGCTGGCTGACTTGGCTCAGGAAGAACGAGCGCGGGTGGTTGGCTTTGGCCACATTGACCATCGTTTTGCTGCTCACCCACAGCAGCATTTTTGAGCGTGCGTCCAATGCCTACATCGATTCGGTCTTGAGCTGGACCAACCCGCCCTTGAGGCTGGACGATGTGGTCATCATTGACATTGATGATGCTTCCGTGCGTTCGCTGGCAGCGCAACTCGGGCCGTGGCCTTATTCACGCGAGGTATACGCCCGCCTGATTCAGCAACTGCGTGCGGCGTCTGCGAGCGCCATCGGCATCAACATGGTGTTCACCGATGAACGTCCTGGGGACGATGCCTTGGCATCCGAACTCGCCGCCCCGGGCTCCACCGTGGTCTTGGCAGCCGCCGGCCTGCGTCAAGAAGTGCCCACCGACGCTCAGCAAATGAAGGTGCAGGGGCTCACCCGATCAGACGCCGCCTCGCGCTGGCCCAGTTTTGCCCTGCCAGCGGTGAGCGTGCTGGCAAACGACACGCAACACAACCGGATCGGCCTGGTCTCCACCCCCTTGGACAACGACGGCGTGCTGCGCCGATGGCCCCTGCTCCACGAGGCCGGCGGTGTGGTGCTGGATGCCTTCCCTCTGGCACTGCTCAAGGCCAGCGAGCCAGGGCATCGCACGGACGGGTTCTTGCATGAGAACAACGTGCGTTTGATGTGGCCCGCGTCCATCGACAAGCTGCAGCGTTTGCCCTTTGCCACGGTGGCCAACGAGGCCCTGGGTTTGGCGGCGCCCAAAACCATGGCACAGGCCGTTCGCGGACGAACGGTGATCGTGGGCCACAGTGCGAGCTGGTCGGACCGCACCATGACACCCAGTGGCCAGCTCTCAGGCAGCGAGGTATTGGCCGTTGCATACGCCGCACTGGCGCAAAACGCGATCGCCCACGACGCCCCACTGTGGTTGAACGCAGTCATGCTGCTGATTGCGCTGTGCCCAGCCTTGTTCATCCAAGGCCCCTTGAAAAAACGTGTGGCAAAACACGCCGCCTATGGCCTCTTGTGTGCGTCCGTGTTGGTCGGCGTCAGCGTATTGGCTTGGCAAGCATCGTTTTGGGCCAACCCGCTGCCTGGACTCTTGGTGGTGGTGATCGGCCTGACGCTGGGTCTGTGGCGGTACCAGCGCCAACTCGCCCAAGAAAATGCAGCACTGGCACAGCAGCGTGCCATGGCCGATGCGGCCAACCAGGCCAAGAGTGAGTTTCTCTCCAGCATGAGCCATGAGCTGCGCACACCGCTGAACGGTGTCATCGGCGCCGCCCAGCTCTTGCAGGACCATGCCACCGACCCAGAACGGCGGTCCGAATTGCTCGGCATCATCCGCTCCAGTGGCACGCATTTGTTGGGACTGATCGACTCCATCTTGAACTTGGCGCGTATCGAGGCCGGTGCCATCGAGTTGTTCCATGAAGACTTCGATTTATTGGACTGTGTGGAGTCCGCCCTCACCACGGCCGCCGTTCCCGCCCGGCTCAAGGGTTTGCATTTGGTGTGCATCTTTGATCGCCATCTGACGAGCTGGCGTTTTGGTGACGCAGTGCACTTGCGTCAGGTCATCGTGAACCTCGTTGGCAATGCGGTGAAATTCACCCAGCGCGGCCAAGTCGTGGTGCACCTGAAACCAGGCGGAGACAACAAAGCGGTGGTGATCGAGGTCGCCGACACCGGCATCGGCATGAACGAAGAAGCGCTTGCGCATCTGTTTGAACCCTTCAGACAAGCAGGCCTTGGCACCATGCGCCGCTTTGGTGGCAGCGGCTTGGGTCTGTCGATATGCCGCAAAGTGGTGACCCTGATGGACGGCACCATCCATGCCAGCAGCCGTCTGGGACAAGGCTCTACGTTCACCGTGACGCTGCCACTACCCAACGGTCGCAGCGCCGCGCCAATTGCACCGCATTTGGACTACCGGGTGGTCGTGGTGGAGCCCCACCCCGCCAGCGCCCATGGCGTAACGGAGTTATTGGCCCGCTTGGGCTGTGAGGTGGTGCTTTGCGACAGCGAAGCCCAATTGAGAGATGCGCTCATACAAACCGATGCACACGGCAGACCGCCTTGGGTCCTGATCAGCGACGACAACCACACCGTCACCCGATTTCTGCAAATGACCGGCGACTGGGCCGAACAAACTGAGCATGCCGACCGCGCGATTCGCATGTCGGCCAGCGAATGGTTGCCCATGGGCAAAGACCGCTCCTTACCGCGCTTGCCGCGCAGTGTGATCAAACCCGTTTTCCGCTCCGCCTTGGTCAGCCGCATGGCAGGCGGTGGTGTCGCGACTCGGCAGCAAAAACGAGAAGTCGCACAAGCGGCACGCGCCATGGCAGCGAACTGCCAGGTGCTCGTGGTGGAGGACGACCCAGTCAACCAGGCCATCGTGTGCGGCATGCTGGAGAACGCGGGTTACTCGGTGACTGTGGCGGAAGACGGTGCCTCTGCTTTGAGACTGTTTGCACAGGCACGCTTCGACTTGATCTTGATGGACTGGCAACTGCCTGACACCGATGGTCTGGCAGTCACACAACAACTGCGCAGTGGCAGCGCCGGGCAACGTGGGCAGGTCGTTCCCATTGTGGGCTTGACCGCCAATGCGTTTGCAGACGACAGACTGGCCTGTTTAGCCGCTGGCATGAGCGACTTCCTGAGCAAACCTGTGGTGGCCGAAGATTTGATCGCTGCCGTGTCGCGCTGGTCTTTGGCCAGCCCGCATATTTCATCAGGGACGCGCCCGAGTGGGCTGTGATGCGGTGCGCTGGCAAGGGTGTAGCAGGGCTTTAGCGAAACTTCGTTTTCAAGCCGCATGCGGCTTGCCTGCGCAGCGACCCATGCTTGCAAGCATGGGTGCGCCCTGCAAGGGAGACGACGCTGCGGGCTCGTGCCCGCAAGGAGGAGCAACGCCGCCAGCGTTGCCGCAACACGGCTCAATCGGGTGTGTAGCGCTCGGTAAAAATTGGATTTGACAATCGAAGCCAAGAAAGTGAGCATTCATGCGGTGTCGCGGGGAATGCAAGAGCGACCTGGTGAAATATGCGGGCCAACCCGCGATCACCGTCTGCGGGCTAACGCAAACTTTTTGAACGTGATGGGCATGCGACCCAACGAGTTGGTGTATCAGCGCCGAAAAGCGAATCTCGTTTGAACGCGGGGTTTGACACGCCCATCCATTGTTTCTGTATTTCTGCATCAGCCCTGAGCTGTCCTGGCGTGCCTTCAAACACGATGCGCCCACGGCCCATCAACAAGCAGCGACTGGACACCTGCAATGCGATGGCCAGTTTTTGCTCCACTAGCAGCACCGCCACACCCGCGTCCCGCACCGTCGTCACGAAGTGGGCCACTTGCTCCACCAAGGCAGGTGCAAGCCCTTCGGTGGGTTCGTCAATCAACACCAGATCTGGATCGCCCATCATGGTGCGGCACAAGGTGAGCATTTGTTGTTCACCGCCGGACAGGTGACCGGCGGCGGTATGCAGCCGTTCTTTCAACCGAGGAAACATGCTCAAGAGCAAAGACATCGACCAGCGACCGCCCTGGCGCTTGCCCGGCTTGATGCCTAGCAGCAGGTTTTGCTTTACTGTCAGCGAAGGAAACACCTCGCGGTTTTCCGGTACATAGCCCAGGCCCTGCTGCGCTCTTTCGTTGGGGCGCAAACCCGCAACGTTCCGACCACGCCACAACACCTCACCACGCGAATCGACCAAACCCATCGCGGCACGCAGCAAGGTGCTGCGACCCGACCCATTGCGCCCGAGCAAACACACCACTTCGCCGGGCTGCACCTGCAGGCTCAGGCCATGCAGCACTTGGCTTGCGCCGTAAAAGGCCGAAAGCCCGCGCACTTCCAGAAGCGCTGTCATGCGGACACCGCCTGCAAGGGCGCCAGCACGCCCAGGTAGGCCGCTTGAACGCGCGCATCGGCCCGCACGCGCTCGGCAGTGTCGAAGGCGATCAACTCACCGTCCACTAAAACGGCCACCCGGTCGGCCAAGTCGAACACAACGCCCATGTCGTGCTCCACCATCAGCAAAGTTTTGCCTTCTGTCAGGCGACGGATCAAGTCGATGCAATGGGCCGTCTCCGCATGGCTCATGCCAGCAGTCGGCTCATCCAGCAACACGACAGGTGAGCCGCCGACCGTGGCCAAGCCCAACTCCAGGGCGCGTTGGTTGGCATAACTGAGTTCCCCCGCCGCCCGGTTTGCCATTGATGCCAACCCCAGTTGTTCCAGCATGTGCTGCGCACGCTCGTTGGCACGATGGCATTGCGACAAACGTCGCCAAAAAGCATAGCCCGTGTTTTCTGACCACAGCGCCGCACAGCGCAGGTTGTCAAACACCGACAAACCTTTGAGCACACGGCTGATTTGAAAACTGCGAGACAAACCCAAACGATGCACTTGTTCAGGAGGCAATCCGTCTATCCGCTTGGCACAGGTCCCAGGCGTTTGTAGGACGATCTCTCCAGTGTCGGGTGCCAGCAAGCCGCTGACGAGGTTGAACAAAGTTGTCTTACCTGCACCGTTGGGGCCGATCACGGCCACCCGTTCGCCTTGTCGCAAGCACAGGCTCACCCCGCGCACGATGGACGCATTGCCCAAACGTTTGTGGATTTGGGTCAGCGACAGCACCACCGCTGGCTCGACTGCCAACGTGGTGGTCATGGCTTGGGCTCCAGCGTCGGTTCTTTGCTTTGAGAGCGGTGGCGAGACAAACCCCAACTCAGGCCACCACCGACTGTCAGCGCTAACGCGGCCCACCACCAATGTGCTGCTCGCTGCACGTCCAGCACCACACCCAAAAAAACCAGGCGGCTGCCAAGCACCGAACCCCATTGCAGGTGATAAATCATTTCCACCAGGGCGGCGAAACCGAGCACGGCCACTGCGCCTGCCATCACGCCAAGAACTCGCCCGCGCCACTGGGAGGTTGGCCACCCACTTGCGGGTCGGCGCAAAGCACACAGGGCACCAACGACACCGCCTGGAAAAAACATCACCACCAACATAAAGAGCAGCCCCAGGTACAACAGCCAGGCCCGCGTCCAAGACGACAGCAACACCGTGCTGCACACCATGAGCACCGCGCCCACCATGGGCCCCACAAAACTGCCACTGCCGCCCACCACAGTAAAAATCAAGTACGCCCCCGACCGCGCCGTGCTCACCACCTCGGCGGTGACGATCTCGAACAACAAGGCCGACAACCCGCCCGCCACCCCTGCAAAAAAGCCGGCGATGACAAATGCCGTGTAGCGGATACGGTGGGCGCTGTAACCCATGAAGGCCACACGCTGAGCGTTGTCGCGAACAGCGTTCAGCAGTCGTCCGAGCGGCGTTTTAGTGAAGGCGAACATGGCCAAGGCACAGACCATGGTGTAGGCGGCAATCAAGTGGTAGAGCTGCCACCCCGACGCGAAATTCACCCCCGCCACCGGCTTGCCGACGACGCGGTTGCCGGAGATGCCCGCCTCTCCGCCAAACACGTCGGGAAACATCAGCACCGCCACGAAAGCCAGTTCCGCCAAGCCCAACGAGATCATGGCAAAGGGCATGCCGCTGTGGCGTGTGCTGAACCAGCCAAACAATGCAGCCAGCGCCATGCCCGCCAAACCACCCACCAAGGGCAACAAACTCACCGGAACGTAGAGCGCCCCAGCCGACACCATGTTCAACGAATGGATGGCCATGTAGGCCCCTGCGCCGCTGTAAACGGCGTGTCCAAAACTCAACATGCCACCTTGGCCATAGAGCAGGTTGAAGGACAAGCAGGCAATCATCGCGATGCCAATTTGCGACAACACCGACAAACCCAAACCACTGCTGAAAATCCAAGGTGCTGCCAACAACGCCACCGCAAAAACCATCCAAACGCCAACCAGCGCCCGCGAGGTCATGTCCATGCCTTTTGGCCCCACAGCCCCTGCGGCCGCCAAACCAAGACCAGCACCATCAACAAATAGGGCAACACCGGCGCCACCTGGGAGGGACTGAGCTGCAGGACCTTGTTCTGCAGCATGCCCGTTGACAAAACACCCCCCCACAAAGCGACCACGGCAGACACCATGCCTGCCAAAGACTGGTCCCAAGAAACCGCTAAGGTTTGCAAGCAGCCTATCAGCAGCGAGGCCACAAAAGCGCCGCGCAGCGAGCCCACACCGCCCACGACCACCACCACAAACACCACGGCCCCAACGCTGGCCGCCATCGCCGGCTCGGTGATGAAGGTGCTGCCGCCAATCACCCCAGCAAGCCCAGCCAATGCGCAGCCTGCTCCAAAGAGCAGCATGAAGATACGCGGCACGTTGTGCCCCAGCGCCTCCACCATCTGCGGGTGTGTCAGTGCCGCACGCACCACGAGTCCCAACCTTGACGTGGTGAACACAAGCCAGATCACGACCAGCATGAACACGGACACCACCATCATGAAAGCACGTGTCGCAGGAAAAGTGGAGCACACCGTGTGAGTTTGAGCCGCGCACCAACCCTCAGGCGCTGCTCCCCAGAAAAACTGCCACGAACCCGACGACAACTGAGCCCATGTCAGCGCTGGGCCTTGCAACCAGGTTGGGGGGCCAAATGGCACGGCAGTGCGCCCCCAAATCAGCTGAACCACTTCAAGAATCAAGTAAGCCAAACCAAACGTCACCAGCAACTCAGGCACGTGGCCCATAGGGTGAACACGTCGCAATACCAGCCGTTCAAACGCAGCCCCCACCAAGCCCACGATCAAGGGGGCCAACAGCAGCGCAACAACGAAACCGGCTTGCTGCGCAATGGCGTAACCGATATAAGCACCCAGCATGTAGAAGCTGGCATGGGCGAAATTGAGCACGCCCATCATGCTAAAAATCAGCGTGAGACCACTGCTGAGCATGAATAGCAAGAGGCCATAAGACAGGCCATTGAGCACGGACAGAAGGAACAGCTCCATCAACGGTTGGCGTTCAGGATCTTGTGATGAGGCCGCGTTTGTAGCAGACCCGGACCCGCAGCTGAAAAATCACCCGGGCCGTTTCATCTGGCAACTGGTGGGGGTGCTGGCCACATAGGGGTCGTAGCGCCGCATAGGCACTAAGGTCATGCCTGTGTTCTCTGCACTATAGGGATAGGCCGGTGTGGCTGGATTCCACAGCAGCATGTACAGCGGCTGCTGCAACTGGTGGTCGCTGCGGCGCATGTCGACCTCGCCATTGAAACTTTTGAACTTCAAGCCCGACAGGGCTGCCGCCACTTTGACCGGATCGGTCGAGCCCGCGCTCTGCATGGCCTGGGTGAGCCCATTGAACAAGTGCAAGATGGAGTGGGTGTACATGTCGTCGTTGAAACGCGCCTTGAACTCCTTCGTCCAGGCCTGAAGTTCACCGCCCATGTTGTAGTGGGAATAAACCACTTGGTACACACGGCCCGCGCCGGTTTGGCCCAGCGCGGTCGGCGTGCCCGTGACGTTGGCGTAGTAGGTGTAGAACTTGCCGGTGTAGTTGGCTTCTTGGGCCGCTTTGATCAGCAAAGACAAGTCCGAGCCCCAGTTGCCTGTGATCACGGCATCAGCCCCTGAGGCTTTGATCTTGGCCACATAAGGTGCGAAGTCACGCACCTGGGCCAAAGCATGCAACTCCTCGCCCACCACTTTCACATCAGGGCGTTTGTGCGCCAGCATGTCTTTGGCATACCGCGCCACCTGGTGGCCGTGCGAGTAGTTTTGGTTGATGAGGTAGACAGACCGCAGCTCGCGCTGGTCCTTCATGTAGCTCGTCATCACCTCCATCTTCATCGAGGTGTCGGCATCGAACCGAAAATGCCAGTAGCTGCATTTGTTGTTGGTGAGGTCGGGATCGACCGCCGAATGGTTCAGCAGCAGCACCTCCTTGCCGGGGTTCCTGTCGTTGTGTTTGTTGATGGCCTCCAGCAAAGCGCCTGCCACTGCCGACCCATTGCCCTGCACGACGTAGCGTATGCCTTGATCGGTGGCTGACTTCAATGCATTCAGGCTCTCTGCGGGACTGAGTTTGTTGTCAAAGATCACCAGCTCAAACCGCACACCAGCAGGATTGCTGAGGTTGGCTTTTTCCGCCGCAAACTGGAAAGTTTTGAGTTGGTTAGCGCCCACCGGTCCCATGAGGCCCGACAAGGGATCGATCCAGGCCAACTTCACCACCTGGCCACGTGTGGGGGTTTGTGCCCAGGCCTCGGGGATCCACAACAAGGCCGCCAAAGAAGACGCCAGCGCTGCCCCCCACAACTTCATGGTGACTTTCTGACTCATGTGCGGGTTCATTTGATACTCCAGGCGACGACATTCTCCCGCAACGGTAACCAAACGCCGCGCTTTTGGGCAGAGGGCTTGCGCGGATGGCGCTGCCATGTCCGGGTGGCCCGCAGGTCTATAGGGCTCTGGCTACACTGCCCCTATGAACGCCCCGAGCCCACCTGCGGCACTTCCACCGCCCGAGCTGCAATACACCCATCGTTTTGCCAACTTAGGCAGCCGTTTCTACACCGAGTTGCCCGCCCAAGGCCTGCCCGACCCGCATTGGGTGGCCACGAGCCCTGCCTGCGCCGAATTGCTGGGTTGGTCGCCAGACTGGACGCAAAACAGCGGCGCACTGGAGGTCTTCAGCGGTGCGGCCTTGTGGCCCGGGATGCGGCCCCTGGCCAGTGTGTACAGCGGCCACCAGTTTGGTCAATGGGCCGGCCAATTGGGTGACGGGCGGGCACTTTGGTTGGGAGAAGTCCAAACACCCAGCGGCCCCATGGAACTGCAACTCAAAGGCTCTGGCCTGACGCCCTACTCACGCATGGGGGATGGCCGGGCCGTTTTGCGCTCGTCAGTTCGCGAGTTTTTGTGCTCCGAGGCGATGTTCGGCCTGGGTATCCCGACCACGCGGGCGCTGTGCATCACGGGCTCCGCCTTGCCAGTGCGCCGCGAGACGGTGGAAACGGCCGCCATCGTCACCCGGGTGGCCAGCAGCTTCATCCGTTTCGGTCACTTTGAACACTTCTCCTACAGCGAACCCCAACAGCAGGGCCCGGTTGAGCTCAAAGCGCTGGCGGACTTTGTGATTGAGCACTTCTATCCGCATTGCGCGGAGCAAGCGAACCCCTATGCGTCGCTGCTGCAAGAGGTGGTGCGCCGCACTGCGGACTTGATGGCCCACTGGCAGGCCATCGGTTTTTGCCATGGCGTGATGAACACCGACAACATGTCCATCCTCGGGCTGACCATGGACTACGGCCCCTTTGGTTTCTTGGACGCCTATGTGCCCGACCACATCTGCAACCACTCCGACACCCAAAGTCGCTACGCCTACAACCAGCAACCGCAAATTGGGCTGTGGAATTTGTATGCGCTTGGTCAAGCCTTGATGCCGCTTATCAAAGACAGCGACCAAGCATTGGCGGCCCTGGACACCTATAAAACCGCTTTTCCCGAGGCCATGGCACGGTATTGGCGCGCCAAACTGGGTCTACAAACACAGCAGCCGGAAGACCAAAAACTCGCCGACGACTGGCTTGTTTTGCTGGCGGAGGCCAGGGTCGACTTCACCTTGGCTTGGCGCTGGTTGAGCGAATTCAACAGCGAAACCGGGCAAGCCCTCCAGTTGCAGGACTATTTTCTGGACCAGGCGGCTTTCAAAGCCTGGTGCCAGCGCTATCAGCAACGTTTACAGGACGAACTCAGCAAAGACGCCGAGCGCGCGATACGCATGAACGCGCGCAACCCCCGCTACGTTCTGCGCAATCACCTGGCCGAAGTCGCCATTCGCCAAGCGCAAGCAGGCGATTTCAGCGAAATCGAACGTTTGCGTCAGGTTTTGGCCCGCCCCTTCGACGAACAGCCTGCCTTTGCGGCATATGCCGCCCTGCCCCCCGATTGGGCCCACCACATCGAAGTGTCTTGCTCCTCGTGAACAAAAACGCGCATGAACAAACCCGAAAAAACCTACCCCGTTTCCAAAACAGACCAAGAGTGGCGCGAGCAGCTCGACGACATGCAGTACGCAGTGGCACGCGAAGCCGCCACCGAACGCGCCTTCAGCGGACGTTACTGGGACCACTGGCAGGCCGGCCACTACAACTGCGTGGGCTGCGGTACTCCGCTTTTTGAATCCGGCACAAAGTTCGACGCAGGTTGTGGCTGGCCCAGCTACTGGCAACCGGTCAACAGCGAGGTCATTGAACGTGTTGTTGACCGCAGCCACGGCATGGTGCGGGTCGAAGTGCGCTGCAACCAATGCGGCTCCCACCTGGGCCACGTGTTTGAAGACGGCCCTGCCCCCACGGGTGAGCGGTTTTGCATTAATTCAGCGGCGATCGACTTCAAGCAAAATCCCTGATTCGGCCTACCAGCCTGCAACCTTGCCAGCAACCCCATGAAATTGCTTTTTGATCTGCTGCCGCTCTTGATGTTTTTCGGCAGCTACAAGTACGCCAAAGCCCATGAAGAATGGGCGTCCAGTTTTGCCACGCAATACCTCGGCGGCATCGTCTCCGGCGGCGTGGTCGGCCCCAAAGAAGCGCCCATGGTGCTGGCCACGGTGGTGATCATTTTGGTCACCGGTTTGCAAGTGGCCTATTTGTTAGCGCGCGGCCGCAAGGTGGACACCATGTTGTGGGTGGTGCTGGCACTGGCCATCGTGTTTGGCGGTGCCACCATTTGGTTTCACGACCCCACTTTCATCAAGTGGAAGTTCAGCATCGTGAACTGGGCCATGGGGCTGGCGTTCTGGTTGAGCCCACTGCTCTTCGGTGCCAACTTGCTGAAAAAAATGATGGGTGAACAAATTCGACTGCCCGACCCGGTTTGGCAACGTTTGAACCTGGCCTGGGTGGTCTTCTTCATGGTCATCGGCGTTTTGAACATTTATTTCGCCTACAACTTCTCGGAAGACACCTGGCTGGACATCAAGTTTTATGGTGGCCTCGGCGCCACCTTGTTGTTCACTGTGGCGCAGGGTTTTTACATGAGCAAACATGTATTACCTGACGCGCAAGAAACTGCGGTCGAGCCATCATGAGCGTCACAGCGGCGCTCGTCCAAGATTGCTTGCAGCAGGCGCTGCAACCCGCTGAGCTGCTCGTGCAAGACGACAGCCATTTGCACGCAGGCCATGCGGGTGCCAAAGAAGGGCGGCACTTCAGTGTTCAAGTGGTGAGCACTCGTTTCAGCGGCATGACGAGACTGGCCCGGCACCGCCTCGTTTATGATTCGCTTTCCCAGCTGATGAGCCAGGGCATACACGCGCTGGCCATTGAAGCGCGTGCACCTGGTGAGCCGCTCAAGGGTTGAGCCCACAGCCTGAATACGACACAGCCCCCAGTCTCTGTTGAACCAATCGCACTTCACCGCGTCCAACCCGGCGCAACCCACTCTTTCACTCCACACAACCGCAACAGGTTGAAAGGTCCTACATGTTGAATTCGATGAACGCCATGGTTTCCCGAAAGCTGCTTCCCGCTGCAGCATTGATCTTGTCCTTGGCAGCCCCGCTGGCCTCGCATGCCCAAAACATTGCTGTGGTCAATGGCAAACCTGTCCCCAAAGCCCGGTTTGACGCCTTCATGGCCACGCTGAAGGCGGATGCGGTGCAACAAGGTCAAACGCTGCGCCCAGACACCGAAAAACTGGTTCGTGACCGGTTGGTCATGGAAGAAATCATGGTTCAAGAAGCCAAAAAGCGCGGCATGGAACGAAATGCAGACTATCTGACCCGCGTGAACCAGGTGAGGAACGATTTGTTGATTCAAGCGCTTTTCAATGACGAGCAAGCGAAAAATCCAGTCACCGATGCGGATGCCAAGGCCGAGTACGACAAGATGAAAGCCCAGTCCTCTGGCCTGGAGTACCGTGCACGACACATCTTGGTTGAAAAGGAAGAAGAAGCAACCGCACTGCTCAAACAAATCAAAAGCGGCGGCAAATTCGAGGACTTGGCCAAGAAAAACTCCAAAGACACTGGATCGGCACAAAATGGTGGCGACCTGGGCTTTATGAAAGCCAGCGAGTTGGTGGGTGAATTTGCACAAGCCATGGTCAAACTCAAGAATGGCGAAATGACGGACACGCCTGTGAAAACCCAGTACGGTTACCACATCATCAAGATGGAAGAAAGCCGTGAGACCACACCTCCTCCATTCGAAGAGTTGAAGGATCGAATCAAACAAGGCCTGGTTCAGCAAAAGCGCGGTGCATTTGTTGAGAAAATTCGCGCCAGCGCCAAGACGGACTACCAGTTCAAGAACTGATTTTTACCGTCAGCTCTTAGACACAAAAGCGGTGCATCGAGCACCGCTTTTTTTATGTCGCGTCGTTGGCCACCAGCCGTCCGGCCTCAATGCGCAACTGCCTGTCGCAGCGGGAAGCAATCTCACGGTCGTGGGTGACCAAGACCAAGGTGGTTCCCACTTCTCGGTTGAGTTCAAACATCAGGGCCATCACCGTTTCGCCCGTGGCAAAGTCCAAACTGCCTGTGGGCTCATCGGCCAGCAATACGGCGGGGCGCACCACAAAAGCACGCGCCAAGGCCACACGCTGCTGTTCTCCGCCTGACAGCACCCGTGGATGGTGACTCAAGCGGTCTGCGAGGCCCACACGGCGCAGCATCTCGGTGGCCGCAGTACGTGCGTCAGGGCGGCCTTGCAACTCCAGCGGCAGCATCACGTTTTCCAAGGCCGTGAGGTTGGACAACAACTGGAAACTCTGAAACACAAAGCCCATGTGCTGGGCGCGCAGCGCTGCACGCGCATCCTCACCCAAAGTGAACATGTCCTGGCCCAACAATTGAACCGTTCCGCGCGTGGGCGTATCCAAACCGGCCATGATGGAAAGCAACGTGCTTTTGCCAGAGCCCGACGCGCCCACGATGGCAACCGATTGGCCGGCAGTCAGCTGAAAATCAATGTTGTGCAGTATCGTGAGTGTGCCCGTGGCGTCTTGCACATCTTTGCTGATGTTTTGAACGGCGATCAGGGTGTCGGTCATGAGGGAAAAGGGAGATGAAGTTTTGAAAAAAATTCAACGGCTGCATGGTCTGTCGCGCCGCCAACTGCTGGCCTACTCTAGCGCCTTGTGCTTGGCCTGCCGATTGACCCCAACAACAGCCGCGCCAACCACAGGGAATAAGTCCGCAGAGAAATCGATTCCCACTATTTTGGTGGTGGGCGACAGCCTGTCTGCCGAATACGGACTCCAGCGAGGCACCGGCTGGGTGGCTTTGCTCGAAGCACGTTTGCGCACTGAAAAATTCAACACCAAAGTGGTCAATGCCAGCATCAGTGGCGACACGACCTCTGGCGGTCGCTCACGCTTGCCCACGCTGCTTGCACAACACCGACCCAGCCATGTCGTGATTGAACTGGGTGCCAACGATGCATTACGCGGCCTGCCCTTGACGATGACGGAAAACAACCTGCAAACCATGAGCCGCGCCGCCACCGCCGCCGGTGCACAGGTGGTCTTGGTGGGCATGCAGGTGCCCCCCAACTACGGCCGCAGCTACACCGACAATTTTTCGGCAGTGTTTCAACGGGTGGCCCATGCCGAGAAAAATGCCTTGGTACCATTTTTGCTCAAAGGCGTGGCAGACTCACCGCAAGCGGAAAGCCTTTTTCAAGCCGACCGCATCCACCCCAACGAAAAAGCGCAGGCTACTTTGCTTGCCAATGTGTGGCCGGTGTTGCGGTCACAGCTACCGAAGTAGGACTGCTGGGGTTCAGCCACTCAATCGTCGCTGTCGTCCAGCTCCGGAAACATCACGCTGGTGAAACCAAACTGATTGAAGTCGCGGATGCGCATGGGGTAGAGCTTGCCGATGAGGTGGTCACATTCGTGTTGCACGACGCGGGCATGGAAGCCTTGTACTTCGCGGTTGATGGGCTGGCCCTGCACGTCGAAACCGCGGTAGCGGATGTGGCTGTAACGAGGCACCATGCCACGCATTCCAGGCACGGACAAACACCCTTCCCAGCCGCTTTCTTCCTCGACCGACAAAGCCTCAATCACAGGATTGATCAACACGGTTTGCGGCACTTCGGGTGCGTCGGGGTAACGGTCGTTGTGTTTGAAGCCAAAAATCACCACCGCCAGGTCCACACCAATTTGCGGCGCTGCCAACCCGGCACCACGGGCATCGTGCATGGTGTCGAAGAGGTCCGCGACCAAACCGTGCAGCTCGGGCGTATCAAAACGCTCGACCGGCGCGGCAACACGCAAAAGGCGAGGGTCGCCCATCTTGAGTATTTCTCTGACAGCCATTGTCTTTCTTCGTCCTCTACTTCTAGTGTGGTGGTGCACTCTATCTGGAACATAAAAACGCGCCTTTTGGGCCATGGCGGCGTTGCAAATCCTCGCGATACCACAGGGTATCGCTGTGGCAGCCCAAGCAAAGCGCAGGGCTAGCGTGCGTCAGGCCTTGCCATGACCCAAAACGCATCGTTTTTATTTGTCCCATCAAGAGTGCAACACCACACTACGCGATGTTCAACATGGCCAACAACTGCGCTTCGTCCAGCACTGACACATTCAGCTCACGCGCTTTGTCAAGCTTGCTGCCGGCATCAGTCCCTGCCACCACATGGTGGGTTTTTTTAGACACGGAACCACTGACTTTGCCACCCGCCGCTTCGATCAAGTCCTTGGCGGCATCGCGGCTGAGGGTCGGAAAGGTGCCCGTCAGGACGAAGGTTAACCCAGCCAGAGGTTTGGCTCTGGCATCGAAACCGCCCTCGTCCTCAGGCCATTGAATGCCCGCAGCGCGGAGTTGCTCCACCACCTCACGGTGGTGTGGTTGATCAAAGAAGGCACGCAAACTTTGCGCGACCACGGGCCCCACGTCCTTCACCTCCAGCAACTGCTCACTGCTGGCGTCCATGATGCGGTCGATAGAACCAAAATGTCGAGCCAAATCTTTGGCCGTGGTCTCACCCACGTGGCGAATGCCCAGTGCAAACAAAAACCGCCCGAGCGTGGTGGACTTGCTTTTTTCCAAAGCCGCCAACAGGTTCACCGCGCTTTTGTCACCCATGCGGTCCAAGGCCGCCAGTTTGGCCAAGCCGAGTTTGTAAAGCTCGGGCAGGCTATTGATCAATACAGCGTCCACCAACTGATCAACCAACTTGTCACCCAAACCTTCGACGTCCATGGCGCGGCGGCCTGCAAAGTGCAGGATGGCTTGTTTGCGCTGCGCCGGGCAAGTCAAGCCGCCTGTGCAGCGCCAGTCGGCCTCGCCTTCTTCACGCGCTATCGGGCTGCTACACACCGGGCAGTGGCCCTGCAGGCGTTTGTAAAGGTCAAAGGCCTCA
Source organism: Pseudomonadota bacterium (assembly GCA_046049865.1). GTDB lineage: Bacteria > Pseudomonadota > Gammaproteobacteria > Burkholderiales > Burkholderiaceae_C > JANPCX01. The sequence goes on along the minus strand of JBJOQO010000041.1, from coordinate 5,781 downwards.
CCCACGTCGACAGGACGGCGCTCCAGCACCACAGCGACCACCTCGGGGATCACATCACCTGCGCGGCGCACGATCACGGTGTCGCCAATGCGCACATCCTTACGGCGTGCCTCGTCTTCGTTGTGCAGCGTGGCGTTGCTGACCGTGGTTCCACCCACAAACACGGGCGCCAATTTCGCGACCGGCGTGAGCTTGCCCGTGCGGCCCACCTGAATGTCGATGTCCACCAAGGTGGTGATTTGTTCTTGCGCCGGATACTTGTGCGCCACGGCCCAACGCGGCTCACGACTGACAAAACCAAGCCTCTGTTGCAGGGCACGTGAATTGACCTTGTAGACCACACCATCAATGTCAAACGGCAAGGTGTCTCTTTTGGCACCCATGGCCCGATGGAAAGCCACCAAGCCATCGGCACCCTGCACCACGGTTCTGTCCTTGCAGACGGGAAAACCCATGGCCGCCAGGGCATCCAGCAACTCGCCATGGGTCAGCGGAAGAGTCCAACCTTGGGTGTCCCCGAGCCCATAAGCAAAAAAACTCAATGGCCGTTTGGCGGCGATCGCTGGGTCAAGCTGGCGGACCGCTCCCGCTGCCGCATTACGTGGGTTGACAAACGTTTTCTCGTTTTTGGCGCCTTGGGCGATCAAGGCCCGCTGACGTTCGTTCAAGGCCTCGAACGCATCGCGCCGCATGTAGACCTCGCCACGCACCTCCAGCACAGGTGCATCGCAACCCATCAAACGAAGTGGAATCTGCGAGATGGTGCGAATGTTTTGGGTGACGTCTTCGCCGGTTTCACCGTCACCGCGTGTGGCCGCTTGCACGAGCACGCCGCCCTCATAACGTAAGTTGATGGCCAAGCCATCAAACTTCAGTTCGGCTGCGTATTCAATTGGCGACGCATCATCGTTGAGTTCCAACTCTCGGCGCACACGGGCATCAAAGGCCAAAGCGCCACTGGCATCCGTGTCGGTCTCGGTGCGAATCGACAACATGGGCACGGCGTGCCGCACGGGCAAAAATCCGTCCAGTACCTTGCCAATCACACGCTGTGTGGGCGAATCGACCGTCAGCAGTTCGGGGTGCGCAGCTTCGATCGCCTGGAGCTCTTGAAAGAGCTTGTCGTACTCGGCGTCTGGAATTTGAGGGTCGTCGAGGACGTAATAGCAGTGGGCGTGAAAATTAATCTGCTTGCGCAGCGCAGATGCTCTGTTAAAGGCGTATTCATTGAACATCGGATCGTTCCGGCACGAAATCAGGAGAGAAGAACAATTCGCCATATCCGCTCAAGACGAGCGTATCAGTCGAAGTCGTTCCAAGTTTTTCCCTCATCAGTCGATCGCTTCTGTGTTCCGTCGATGAACATGGCCAGGAGCGAACCATCGTTTCGATTGACGACCATCTGACGAATAGTCCACAAACTCCCTGGCGGGGGCGAACCTGTCTCTTGCCAAGTACGGCCACCATCTCGGCTGGCTCTCAATTGATACGGCCCGGCGGTCAAACCCGATCCATCTGCAGAAACGGCGTAAAGCGTATTTCTGTCTTTGGCAGCAACAGCAACGGTGAACCTACTCAGAGGGAGTTCCTGCCAAGATTGGCCGAAGTCGTCTGAGACAAAGTAAGCTGTCGCAAATCGAACGCCCTTCATCAATAATGAACTGCCCCCCAATGAAGTCATATCCCAAACCGAAAACGACGTGTTTGCTCTACGTTCCACTGCATTTGTCTGCAAGTTCACGGCGTGCAAAACACCATTGGGCATCATGGCGCCGACCCATGAAGGGGTGGCTACGATGTGAGCACTGCGGTGCCATGGAATGTTGATAGAAGTTTCATGGTCAAACGAGTTCATCGGTTCCCAACGGCCGAGAAGGAGATTCGTACTTGAATAGATATTCCAGCGGCTATCTCGTTTCACCATCGCAATAACTCTGCCGTTTTCTAGTGGGACCAACGCGTAAATGGCACCTCGTTCGGGCGGTGTAATCGCAGACCAAGTTCGACCTTCGTCTGTGGAGCGAAGAAGTAGTCCATCCTCTCCCGCTGCCACCAAAGCATTGCCGATGGGTTTGAGAGTCAACACCTCGCGCCAAGTCCCTAAATCCACAAAACGCCAGCTTCTTTCCCCAGATTTTTTCCAGTAAGCAGTTCCTAACTTGCTGCCGTAGAAAAAATCTCCACGGTCAGACTGGAAGAAGCCATTGACCGCTTTGGATAGACGCTTAAAACGTAGCGCAAGCTCCGCTCGCCTTAGCATCAAGTCAGTTGTCTCCATCGAAAGAAAGGCACGGCCTTTGTTTTGTTCAGCCATTGAGGGAAACAACTGCTCATAAGTTGCTTGCATTTCACTGTCGGGCGGCACATAACCCACGTTGAAATTCTTTCCTTCGAGAGGCTGAATAACCAACGTACCCAGCAACGTTACCTGCTGAGCTTTGACTTCAAATTGGCTCAACATGGTTTCTAACGGAAATGTGTAGGTCGTGTTGCCTTGCCCACCGATGGCGTTGGCCAATGCATAGCGGCCCGGTGGCACTAAACCACTGAACACGGCTGTGGAATGAGTCGATTTCTGAGTCCGAACCAAGGTAAAAAACTCTGGATTGGCATCAACCGGATAGGCTGCCGACTTTAACTTTCGGACTCTTACGGTCGAAAGTGTCTCCGCGGGATCCAACGGGTTGGCGGAGTTGTTGATCAGTCTAAAAATCACCGCCCCTTCTTGTCCGGTAAGTTGCTGATCGGGCTTGATGGGGGCAACGCCGCAACCAGCCAGCAGTGCCATCAAAACGAGGGCAAGGAGAAAATTGGTTCTTCTTGAATAGTTCATTGCGTTCGGAAAGTCATTGTGCGTATTCCGGTGAACGTGACCGCCGATTCCGGTCATCGTGACCGATTCAGGTGTTGCGCGGTTTGATTTTAGGTTTGGGTTGGATTGAGGGTCGTTTTTCCTTTCTTGATAGCTTGTTGAAGATTTTTATCAGGCCCCTGCCAGGCCGCCGGAGGCGCCCCCGATCAGGCATGTACTCATGCTTGATCCTGCCCAGTGGCACCGATGCTTGAGCTCGCGACCTCCTTGCTGGCTGCAGCCCGCGAGGTGGTTTTGGCTTTTGTCTGACCGCCTTTGCGCAGCGACTCTCCGGTGAGCGTCAGCCGGTGATGGTTTTGCATCAACCGATCCAGCATTGCATCAGCCACCGTGGCGTCGCCAATCCACTCGTGCCAATGCTCGATGGGCAACTGGCTGGTGATGATCGTGGCGCGCGTGCCTGCACGGTCGTCGATGATCTCCAGCAGGTCGGCCCGCGTTTGCGCATCCATGGCCACCATGCCCCAGTCGTCCAGCAGCAACACGTCGGTGTTCTTGAGTGTGTCTAGCCAGCGCGTGAATGTGCCATTGGCGTGCCGGATGCGCAGCTCCTCACCCAGGCGTGGCACGCGCTGGTAGCAGGCGCTGTGACCGCGCCTGCAAGCGTGCTGCGCCAGCGCACAGGCCAACCATGACTTGCCTGCCGCGGTGGGACCGGTGATCAAGATGGCATGCCCGGCCTGCACCCACTGTCCCAGGGCCAGGCTCATCACCGCTGCGCGCTCAATGCCGCGCGTGCTGCAACTGGCCAGGTCTTCGATGGCCGCCTGCGGGTATTTGAGTTTGACTGCTTTGAGCAACCGCGCACAGCGCCGGTCTTGTCGACCGTGCACCTCGCGGTCCACCAGCAGCGCCAGCCGCTCTTCGAAGCTCATGGCGGCCATGCCACCGGTGCGAAGCTGCTGCTCCAGGGCCTGCGCCATGGTCTCCAGGCGCAAACCGCGCAGTTGATCCAAGGTTGTGTTCATCATCATGGTTGTTGACTTTCGTTGAATTCAAAAGGATTCATGGGGTGCGTGTTCATGGGCGTGTTCATGCGCGTGCTCATGAATCACGCAGTTGCGCTCATTGGTAATAGCCCGCGCCGCGCACATGGGCGTGGGGTGGGCTGCTCCAATCGGGCGCAGTGCTGGCTTGCAGCAAATCGCGCCGGTTGACCAAGATGTCGCGGATATGGCTGTACCTGGAGGTACCCAAGCTGCAAGCCAGCACGCAAGCCGCCTCCAGCCGGGCATCGCCATAACGTTTGCTCAAACTCAGCAACCCCAGACAGGCCCGGTACGCATGCTCAGGATGCCTTTGTCGCTCCAGCATGCGGCGCACCACGGTGGCGCAGGCCACGCCGATGCGCTCGCCCCAGTGGATGAGTCGCTCGGGTGTCCACTGCGCCTGGGCTTGATGCCGATCCGGCAGGTGTTCGGTCACGGTGGTAAAGCCCCCTTGGTGCGCGCAGCGCATGTGGCTGGCCACACGCTGTCCGCGGTGCACCACCTCCACCGCGTTGGCGGTGACGCGCAGCTCCAATGCCATGCCCACCAAGGCGTGGGGCACGCTGTAGCGGTGGCCCTCGAACTCGATGTGGCTGTCGATGTGCACGCGTGCGGTTTTGAACACCGCCCATTCCCAGGGCTGCTGTGGCAGCGCCATCAGGGCCGGGGCATCAATCTCGGCAAACACGCTGGCGCGGCAACCAGGCAGTTTCTGGAAGGCGCGCTGGTTGAGGTGTTCCAACAAGGGGGCCATGGCGTCGTTGACCTCGTGGACGGTAGTGAACGAGTGCTTGCGCAGCCGCGCCAATATCCAGCGCTCCACCAGTTGCACTCCGAGTTCGACCTTGGCCTTGTCCTGTGGGTGGTAGGCCCGGGCGGGCAGCACCGAGCAGCCGTAGTGGCGGGCAAAGTCCAGCACAGTGTCGTTGAGCTCGGGCTCGTAGCGGTTGGCGGTTTTGACCAAGGCGCGGGGGTTGTCGGGCACGATGAGTTGCGGCACACCGCCCAGGAAGCTCAAAGCCCGTGCCGTGGCGTGCAGCCAGTCGCGGGCCGTCTGTGCGGGGGTGGCCAGGGCGAAGCAGTAACCTGAGGCACCCATGGCGGCTACGAAGATGTGGGCCTTTTGTCCATCAGCCAGGGCCACCGTGGGGCCGGCGTAGTCGATGAACAGCTTCTCGCCAGCACGGTGAATTTGCCGCATCGAGCGTTTGAGACGCTTGGCAAACTGGCGGTAGTTCTCGCAGAACTGCGAGTAGCGCCAGGGTTTGATGGGGTGATTAGGGTCGTACTCGTCGCCCACCTGGGCGCAGTATTCCTCCCACAAGAGTGCAAGCGTCATGCCCTTGCGGTGCAGTGCTTGGTGAATGCGGCCGTAGTCGGCCTGGGCATAGACGTCGCTTGGCCGAGGCGCTGGGAGCAGCCGTCTCTCCAGGGTGGCTTCGTCCATGGCGGCAATGGCTGGCCAGTCCAGCCCGGCGGCCACCGCCAGGCCCACGTACTTGGTGACCACGCCTTTGGAGATACCCAGGGCGGCCGCTATTTGTTGGTGAGACTGATCACCTTCGAGTTTGAGACGCAGGGCGTCTTTGAGTTTGCGCATGTTGATCCTTGGGGCGGCCATAAAGCTCCTGCAAATGGAGCAGAGCTTCAGGCACGCTTGAGTTGATTCATGCGCAACACCCGTTCCGCTGTCGTATACCGACGGGCCGGTCACGTTGACCGGAATCACTGGTCACGTTGCCGGAATCCCTCGGTCACGATCGCCGGAATCACTGGTCACGATCCCGGAATCAGCGGTCACGTTGGACCGGAATACGCAGCTTGCTCGGGCGCAGACGTTGGAGCAACTTCGGCAAGCGCAGGCCGTGGTACTGCCCTTGGACTACGGGTTGACGCTGGAGCAAACGGCCAAGGCCATTG
>JBJOQO010000040.1:0-28443 GCA_046049865.1 Pseudomonadota bacterium | reverse complement strand
CTGGCGGCGTTGCTCCTCCTCGCGGGCACGAGCCCGCAGCGTCGTCGCGCCTTGCCAGCGCACCGAAACGCGGCCCACTCGGGCGCGTCCCTGGTGAAACATGTGGGCTAGCCCCGCGCACGCCCAGCGCGTGCTGTGGTGGGCGGTAGGCCTGGTCGGCTTGCCGCTGGCGCTGTTTGCGTGGTGGGTCATCCTGCAAGCGCCGTCACGGCTGGACGAACTCTCCCGAGTACAAGGCGTGCAGGTATGGCACGAAGACGTGGGCCGCATCGTGTTCGACCAGCCCAGCCTGAGCCAACTGGTGCGCCAGCCGCCCGACTGGCAGCAAATGCAGTGGCAGCCCGTCACCTTGCCTAACTTCGTCGAACTGGGCACCTCGGTGGACTTGCCAGCCGACGCGCCCAAAAAACGCGCCTGGTTTCGCCTGCCTATTCCACAACACGGGCCGGACTCTCTCGACGCCTCTGGCAACCCCTCCCACGGCCGTCTCGGCCTGCTGGGGCTCAGGGTGCAAGGCGGCCCCTGGGCCATCTGGGCCGACGGCCAACTCATCCAAGCCAACCTGGCCGACTGGCGCATCCAGTGGAATGTGCCGCTGCGTGTAGCGATCCCTTTGGGTGCCAAGGAAGTGCTGCTGGCTGTACCTTATGCAGAGCCCATTGGCTTTTCAGTGGGGTCAATCTTCATCGGCCCCATGGACACCGTGGACACCGCCTGGCAAGAGCGCAACCTGTGGTACCAAGATTTGCCCCGGCTCATGGCCTTCGTGGCCCTGTTGTTGATGGTGGTGTCACTCCACCTCGCCTGGGCCCGCCGCAAAGAACCCATGTTTGCGTTGCTGGCGGTGAATGCGCTGGTGTGGTCGATCTCCAGCCTGCAATTCGTTTACGACGTGACCGGGCAAGACACCCTGAGCATCTGGCTGGCCTCGGCGGTGGATTCCTCCATCACCTGGGGGGTGGTGGTGGCCGGTATCTTTGCCTTTGAATTTCAAAAAATTCAAGTGACCCGGTTGCGGGTGCTGTTGCTGCTGTACGCCTGCATCTCAACCATCCTCACCCTGCCCATGTGGGACTGGCAAAAAAACGCCCTGATGGCACAGCAATATTTCAATATGGCGGCCTACGTCGTCATTCAGAGCACGATGGCCTGGCACTTGCGCAAAGGCCCCCACCGTGAGGGTGTGGTCATGCTGGTGGTCTTCATGCTGCAACTGGCCCTGGGCGTCCACACATTGGAAAACCTGTCCAACCAGACCAATCCTGACAGTTTTTATTCCTACTCCCTCAGCGTGTTGCTGATTTACCTCGCGTTCACCTACGCCATGAGCCGCCGCACCGTGCAGGCCCTGGCGGCTAGCGAAGAACACGAGGCGGTGCTGCTGGCCCGCTTGGCCGAACAACAAAAGCGCCTGGATGCCCAGCATGCACGCATGCAGCAAATGGAAGTCACCAGCCGCCTGCAAAGCCAACGTGCCGCCTTCACGCAGGACGTGCACGACCACGTGGGCAGCAACCTCACCACCGCCGTGCTGCAAGCCCGCAGCGGCCAGTTACCGCCCGAAGAAATGGCCGCGCTGCTGGAGGACTTGGCTCAGGAGGTGCGCTATTTGGGCAGCCAGGACCCCCAAACACCACGCAGCCCGAGCAGCATCCTGGCCGAACTGCGCGAGCGCACACGCAACCGCCTGCGCCACACCAACATCCAACTCACCTGGGACGTGGACCCCACACTGCCCACCCTGCGCGACGGAGAAAGCAGCCAACACCTGCGCGCCCTCGTGAACCAAGCCCTGGCCAACACCATCAAACACGCCAACGCCACCCAAATTCACCTGCAAGCCCACCAAGTCAACGGCGAAGTGGTGATTGTCATCACCGACAACGGCCAAGGCTTTGACCCTCAAAAAGTCACCGAAGCGGCGGCGGCTGCTGCTGGCGATGGTGCTCCCACCACCGCACCCGCCCGCAGTGGCCGAGGACTACCCGGCATGCACCGCCGCACCCAGGCACTGGGCGCACAACTGCACATCGACACCGCCCCAGGCCAAGGCTGCCGCTGGCAGCTGACGTTGCCTGCGGCGCTGTTCTGACGCCCCTCAGAAAACACTGAAAAGCCGCAGCCCTGGTTTGACCAGGGCTGGTGCGTTTGTCATGCGTTTGGTGGACAGACACGGTGGCTGATCTCCCGGATGATCTAACGCTGTTACGAACTGTTCCCAGACCAACACCATGACCCACCACTTTTCCTGTGCGCGCACTCGTGTGCTGTGCGTTTTGTTCACTTCCGTGCTGCTGGCTTGCGGTGGCGGTGGGGGTGATGGCACCAACACCTCACCGTCGCCAACGTCGCCCAACTCGCCCGCACCCGCACCTGCCCCCGCGCCAGGGCAACCACCCGCGCCCGCTCCTGCTCCTGCTCCTGCTCCTGCTCCTGCTCCTGCTCCTGCTCCTGCTCCCGCACCGACTCAAAGCGAAGGAGATTTCTTGTCTCTGTTCTCCAGTGCATCCTATGAGTTGGCTGATGATGCGGGCAGCGTTCCATGTTATTTCAAATGGATAGGTACAGCTTTAGATGCAAAAAATTACGCAATGTCCGAGGAGCGCTATTGTTTAAATGGTGGTCAATGGAAAATAGTTGAAGGCGACGAGAAAACTCTTGGCCCCGATGGGAACATATATTCATTTTCCAACAGGCTAATAACCAGCACAGGTGTAAATACTTTCAGCGTTGGCTTGGGAAATCAAACATACAAATCTGTATCATATTCCAAAAAATCAGAAGGCATTTATTCCATAAAATACACTGCAACGGCACCTGAATACGAATTCAGATTTCGAGATGACAGCTTTATTTTTAAAAATATATCCAGTCTGGGGGCGTTGATCTCGTTTTACAACAAAAATACGACCAACTGGCTTCGAGCAGGAGGAAAATATGGATTCGTGTTTAACGGGGCAGCCACCGATGTGGCGGGTACAGTGAGCTACTTCAACGTTGCCGATGTGACGCGAACAATTGTTGATAGTGACACTTGGCAAAGGATCTCATTTAACACAGGGGCTGAAATAATAAAGCTCGGAGATAAGTCAACTCTTGTCACCGACGATCCATACGAATCTTTGATTTATTTAAAGCTGCCGTATGAGTCAGGAATTCGTGAGGGGCGTGAAGTCAAAGTTGGGGCGTCTTTGTCAATAGAACTATACAAACGAACGGCTTTCGATGAATTTCTAAAGCAATCAAATCTTCCTATCTCCTTAAATTAAAGATGGGCTAAAAACCTTGCTCCAACCGAGCGAAAAAGGGTTTGAGTTTCAGATGTTCAAAGCTGCTCTGATGGCCCGCCCACCATTCAAAGCGGCGGTGAAAATAGCCGCGTGCTTACGCGGGTTTCAGGCTTCGCATTCCCATGACAACAGCACCACGCCTCGACCAGCCTTTGGCTATGCCCCGCAAACTCAAGCTCGCGCGCCAGCGGCCAAGGCTTTGGTGGCGCTGGGCTGGGGTGGTGGCGGCCTCTTGTCTGCTGCTTAACGCCAAGGCCCAAGCCCAAACGGGCCGCCTGAACGACACCGGCCAAACCACCTGCTACAACGCCAGCAATGCCGCCGTGGCCTGCGATGCGGCCACCACCGGCAACACCGGCACCCGCCCCCACCAAGATGGGCGTTATGGCCGCGACGCAGCAGCCTCGGTGGGCGCACTGCAAAAAACGGGTGGCGGCGCGGCGGGGTTTGATTTTTCCTGTGTGCTTTGGAACGGCACCGTCATCAACGGCCCCAACTGCACGGCGGGCTTGGTGGCCAACATCACGGGCATCGCCAGCAGCACCCCAGCCACCGACTGGGCTTGCACCAAAGACAACGTGACGGGTTTGGTGTGGAGCTTGCAAACCCAAGGCCCGGTTAACTGGAACACCGCCACCGGTGCCACCTACGCCAACGCCGGGCATAACACCGCCAGCCGCTGTGGTTTCAGCACCGGCTGGCGTTTGCCCACCACGCGCGAGTTGTTGAGCATCGTGCACAACGGCCTCAGCACCGGCCCCATGGTCGATGCCACCTACCTCCCCAGCACCCAAAATAATCAGTATGGGTACTGGACCAGTGAAACCGCTGCGTTCAACCCAGCCTACGCGTGGTTCGTCTATTTCATCAATGCCCTTTCCAGCGCCTACTTCAAGACCGACTTCCACTTCGTTCGTCTTGTGCGCAGCGGACAGTGATGGTTCATTTTTCTTCGTTCGCTTGAAGCCATGAGCCATCACCGCCAATTGCCCGTGTGGAAAGCCGCCATGGACTTGGCCGTGCACCTGGAGCACGCGGTGCGCCGTTTTCACCGCTACCACAAATGCACACTGGGCACCGAGCTGCACCACGCGCGTTAGGCCAACTGCTGCGCTGTAAGTGCCTCCAATCTTCAAAAGAAACCTGTTCATGTTTTCCTTGCAAACCACGCTGAAGTGCGCCGTCGTGTGCCTGGCCTTGGCGGCTCAGGCTTTGCTGGCCCCTACGGTTCAGGCTGCCCTCACCGTCAATGCCGATGGCACCGTGACGGACACCACCACCGGCCTGGTGTGGGATCGCTGCGTGCTGGGCCGCAGCGGCCCCACTTGCACCGGCGCGGCCAACACCTACACCTGGGCGCAGGCCCTGGCCGAGGCCAGCGCCCGCAATGCCGCCAACCACTTGGGCTACAACAACTGGAGGCTCCCCAACAAGAACGAGTTGGAAAGCATCATCAAGCAGGATGTATACAACCCCGCCATTGACACCACCGCCTTTCCCAACACGGCGGCGGGTTACAACTGGACATCGACCACTTTTGCGCGCTCCCCAGGCGACGCGTTCGCCGTCTATTTCGGCGCTGGCGGCATCGACACCAGCGACAAGGCCTACGACTACTTCGTTCGTCTCGTCCGCAGCGGACAGTCTTTTGATACTTTTGATCGGGTAGGCAGCGCCAGCTACACCGCCCCCACACCCCCCGCCAGCGCCACCAGCGGCAACGTCACCACCGCGCTGGCCGGTGGCGGCGCGGGCTGCGCGCTGGGTCTCATCAATTACCAAAGTGTCAGCAATGTGGGTGTACCACCACCCGCTGGTGTCACCTTTCCGGCAGGTTTGGTGAACTTCACCACCACCGCCTGCGCGGTGGGTGGCACGGTGACGGTGACCTTGACCTACCCCAGCGCCTTGCCAGCAGGCACGCAGTTTTATAAATACGGCCCACCAGCGGCGGGCCAGCCCAGCAGTTGGTATGTTCACCCGGCAAGCATTGCTGGCAACACCATCACCTACAGCGTGACCGACGGCGGCCAGGGCGACAGCAACCCAGCCCCCGGCGTCATCACCGACCCCGGCGGCCCCGGGGTGGGCGGTGCAGGCGGAGCAGGGGTAGAGAGCATTCCCACCTTGAGCGAATGGGCCATGCTGTTGCTGGCCAGCCTGATGGCCCTGCTGACCTTGGCCCACACGAAGCGGCAAAAATAGTCCTCGCGGTGCAGATCCAATATGGCCCCGGCACACAACAGATGTTCACAGAGCGTCTTGGCTTGCCACCATTTGAACCGCAGCCAGAGGATTCATGACGGTGATGCCATCCTTCATGGGATAGGTCTGGTCTACCGGGGCCACCAGCAGTTTGCGGCTGGCTTGCAGGTCGCTGGCAGCCAGGTAAAAGCCCTTAGAGACGGTGGGTGCGGTGGAGCGCTTGATTTCGATCACCCAGGTTTGGCCGCTGCGAAATGTCAGTACCAAATCGACCTCGGCACCGTTGCTGGTACGGTAAAAGCTGGGCACTGCGTGACGTGCTGCGTTCACCAGTTGTTCAAGCACAAAACCTTCCCAACTGGAGCCTGCCACTGGGTGGCCCAGCAACGCTTGGAGGTTTTGCAGGCCCAGCAAGGCATGAACGAGCCCGCTGTCGCGCACATAAACTTTGGGCGCGCGAACCAGGCGCTTGCCTACATTGCCGGTCCAGGCCGGTAAACGGCGCACCAGCATGAGGTCGCACAACAGATCGATGTAACGGCCCACGGTTTGCCCGCTGATGCCCAAGGCAGCGGCGAGTTTGGATTGGTCCAGCAGTTCACCTTGGTTGTGAGCCAGCATGGTCCACAAGCGGCGCAGGGTAGTGGTAGGAATGCGCGGCCCCAGGGCAGGAATGTCTTTTTCGAGGTAGGCGGTGATGAAGGCCTCACGCCAGGTCAGGCTGGCGGCATCGTTTTTGGCCAGCCAAGAAAGTGGAAACCCGCCGCGCAACCACAGCGTATGCAGCTTGGCATCTGTTGGGATTGCGGCAAGTGCAGGGGCAGCCTCAGGGGAGGTCGCGGGCGTGAGAACTTCTTGCACTTGAAAAGGGGACAGTTCCAGTTGAGCCATGCGCCCGGCCAGGCTTTCGCTGGACTGTTGCAGCAAAACGCCCGAGGCTGACCCGAGCAGCAAAAATTGACCGCTGGTTTGGCCGCCCCGGCGGCGCTGGTCGATGACACCACGCAAGATGGTGAACAAGCCGGGTAGCCGCTGTACTTCGTCCAGTATCACCAGGTGGTTTTGGTGCAGCTTGAAGAAGGCTTCGGGATCGTCCAGCTGCCTTTGGGCGGAAGGCAGTTCCAGGTCGAGGTAAAGCGCGTTGGGGTAGGCCGCATTTCCGTCATCTTTTTGCGCATGGGCCAAGGTTGTTTTCCCAACCTGTCGCGGCCCGAGCAGAACCACGGCGGGGAACTGCTGGAGAAGTTCAGTTAATTGGTGCTGGGCGTAGCGGGTATACATCCATGAATTTTATCCACGGGATGGAGAAATTACATTGTTTATGGAATCCATTGTTGTTGGCGTGTCTCGATGAGGCGTAAGCTGGGGCACTTTGCCTGCCTGGGAGAGAATCTGGTTCACGTCCCTCCAGGCCTGGTACCTTGCATCAGCGGGCGGGCACCAACGTCAACATTGCCTCCATGAGTGTCAACCACTACGAAAACTTTCCGGTCGCTTCCATCCTGTGTCCGCCCAAGCTGCGGCCAGCGGTGGCGGCCATCTATTGGTTTGCCCGCACCGCCGACGACTTGGCAGACGAAGGCGACCACGACTGCACGGTGCGTCGTCACGACTTACAGGCTTACCGCGCCGACTTGCTCAAACTCGTGGCAGGCGAGCCCATCTCCGAGCGCTGGAAGCCTGTTTTTGAACCCCTGGGACCGGTGATTGAGCGGCATCGCCTGGAGCTGTCGCTGTTCACAGACTTGCTCAGCGCCTTCGAGCAGGATTTGGTTCAATCTGAGTACAGCGATCGAACACAACTGCTTGACTACTGCCGTCGCTCTGCCAACCCGATCGGTCGTTTGTTGCTACAGCTCTATGGCGTTGATGACGACAAGGCCTTGCAACAAAGCGACGCCATTTGTTCAGCGCTGCAGCTGGCCAACTTTTGGCAAGACGTGTCGATCGACGTGAAACGCGGGCGTTTGTACCTCCCCCTCCAAGACTGTGCCCGACACGGGCTGGACAAAGGTCAGGTGCTGTCTGGCCAAGACAGCACAGCGCTGCGCCACACGCTGCGCGACTTGGTGGCCTGGACGCGCAGCTTGATGCACCAGGGCGCTGCATTGGTACACCGCCTGCCGGGTCGAGCTGGTTGGGAGCTGCGTTTGGTGGTGCAAGGCGGCTTGCGCATCTTGGAGACAATAGAGCGCTTAAACCATGGAACGATGAACCAGCGCCCCACTTTGACCGCATGGGATGGTCCCACCCTCTTGTGGCGAGCCACCCGCATGCGTGCCCAAGACATCCCCCGGCCAGCCACCGCATGACCCCCGAACAATACGTCCAAGAAAAAGCAGCAAAAAGCGGCTCCAGCTTCTACTACGCGTTTTTGTTTCTGCCGCCCGCAAGGCGCGCTGCCATCACCGCCTTCTACGCTTTTTGCCGCGAGGTGGACGACGTGGTGGACGAAACCAGCGATGCCAGCGTCGCCGCTACCAAACTGGCCTGGTGGCGAAAAGAAGTAGCCACCAGTTTTGCCGGGCAAGCCAGCCATCCAGTGATGAAGGCCCTCATGCCCCACACCGAGGCGTTCAACATCCGCGCCGAGCACCTGCAGGCCGTCATCGAAGGCTGCCAGATGGACCTGGAGCAAACCCGCTACCTCGACTTTCCTCAATTGCAGCGTTACTGCCACTTGGTCGCTGGCGTGGTGGGTGAAGTGGCCGCACAAATTTTTGGCGCCACGCAGCCCAACACCGTGGCCTATGCGCACAAGTTAGGCCAGGCCATGCAACTGACCAACATCATCCGTGATGTGGGTGACGACGCACGGCGTGGGCGTATTTACCTGCCGGTGTCTGAGCTGCAGCGCTTTGACGTGAAAGCCCATGAGCTGCTCAACCGCAAGGCACCTTGGGGTTACAGCGACAGGTTCACGGCGTTGATGAAATTCCAAGCGGAACGCGCCCACGCGGCCTATGACCAGGCGCTGGCCTTGTTGCCCGAGGTCGATCGGGCCGCGCAAAAGCCGGGCCTGATGATGGCCAACATTTACCGCACCTTGCTGCGTGAAATTGAAGCCGATCAGTTTCGTGTGCTGCACCAACGCACTTCGCTCACACCGCTGCGCAAGTTGTGGATCGCGGTACGCACCAACTGGCGCGGGCGTTGATTCCGTTGATGTTGCCGCCATTCATGACGAACCACCCTCCGTTCGCCGTGAGGTTCTATGGTTTTTGTCAACGTTGCTGTGGCGGAATTGGTGCCGAGGACCGCGCTGGTTTCGACAGGCTCAACCCGAACGGGGTGGGGGCGTCGCACCTCTCTCCGTTCGCCCTGAGCCTGTCGAAGGGCTTCATCGAGGTACGCGCCTGTTTCGACAGGCTCAACCCGAACGGAGTGGGGGCGTCGCACCTCTCTCCGTTCGCCCTGAGCCTTTCGAAAGGCCTGCACCGAGACTCGCGCCGGCTTCGACAAGCTCAGCCCGAACGGTGGGGAGCGTCATGTTTGAATAGCACCGCGCTAGGATGATGAAGGTAGCGATCGTGGGTGCGGGCTGGGCAGGCCTGGCCGCAGCGGTGCATGCGCGCCTGGCGGGCCATGACGTGACCATGTTCGAGATGGCAGGCTCACTCGGTGGCCGCGCCCGCACGGTGCATTTGCCCGAGGGGCCGAGTGTCGACAATGGGCAGCACATCCTGATTGGTGCCTACACCCACACCTTGGGTCTGATGCAAACCCTGGGCGTGAATCTCGATACAGCCTTTGATCGCAGACCACTGGCCATGGTGAATCCGCAAGGGCAAGGTTTGCGCTTAAAAAAAGGACATCCCGCGTCGGCCTTTCTATTTGCGGTTTGGAGCAACCGCAGTTGGACCGTGCCCGAGCGCTGGGCCTTGTGCGCACTGGCTGCGCGCTGGGCCCTACAAGGCTTTCGTTGCCCTCCACAACAAACTGTTGCCGACTTGACCCGCACCCTGCCCTCGACCTTACGTGACGACTTCATCGACCCGTTGTGCATCGCCGCGTTGAACACACCCGCCTCGCAAGCCAGTGGCGTGGTCTTTCTACGGGTGTTGAAAGATGCTTTGCTCAGCGGTCCGGGGGCCTCTGATTTGCTGCTGCCTAAAAAAGGCTTGGGCGCTTTGTTGCCTGAACCTGCGCAGCGCTGGCTGCAAGGCAACGGGGTGGTCGTCCACACCCATCAGCGGGTGCGGGCGCTGCGGGCGGTCCGTGCAAACAGCGGTTCAACAAGTTGGCAGGTGGAAACGTCCATCGACGTCAACAGCCCAAACACTTACGACCATGTGGTGCTGGCCTGCACGGCCAATGAAGCCTCGCGGTTGACATCCGAAATCAACGCCGATTGGTCGGCCAGCGCCGCCGCACTGCGTTACGAGCCCATCGTCACCGTGACCCTGCAATGCCCCGGGACCCGGCTGCCCGAGCCCATGCTGACCTTGGACAGCGACAGCACCGAGCGACCGGCCCAGTTTGTTTTCGACCTGGGCCCGCTAGGCGGCACGATGGGTGAGCTGAGTTTTGTCATCAGCGGCGCAGCCCCCTGGGTGGAACGCGGTGTAGCGGCCACCGAGGCTGCAGTTCTCAACCAAGCAAAAAATGCGCTGAAATCGTTCCTGGTGGAAGCGCCCATGCTGGTGCGCTGTCTCACCGAAAAGCGGGCCACCTTTCGCTGTACACCCGGCTTGCAACGACCCGCCTCATCGATCGCGCCGGGTTTGTGGGCTGCCGCAGACTATGTGCAAGGCCCCTACCCTGCGACGCTCGAAGGCGCTGTGCGCAGCGCGGTTGATGTGGTCCACCAATGGAGTTCCCGCTGATTACTCACATCTCGTGATGCAGCTTGCATTTTCGCCATACAGAAAACCAGCAAACTGCGAGAGAATGGCACCATGAAAACGACCGAACCCAAATCGCCCAGCATTCAAGTGCTGGAGCGCATGTTTCAACTGCTGGACTTGTTGGCCTCTTACCAAGACCCGGTGTCACTGAAAATCATCAGCGAAAAAACAGGCCTGCACCCCTCCACCGCCCACCGCATCTTGAACGACTTGGTGATAGGCCGTTATGTGGATCGGCCCGAAGCCGGCAACTACCGACTGGGTATGCGTTTGCTGGAACTGGGCAACTTGGTCAAGGCCAGGCTCGATGTACGCGAAGCCGCGCTTGGGCCCATGCGTGAACTGCACAAGGTCACGAACCAGCCGGTGAACCTTTCGGTGCGCCAAGGCGACGAGATCGTTTACATCGAACGCGCCTTCAGCGAGCGCAGCGGCATGCAGGTGGTGCGCGCCATTGGTGGTCGCGCGCCATTGCACCTCACGTCGGTTGGAAAACTGTTCCTGGCCTACGACGAACCACAGCGCGTTCGTGCCTACGCCAGCCGCACTGGTTTGGCCGGCCACACACGCAACAGCATCACCAATTTGCCGACGCTTGAAAAAGAACTGTCACGCGTGCAACAAATGGGTTTGGCACGTGACGAAGAAGAGCTGGAGTTGGGCGTGCGCTGCATGGCCGCGGCCATCTTGGACGACCAGGGTCGGCTGGTGGCTGGCCTCTCCATTTCCGCGCCAGCCGACAGGTTGGAAGACGCGTGGATCGCCAAACTCAAAAGCACAGCGGCCGAGATTTCCGCAAGCTTGGGCCACGCAGCCGCGGCTGTTGCATAAGCTAACTTAGGCGCAATTAACGAAGCGGTAAAGCGCCGCTGCTGGCCTGGGGAATGCTGTCCTCCAGCCACTTGCGTACCCGCTCTGCATCTCCAATACGAGAGTAGCGACCAGCTGAGTCTAAGAACACCATGATGAGTTTGCGCCCAGCCAACTTCGCCTGCATCACCAAACAGCGCCCTGCCTCGGCGATGTAGCCAGTTTTTTGCAAGCCGATGTCCCACACCGCACTGCCGACCAGACCATTGGTGTTTTTGAAGTGCTGAGTTTGGTGGTCCACCTCCACCCAATACTCGGGCGAGGTGGACAGCTCACGAATCATGGGATAGCTGTGAGCGGCCGCCACCAGCTTGGCCAGGTCACTCGCGCTGGATTGGTTACGGCTGGATAAACCGGTCGGCTCCACATAACGCGTATCCAGCAAACCCAACTCACGGGCTTTGCGGTTCATCGCCACCACAAACGCAGCCAGGCCACCAGGGTAGGTTCGGCCCAGGGCGTGGGCGGCGCGGTTTTCGGAGGACATCAAAGCCAAATGCAGCATTTCACCGCGCGTCAGCTCGGTGCCGACTTTCAAACGCGAACGACTGCCTTTTTCAGTGTCCACATCGTCCAGGGTCACGGTGATCAACTCGTCCATGGGTAAGTTCGCATCAGCAACCACCACGGCAGTCATCAATTTGGTGAGCGAGGCGATGGGCAGCACCGCTTGGGAATTTTTGCTGAACAACACTTCATTGGTTTCTTGATCCACCACCAAAGCGACACTGGATTTCAAGTCCAGTTCATCAGCCGTTTGATGCAAACCGAACACTTGGCCATAGGACAGACGCGGCGCCTCGACCACGCGTTTGACCTTGCGACTGGCAACCCCGGCTTTGGCACGTGACTTGACAGGCGCGACCTTGGCGCGAACACGTTGAGAGGCAACCGGTTTTTTTACCGAGGAGGACTTGGCAGGGGTAGCGCTTTTGCGGTCACCGTCACGGCTGTTTTTGTTACCAGCGGCCCAAGCTGAGCTGCTTGCAGCCGCAACCATAAGCATCAGCAACACAGCCGCTGCAGTTGATTTCAGGAATTCGCGCATAACCACCTTTCGCTGTACCTCGGGCAGTGTAGGTGATGAGAAAAAGTCTTGCAAGATCAAAAGCTTAAAAGACTTTTCTCAAGCCGAATCTCATGAGTCAGCCCATGTGAAGCATTAACCCTGAGCGGCAACCCTTTCGGTTTTGCTATGCAGCTTGTTCAAAGCCGACAAATAGGCCTTGGCAGACGCCACCACGATATCGGGATCAGCACCCACACCATTGACGACTCGACCGCCCAGTTGCAGACGGACTGTCACCTCTCCTTGCGATTCTGTACTGCCTGATGTGATCGCATTGACCGAATAGAGCAGCAATTCCGCTCCTGATTGAAGCTTGGATTCAATGGCTTTCAGGCTGGCATCCACCGGGCCGTTGCCATCACTTTGTGCATGGTGCTCGACGGTGCCCGCAGAAAAAGCGACAGTGGCTTGGGGGCGTTCACCCATTTCGGAATGCTGCTTGAGCGACAACAAGCGGTAGTGCTCAGATTCAGACGTCACGGACTCGTCCATCACCAGAGCCAAGATGTCTTCATCAAAAATATCGCTCTTACGGTCAGCCAGTTCTTTGAACTTGGCGAAGGCTGCATTGACTTCTGTTTCCGACTCCAACTGAATCCCGAGCTCTTGCAACCGCTGCTTGAACGCGTTACGTCCTGACAACTTGCCCAGCACAATTTTGTTGGCCGCCCAGCCCACATCCTCTGCACGCATGATTTCGTAAGTGTCGCGGGCCTTGAGCACGCCGTCTTGGTGAATGCCTGATGCATGGGCAAAGGCATTGGCGCCCACAACCGCCTTGTTAGGCTGAACCACAAAACCGGTGGTCTGCGACACCAAACGCGAAATCGGAACAATCTGCGAAGCGTCGATACCCAATGTGAGACCAAAGTAGTCTTTGCGAGTGCGCACCGCCATCACCACTTCTTCCAGCGCACAGTTGCCGGCCCGTTCACCCAGTCCGTTGATCGTGCATTCCACTTGACGCGCACCGCCGATCTTGACGCCGGCCAGCGAGTTCGCCACAGCCAGCCCCAAGTCGTTGTGACAGTGCACCGACCAGATGGCTTTGTCGGCATTCGGAATACGCTGACGCAAATTCAGAATGAAGTTGCCATAGAGCTCAGGAATGGCGTACCCCACGGTATCCGGCAGGTTGATGGTGGTGGCACCTTCATCAATCACCGCTTCAATCACGCGGCATAAAAAATCAGGATCGGAGCGGTAACCGTCTTCGGGTGAAAACTCCACATCGCTGACCAAGTTTCGTGCAAAACGAACTGATGACTTCGCCTGCTCGAACACTTGATCGCGCGTCATGCGCAGCTTCTTTTCCATGTGAAGTTCACTGGTAGCGATGAAGGTGTGAATGCGCGAACGCGGCGCTCCCTTCAGTGCTTCGGCGGCACGTGAAATGTCGCGGTCGTTGGCACGGGCCAAGGAACAGACTGTGGAGTCCTTGATGGCCTCCGCAATGGCTTTCACCGCCTCAAAGTCGCCGTTGGATGAAGCGGCAAATCCAGCCTCAATGACATCCACACGCAGTCGCTCCAAGTGCCGCGCAATGCGCAACTTTTCGTCCTTGGTCATGGAAGCGCCGGGCGACTGCTCGCCGTCACGCAAGGTGGTGTCAAAAATAATGAGTTGGTCGGACATGCAAGAACTCCTGAACAATTGGTAATTTTTTTGCCTGGCAATGGCAATGGCAATGGCAATGGCAATGGCAATGGCAATGCTAAAGGCTGTGCACCGCGTCAGCTTGCGTCGCGAACGTCGCCGCGCCTTGCGCCATGGCACGAAGCACACCACTGACAATGGCCTTGAGACTGGCACTGGTGATGTTCGCATCACAACCCACGCCAAAAACCGTGAGCGCGTCGCCAAAACGCAGTTCCAAATAAGCCACCGCTTGGGCATCAGAGCCGCTGCGCAAGGCGTGTTCGTGGTAGTCCAGCACCCGCACCGCGGGCGTGAGGTGTTGGTTCAAACCATTCACGAATGCGTCAATCGGGCCGCTTCCTTGACCGGCGATGTGCAGCACACGACCGTGCAAGGACAGCTCCACCGTCAACTCCACACCGCCGACTGCACGCTCCGTGACCACCGGGTGCACTTCACCGCACGTACTGAGCCCATAAGCACCATCAAAGATGCGCCACAAGTCGGCCGCAGCCATTTCCTTGCCGGTGTCATCCATCTCCGCCTGCACCACTTGACTGAATTCGATTTGCAGTCGCCGTGGCAACTCCAAGCCGTACTCCGCTTCCAGAAGGTAGGAAATACCGCCCTTACCCGACTGGCTGTTGACGCGAATCACCGCGTCATAGTTGCGGCCCAAATCTTTCGGGTCCACCGGCAAATATGGCATGTCCCACAGATCGTCCTCTTGGCGTGCGGCGAAAGCCTTCTTGATGGCGTCTTGGTGTGAGCCCGAGAAAGACGTGTAGACCAAATCGCCTGCATAGGGGTGCCTCGGATGTACCGGCAACTGGTTGCAATGCTCCACGCAGCGGCGAACATCGTCAATGTCTGAGAAATCCAATCCTGGAGAAACGCCTTGGGTATAAAGATTCAGCGCGAGGTTGACCAAATCAACGTTGCCTGTGCGCTCGCCGTTGCCAAACAAACAACCTTCAACTCGGTCAGCCCCTGCCATCAATGCCAACTCGGCGGCGGCCGTGCCTGTGCCTCGGTCGTTGTGCGGGTGCACGGACAAGACGATGCCATCACGCCGCGCCAGATGGCGGTGCATCCACTCGATCATGTCTGCAAACACATTGGGGGTGGAATGCTCCACCGTCGAGGG
This sequence comes from Pseudomonadota bacterium, assembly GCA_046049865.1. Lineage (GTDB taxonomy): Bacteria > Pseudomonadota > Gammaproteobacteria > Burkholderiales > Burkholderiaceae_C > JANPCX01. The sequence goes on along the minus strand of JBJOQO010000040.1, from coordinate 13,377 downwards.
CAAATTGATGATGCACTTGCGGTCGGGCGTCGCTTGCCACACTGCAGTCACCGCATCGACCACCCGCTTGGAAAACGCCAACTCGGTGCCCGAAAACATTTCGGGAGAGTATTGGAAAGTAAATGCGGTGGACGGTTGCGCAAGTGCCAGCTCACGCACCAACTGGGCATGGGTGGTCGCAAGCAGCACGGTTTGATCTTCACCCAAGCCCAACACCACACGCCGCATGATGGGGGCTGTGGCGTTGTAGATGTGCACGATGGCGGCTTGCGCTCCTTGCAACGATTCAAACGTACGACGAATCAAAACCTCACGGGCCGGTGTCAGCACTTGAATGGTGACATCCGCAGGGATGTGCTTGCCTTCGATCAACAAACGCACAAAGTCGAAATCGGTTTGTGACGCAGATGGGAAACCGACCTCGATTTCCTTGAAGCCAATGCGCACCAGCATCTGAAACATGCGCAATTTGCGCGCCGCGTCCATGGGCTCAATGAGTGCTTGGTTGCCGTCGCGCAAGTCGGTGCTCAGCCACAGCGGAGCGCGCGTCAATATGGCGTTAGGCCATTGACGGTCGGGCAAATGGACTGGCGGAAAAGCACGGTACTTGGTGTGTGGTTGCAAAAGCATGTAGATTCCTTGAGCGATTAATTTTCGCAAACAGCGCACACAAACAAAACGGCCCGCTGCTGTTTGCATACGGGCCGTGGTGGTCGAAAACGTGTGAACGTGTCTCTACTCGCGAGCCCGTGAGTCTCCTAGTAGTAGAGCAAGCAGCGCGGTCGACAACGTGTTCATGGGGTGCAATGTAGCAGATGGACCACGCTCAATGCAAGCCGCGTTCATCGGGCTCGTCGGTGGAAGTCGCGATCACGCTGACCGGTTTGCCTTTGACCCGCCGCCACGCGTAAACCGCGTAACCCGACAAGCCATAAAAGCAGAACAAGGCAAACAGCACCATCGGCGGGTGAACGTTGATCAGCGCTATCGCCAAAGCAATCGCCACAATCACCACAAAAGGCACCGAACGTTTGAAGCTCACGTCCTTGAAGCTGTAAAACGGCGCGTTGGTCACCATGGTCAGGCCCGCAAACAAAGTCAACCCGAAGGCCAGCCATGACAACCACGGGCCCGTGCTGCGAACATCCAGACCCATGTCGTCCATGACCCAAATGAACCCCATCACCAAAGCCGCCGCCGCCGGGCTGGGCAGGCCTTGGAAAAATCGTTTGTCGACCACGCTGATGTTGGTGTTGAAACGCGCCAGCCGTAGCGCAGCGCATGCGCAATAGACAAAGGCCGCAATCCAACCCAACTTGCCCATGCCCTTGAGCGCCCATTCGTACACGATGAGTGCCGGCGCGGCACCGAACGACACCATGTCCGACAAGCTGTCCATTTGTTCGCCAAAGGTACTTTGCGTGTTGGTCATGCGCGCGACGCGACCGTCCAGGCTGTCGAGCACCATGGCGCAAAACACCCCTATCGCCGCTTGCTCAAAGCGCCCATTCATCGCCATCACCACTGCGTAAAAACCGCCAAACAGCGCTGCCAGCGTGAACAAGTTGGGCAAGATATAGATGCCCTTGCGCCGCGGACGCACCGGTGGTGGCACGTCATCGATGTCGTCGTTCGGGGTGTCGCCGTCGTGCATGTCAGGTTGGTTCATGGTTGGTGCCGCCGCGATGCGCTGGGAAAGTGCGCAAGGGCTGGATTATGGCGCTGTCAAAAAAAAAGCTGCGGGTATGGCCCACAGCTTTTTTCCGAGAGATGCCAAAGGGCATCAGCTGCTTCATCAGTTCTTGGACTGGTCCACCAAACGGTTTTTCTTGATCCAAGGCATCATGGCGCGCAGTTGCTCGCCCACTTGCTCAATCGGATGCTCAGCAGTCAAACGACGGCGTGACAACAAGGTGGGCGCACCAGCCTTGTTTTCCAAGATGAAGCTCTTGGCGTACTCACCGGTCTGGATGTCCTTCAAGCACTGACGCATGGCGTTTTTGGTGTCTTCGGTGACAACACGGGGGCCGGTCACGTACTCGCCATACTCGGCATTGTTGGAGATGGAGTAGTTCATGTTGGCGATACCGCCTTCATAGATCAAGTCCACAATCAGCTTCAGCTCGTGCAAGCACTCGAAGTAAGCCATTTCGGGGGCATAACCGGCTTCGGTCAGCGTCTCGAAACCGGCTTTGATCAACTCCACCGCGCCACCGCAAAGCACCGCTTGTTCGCCGAACAAATCGGTTTCGGTTTCTTCGCGGAAATTGGTTTCAATGATGCCGGCTTTGCCGCCACCGTTGGCCGCAGCGTAGCTCAGTGCCAGATCACGGGCCTTGCCCGACTTGTCGGCATGCACTGCGATCAGGTGCGGTACACCGCCACCTTGCGTGTAGGTGCCACGGACCGTGTGGCCAGGTGCTTTGGGCGCCACCATCCACACGTCCAAGTCGGCGCGCGGAACCACTTGACCGTAGTGCACATTGAAGCCGTGGGCGAAGGCCAAAGAAGCGCCCTTCTTGATGTTGGGTTCGACTTCAGCTGCATAGACGGAAGCAATTTGCTCGTCGGGCAACAAGATCATCACCACGTCGGCAGACTTCACCGCGTCGGCAATTTCGGCGACTTTCAAACCGGCCTTCTCGGCCTTGTTCCAAGATGCGCCGCCCTTGCGCACACCGACAGTCACTTTGACGCCGCTGTCATTCAAATTCTGCGCGTGGGCATGGCCTTGCGAACCATAACCAATGATGGTGATGTTTTTGCCTTTGATCAGGCTCAGGTCAGCGTCTTTGTCGTAATAAACCTTCATGACTATCTCCTTCGTTAATCTTTAAAAAATGGCGGGGGTGCAGTGAACCCAACCTCGTTGGTGAGGTTAGACGCGCAGGATGCGCTCGCCGCGACCGATCCCGCTGGTGCCGGTGCGCACGGTTTCCAAAATGGCGCTGCGGTCCAGCGCCTGGATGAAGGCATCGAGTTTCGCGGCGTCGCCGGTTAACTCGATGGTGTAGCTTTTTTCGGTCACGTCGATGATGCGGCCACGGAAGATATCGGCCATACGCGTCATCTCCTCGCGCTCTTTGCCCACAGCACGCACTTTGATGAGCATCAGCTCACGTTCGGTGTAAGACGCTTCGGTCAAGTCCACCACCTTGACCACTTCAATCAGGCGATTCAGGTGTTTGGTGATTTGTTCAATGACTTCGTCTGAGCCTGTTGTGACGATGGTCATGCGCGACAGCGAGGCATCTTCGGTGGGTGCCACCGTCAGGCTTTCAATGTTGTAGCCCCGGGCTGAAAACAAACCCACCACGCGAGACAGCGCACCGGGTTCGTTTTCCAACAGCAATGCAATGATGTGTTTCATGTTGTCTTTCTGGCGTCAGGCCCGTTGATGCGGCGGTAACCGCATCACAAACGCAGACGCTTCAATGTGAATGTGAATGTGTTGGGCTTGAGTGAGGCCTGTCGCCCCGTGGGCAAAGGGCGGCGGTAACCACCCCATGGACACGATGCGCCGCAGCCCCAAACGAAAACTACAAGTCTTCCGACCCCAACAACATTTCGCTGATGCCCTTGCCCGCTTGAACCATGGGCCAAACGTTTTCGGTTTGGTCGGTGCGAATGTCGAGAAACACGGTGCGGTCTTTCAACCGAATGGCTTCACGCAGTGCACCTTCCACATCGCTGGGCTTTTCGATCTTCAAGCCGACGTGGCCGTAGGCCTCGGCCAATTTCACGAAATCAGGCAGCGCGTCCATGTAACTGTGTGAGTAGCGGCCACCGTAGTCCAGTTGTTGCCACTGCCGCACCATGCCCAGGTAGCGGTTGTTCAAGGAAATAATCTTGACCGGCGTTTTGTACTGGAAACAGGTGGACAGCTCCTGAATGCACATTTGAATCGAACCTTCGCCGGTGATGCAGAACACGTCCGCATCCGGTTTGGCCAGTTTGATGCCCATCGCATAGGGCAAACCCACGCCCATGGTGCCAAGGCCGCCAGAATTGATCCAGCGACGTGGTTGGTCAAAGCGATAGTACTGAGCGGCCCACATTTGGTGTTGCCCCACATCGGAGGTAATGTAGGCATCGCTGTCCTTGGTCAAGTTCCACAGCGTCTCGACCACATACTGAGGTTTGATGACCTCGGTGCTGTTCTTGAACTTGAGGCAGTCCTTTTTGCGCCACTCACCAATTTGGTTCCACCAAGCCGACAACGCGTTGGCGTCCAGCTTGGCTTGCCCTTCTTTGGTTTGCGCGATCAGCTCTTGCAGCACGTCTTTCACATCGCCCACGATGGGGATGTCGACCTTGACGCGTTTGGAAATAGACGACGGATCGATGTCGATGTGAACGATCTTGCGTTCCACCGAGGCAAAGTGTTTGGGGTTGCCAATCACCCGGTCATCAAAACGCGCACCAACCGCCAACAAGACGTCGCAGTTCTGCATGGTCATGTTGGCCTCATATGTGCCATGCATGCCCAGCATGCCGAGGAATTTGGGGTCAGACGCCGGGAAGGCCCCCAAACCCATCAGTGTGTTGGTGCATGGCACGCCGAGCAAATTCACCAACTCACGCAATTCGGCAGATGCATTGCCCAGAATCACACCTCCGCCGGTGTAGATGTAAGGCCGCTTGGCCGACATCAACAAAGCAATGGCTTTGCGGATTTGACCGCCATGGCCTTTGCGCACCGGGTTGTAGGAGCGCATTTCAATGGTGGCGGGGTATTCAAACGGCGCGGTCTTGAGGGAGACGTCCTTAGGAATATCAACCACCACGGGACCAGGCCGACCGGTGCGGGCAATGTGGAAGGCTTTTTTCAGCGTCACCGCGAGGTCACGCACGTCTTTGACCAGGAAGTTGTGTTTGACAATCGGGCGTGTGATGCCCACGGTATCGCACTCTTGGAAGGCATCCAGGCCAATGGCTGGCGTGGGAACTTGGCCGGTGATGATCACCATCGGAATGGAGTCCATGTAGGCGGTTGCAATGCCTGTGATGGCATTGGTCACGCCCGGACCCGAGGTCACCAGCGCCACACCGACTTCGCCGGTGGCTCGGGCATAACCGTCGGCGGCATGCACGGCGGCCTGTTCATGGCGCACCAGAACATGCTCAATGGTGTTTTGCTTGTAAAGCGCGTCGTAAATGTAAAGAACTGCTCCGCCGGGGTAACCCCAGAGGAACTTGACATTTTCGGCTTGGAGACAGCGCACCAGAATTTCAGACCCGTTGGGGTCCAGGGCTGGCGCTGTAGAGGGGGTTTGCGGCTGTGCAGCGGCGGCACGCCGAACGTCGGCAGTAGTCATGTCCATATAAAACCTTTGTGATTTTCTCTAACGAAAAACCATCGGTGCGCCTCTCCGCACTCTTGTGGAGCGGGTGTGGTGCCTTGAAGTCGAAAAATCAGCCCGTCCCGGTCGGACTAGCCATAGAAGACCATCTGTTGTGCAACGCGACATTATGCCACTGAAGCAACAATCGGCTTGAGCAATGTGATAATCCGCGCTTCTCCCCAGGGCCTATTGCCCAAGGCGCCCCCAAGTTGGCTTCCGACAAAGAGTTATCCGACTTCCTCAAGAGCGTCGAAAAACGCGCCTTTAAACGCACTGCTTTTGCCGTGCGCGACGAAGACGCTGCCTTGGACATCGTCCAAGACGCCATGATCCGCCTCTCACAAAGTTACGCCGACCGTCCAGCGCAGGAGTTGCCGCTGCTGTTTCAACGCATCCTGTCCAACGCCACCATGGACTGGTTTAGGCGGCAAAAAGTCAGAAAAGGCGTTTTTGCGAATTTTTCCGACTTGGAGTCCAGCGGTGGCGACTCAGGTTTCGACATCCTGGAAACGCTGGAAAGTGCCAATGGAACCGGCTCTGAGAGCTCTGCCGACGTCTTTTCCCGGGCGCAAATCCTGCTTTTGATTGAAGGCGAGGTGGCTTTGTTACCAGGCCGTCAACGGGAAGCCTTCCTTCTGCGTTACTGGGAGGAACTGGATGTATCAGAGACGGCTTTAGCCATGGGTTGCTCAGAAGGCAGCGTCAAAACGCACTGCTCCAGAGCGGTGCACGCATTGGCAAAAGCGCTCAAAGAAAAGGGGATTGGACTGTGAAACACGACATGCTGACTGGCCCAACAGGCGAACAAGCGCAAGCCCGTTTCGCCTTGCGTATTACGGCGATGCTCAACGAGTCTGCGCAAAACCTGCCCAATGACGTCACCGAGCGCTTACGTGTTGCTCGCCAAAACGCGTTGCAACAAGCCGCCGCGGCTCGCCAATTGGCCGTCAAGCCGGCGGGTGCGACTTCGGGCATGTCCTGGGCGTGGAACAAGGTCGTCGCTTATGCGGGCGGCCCCGGCGGCTCTGACGCACCCACATGGTGGAACAAATTAGCCACGGTACTGCCCTTGGCTGTGTTGGTGTTGGGATTGCTCGCCATTCAGGATTTGCATTCGTCGCGATTGATCTCCACCGCAGCAGACATTGACGCCGCCTTGCTTGCGGACGATTTGCCACCCGATGCCTACCAAGACGCCGGTTTCCTCGAATTCCTCAAACGCCCCGCCGCGCAGGAGTAGTTCCTTGCCCGCCACATTCAGCCATCCGTTCTCGTTCACCGCCAAACATTCGTTGGGGTGGCGTGTCGTTGGCTGGATGATGCTTGTTTTGTTGGGTGCAACTGCGTTTTTGGGCGGCAACAGTTCGGTCACCGCACAAACCACTTCCGCGAAAGCCGCACCGGTCGGTGAGCAGGGGCCCCGCTGGCGTGACCTGACTAGAAGCCAGCGGCAATCGCTTGAACCGCTGGAGACCGTCTGGACGACGATCACCACAGACCGAAAACTCAAATGGATAGAAATTGCCCAGCGCATGCCCGCCATGCCCGAGGATGAGCGTGCACGAGTTCAATTGCGCATGGCAGAGTGGGTCATGTTGGGGCCCTCCGAACGTGGCATCGCACGGCTCAATTTCCAAGAGGCCAAACAAGTCAACCCTGAGACGCGGCAAGCCCAGTGGAAGGCTTACCAGGCGCTTCCAGACGACGAAAAACGCCAGCTGGCCGACAGCCGCAAAGTACACCCCCCCGGGCCGCCAACCGCTTCGTTAGCCTCGGGCTCACGCAGTGCCAAAGTGATCAACGCCGACAAAAAATCGAAAATCGTCACGAATCCAACATTTGCGATCCCACCAACTCCCATCGCGCCCACCTTGGTGCACCCAAGTTATGGGGCAACCACCACCTTGGTGACCAAAAAGCCCTCTCCACCGCTGCACCATCAAGTGGGTTTGCCGAAAATTGCAACGACCCCCGAGTTCGTCGACCCCAAAACCCTGCTGCCCCGGCGCGGCCCGCAAGCGGCCGCCACGTTCACAGCCACTGCCTCGACCGAAACGCTGGAACGACCCTAATCGGTACACCACGACGGTCCAACTGCCGGATCTAGGTTCAAAGAAAAACCGTTGGACGCCAGCCCTGTAGCATGTGGCACCTTGTCGAATTGGGGCTCTGCCGCCCCCCACTGATGTCCCATGGCCACCTCTGCGCCCGAACCGTCACACCCCGCCACCACGCCTCCTACCGGCCACACACCTACCGCCGAAACCCCGGGGATCGCCCGAAGACTCGCTTGTTTCACCTACGAGGGTGTGCTGCTTTTTGGGGTGGTCATGATCGGCGGCTATTTGTTCTCTAGCCTCACCCAGCAAAAACACGCTCTGGTCGGGCGCCACGGTTTGCAGGCGTTTTTGTTTTTGTTGTTGGGCATCTACTTCGTGTGGTTTTGGTCTCGCAGCGGTCAAACAGTTGCCATGAAGGCTTGGCATATTCGGCTGGTGGACATCAACAACCGCCCGCCTTCCCAACTGCGCTGCACGGCCCGCTACCTGCTGAGCTGGATTTGGTTCGCCCCAGCTTTGCTTTTTGCGTGGGTCGCCCACACGACACCCGCGCAAACCTTTGGCTTGCTCTTCGCGGGCGTGCTCACCTACGCCTTGCTCGCACGTTTGCATCCAACGCGACAGTTCTGGCACGACCTGCTGTGCGGCACGCAACTGGTCACGCACCGCCCACCACCCAAGAAAAAACCACAATGAGCAATCCCCACAAAGGCCGCACAGGGCTCAGTCGCGTTGTTCATGCGGCCGGCTATTCGTGGTCAGGGCTGAAAGCAGCCTACCGCAACGAAAGCGCGTTTCGCCAGGAAGTGTGGTTGGCCGTGTTGCTGGTTCCAGCCGCGTTTTGGGTCGGGCGAAATTGGATCGAGGTGAGCCTGCTCGCGGGCGTCGCCATCATTGTCTTGGTGGTGGAACTGCTGAACTCGGCGGTCGAAGCGGTGGTTGACCGTGTGTCGTTCGAGCTGCACGACTTGTCCAAACGCGCCAAAGACTTTGGCAGCGCCGCGGTGTTGCTGTCGCTGGTGCTCTGCGCCGGTGTGTGGTTCGCTGCCATTGGCAACCGCTGGGGCGCACCCTGGACCTGGTTCTCGCCATGACAAAACCGCTGAGCATTTGTATTTACTGCGGCTCGCGTTCAGGGGCGTCGCCTGTCTACGCGCAAGCCGCGCAGGCCGTGGGCGCATGGATAGGCCAACAAGGCGCTCGTTTGGTCTACGGCGGCGGTCACGCAGGCCTGATGGGGACGGTAGCCGATGCCGCCTTGGCCAGCGGCGGCACAGTCTTCGGTGTGATCCCTCGTGCTCTAGAGACACGTGAGTTGGCACACAGCGGCATCACCGAACTGCACGTGGTGGACACCATGCACCAGCGCAAAGCGCTCATGGCCCAGGAGTCCGATGTATTCCTCGCATTACCCGGCGGTATCGGCACACTCGAAGAGCTGTTTGAGGTGTGGACCTGGCTGCAACTGGGCTACCACGACAAACCCGTGGGCCTGCTCAATGTGGATGGGTACTTTGACGACCTGCTGCGTTTTTTAGACCACACCGCGTCGCAGGGGTTTGTGAACGCAGAGCAGCGTGCGCTGCTGCAGGTGGACGATGACGTTGAGCGTTTGTTAACAAGGCTGGCCGTGTCCGCACGAACGTCCCTCGGAGCGGACAGCTACGGCCAAATCTGAGCGACGGTAGGCGGTCTCTTCAGACCGCCGCCTCGTCGGTCTCCCCCGTGCGAATCCGCACCACCTGCTCCACATTGGTGACGAAAATTTTGCCGTCGCCGATCTTGCCGGTTTTGGCCGCCTTGATGATGGCTTCAATGCAGCGCTCCACGTCTTCGTCTTTCACGACCACTTCCACTTTCACCTTGGGCAAAAAGTCCACCACGTATTCGGCGCCACGGTAAAGCTCGGTGTGGCCTTTTTGGCGACCGAAGCCTTTGACCTCGGTCACGGTCAAACCCGTCACGCCCACGGCGGCCAAGGTTTCACGAACTTCTTCGAGTTTGAAAGGTTTGATGATGGATGTTATTTGTTTCATGGAATCTCCGGTGCTTGAAGTGTTCTTGGCAGTCTACGGTCTGGTTGCAGGCGGCGCTATGCGCGAAAACGCGAGGTGATCGGGTAGCGCCAATCGCGCCCGAAAGCGCGGTGGGTGATGCGAATTCCAACGGGGGCTTGGCGGCGTTTGTACTCGTTGATTTTGATGAGCCGCGTCACGCGTTCTACATCGGCCACGTTGAACCCAGCGGCCACAATCTGTTCGATGCTTTGGTCTTCTTCCATGTAGCGCTGCAAAATCGCGTCCAGCACCTCGTAGGGCGGCAGGCTGTCTTGGTCGGTTTGGTCGGGGCGCAGTTCAGCCGAAGGTGGGCGGGTGATGATGCGCCGGGGAATCCACTCACCTTCTTTTGAAGCGGCAGTTTGTTCATTTTTCCACTGTGCCAATTCATAGACCAAGGTTTTGGCAACGTCTTTGATGACAGCAAAACCGCCCGCCATGTCGCCGTACAAGGTGCAGTAACCGGTGGCCATCTCACTCTTGTTGCCTGTGGTGAGCACGATGGAGCCGAACTTGTTGGACAAGGCCATGAGCAAAGTGCCGCGCACGCGGGCTTGGATGTTTTCTTCGGTCGTGTCTTCTGCACGGCCCTCAAACTCTTGCTGCAAACTGGCTTTGAAGGCTTCGAACATGGGCGTGATGGACAGTTCGTCGTAACGCACGTTCAAGCGCTTGGCCATGTCCCGCGCGTCTTCGCATGAGATGCTGGCCGTATAGGGCGACGGCATCATCACTACCCTGACGTTGTCAGCACCCAGTGCATCCACCGCAACAGCCAGCACCACGGCAGAGTCGATGCCACCGGACAGGCCAATCAGCGCACCGGGAAAGCCATTCTTGCCCACGTAGTCGCGCACACCCGTGACCAAAGCAGACCAAGCCTGCGCGTGCAAGCTGGGCACCGTTTCAATCGCGCCAAGGGCGTGGGTTTTTGACACCTGCACCAAGGTCAAGGCTTCTTCAAACATGGCGGCACGGGCGCCCACGGTGCCATCGGCATTCAAGGCAAACGACGCGCCATCAAACACCACTTCGTCTTGACCGCCGGTGAGGTGGGCGTAGAGCAGCGGCACTTGCAACTGCCGCGCCCGCTCGGCCATGCGGGCTTCGCGTTCGGCCACCTTGCCCAAATGAAATGGCGATGCGTTGAGAACACAAAGTACATCGGCCCCGGCCGCTTTGGCAGCAGCGGCGGGCTCGTCAAACCACGCATCCTCGCAAATCAACAACCCAAAACGCAAACCGCCCGCCTCAAACACCACCGGCCCCTCACCGGCGTCGCGGCCAGATGCGAAATACCGCCGCTCGTCAAACACCTGGTAGTTGGGCAGCTCGCGTTTGTTGTAGGTGGCGGTGATGCGGCCCGCATTCAGCACCGAAGCGGCGTTGTGGCGCAGTTGAACCGCATGGGATTTAGACCGCACATCACCCACTTCTCCGCTTTGATGTGGATGCCCCACCACCACAAACAAGTCCGGCAAATCGGCCAAAGCAGCCGCACAATCGCGCAGCGCCTGAGCGCAGGCCTGCATGAAGGCGGGTCGCAAGAGCAAGTCTTCAGGCGGATAACCACACAGACTCAGCTCGGGCGTTAACACCACACGCGCACCCAGGGCATGGGCGCGCCGCGAGAATTCAACGATTTTGGCGGCGTTGCCTGCCAGGTCACCCACGGTGACATTGATTTGCGCCAGCGCCACTTGCACCACACCGGAAGTCATATGCAAACAAAGCCCTCAACAAATTCAAACGAAGAGGCCGATGTTATTCGAGTGTTTGATGACCCGTGCGCGGTGGATACCAAAGCCTGGAACGCACTGCTGGCCCAGCAGGCCCACCCCACGCCCTTCTTGCGGCATGAATACCTCGCCGCCCTGCACGCATCCCAAAGCGCGGTGCCCGCCACCGGTTGGCACCCGCGTTTTGTCTGCGTATTTCGGGGCGACCAACTGGTGGCAGCTTGTTTGCTCTACTTGAAAGACCACTCCTACGGCGAGTACGTGTTCGACTGGGCATGGGCTGAGGCCTACCAGCGCCACGGTCTGCGTTATTACCCCAAGCTGCTTGGGGCTGTGCCCTTCACACCCGTGCCGGGCACCCGTTTGATGGCAACGGACTCCGCGTCGCGCGCCCTGCTGTTTGAGGTGCTTCCCCAACTTGCGCAGGAGCTGAGTGCATCCTCGGTGCATTTGTTGTACCTGGATGCGGTTGACCAACAAGCCGCGACTGACGCAGGCTGGATGCTCAGGAAAGGCGTGCAGTTTCATTGGCAAGACCCCGAATCACTCGCCAACCCTCACAGCGCCACACGCCGCTGGCCCCACTTCGAAGCCTTTCTGGCCAGCCTGCAACGAGAGAAGCGAAAAAAGATTCAACAAGAACGCCGCCGCGTGGCGGATGCAGGCATCGTCTTTGACGTTTTGCAAGGCGCGGCCATCACCCAGGACGACTGGGATTTTTTCTACCGCTGCTACCAAACCACCTACCAAGCCCACCACTCCACGCCCTACCTCAGCCGCGACTTCTTTGCCCGCATGGCAAGCGACATGCCACGAAACTGGTTGATGTTCGTGGCAAGAAAAAACAAGGATCTCGGCGGTGAACGAATCGCAGCTTCTCTGGTGGCCATCGATACAGAACAAGGCATTGCCTATGGCCGCTATTGGGGTGCAGTAGAACATGTGCCCTGCCTGCACTTTGAAGCCTGCTACTACCAGCCCCTCATTTGGTGTTTGAACCAAGGCTTTCGCCGCTTTGAAGGCGGTGCCCAGGGCGAACACAAAATGGCTCGGGGTTTGTTGCCGATAGAGACGGTCTCAGCGCATTGGCTGGCACATCCTGAGTTTGCGCAGGCGGTGGCGGATTTTCTGGCGCGGGAAGGTGCGGGGATTGCCGACTATGTGAGCGAGTTGGCAGAACGAAAGCCGTTCAAATCATAGTGGTCAAATAACAGCTGCGCATTGGCTTGTCGGTCAACGTGGCGGGGGAAGCGGCTGCCCCAGCAACCTGGGCCACAACCACGCCAACAACTTGCCTGGATCACCGCGCTGCCCGACGCCCACCGATTTCATGTCACGCCATCCGTTCGGTTGAGCAGCATCCCGCTCGGCCAGCGCAAAGGTGAACACATAGTGGGGCTCTTGTCCCATGCGCAGGTCTGACAGCAGAGCCTTGCCGTTTTCTTCTTTGAATTTCACAAACCCACTGGTAAAGCCCACCATACGCTGCGTGTCGGGATTGGCTTTTAACGTTTGTGCCAACGCAGTATCCGTGCTGAAAGCATCGAGCTGAACCCTTCGCTGTGTGTCGAACAATAAGTAGTAGCCCTCTTCAAACCCGTCGGGACGCAGCACCACCACGCGCCACAACACAGTATTGAAAGGTGACGGTGTGACGAAAAACGGAGCGTCTGCGATTCCACGCGCAGCGAGCGTTTCGCGCACCACCGTCTTCACATGCATTTGTGCGCCAGCGCTCCACGCAAGGTAAACACAAGAAAATCCCAAGGCCACGGCATTCCACCGAAGCCCGACGCGCTGCGCGACCAAGGCGGCCACCAGTCCTACCACCAACGGCAAGGTGTACAGCGGATCAATGATGAACATGCTGCCCAAACCCAAGGGCTTGTCGGAAAAGGGCTGCCAAAGCTGGGTGCCGTAAATCGTGAACCAGTCCAGCAAAGGGTGGGTGAACAAGGCCAACCACAGCGCCAACCACCATCGTTTGAACAATGCACCCTGCCCATGCAAGCGGCTGACCAGCCATGCCAAGGCCGGCGCCAACAGGGTCACCCATTAGCCGCCCCCGTCAATAGGGACGAACGAATAACTGCGGTCGTCCCCCGCATTTTTACCTTGTCCAGCTGTCTTCTCGGTCGCTTGAGTCGTCTGCACACTTGGTTCTCAAAATTGCGGT
>JBJOQO010000039.1:0-29979 GCA_046049865.1 Pseudomonadota bacterium | reverse complement strand
GCCTTCGTGGCCCTGGCCTTCGCCGACCCGGCGCTCTTGGACGCCACCATCCCGGACCCTTTGGCGATGAATCTCACAACCCGTTTGCCATGAACCCTTTAAGTTTCTGGCACGCCTGTGCCATCGTATTTCGCAAAGAGTGGTTGGACGCCCTGCGCGACCGGCGCACCTTGATGGTGGTGCTGTTCTCCAGCGTCCTCCTGGGCCCCTTGGTGCTGTGGGGCATGTCCCACCTCTTCGCCACCTTTGAAACGCGCGCCGAGTCGCGTGAGCTGTGGGCCAGCAATCTGCAACAAGCACCCACCCTGCGCAACTACCTGGAGCGCCAAACCCTCACCTTGCGTGAGGCGCCGGCAGACTATGAAGCCCAGCTCAAAAGCGGTCTTCTGGCCCACCCCGTGCTCGTGGTGCCAGGGGATTTTGAAAACAAACTGCGCGCAGGCGACCTGCCCACTTTGGAAGTGGTCAGCGACAGCGCCAACAAAGCCGCATCGGCTGGCGTGAACCGTGTGATGCGTTTGCTGTCCGGCTTCAACCAGGAACGCGCCACACTGACTTTGGCCCTGCGCGGCGTCGCCCCCGATGTGCTGCGCAGCGTGCAAATTCAGGAGCACGACTTGGCCAACAGCCAAAGCCGCGCCTTACAAATCACCGCCATGCTGCCCTTCTTCGTGCTGATGGCTGTGCTTTACGGCGCACTCAACGCGGCACTCGACACCACAGCGGGTGAACGTGAGCGCGGGTCTTTAGAACCTTTGCTCACCAACCCCATGCGCCACAGCAGCATCGTGCTGGGCAAGTGGGGCGCGGTGGCTGCCTTGAGCACCTTGGTGGCCGCCCTGAGTTGCTTCAGCTTCATCCCGGCCCAGTGGTTGATTCAAAGCGACAGCCTGCAGGCCTTGTTCCAATATGGCTGGCAGGAAGCCGCTTGGTTTTTGTTGATCCTGCTCCCTTTGGTTGGGCTGTTCTCTGCAGCCTTGATGGCCGTGGCCATGCGTTGCAAGAGCGTGAAAGAGGCACAGGTCAATGCCTCGCTGGTGGTCATGGTCGCGCAGTTGCTGCCGTTGGTGTCCGTCTTCAACCAAGAAGGCGAAGCACCCTGGCACCTCTGGGTGCCCGCACTGGCGCAAAGCACCTTGATGACGCGCGTGCTGAAAGGTCAGGACCTGGGGTTGCCGGATTTATGGATGCCGCTGGTGGTGTGTGCCGGGCTGACCGTTTTGGCGCTTTGGGGCGTGGCGGGATTGTTGAAGAGGGCGGTGCGCACATGAAATCATTCGATTGCGCAGCGCACCGCAGTCTTTCAAGAAACCTACACGCGCCTGGGATCAGGTTGCCGCTACGCCCCACTACTGTGTCAAGCTCGCCCAGGTCGTGTTGAAAACGATATCCATTGAACCGTTCCCGTCGGTATCGCCGCTTACCGTCGCCGTCGCACCGTTAAAGGTCGTGGTAGTTGACGCCGAAAAAGCCCCAAAAGACTTGGTATTTATCGTGCCCGAGGTCGCGACAAAACGACCAGACGATGTACTTCCGGAAAGCGCTGCCGGAGTCGCAACCAAAATGGGCACCGTCCCAGAGTTAGTTATTACATTGACGGAGCTATCAAGCTTGCGCGTCCCAGCATTCGTAGCAGAGACATCAGTCTTTGCGAAGCTGCTCCCCGCAGAGTACTCCAAGACGAGCCCTCCGCTACTAACTCTGTAGGGGCCGGCCGTAGAGGTCGTGTAGCTCATACTCACCAGGTTCCCGCCCTCGAATCTTACGGTCGGTCGTATGGCTCCCGCGAAAACCAATGGGGATCCGTTATTTACCCGAACAGAGAAGTTTGAGAATGAGGCTGCAAAATTGACAAGCTCGTAGTTGGAGTTGTTCAAGTTAGCGGTTGGGCCCACAGCCTGGGGAGAAATACTGATATTGCCGTTGAGCAAAACTCCTGTACCCCCAAGGTCACAGTTCGAGTAGCTCACTTGCAAAGAGTCACCGAAAATCATGCCGGTTCGACTGGCCATTTTGAATACCGAGCGCTGGTACGTACCGGAACCTCGGCCATTCAGCACACACGAAAAAGTCGCCGTAGATTGACTCCCACCCACATCGTTCGACATGCCTTGAAGCAAACCACTGGCCAGGGGCACTGTGAACTCGTGCCAAAGACCTGTGAGCTCTGTGGTCAACACCCCCAAACTTGCGATCGCCTTGACATCATCTTGTGACGCTCTTGAGTTGTCGTCTCCACCCCCGCCGCAAGCAATCGAGCTCACTGCAATCACCGCAATCACTGTCAATCTCAACCATTTCAGCAACATCAGCATTTCATTTCCTTGGATCTTGGGGAAGACAACTCATGCGCATTGGGAGCTGTGTCCCAACGGCTGGCTCATCTAATTCAGTTTACATCTCGCAACCAATTCGGCGCCTAAACCGCCGATCCGTGTCACCCCAACCCGCCCTGCGCCACCGTCAACGCCGTCAAGTTCACCACGCGTCGCACGGTCGCCGATGGCGTGAGCACATGCACAGGGGCTGCAGCACCGAGCAAAATCGGCCCCACGGTCACACCCTGACCGCCGGTGATCTTGAGCACGTTGAAGAGGATGTTGGCTGCATCCAAGTTCGGCAGCACCAGCACATTGGCAGAGCCCTTGAGCGTGTTGTTGGGCAAGAAGGTGGCGCGGATGTCTTCGTTCAAGGCGGCGTCGCCTTGCAGCTCGCCTTCAGACTGAATGTCAGGCCGTTTGGCGGCGAAGAGGGCCCGCGCGGCGCGCATTTTGCGAGCCGACGCACGCTGGCTGGAGCCGTAGATGGAGTGGGACAGGAAGGCCACTTTGGGTTCGATGCCGAATTGGGTGACGGCCTCGGCGGCCATCTCGGCGATCTCAGCCAGTGTCTGTGCATCGGGGTCGTCGTTGACAAAGGTGTCGGCGATGAAGAGGGTGTGTTTGTCCAGCATCAAGGCATTGAGCGCTGCCAGGCAATGGGCACCGCGGCGCATGCCGATCACGTCACGAACATGCTCCAAATGGTGGTCGTAGCGGCCCACCAAACCGCAGAGCAGGCCGTCTGCGTGGCCCAGATGAACGGCCAAGGAAGCGATTAAGGTGCCGGAGCGACGCACGGCTGACTTGGCCATTTCCGGGGTGATGCCGTCGCGCCCTTTGATGGCGTGGTAAGCCTCCCAGTATTGGCGGAAGCGGGCGTCGTCTTCGGGGTTGATGAGGTCAAAGTCGCTGCCTGGCTTCAGGCGCAAACCCGCACGTTCAATGCGCTGCGCAATCACTGCGGGGCGCCCCACCAACGTCGGCTTGACCAAACCTTCTTCCAGCGCAATTTGCACGGCACGCAAGGTGCGTTCGTCTTCACCTTCGGCGTACACCACCCGTTTCGGCGCGCTGCGCGCCGCCATGAAAACCGGGCGCATGAACATGCCGGTGTGGGTCATGAACTGCATCAGGGATTGGCGGTAGGCCTCCAGATCGGCAATGGGGCGGGTGGCCACACCCGACTCCACCGCAGCTTTGGCTACGGCTGGCGCGATGCGCAAAATCAGGCGCGAATCAAAGGGTTTGGGGATCAGGTAGTCGGGTCCAAAACGCATGTCCTCCCCGGGATAAGCAGCGGCCACTTCGCCTGAGATTTCCGCCTTGGCCAAACCCGCGATTTCATACACGCAGGCGACCTTCATCTCTTCCGTAATACGCTGCGCACCACAGTCCAACGCCCCACGGAAGATATAGGGGAAACACAGCACGTTGTTGACTTGATTGGCGTAGTCCGAGCGGCCTGTCGCGATGATGCAGTCGGGCCGGGCCGCTTTGGCGATCTCGGGGCGAATCTCGGGCTCAGGATTGGCCAAGGCCAGGATCAAGGGCCTGTCGGCCATGCTCTTGACCATGTCGGCGTTCACCACGCCTGCTGCAGAACAACCCAAGAAGATGTCAGCGCCCTTCATCACATCGGCCAGGGTGCGAGCCGCGGTGTTTTGTTGGTAGGCGCGTTTGCTCTCGTCCAGTTTGTCGGTGCGGTCGTTGTGAATCACACCTTTGCTGTCGCAAACAAAAATGTTGTGGCGGGCCACGCCCAAACGCACCCACAAATCCAAACAGGCGATGGCGGCTGCACCTGCGCCGCTCACCGCCACTTTGACCTCGCCGATTTTTTTACCGGTGAGTTCCAAGCCGTTGATCATCGCGGCGGCAGAAATGATGGCCGTGCCGTGTTGGTCGTCGTGAAACACGGGGATTTTCAAGCGCTCTTTGAGCTTGCGCTCCACCACAAAACACTCGGGCGCTTTGATGTCTTCGAGGTTGATGCCACCCAAGGTGGGCTCCAAGGCCGCAATGATCTCGACCAGTTTGTCCGGGTCTTTTTCGTTCAGTTCGATGTCAAACACATCAATGCCTGCAAACTTGCGGAACAGGCAGCCTTTGCCTTCCATCACGGGCTTGCTGGCCAAGGGGCCGATGTCGCCCAGTCCCAAAACGGCGGTTCCGTTGGTCACCACACCGACCAAATTGCCACGCGAGGTGTACTCGGAGGCGAGCGTCGGGTCCTTCTCGATCGCCAAACAGGCGTACGCCACGCCGGGCGAGTAGGCCAGGGACAAATCGCGCTGGTTCATCAAAGGTTTGGTGGGCAGCACCGCAATCTTGCCGCGGCTGGGCGAGCGGTGGTAGTCGAGTGCGGCCTCTCGCAGAGCGGCTTCAGCGGGCGTGAGGTTGGTGTCGGAGGTAGGTTCCATGTTTGTCTCCTGCGGATGGCAGCGGTAGTTTTGAGCGCAGCGGCGCCGACGGGCGGCCACTTGAGCGATGTTTGGGCCGACCTTTGCGAAAAAGGACGGCAAGCGTAACTCAATGCAAGTGCCCCATGCATGTGGATGCCCACAAGATGCGGGGATTGCATAGATCCATGCGGGCCTTGGGGCAAAATTCTGTTCGTTGCCTTTTAACTCACCTGCTTTGCGAAAGGACTCACCACCATGGTTGCTCGGTTTTTCAGCGCTCATCACCCCTTGGTTCACCTGCTGGGCTTGACACTCATGGCTGCGGCTGGCGTCGCCAGCGCGCAAGCAGCCCCGTCCAAGGTGCTGAACATTTACAACTGGTCGGACTACATCGCCGACGACACGATCAAGAATTTCGAGAAAGAGACCGGCATCAAGGTCAACTACGACAACTACGACAACAACGAGGTGCTGCACGCCAAACTGGTGGCAGGAAAAACGGGCTATGACATCGTGGTGCCGGGCGCTCACTTTGCCAAAACACAAATTGAAGGAGGCCTGCTGCAAAAGCTGGATCGCAGCAAGCTGACCAACTGGAACAACCTAGACAAGGGCCTGCTGGAGCGGCTCGCCAAGATCGACCCCGGCAACCAACATTTGGTGAACTGGATGTGGGGCTATGTGACCGTGGGCATCAACGTCGACAAAGTCAAAAAGGCCCTGGGCACCGAACCCATGCCAGACAACGCCTGGAGCCTGCTGTTTGATCCGAAGTACGTGAGCAAACTCAAAAGCTGTGGTGTGAGCGTGCTGGACTCTCCCTCGGAAGTATTGCCAGCGGCCCTCTTGTACCTGGGCAAACCCCCCTTCAGCAAAGAAGCCGCCGACTATGAAGAAGCGGGCAAGCTGCTCAAAACCATACGACCCCACGTCACGCGGTTTTCTTCTTCGGGCTACATCGAAGAAATGGCCAAGGGCGCCACTTGTTTGGTGATGGGTTTCTCGGGCGACATCAACATTGCCCGCGCCCGCGCACTGGAGGCCAAAGGCAAAACACCGGTGAACATCGAAGCCCTGGTGCCCAAAACCGGTGCCACGCTCTTCTTCGATTCCATGGCGATTCCCAAAGACGCCAAAAACGTAGAAAACGCCCACCTCTTCATCAACTACATTCTGCGCCCCGAGGTGCATGCGTCGCTCACCAACAAGGTGTTCTATGCCAACCCCAATGCCGCATCTCTCAAATTCGTGAAGAAAGAGGTAGCGGAAAACAAGACCATCTTCTTGGATGACGCGGCGAAAAAAACCATGGTCGCACCCGACGCCCTGCCGCAGAACATTCGGCGTGTTCAAACAAGAGTGTTCACGAGTTTTAAGGCGGGACGGTAAAAGTCGCCGGTTGACCTCAAGCAGCTGCCAGCGCAGCCTTGAGGTCGGCCACCGTCGTCATCAACACCAAAGGATCCAGCGGCGACTGCTGCAAGCCAAGTTGTTCATAGAACCGTTTGGCTGGGTCTGACAAGGCATGCACGATCAAACCGCGTATGCCGATGGCGTCCGCCGCATGAATCACTCGCAAGGCTGCGTCTTGAAATAAAGCGCGGCCCAGCCCCTGACCTTGGTGCTCACGGTGTACGGCCAAACGGGCCAACACCACAACAGGGATGGGATCGGGCATGTTGCGGCGAAACCGGCCTAGTGCCGCCGCAGGAGCCACCGCGCTGGAAGCCAGGGCATAGTAAGCGCGCACGCGTCCCTCGTCTGCGGCAACAAACGTGCGCGTGGCACCGCTGACCTGGTTTTGCCAAGCCCGCCGTTTCAACCAATCGTTGAGTGAGGGCTCGGTGCAATCAAAGTCGGCCAGCCCATGCGAGGCCGTCAAGGGCTCGGGATGCGAGAGCAAAGCCGTCAGCCTTTGGCCCAGGGCGTGGGACTTTGCATCGTGCGGCGCAGCCGTTCATTCGGTGCAGTAGGCGCATCCAGACGGGCCAAGAAATCGGCATAGGCCTCTGGGCTGACCGATAAAACCGCTTGATCCAACAAAGTCTCTTCCGCTGCTCGGCGTGCCGCACGCAAGATGAACTCGGTGCGCGTGGTGCCCGCGCAAGCAGCAGCTCGGTCGATCAAATTGCGCTCGGCGGCTGAAATGCGAACGTTCAAGGTATCGCGGCGCGGAACAGGGGCATCCGAGGTTGTGGTTGTGAGCATGGTGACTCCTAGCTGGGGAAGCAGGCTACGAGTTTAACGCGACGTAACGTCTTTGTCATTACGAGATGTTGGCTCCGAGCGGTGTCCGTTGACTCCGAAAAAAATTCCTTGACTATTTGTCATTGAGGCCGCTCCGGCCTGTTCCTCAACAAGGAGTTGAGGTGACTCGGAAAGACTTTGCGGCTGTCAGAAGCGTCGTGCATGCCTCCCCGCTTTTTCGATGCAGGCATGGCCCACTTCGCGTTGCGTTCCCCATCTATCCATTCGAGGAGGTTGATATGAAACGGAAAGAATTTGCAGCAGTAGGAAGCGTTGTACGCGCCAAATCCGGCGGGGCATACATGCTCGTTGAGGCCCGCCAAGTTTCAAATGGTGGTTCGGTGATCTGCACCTGCCGCTGGATTGGTGCAAAGGGCGAACAGTGCGGTGAGTTTCTCGAAAATAGTCTGGAAGAGCCTCCATAGCGGCTTTTCTCGCCGCCATGGAGGCTCAGGTGCTCTCACCGCCCCCATTGCAGACGCTGCTGACTGACAAAATGCTTGTCGGTGCCGGTGATGGGGCAAGTGAACGCCAAACACTGTGCCAGCAAGCGCAGCGGATTGCTGTAGTCGACAGCACGACCGCTGGACGACTCAGCGAGCAAGTCTGGATAGATCCTGTCACCCACGATGGGCAAACCGAGGTATGCCATCTGAAAGCGCAGTTGGTGCTTGCGGCCTGTCAGTGGAATCAACCGGTACCGGGCCAACGAACCCTGGACTTCCAGCAGTTCCAAATCGGTATGCGCGTTGGGTGTGCCCGCCACCTCACGCATTTGCATGAAGGACAGTGGGTTTTCTTCCATGCGACTGCTCACCGTACGCGGAAAAGTCAACTCGGGCCGGTAGGGCGCGATCGCTTCGTATTGTTTTTGCACCTCTTGATTTCTAAAGAGTGCGTGGTAGCGGTCGCGTTCTGAGGGTTTGACGCTGAAGGCGACCAAACCAGCTGTTTCTAAGTCAATGCGGTGCAAGGGTGTCAGGTGGGGCAAACCGAGTTTGCGTTTCAAGCGCACGAGCAGCGTTTCTTGCACAAACCGGCCACCGGGTGTGACGGGGAGAAAGTGCGGTTTGTCCGCCACCACCAGGTGTTCATCCTGGTAGACCACCACTTCGTCGAAGGGAATGCGGGGCTCGGCCTGTATGTGGCGAAAGTAGTGCACCTTGCTGTGTGCCAGGTAGGGTGCATCGGGTCGCAAGGCTTGTTGTTGCTCATCCAGCACCAATCCGTCTTCAAACCGCTGCCGCCACTGCGCCTCACCGACTTGGGGGAAACGGTGAACCAGAAATTCCAGCAGCGTCTGCCAGGGGCCTGGCGGCAGTGCAATGGTGCTGGCACCGACGCCATCGCGCTCTAGAGGCTGCGCCATGGCATCAGGCGGATTCATCCGGCCTCATCCAAGCGCTTGGCCCGCTGCAAGCGCCAAGCGTTGTGAGGGTCAGCCTCCAGGTCGCCATAGACCTGTTCGGCTGTGGTGGCGGTCTCGTTCAATTGCGTGTCCAGGGCAATGCGGTTGTCGAACACAAAACACTCGCCCTTCCAGTCTTTGTCGGCATCGGGCAGGGCTTGAAAGTAGTTCAGCACGCCGCCGTCCAACTGGTAAACATCCAGCCCCAGGCCATGCTGCATCCAGCCACCCAGTTTTTCGCAGCGGATGCCGCCGGTGCAGTACATGGCGACACGTTTGCCTTGTTGTTTCCACTGGTCGGCATGGGCCTGAACATAGGCAGGAAAGTCCCGGAAATGGGTGACACCCGGGTCGATGGCTCCTTGGAAATGACCGAGCTTGAACTCAAAGCTGTTGCGGTTGTCGAGCAGCACCACATCGTCTTGCGTGATGAACTCGCGCCACGCTTGGGGACTCAGGGTGACGCCGCCCAGGGGCAAACTCGCCGCCTCGGCCGGTAACCCCACCGCCACCACCTCGGGTTTGGTGTGTACTTTCATCCGGGCGAAGGGTGGCGTGCTGCACTGGCTTCGTTTGTAGGGCATGCCCGCAAAACGTGGGTCTTGGGCCAAGGCTTCTTGAAAGGTGTTCAACGCCTCTTGCGTACCCGCCAGCACCCCGTTGATGCCCTCGCTCGCCACCAAGATGCTGCCCGTGAGTTCGATTGTGAGCTTGCGCAACCAGGCGGCCAAGTCCTCGGGCTGCGCGACATCCACCAGGCGAAAGAAAGCGATGTGGCACAGCGGGGTAGGCGGTGCGGAGGCAGTCAAAGGAGTCATGCCGAGATTGTCGCAAGCTCAGCGCGTGTCGGTGGCTACCGCAACCCAAGCCGGAGACCGACGATCTGCTTTTTTTGCAGAGATCAGCGGTGCGAGGCCTCTGTCGGCATGTCAAAACTGTTACCACCGGACAAGTAAGAGGGGAGGAGAGTTCACGATGTCGTCACACGCGACGACAAGAATGATTGGTTCTCAGTTTCACATCCCTTCCCGTGCCCAAGGTCATTGTTAGCCGCTTTCTTTCCGTCAACGACATACCGCGTCTGCTGCAACTGGAACAGTGCCAATGGGAGGCACATCAAGCAGCCGATACCAGCGCATTGCGCCAACGCATCGAGCGCCATCCTGACCTGTGTGTTGGTAGCTTTTGTGCGCGCAGCGGTGATGTATTGGCTTCGTTGTTCATGCGGCCCATCAGTCAGCGCGAGATTCAACAAGCGCGCAGCTGGACGCAGTGCGCGGTGGGTCGCATTGACGACTCGGCCACAGCTCGTGGCCACAGCTTGTTTGGCATCAGCCTCACCAGTGTCGAGCCACAAGCGGCCTTGGCCCTGTTCGACTTCTTTTGGCCCCACGCCTTAAAAAACGGGTGGCGTGACATCTACCTGGGCTCACCCATTCCTGGGCTGCAGCGTGCTTTGGCGGCCGACCCCAACTTGGACATACATACTTATGTACACACCAAGCGAGGCGGACTACCTCGAGATACCCAGCTTCGTTACTACCACCGCAAGGGCTTTCAACAGATTATCTCGGTACTGCCAGATTATTTTCCGCATGAAGCTTCCCTGAACCACGGCGTGTTGCTGCGCGGCCATGTCCCCTTGTCGAGGTGGAGCCCAATGTGGTCACTGTTGCCGATGGCCGTGCTGCAAGCCCTGTTGAAGCGGTTGGTATCGCTGTCCGGCGTGCAAGCCGGACGGGCCAAACCGTCGGAGATGCAAGGGGTCACCCGATGAGCATCCTTAAGCCGCTGGGCACCAATGGAAACGACCTGTGGTGGAACGGCGGCAACGCATTGCGCTCACGGATCTTGGATGCCATCTCGCTGATCTTGCCCAGTGGCGAAACATTTGTCATTGCCTCGGTGTCAGAAGGCTTGTTGGCAACAAATAAATGCCGGTCGACACCCGACGAACTACAGCAGGAGGTGCAGCGCTTTGTACGCGAGGAGCACAGCCACACGCGTGCGCACCGGCTCTACAACGACAGGCTGGCTGCTCATACCCCTTCACGCCAGTTGGAGCAGCACATCGAACGTATGGTGCTGGAAATGGCGGACTGGCGGTTACCCACTCGTTTGGCCATGGCCAGCGCTCTAGAGCAACTCACCGCCGTGCTGGCCAAAGAGACCTTGCGAACCGGCAGTGTCTGGTTGAGCCCAGGTGAAACCCCGCAAACCAGGCTCTGGCGCTGGCATTGCCAAGAGGAACTCGACCATCGACACGTGGCACGGGATGTGATGCTGGCTGCGGGCGTGGGACACACCCAGCGCATCGTGACGTTGCTGATGGCGATAGTTTTTTTAATCAAAGACATCACCGCCATGTTGTGGGGTTTGCTGCGCGCCGACCTCGCCGCAGGCCGGGTGAGCGCTTGGCAGCTTCTAGCGCAGTGCGCCAAATTCGGTGTATGCGCACTGCCAAGCATGGTGCGCATGGCCTGGAATTGCGGGAGGTATGCGGTGTCAGCCAAGTGCTGAGCCCTTTGTTATGAGCGCGGTCTTTCAACCTCTTGCCGACTCGACTTTCAGTGGACCGGCCTGTTTCGGTCAACAACGCGTTCCAGCGGTGTTCCGGGGGTTGGCCTGCGCCTGGCCGGCGATTCAACGTTGGCGCTTTTCGGAGTTGGCACACCGGGTTCCGGACCACACCGTGCAACTCGTTGCGGGCAACAGAGAACACGAGCGCACCCGTTTTGTTGAGTCGAGTTTGAGGGCCTACTTGAAAGCTTTGGATTCCAACAGCAACCCAGCCGAGCATCCGCTTTACCTGAAAGAGTTCGACCTGCTGGATGCGCTGCCCGAACTGCGCCACGACCTGAAGCACTCGGAGATCTTTCCTAAGGGAACGACCAGGTCTTTGCAAAGCTGGATCGGCCCCGCGGGCGCACGAACCGGTTTGCACCATGATTACCTCGACAATCTGGCGGTTCAAATCGTCGGTCGCAAGCGCTTCTACCTGGTGGCGCCCGCCACGGTCGCGCGTCTGGGTGCTGTTTCCGCGAAATACGACGCCTGGGCACGGTTGTCCAGCAGCACGGCAACCACGTTGGCGTGCACGAATGGTGCATCAGACGCCGATTTCACCGTGCTAGACCTTGAGCCCGGGGATGTGCTTTATGTTCCTAAGGGTTGGTGGCACGAAGTACACAACCTCACCGCCAGCATTTTGTTGGGCGGGTTTTATGGACCCAGAACCGCCGTGGCAGCACGCTGGGCTTGGGTGGGACTGCGCAATGCGCTGCACCAAATGGGTTGGTTGGGCCGGCAGGGGTGCACCTGCCATCCTGACCCGTCAAGCCCCAATTGAGTTCAACCTTCGGCTTCAAGACAGTGGGCGGCGGGCCGCGCTCACTCCACCACCTGCACACCCTTCCAAAACGCGACGCGGCCTTTGATGTTGGCTGCCGCTTCTGTCGGTTCAGGGTAGAACCAAGCGGCATCGGGGTTCAAGTCGCCGTTGACCATCAGGCTGTAGTAATGCGCCTGGCCTTTCCAGGGGCAGCCGCTGCGGTGGTTGCTGAAAGTGAAGTAGTCGCGCTTGAGGCTGCTTTCTGGGAAGTAGTGGTTGCCCTCCACCACGACGGTGTCGTTGCTTTCGGCAATGACGGTGTTGTTCCAAATGGCTTTCATCGGGGCTCTCCTGGTTGTTGGCGGGCTCAAGCATAGAGCTTGGCAGCAGACCGCAGCCGCTGCGCCACCGCTTGCTGCAAGGCTTTGTTGCCAACGACGGTCACGCTGTCGCCGTGGCGCAGGATGTCCATCAAAATTTCTTGCGGGGCACTGTAGGGCACACGCAGTTCGTAGCGGCCTTCGCCCGGTGTTCCATCCAACCAGCGCGAGGTTTGCTCGGGGTGCCATTCTTCGTTGGACACCCACTGCGCGGCGTCGGGCTCAAACACCAAGGTCGCCCAGGACACCTTGCTACCGGCACCACCATAAATGCCATAACCCGCATCCAACTCGGCTTCCAGGTCTTTCACGGCCACGTTTCTGGCTTTGGTGGGCCGCAGTTGGGCCTCTTGCACCGCATCGAGTGCGAAGCGGCGCAAGGCATCGCTGGTGTGGCACCAAGCGTCCAGGTACCAGGTGTTGCGGTAGTTCACCAGGCGCTGCGGCGAGACCTCGCGTTCGCTGGTGCTGCGGTCACTGCGTTTGAAATAACGCAGCCACAGCCGTTGGCGCTGCACCAGCGCGCTGCCCAGCAATTCGAAATGGCGACTGGGTGAGCGGCGGCGGGCTGTACCGATGACTTTGACGCGACGCATCAATTCGCGTGCTTCACTTTCATCCGTGCCCAGCATGCCTTGCAGTTTGTTCATCATGGGTGCCAAGTGGCGGGCCAAGACACCGTCGTCGTCCAAACCGGCGAGCAGCTGGTGCATGGTGAGCAGGGCATGGATCTCGGCTTCGCTGAACCACAGGCCGGGTAACTCGTGGGTGGCCGCTGCACCACGCAGCGGCGAGTGGGCCTCGAAAGCGTAGGCGTTTTCGGCGCGGTCATAAAGGATGGGGGCAGACAGGCGTGTGCGCAGGTAGTTCAAGTCACGTTTCAAAGTGGCCGGGGAGACATCCAGTTCCTGCAGCAAATCGGCAAAACTCACCTGCCCCCGGTTGCGCAGCAGCAGCTCAATTTTGTAGAAACGTTCGGTACGGTCCATAGAGGTCCTATCAGGCCAAAGGCTCACCAGATGAGCCAGTAGTGCTTGAGCATACACAAAATTATTTGTGCGGCATTTGTGCAACGCCTGGTTGTGGCTCACGCTGTGAGCTTGTGGCTCGTCAAACTCTCTTCATGGTCAACCCCAAGCAGGAGATTCCCATGAGCCCAGTCGTCCAACACCACACCCCTTCGGCTTTTGCGGCCGGCAGCACCCACCAAGAATCGGTGCCCGCACACATGGACCCCATCGGCTTCGAGCTGGGCTGGGACTTTGCCCGCCACGGCGTGGCACTCCCGGCTCCCTATGCCACCGAAGCCTCCCCACTGAACCAGGGTTGGACCGCGGGCCAGGTGGCGTTTGCGGGCCGCACCCTGTCGGATCGGCCTGCCGTGCTGCAGTGGTTGCAGTTGCGCCTGCATGCCTGGCTGCGGGGTCGCCATGTGGAGTTATTTCAAATCACACCCCACTACCTGCGCCAGTTGGCGGTGAGCCACTGCCCCATCACCCGTGTCGAACTGAACGGCGCGGGTGCCCAAGGCGCGTCGGTCGACCGCGTGCGCAACGACGCCGCCTATGCCGCAGGCAACTTGGTGGTGATGAGCCAACGCGCCAACCACAGCAAAGGGGCGCACGACCAAGCACAAGCATTGGCAAGGGCCCACCTGATTGCAGAAGAAAAACTCGGCGGCGTTGACGGCCTGAATGAAGCCCAGTGGTTGCGCGTGGCCACCCTGTGCAGTTTTGTCGAGCCGCTGAGCCACGCGGTGGCTTGCCGCATCCCCATGCGCGTGCTGCCACCCAAACGGCTGCGCCTTTTTAATCCTGCGCAAGCCCTGCAAGCCTTTGTCAGCCAACAGCTGTTGCAAGCCGGTTGGAGCCAACGTGTCAGCCGGTTCGAGGCCTTGCTGCCATCAGAAGACCTGCGCCGCGATTTCAAACGGTTTTTCATGGCCCTGTTGCCACGCGTGATTGAAGCTGGCCGGCCTACCCACCCGTTGGGTGTGCGCTGGGCGGTTGAAGATGCGTGGGCCAACCCTGGTGTGCTGGAACGCTGGACCCAGTTTGCGCTGCAGCTCAGTCCTGTTCAATGCGAAGCCTTGTTGGTGCAAGCCACCAAAAAGGGGCTGGGCACTTGTTTGCTCGACAAAGCCAATGCGGCACAGGCCACCGAGGGGTGGGCCTTGGACACCCGTGGCTATTCGCGCACCAGCCGCTCAGACGCTTCGCCCGCAGCAGTTCAACTGTCGCTCTTGAATTGACGTCTCATGCCGCCCTGTGAATCCTTAGGGATGCTCTGTATAACTCTTGCGGGGCTGTGGTAGCGCGGATCGGGATGGGCTACAAGGCGTTTTTTGCAGCCAATAGCAAGGCTATTGGCAAGAAAAACAACGCCGTAGACCGCCCGAGTCCGTGCTGCCACAGTCCGCAAGGAGTTATGCAGAGCATCCTTCGGTCAAGGAAGCCCTGCAAAGCACCGTTAGCCCTGATCCTTCGATGGGAGTTAACTCTTGTACTTCCACAAGCTCAGCCCGAACGGTTTCTGCTGCGTTCAGAGTCCTCTTTACTTTGTAAGTAAATCAAACGTTTGATTTATTTGCTACAGTTCGCGGCATGAATATGCCCGTGCCTGAAATTGCCCGCCCCACACGTCAAGATGGCGAACAGTCGCGTGAACGGCTGCTGCACGCGGCGCTGGCCCTGTTCGCGCAGCATGGGTTCGCGAAGGTGTCGATTCGGGACATTGCCGAAAGCGCGCAAACCAATGTAGCGGCCATCAGCTACTACTTTGGTGACAAAGCGGGGCTCTACCGCGCTGCTTTTTTGGAGCCCATGGGCGAGGTGGAACAAGACATCGCCTTGTTTGCGGGCGACCACTTGACGCTGGACCAAGCGCTGCGCGGCTTCTTCGCTGCCTTCGTAGAACCGCTGCGGTTGGGTGAAGTCTCGCGCCAATGCATGAAGCTGCGCCTGCGTGAAATGCTCGAGCCCACTGGGCTGTGGGAGCAAGAAATCAACCAGGGCATCAAACCCATGCACGATGCATTGGTGGCGGTGCTGTGCCGCCACTTTGGCTTGACCCGTGCCGACGACGAATTGCAGCGTTTGGCCATCGCCATCGCCGGATTGGGCGTGCACCTGCATGTGGGCCGCGACGTCACGGACGCCATCGTCCCCAAACTCAACACCGCCAGCCGGGCTTGGGACGTCTGGACCGACCGTTTGGTGCTGTACGCCCTGGCCATGGTGGCCGCCGAATTGCAGCGCCGTGCGCAGGTGCTAGAGGGCAGCAAACCGGCGAGTTGGTTGGAACGAGTGGCCAACAGCTTGTGCCCCACCCACAGGCGACAAGCAGCGAGCCGCCCGCCACCACGCCGTTCCCTGAAAGACACCTTGCGCGAAGTCAAGCAGTCCATTCGCGCCAACACCAAGTAGACGCCCACCTCATGAATGCTTTCTCCGTCTTTCAACCCATGGTCTGTGTGGTAGTTGCAGCCTTGCTCAGCGGCTGTGCCAGTGGACCCGCTGAAACGCCCACACGAACCGACGCTGCGACAGCGCCTGCGGCTTGGTTCGCGCCTTTGCCACACGGTGGCAATACGTCGGACTTGACCACCTGGTGGCAACAATTCAACGACCCCGTGTTGACCGAGTTCATCGGCCATGCGCAAGCAGTGAGCCCCAGCGTGGCGCAAGCCGCATCGCGCATCGAACAATCGCGTGCCAGCCAAGTAGCGGCCTCAGGCGCTCTGCTGCCCATGCTTGATGCGCAAGCATCTGGCAACCGGGGTCGGCAAGATGTGACGATGCCCCTGACCACCACTGGTTCGGTGGGCTTACAAGCCCGCTGGGAGTTGGATGTGTTCGGCGCGGGGCGTGCGGCCCGCAGTGCTGCCGACCAGCGCCTCGCCGGTGCCCAGGCGAGTTGGCACGACGCGCGCGTTCTGGTGGCGGCCGAAGTCGCCAACCGCTACATCGGCTTGCGCAGTTGCCTGGCCCAGGTGCGCACGGCCGAGGCCGATGCGTTGTCGCGTACCGAGACGGCACGCCTGACCGAACTTGCCGCGCGGGCCGGCTTTCAAGCACCCGCAAGTGCTGCTTTGGCGCGTGCCAGCAGTGCCCAAGGTGCCAGCCTGTTGAATTCACAAAAAGCGCGTTGCGATTTGGACATCAAAGCTTTGGTCGCCTTGACGGCCCTGGACGAGCTGGCCCTGCGGCAGCGCCTGGAGCGGCAGCGTTTGCAAGTCGGCGATGCCATTTGGTTTTCAGTGCCGCAGCCGAGCCAACTCAACGTCACCCAGGTGCCCGGCCAAGTGCTGGCGCAGCGGCCAGACGTGGCGGCGAGCGAACGCGAGTGGCTGGCGCGGCAGGCCGATGTCAGGCAGCGCCAGGCGCAGCGGCTGCCGCAAATCAGCCTGTCAGGCAACATCGGTGCGGCGCGTTCGTCGGTCGGAGGTGTCAGCAGCGACGGCACGGTTTGGAGTTTGGGTCCACTGCAGGTCACGATGCCACTCTTTGACGGCGGCACCAGGCGCGCCAATGTCAGCGCAGCGCAGGCCAGCTTGTTGGAGGCCGGTGTTTCGTACCGGGCGGCTGTCCGCACAGCGGTGCGTGAAGTCGAAGAGTCGCTGATCAATTTACAAAGCACTTTGGAGCGCGAAACCTACGCCGTCACCGCAAGCAAAGGTTTCGCCGACTCCTTCAAAGCCACGGAGGCGCGTTACCGCAGCGGCCTGGCCAGTTTGTTTGAGCTGGAAGACGCGCGCCGCACTGCCGTGCAGGCTCAAAGCGCCTTGCTCGATTTGCAGCGCGAACGCAGCCTCGCCTGGGTCAGCCTCTACCGCGCGCTGGGTGGTGGCTGGTCGGCCTCCGATGCGGCAAACGCAACCGCGCCTGTGGCGCAGCTCGCTCGCTGATTCGTATCCATCTAAAAACACACCTCCACGGTAGCCCCACCATGCAGATGAACCGCCCCACCCTATTCAAAGCCACTGTTGCCATCGCCTTGATCGGCGCGCTGGTCCTGACCTTGCAGGCCGAAGCGGCCGATGACAGCAAAGCGCCAGCAGCGGCTGCTGCCAAACCCGCATTGACCGTCAACGTCGCCCAAGCCCAAAGCGGCAGCTTCCCGGTGCGCATCAGCGGCAGCGGCAGCATTGCCGCTTGGCAAGAGGCCAGCGTCGGCACCGAAGCCAATGGTTTGCGGCTGAACGATGTGAAAGTCAATGTGGGTGATGTCGTCAAGCGCGGCCAAGTGCTGGCTACATTTGCGCCCGACACGGTACAAGCTGATTTGGCGCAGATTCGCGCCAGCGTGGCGGAGGCGGAGGCGACTTTGGCCGAGGCGGCAGGCAACGCACAGCGCGCACGCGAGTTGGACGCCAGCGGCGCACTGAGCGCACAACAAATCAACCAATACCTCACCTTGGAGCGCACAGCACAAGCGCGCTTGAATGCACAAAAGGCTCTTTTGCAAACCCAGCAGTTGCGCCTGCGCCAAACCCAGGTGGTGGCACCCGATGCGGGCGTGATTTCCGCGCGCAGCGCCACCGTGGGTGCTGTGCTGCCTGCGGGTCAGGAGCTGTTTCGGTTGATCCGCCAGGGGCGACTGGAGTGGCGCGGCGAAGTGGCATCCAACGATTTAGCGCGCATCAACCCGGGCATGACGGTGAACTTAGTGGGCCCCAGCGGCCAAAACGTGGTGGGTAAAGTGCGCATGGTGGCCCCAACGGTGGACGCTACGACCCGCAATGGTTTGGTTTATGTCGATTTACCAGCGGGAACCACGGTGCGTGCGGGCATGTTTGCACGCGGTGATTTCGAACTCGGCAGCAGCCCGGCGCTGACCTTGCCGCAAAGTGCGGTGGTGCTGCGCGACGGCTTCAGTTATGTGTACACCGTGGCTGAGAACAACAAGGTGTCGCAAGTCAAAGTACAAGCCGGGCGTCGCGTGGGCGACCGTGTTGAGATCACCGGTGGCTTGAACGCCAAGGACCGTGTGGTTGCCGCAGGCGCGGGATTTTTGGGCGATGGTGACACCGTGAAGGTGGTGAACAGTGCCGCCGCGCCAGCCGCAGTCACACCGATCAAGAAGCCCTGAGCCACGAAGGACGCACCATGGCCATCAACGTCTCCGCGTACTCCATACGCAACCCCATCCCCGCCATCTTGCTCTTCGTGATGCTGACCTTGGCGGGGCTGCTGGGTTACTCATCCATGAAGATTCAGCAGTTCCCCGACATTGAACTGCCCACCATCACGGTCACGGCCAGCCTGCCCGGCGCAGCACCGGCGCAAATGGAAACCGAGGTCGCCCGCAAGATTGAAAACTCAGTGGCCACCTTGCAGGGCGTGAAAAACATTTACGCCAAGGTGCAAGACGGCACCGCCACTGTCACCGTCGAGTTCCGGCTGGAAAAAGGCATCCAAGAAGCGTTAGACGATGTGCGCGACGCGGTGCAGCGCGTGCGTTCCGATCTACCCGGTGATTTGCGCGACCCACAAATCAGCAAGCTCAATTTGTCCGGCTCGCCCATCCTGACCTACACCGTTGCCTCTGAACGGATGGACAAAGAAGCGCTGAGCTGGTTCGTGGACAACGAAGTCAGCCGCGCTTTGCTCGCTGTCAAAGGCGTGGGGGCCGTGAGCCGTGTCGGTGGCGTGACGCGCGAAGTGCATGTGGAGATCGACCCCGCCAAGCTCTTGTCCTTGAATGCCACCGTGGCCGATGTGTCGCGCCAACTGCGCAACATGCAGCAAGACGCTTCGGGTGGACGTGCTGACCTGGGCGGCGCGGAGCAATCGGTGCGCACCATCGCCACCGTGCAGTCGGCCGAACAACTCGCGGCCATGGACATCACGCTCTCGGATGGCCGCCATGTGCGGCTGGACCGCCTCGCCACGGTCACCGACACCACGGCCGAAACCCGCAGCACCGCTTTGCTCAATGGCCAGCCGGTGGTGGGCTTTGAGATCACCCGCTCGCGCGGTGCAGGCGAAGTGGAAGTGGCCCAAGGTGTGCGCTCCCAACTTGAAAAACTCAAGACCGATCACCCCGACATCACCGTCACTGAAGCGTTCAACTTTGTCGACCCAGTAGAAGAAAACTTCCACGGCTCCATGTGGTTGATGGTGGAGGGCGCACTGCTCGCCGTGGTGGTCGTGTGGTTCTTTCTGCGCGACTGGCGCGCCACCTTGGTGTCGGCCGTGGCCTTGCCCCTGTCCATCATTCCTACCTTTGCGGCCATGCACTGGGCTGGTTTCTCTCTCAATGTGGTCACACTGCTTAGTTTGTCGTTGGTGGTTGGCATCTTGGTAGACGATGCCATTGTTGAGATTGAAAACATCATGCGGCATTTGCGCATGGGCAAGTCTCCAAAAGAGGCTGCCATGGAGGCGGCGGACGAGATCGGCCTGGCCGTGATTGCCACCACCTTCACCTTGATTGCCGTGTTTTTGCCAACGGCCTTCATGAGCGGTGTGGCCGGAAAATTCTTCGTGCAGTTTGGTTGGACGGCTGCGATAGCCGTGTTTTTCTCGCTGGTGGTGGCACGCATGCTCACACCCATGATGGCGGCCTACTTGCTGGCCAAACCAACACGTGAACACGTCGAGCCGGGTTGGATGAACATGTACATGCGCTGGGCGGCTTGGTGTATCAAACACCGTTTGTGGACCGTTGCAGCAGCCACCGTATTCAGCGTGGCCTCGTGTGCCCCTTTGTTCGCCGGGAAGATTGCCGGCGGCTTCATTCCACCCGATGATTTGTCGCAAACCCAGGTCTATATTTCCCTGCCACCGGGCAGCACCTACGCACAGACCTTGGCCATCGCCGAACAGGCGCGCTTGGTGGTCAAAGAGCACCCCCATGTGAAGCTTATCTACACCGCCGTGGGTGGCGGGGCCACGGGCAGCGACCCGTTCGCCGGTGGCGGTGCTGCGGAAGTCAGAAAGGCCACGCTAACGATCAACATGACCCCTCGCGGGGAACGTGGCGGCATCAGCAAACAGCAAGTCGAAGGGGATTTGCGCAAAGTGTTGGCCGAAATACCGGGCGCACGTTTCGGCGTGGGCTTTGGCGGCTCGTCAGAGAAGTACGTGCTGGTGCTGGCCGGGCAAGACGGTGCGGCGCTGGCCGCACATGCCGCCATCGTTGAACAAGAACTGCGCACCGTACCCGGCATTGGCAACGTCACCAGCACGTCCAGCCTACAGCGCCCTGAACTCGTGGTACGGCCCGACTTCGCACGCGCGGCGGACTTGGGTGTCACTTCGGCCAA
Source organism: Pseudomonadota bacterium (assembly GCA_046049865.1). Lineage (GTDB taxonomy): Bacteria > Pseudomonadota > Gammaproteobacteria > Burkholderiales > Burkholderiaceae_C > JANPCX01. Next base: position 9,621 of record JBJOQO010000039.1, on the reverse strand, counting down.
CATCGCTGACACCTTGCGCATCGCCACTGCGGGCGACTATGACCAAGGCCTGGCCAAGCTCAATTTGTCGCAGCGACAAGTGCCCATCGTCGTCAAGCTGCCACCTGAGGCCCGACAAGACTTGGCGCTGATTGAACGATTGGCCATCCCCGGTGCGCGGGGGCCGGTGCCGCTGTCAAACGTGGCGAGCTTGAGCGTGGACAGCGGCCCGGCTCAAATTGACCGCTTCAACCGCCAGCGAAATGTGAACTTTGAAATCGAACTCAATGGGCAGCCCTTGGGTTTGGTCCAGCAACTCACTGACGCCTTGCCCAGCCTGCAAAACCTGCCCAACGGCGTGATCAAAACCACCGTGGGTGATGCCGAGGCCATGGGTGAACTCTTCGCCAGTTTCGGCCTGGCCATGGCCACCGGCGTGCTGTGCATTTACATCGTGCTGGTACTGCTCTTTCACGCCTGGGTGCAACCGGTGACGATTTTGGCGGCGCTGCTGCTGTCGATTCCCGGTGCCATCCTGGCGCTCTTCATCACCGGCACCGACCTCACCATGCCCGCCATGATCGGCACCATCATGTTGCTCGGCATCGCCACCAAAAACTCCATCCTGCTGGTGGAGTACGCCATCGTGGCGCGGCGCGACCGAGGGCTGAACCGCTGGGACGCCCTGATGGACGCCTGCCACAAACGCGCCCGCCCCATCATCATGACCACCATCGCCATGGGCGCCGGCATGTTGCCCATCGCCCTGGGCTGGGGCACCGACCCAAGCTTTCGCTCCCCCATGGCCATCGTCGTGATTGGCGGCCTCATCACGTCCACCTTTTTGAGCTTGCTGGTGATTCCGGTGCTGTTCACTTACGTGGATGATTTTGTGCAGTGGGTCGCGCGGATGACTGGCCGTCTCCTAAACCGCAAGGCACCGGCTACGGCATCGACTGAAAATCTGTGAACACCCTCTCGGCACAGGTCTCAATGGTGAGGTGCTGACATTTCAATCCGCAGCCGGCGTCAGTGGGAGCCGGGGTCTTGGAGGCTCTCGACGCTCGACACCGGCGCGGCAGCAACGGGTATAGGGCTCACGATGGGCGCCGCATAACCCCATGCTCAGCGAACATTGCCCCTTCACCTCAGAGGGGTCTTTAGGGCTACCTAGTGGAAACCCTAGGCATTAGGGGTTACCCTTACGCCCGTGCTCACCAAATCCCTGGTGGTCACACGAGCGGCGGATGAGCCCGGAGGTTTAACCGACCGCATGGACGAAGCCAAAAGGAAAAGTGCCATGTCTTTAATTTCTATCCTCATCAACCTGGTGTTCACACCAGCCCAAACATCTGCGTACGACAGCGACGCTGCCTACCTGTCCCAATCGGTGGACATGACCGACTTGGAGCGCCGCATGCGTGCGCTGGACGAGCGCCAGCCGTTTGGGCCTTTTGGTCTGAATGCCTGAGGCACACGCCTCGCAAAAACAGCGCTCACCGAGAAGGTGAGCGGTTACGACCAGGCAATATGCCCTGAACGGCGACGGGGGTGGGCGTCGGCAGTTCGTCGAACTCCGGTTCCCACACCGTGTCCCGAAGCAGCGGAACCACGCGCTCACTGATTCCGGGCATCAGCTCGGTATAGACCATGGGCTGGCGCAGCAAAGCCAGCACTGCGTCACGGTCTAGCGACAACTCGCCGTAACGCGAGCGGCGCAGCCTGACTGTCGGCATCTCCATGCGCAGCAATCCTTGGTTTTGAAGGTGCTCAACCGCCAGCGACACGCGGTTGGGCGTGAGCATGCCGCCCAAATGACTCTGGCGAAACTGGCCTAAGGTGGCTCGAATGGGCAGTTTGTCGGCCCCCAGGGCCAGAAGGACCATCAGGACCACCGCGTCGTCATAACTTTCGAGTCGGTGCAGAAGTTCGATAAAGAGCCGGGTATTGGTCATTGAATGAGCTGGGATCGGTCGCATTGATGGCCACTTCGTTCAAACAGCAGCGGCGGGTAGTAGGTCTTGCCAAAGGGGTTGAAGGCGAAGCTTTTCGGCTTCTCCTAAGCGCTCGCTCAGAAGCATGCACTCACGTTGCAATTCACGCAAGCGTTGTTTCAGTTCTCTGTCGGCCAACTCCAGTTCAAACTGCTCATCGGGGTTGAGCGCCGTGCCATCCACGCCCCAACAACCCAAAGCATTCCAGGCCACCTGCAGGCGCGTTAACCGCGCGATGCCGTTCTCAACGATGGCCAGAACCGGTCCAGCGCGGCCCTGATCCTTCAGCGTTTGAGCCAAGTTTTTCGCTTGAAGAATGCGCTGTTCAATTTGCGTCAGCGGCAACATGGCCTCGGCAGTGGAGTTGCCGGACGCGTCCTCGGGCGCTTTCTCGCGACTGAGCCGAGCAGCGTCACATATCAGCGCAACCCAAAGAGGATCGAACTCACCGGGCACCACACGCAGCGCAAAACTGGCTCGGGTCAGCGGCGCACGCGGCGACCGCAGTATCCCCAGGGTAACTTCAACCACCGCCAACACCCGGCCAAGTTCGGACATCTTGTCCCCCACCAAACGCGCCGGGTATCCCGAGCCGTCGAGGCGTTCATGGTGCTCACCGATGGCCCGGCAAAGAAGCTCGGGATAGTCGGTGGTGCTCTTGAGCAGCAGCTGCGCCACACGCGGGTGCACCACCAGGTGCTTGTGTCCCAGCAAATCCAAGGGGCCGCTGTGATCGAGGTATTGCGGCTGGATGTAAACCTCACCGAGGTCGTGCAGCAAGCCCCCGAGCATGGCCAAACGCACATCCACAGCCGGACGATTTCTCGACAACATCATCGCGCCCGCGATCGCCATGGCCGCCACCGCATGGGGCAAGCTGGTCGGCCGCGTCGCCAGTGCAGCGGTCAGCAGCAATTGCGCAACGGAATGCAGCGGTAGCCGCTTGACCTGCTCCAGCAAGGCGGGTGCCCACGGGCGCAAGGCGACCGACATGGGATTGCTGCTGTCATCCAACCAGGCTTTCAGATCGTCATGTAAGGCAAACAGGGTGACCCCATCCTCCGCCGTCAAACAAACCTCCAGCGGGTGTTGCAGCTTGCGTTCCAGCAACCGCTGCTGAAGTGCCGAGGACACCGGCTGGCCTTTGGCCCAGAGTTTCAAGCCACGCACATCCACGATGTCCTGCGAGGCCACGATGGAATAGGTTTCGCTGGCTTTGACGATGGCATCCAAGGCCTGGGGGTTGGCCTCGTTGCCGGATGCGGTTTCAACCGCGGCAGCGCTCACGTTCGCACTCCCAACAGGAGGGCCAAGCGGCCACGTTGGACAAAAGCACACGATTCAAGAATCAACCCCGCACGAATGATTAAATTGTTCATAAACCACCAATCCGTTTGACTTTAGTTGCTTCTGGATGTTTTGGTCATACAGCTGGGGTTTCGGTAACAACTTGCAGAACTTGAGGGCAAACGGTTTTGCAGCGGCAGCCGCCGATTCGCTGGGCAGAGACGGGCTGTGTTCGGCGGTCGATTTTCAAACTGCCCCGTCTTGTGTCCCCTGCATCCGGGCGGATGGCGACGGACTTGAGGCGACGGTGCGCAAGTCTTGCGCCACGCAGCCCTCTTTAAGCACGACCACTCGACCGACTGAGGCAATGGTCTCGGGCCTGTGGGCCACGATGACCCGGGTGATGGACAACTCGCGGACGGCTTGATTGACCAAACGCTCGCGCTCAACGTCCAGCGCGCTGGTGGCTTCGTCCAAAAACAAAATTTGCGGTCGCTTGTAAAGCGCACGGGCCAGCAAGATGCGCTGACGCTGCCCGCCTGAGAGACTGCAACCCATGTCGCCCACCAGGGTGTGCAGGCCCATGGGCATGTCGTCGATTTCGTCTTCGACCGCCGCCAATTGGGCACAGCGGCGCACCCAGTCCAGGTCGGGCTCGGCGTCAAAGAAGCTGATGTTGTCGATCACCGAGCCAGCGAAGAGCACGTCGTCTTGCATCACGGTGCCTATCATGTCGCGCCAAGCACGCAGACCCAAACGCGACAGCGGTGTACCGTCCACCAAAAGTTCACCGCCTTGGGGTTCGTGGATGCCCAGCATCACTTTGAGCAAGGTGGTTTTGCCACAGCCCGAAGGGCCGACGATGGCCAGCGATTCACCGCGCGCGATGGAAAGCGACAGGTTCTGCAACACGGGCGCTTCACCCTGCGAATACGCAAACGCCACATCGCGCAGCTCAAGAATGGCTTGCTCTTTTTTGGCCTGCGCTTTGGAAGCAGGTGCGGCCAGCGGCAGGCCTTGGTTCTCCGGGGCCGTAAGCACAATATCGGCCAAACGTTCACCCTGCAGCTTGAGCATTTTCAGCTCCACGGCCTTGTCAATCAGACTGCTGACACGCAGCGCGAACTGTTCCTTGTAGGCAAAAAACGCGAACAACATGCCCACTGAGAAACTGCGGTCCAAAACCAAGAGCGCGCCCACCCAGACCACTGCCACGCGTTCCAAGCCAAACACCAGTTTGTGAATCACGCCCAAACTCAGATCGAGTTTGCGTGTGGTGATGTGGGCATTCATCGCATCCACCACTTTGTTCATGAACTGGGCTTGGCGATCCTCTTGGCGGTTGTAGAGCTTGATGGCTTGCACGCCGCGCAAGGACTCTAAAAAATGGGTGTTTTTCTTCGCATCGAAAACAATCGCTTCTTCCGTGGCTTCACGCAGCGGGCGAAACAATGCCCACTTTGCCAAGGCATAGAGCAGCACGGCCACCAGGGCGATGCCACTGAGCATGGGGCTGTACACCCACATCATCACCAAGGTCAAGACCACCAAGAGTCCATCCAGCACCGCCTCAATGAAACTGGTGGTCAGGGTTTGCTGAATTTGTTGAACAGCACCAAACCGCGACATCACGTCACCGGCATGGCGTTTTTCAAACCACGCCACGGGCAAACGCATCAGGTGCGCGAACACATGTCCGAGCCACTGCAAGTTCAAATGCGAGGACAGATAGAGCACCGCCCAAGAGCGAACTGCACCGGTGGCCACCTGAATCAACACCAAGAGGCCAAAACCCAAGCCCAAGGTCACCAGCAAGTCGCGGTCAGCGCTGACCAGCACACCATCGACCACCCACTGCATGAAAAACGGCGACAGCAGCATGAAGGTTTCAAGCGCCAGCGCCAACACAAAAATTTGCATCAGCGACCGTTTAAGCCCGGTCACAGGTCCGAGTAGCTGGGACAAGGTGACCGTTTGTTTTTCAACCTTCACCTCAAAACCAGATCCTGGCATCAACTCCAACGCCACCCCGGTGAAATGTTTGGACACCTCGGCGAAACCCAGCTCACGCACGCCTTGGGCGGGGTCGTGAATCACCGCCCGCAGGCCACCCCCCAAACGGGTTTTGATTTCCGTTAGCACCACAAAATGGTTCAGGTCCCAGTGCAAGATGCACGGAAGCTGCAAACCCGTGAGGTGTTCCATTTCTGCACGCAAAGGACGTGCGGTGAGTTGCATGTGTTGGCCTATGCGCAACAAGTCCACCATGGTTGCGCCCTTGAGCGACAGAGGGTGCCGTTTGCGTAAAGTGGCCAGGTCGGTTTTGAGGCCATGGTGTGCGGCCACCATGACGAGGCAAGCCAAACCGCACTCGGCCGCCTCGGTCTGCAACACCATGGTCGTGCGCCGACGACCAAAACTCAAACGCGCGATGGCTTCCAGCATGGCATCACACCTCGTACTGCGTTTCACCAAAAAGTTGACATGAAATCGCGTCTTCGCCCGCCATGCGTCGTTGCAAATCCGCGCGATACCACGGGGTATCGCTGTGGTTTGCGCCTAGCCTGGCGAACGAATCCATCGATTTCATCTGTCAACTTTTTGGTGAAACGCAGTACTAACCCGTCATTCTTTGGGACACGCTGAGCAAAGGCTCAAAGATCCATTCGATCAAACGCCGCCTATCGAGCAGCACGTCGGCATCCAGCTGCATGCCCGGCACCAAGGCCTGGGCCTGCCCGTAGGCCTGAACCGATTGCTCTTTTAATGCGACGGTGATGCGATAGAGCGGCTCCCGGCGCACATCCTGCGGCAGCGCTAGCGCTGCGATCTCAGCAGACTGCAAGGGGGTTTTCGACACCACCACCACCTCGCCTGCATGGTGTCCAAACTTTTGGTATGGATAGGCCTGGTAACGCAACAGCACGGTTTGATGGGGCCTCAAAAAGCCCACGGCACTCGATGGGGCATAGAGCTGTGCTTGCAATCGGCTGTGTTCAGGCACCAAGCTGGCCAAAGCGACTTCCGGTGTGGCCACTTGCCCTGCTTGTACCGTCACGCCGCTGACCACGCCGGCTTGTGGGGCGCGCACCACCACACGTTGCCTAGCGGCCACTTCCGCAGCCTCCTGGGCAAGCTGCGCCAGATCGCGTTCAATTTCGCCTGTCGCCGCTTGGGTTTGCAGGGGCAAAGCCGTCAACTGCGCTTGCAGCGCGCTCACCTCACGCTGCTTGCCCACACGCTGGCGCTCCAAGGCTTGCTGCTGCGCACGCACAGCAAGCACCTCTTCCGCTTTGGCCTGCACCTGCGCGGTCGAAATAAAGTTTTGTGCGAGCAGCCCTTTTTGGCGATCCAACGCTTCTTGGGCCAGAGCCAGCCGTTGGCGTTGCAGCTCGGCCTCAGCATCAATTTGCACCAACTCACGCTGGATGTCGCGCCGTTGTCGCTCCAGATTTTCTTTTTGAGCGTCCATGAGCGCCAAACGCTGGCGTGAGGCTTGTTGCAGGCTGTGTTGGCGCGTGCTCAAGCCCGCCTGAACCGCTGCTTGGGTATCACCCTGCTCCGTGCTGCGACCAACAGCCAATACAAACAGCACATCCCCCTGCTGGACCCGCTGTCCCTCAACGGCGTGGCTTTCCACCACTGTCCCCGTTTGAGGCGCGTGCAGGCGCAACACGCCTTTTTCAGGAACCAATACCCCCACCACCTGGGCTTTGCGGGTGTATTGCCCATAACCCAAAAAAATTACCACTCCCACCGCCACGAGGGCGGCGAGAGTGGCCAAGAGGGAGAGGGACAAGGGCCGGATCAGCTGAATGCTGCCTAGCCAGGTTTGATGTTGGGTGGTGAGCGCTTCCTGGCGGAAGAGAAAAAGCATGGGTGCTTCGCGGAGGTGCTGATACGAGTTACCAGTTTCCGCCAGGAAGTTTCCGCCCACCACCCACCTGTTGCATCGCCTTTAAGTTGAGCGGCTGGGGCTGCTTGAACGGTTCAGATTTATTGGTCTGTGGATTAGGGGTTTTGGCTTTTGCGTTGGTGACTTGCGGCTTAGTTTGCATTGGCTACTCCTGAATTGGAAATACACCGTGTTTGGTGCATGTAGCAATTTCAGCGTAGCAACGCCGCTGGCATAACTGTCATCTCTTGCAGTGATCCGTAACCCGGTGGGCGAGCTGGCCGTGCACATCAACGCAAAATACCCATGCGATCCGCGCGAATGGCCGCTTGGTGCTTGGTCACACAGCCTAGCTTATGCATCGCATTGTTGACATGAAACACCGAGGTACGCTCTGAAATACCCAAGATTTTTCCGACCTCCCAAGCAGTTTTTCCTTCCAGCGTCCAGCGCAGGGCTTCGCGTTCACGCGGTGTCAAATGGGGCATGCCATCGTCTAACGGCGTGGGGAAAATGATGCGGCTGGCAGCCTCTTGTGCATAAACGGTGAAAAGTTGCAAGTCAGCCACCATCCGACTCAACTGGTTCTGGTGCCGCGTGAGCGGACGATCTATATCAACACCGAGCGAAAAATGGCGTCCGTTGGGCAGGTGCAAAGCCATCGCCACGCCAGAGTGATATCCAAATGGTGCTTGCTCCTCCCATTGTTCAGCCAAGCCAGCATTCACATACGTTGACTGATCCCAAATGATGGGGCAACCGCTAGTCTTACAGTGCTGCATCACCGGGTCTCTGTGGTTGCGAGTGACGGATTCGAACTTCTCTCTGTAGGACGAAGGTGTGTTGTCCATCGTCACGAACTCAGCAGGTCCATCAGACCGATCAAACACCATCAGCGCGGCAACAGTCCGAAAGCCTAAGTTCTGCGCAAATCGAATGACCTCGGTTCGAAACTCTTCTCGGTTTTGCACTTCTAGCACTGCTTGGAAACTACCCTGAAGCATGTCAATTTCTCCATCCGGTTGAATACGCTGGTCTCGTTGCCAGGCCAGTGAATGGCGGCCACCCTAAGCGACGGGCCATCAATGAATCGGTTTGTGAAGTCTTGCCCTCAAAATGGATCGGCTGAGGTCATCTCCTTCCCCCAGCCCGATCAGCCTCGCGGAGAACTCTTTGTCCATCAGCCTTAGTGGCGAACACACTTCAGGCAAACCAATCGACGACAAAGGCAAGAACTCGGTTGCCGTCGCATGATCGAGCCTCGGCTCAACACGTGGGCACAGTCGCGGCATCAAACGAAACGCTGCGTCTTGGGCGTACATCAAGACAGACGTGAAGTCAGCCACCATACGCCTCAACTCTTCAGGTCGATGGTGCGGCAAGGCACGGTCACGATCCACGCCGACTAAAAAATGCCGGCCAAATGGCAAGTGAAGCGCCATCGCAATGCCGGTGTGATAGCCGTGCGGTGCTTGGATTTCCCAACGGTCACCACGCCCTGCCCGCACGTAGGTGGCCTGATCCCAAACAATGGGCAAACTGCTGTGCTTGACGTGTTGTATCACTGGGTCTACGCGCCCGGTCGAGCGATCCTCAAATACGCAGCGGTATGCATCCGGCGTGTTGTCCACACATTGAATCTCAGGTGAACCACTGGGCCTGTCGTACAAAGTAGAAGCGGAGACCGTCGTAAACCCCAACTCCTGCGCAAACCGCACCAACGCCGCTTGAAATTCGTCGCGGCTTGATGCGAGCGCTACCGCTTCGCAATGATCCTGAAGAAGCATGGGCTGTCTCCTCTGGTTGCACACAGGCATCACATCGGTGTGCTTGCGTCGTTGGATATTCGTCGCGCCTGACAAGCCTGTCAGTCTGGCATCGGTGGCAGTTCAATGTCGCACTGAATCTGCCGATACTGGGTGGTCACTCACTGGACAGAAAGTGATTCACATACCATGACCCCCGCCTGGACTGTTACCGCTTGGCCGCCCGTATTGTGGCAGGCCGAACCGCCGCCCCACAAGCAACTCGCGCGTCGATTTGTACATTTAGGAACGCAAATCACTTCGGTGGGCCGTGGGCCCGAACCCTGTATGGGTCAGACCATTTGGGGCAGCAAACTCGGTGGTGGTGATGCCGGTGTGGCCTGGGAATGGGTGGACCTGGGCCACGGCGTGGTGGCCATGGCCGACCCCATGGGGTTTGTCACCAATTTGCATGTCGTCAATGCGCGAGGTGACGAGTTACCGAGCATCCAGGTCGCCCTGCACATCAATGAGATTGTTCACGAGCTGCCATGGCAGGCCGCGGTTCAGTTGGCCTTGCAGCCCTTGCGGGGCTAGGTGTAGAGTCCCGGACGATTGCATAGGCCCGAAGCGGTATCCGCTGATGATGGCGAGGGAGGTCATGCGTGGGTTGATTGAGGATCTCAAAGCCCAAACCTGCGGAGTCCAAAAGCCATGATGA
>JBJOQO010000038.1:0-30446 GCA_046049865.1 Pseudomonadota bacterium | reverse complement strand
AAAACTGTTCCAGCTCATCGCGGAAGAAGGGGCTGCGGTCTTTGCGGCCGGATGGAAAATCAAACGCCAAGGTGGCCAGTGCGTCGATGACACGGAAGCTGCCCATGTGGCGTCCGTACAGGGTCTCTACGCCCACAATCCCCACCACAATCTCTGCAGGAACCCCGTAACGTTCCTCGGCCAGTTCAAGCCATTTGGCATGGGTTTGCCAAAACGCCAGGCCCGCATGGATGCGACTGGGTTCCACAAACCGAGCGCGGTAAGCGGCCCAGTTTTTGGCGGTGCCTGCAGGCGGCGGCATGATGGCCTTGCCCACAGCCGGAATGAAACGCGCGCGGCGCAAGATGTCGCGCACGGTTTGCGCATCTAGTTGCTGGCGCTGCGCCACGGCATCGGCGAACGACATCACGTCTTCGCGGCCGCCGTAGGTCACGGCCACGGGGGCGCTGTCGTTCTCTACCGGCGTGCTGGTGCGTTTTTTCTGCGCTTGTGCGGGTTCGCTGGCAGTGAAGAAAAGGGCGGCGAGCACGGCGGTGCTGACGAGAAATCGGATCATCGGGAGTGCGCAAGGATGTGTTGAGAACTGGACCTCATTATCTGGTGTCTGCCGTCACATCGAGTTTGACTTCAACTGTTTCGCTAACCCTGCGAACTCGCGTGTGAGTTCTCTGTCGGGGCGGCTCAGTGCATTCGCGCTGTAACGTTGCGCATCCAGTCGCTCCAATAGCTGCGCCAGTTGTTCCAAGGTGTTGCGTTTGTTTGTGTTTGTTTCCCCAGCACGGTGTCTCAGTTGTTTGGCCACACTCAGCGGCGGCGTGTGTTCTGCGGCGTCCAGCGCCAAGGGTTGGAGTGCCTTGAGCACCTGTTGCCATTGCCGCACCCAGGGGCTGATGCGGCGTCGATCCCACCACGCCCAGACTGCACCCAAAAGCGCCAGCCCGCTGAACAGGCCCACCAACAAAATGGCGAGGTCTTCCCAGCTGGGCGACTGAAAACCAAGTTTCTTGAGCAAGTCCAGCTGCTGGCCGCGTGCGTAATTCAGCACCCATTGGTTCCAGCGGTTGTTCAAACCTTCCCAGGCGTCCCGCAATTGGCGTAGCAGGGCAGGGTTGACGGCATTGATGGCTCCGCCCACCAAACCCGGTGCGGGTGCCAAGCGAACGCTTCTCTCAATGCGGTCCGGTGCAATGGCAGCGGTAGGGTCAGCCCGCACCCAGCCCACACCTTCTTGCCAGTATTCCGCCCAGGCATGCGCGGCACTTTGGCGCACGATGTAGTAGCCGTCTACTGGAATCGGATCCATTCCCTGAAAGCCGGTGACCACTCGGGCCGGCACGTCCAAGGCCCGCATCACCACCACAAAACTCGCAGCAAAGTGTTCGCAAAAACCTTCTTTGCGGTCCAGCCAGAACTCGTCAATGCTTTGACGCGGGTTGTTTTCGCCGTAAACCCCCGGAGCCAAGGTGTAGCTGAAGCCGCCGCTTCTGATGTGGCCGTAAAGTGCTTGGGCCAGCTCGTTTGCAGTCGCCGTGGGCATGCGGCGTCGCAAGTCGGCCGCCCAAGCCAGGGTTCTGGGGTTGTAGCCAGGTGGCAGCGAAAGATGATCCTGCAGGCCCAGATGTGCGTCGCTCGGACCGTGCACAAAACGGGGGTGGGCGGTGGCTTGAAGGCGGACACGTTCAAACAAACGTTGTTCGGTCAACCATTGCAGGTCGTTGCGCATGGCCGCGTTGACCGCAGCGCCTTCAAAACGCGGTGGCTCGAGGCTGGCCTCCAGCAAGGGGATGACACGTAACTTCAGCGGTTCCAGCGTCATCTCGTAGCGCAGTGCTGGGCCTTGGGCACGCAGGTTCGCCGCTAACTGGCCGCGTTCGCCAAAGCTGGAAGACAGCAGGGGCAACCACTCCTCACCGTCAAAACGGCTGAGGACAGGGCCGCGAAAGTATTGCTGAGCCGGTGGTGGAACGGCACCGAAAAACCGCAAGCGCATGGCGATGGCATCGTTTTGGGCCAACTCCGCCACACTGCCAAACCGCATTTGGTTGGACAAACCCGTGCTGGCCAAACCGTCTTGCGGAACGCCCCACAGTGGGCCGATACGCGGAAAAAAAACGAACAACAACACCATGATGGGCGCGCCCAGCAAAGCGGTGCGTCCTGCCAGGCTTGCGGCCTGGCGCAGTGCAGGTTGTCCCACCGGCATGTGTGCCAATACCAAGGCGGTGAGCAAACCCCAAACTGAAATCACCATGGCCGCTGCCACCGCCAGTGACTGCGAAAAAACGAAGTGGGTGAGGATGAGAAAAAAGCCAAGAAAAAAAACCACAAAGGCGTCACGTCTGGCGCGCAGCTCCAAGGTTTTCAGTGCCATCAGCGACACCACCAGCGCCACGCCAGGTTCTTTGCCGAGCAAGGTTTTGTAGCTCCAAACTGTCAACCCCAGCACGACGACCAGCACGCTCGCGATCACCCAGCGGTTGGGCAGCGCACCGCCTACCCAAGCCAGTTTTGCCCGCCAAACCAATACGCCCACCGTCAACATGGCGCACCACAGCGGCAGGTGCAAGAGGTGGGGCAGCACCGTCCAGCCAATCACGGCGAGTAGGAAAAACGTATCGCGGGTTTCGCGTGGCAAAGAAAACAAGCGATTCATTGCGCTGGACTACTTCTGTGCCGAAGCGCCGCCAAGGCGTTTTTCCAGCGCACGCAAGATGGGCGCTGTTTGTGCGCCCACCGATATCTGCGGGTTGGAAAATCCGTCCGCTTTGCCCGCTTCGATTTCTCGGGCTTTGATGATGGGTACGGCATTGGCGAAGGCCTGCTCGAATGAGTGGGTGCTGCGCAGTTGCTCGTCAAACAGTGCCCGACCAAAAAAGGTCAACTCGGACAGCGTGCCGCAGCCATAGGAGGTATGGGTGGCGTCGGCCGCAGTCATGACCAGGGTGTGGTCGGCGGCGAGAGGTTGCACCCAGCCGCCGCTGTAGCAGGCCGAGACCATGATCACGCGGTGAACGATGCCGGCTTCGTCCAGCGCTTCACGCAGCAACTGCGGCGTGACGGGCTCGGTGACCAAGGGCCAGTGCTCGGAGGCCAGTTTGAAATCATGACCACCGTGCGACGTCAAATACACCACCAATACGTCGTTTTGCACATCCATGCGCTCGGCCAGCGCTTGAATGGCGCGCTGCAAATTCAAAGGTGTGGCCCAGGGGAGGCTTTCCGTGGTGGTGGCGTGGTTCATGAGGTGCAGCACGCGACCGCTGGCGTCAAACCGCTCGGCCAGCACTTTGGCGACAAGGGTGCTTTCACGCAGGAACACATCTTCGCTGGCATAGGGCGCAAACACCAGCCCGTAGACCTCGCCAACGCCGGGGCGGCTGTCCAATAAATTGTCCACCGCCGCTTCCCATACGGCTTGCTGAGTCTCGAAGGTTTCCTGGCTGAGTTGCAGTTCTGGTTTTTCTGGTTCTGATGCTGTTTCAACATCGGAATAGTCGGGGTGCCAGAACTGATGCGGAAGCTCCCAGGTCGCGGCGATAGACAACCCCATGGCGACGATCACAAACACCGCGACGCGCCAGATGACGTTCACAAAATGCGCGATCAACCTGGCCGCCAACGCAGTCACCCAGATCAGCAGCAGCAAATACACCAACATGGGCCCATACAAAATTTCCCACCACGGCGGTGGGGTTGCGTGCGCGGCAAAAATTCCGGGCAAATAGGCCAACAACGTCGCGGGCAGGTAGGCCGTGAGTGACAACGTAAACCACGCCGCCAACCAGCCCCCTTTGGCCTGGTCCCCCATGGCCCACCAAGCCAACCACACGGCAGCGGCGCTGGGCATCCAGTAAATCAGCCACGACTGAGTGTCAAAACTGGCTGGGCCCGCCACTTCCAGGCGCGAGACCAGCAGTTCAGCTATCACCACCAACAAGAACACACACAGCACCTGCCAAGGACTGGGGCGGGCTTGACCGATGCGAGGGGCCATGAGCACGCTGGCCCGCAGGCCTTGCAGCCACCATTGCAAAGTGCTCAGGGTGTTGGGGCCATCTGCTGACAAGGCGACCGGTGGCAATGCGGGCGGTCGAGAGTCGGGCCACAACTCGTCAGGCTCTGTGGGGGCATTCGCGGGGGATGGAAGATCGGGGTTCGGAGTGGACAACGGCTCGTTCATGCAGCGATGATGCCATTGAGTGGCCGAGCGTTCAGTCTAAGAACGTGCTGCCCGAGCCTGTTCACGCAGCATGAAGAGATAGAGGCTCTCCACCTTTTCCCGTGCCCAAGGCGTTTTGCGCAAGAACTTCAGGCTGGAGGCGATGCTGGGTTCAAAGGTGAAACAACGAATCTGAACCTGCTCGCCCAATGCAGGCCATCCAAAATGCGCCACCAAGGCGTTCAGCATGGCTTCGAGCGTGATGCCGTGCAGCGGGTTACGGGGTTGGGATTTAGCCGACATAAAGCAGCACCGCCATGTAGTGGCAAGCCGTGCCAGCCAGCACAAACAAATGCCAAATGCCGTGGGCATGACGCCAGCGTTCGTCGTTGGCGTAAAAAAGAATACCCGCTGTGTAGAACAGGCCGCCCGCAATCAACCAAACCAATCCGGCACCGGGCAGCTCCCGCACCAGGGGCACTGCTGCCACCACAGCCAACCAGCCCATGGCGAGGTACAGCGGAACGGAGGGAAAACGATCACGCCCGAAGCACAACTCCTTGACGATGCCCAGCACCGCCAATCCCCACACCACGCCAAACAATGACCAACCCCAGGGCCCGCGTAAGGTGACCAAGGCAAAGGGTGTGTAGGTGCCTGCAATCAACAAATAGATGGCGCAGTGGTCGAGTTTCACCAGCACCTTTTTGGCTTCGCCGCGCACGCTGTGATAAAGCGAGGATGCGCCATAGAGCAACACCATGCTGGCCGAGAAAATGCTCGAACCCACAATTTTCCAGGCGTCCCCTTGCAGGGATGACTTGGTGATGAGCAGCGCTGCGCCAGCCACAGCCAGCACGAGGCCGGTCAAATGGGTGAAGCTATTGAATCGTTCTCCGTGGTACATGGCGTTGTGATGCGAGTCAGGGCCACATTGTCGCTTCGTCGGACGGGCACCACGATTTCAGTTCAGTACAACTCCGGTACGACGATATCGGAGGGAACGGGATTGCGGCTGTAGTCGGCGTGTCGCACGCGCTCGGGCAACACCACGACTGGGCGCTCGATCTCGCGGTAGTCGAACTGCGACAGCAGGTGGTGGATGCAGTTCAGCCTGGCTTTCTTTTTGTCTACCGCTTGCACCACCCACCACGGGGCTTCGGTGATGTGGGTGCGTTCGAGCATGATTTCTTTGGCCTTGGTGTATTCCTCCCAAAGGCGGCGAGATTCCAAATCCATCGGGCTGAGTTTCCACTGCTTGAGGGGGTCGTGAATGCGGCCCAAGAATCGCAGATGCTGTTCTTCGTCGGTGATGGAAAACCAATACTTCACCAGCTTGATACCCGAACGCACCAGCATGCGCTCGAACTCGGGCACCGAGCGGAAAAATTCCTCATACTCGTCCTCCGAGCAAAACCCCATCACCTTCTCAACACCAGCGCGGTTGTACCAACTGCGGTCGAAGAGGACCAACTCGCCAGCCGCTGGCAAATGGCTCGCATAACGCTGGAAGTACCACTGCGTGCGCTCGCGGTCGTTGGGGGCGGGCAGGGCGACCACACGGCACACACGCGGATTCAGGCGCTGCGTGATACGTTTGATCACGCCGCCTTTGCCGGCTGCATCGCGGCCTTCAAAGAGGATGACCACTTTCTGTTTGGTGTGGGCAATCCAGTCTTGCAGCTTAACCAGCTCTGCTTGCATGCGAAAGAGTTCGCGGAAGTAGGTGGCGCGGTCTGAGCTGCTCGTCTTTTGCGCATCGAGCGACAGCTCCCGATCCTCCATCTCCAGCTCAAAGGCTTCGTCGTAGCCGTCGAGCAAGTCGCGTTCGATGCGTTGCATCAGTTCTTCGTGGTGGGGCCAGACGGACATGGACGACCTCAGTTTGAAAACCTCCAAGCCTGAGAGACCCAGATGACAGGGTGATGAATAGGGTACGTGTTGGCGGTGCATGAGGAAAAACGTCTAAGGGGTTAATCCCCCAGGTTTCGAAATGAAATAGGGGTTCAACCCAGCCCACATGCTGTGCAGCACTGCCCACAATGAGGTCATCAAACTGACACACAGGTGCCGCATGAGCGAAGGCTTTGCACTCTATGACGCGATGCCCTGGAAGGCTTCCTACGGCAACCACGTTGCACCTGCGCTGCCAGCGCCGCGCTACCAAAGTTTGGCGCACCTGACCCATTCAGCCTGTGAGCGTTATGCGCAGCGCAAAGCGTTCACCTGCGTCGTGGGCAATGGCATGAATGGCAGCTTGACCTATGCCCAGGTCGGGCAACTCTCCGACGCATTCGCCGTTTACCTTCGCCACACCTGTGGGTTGGTGGCGGGCGACAGGGTGGCCGTACAACTGCCCAACGGTTTGCCTTACCCGGTGGTGGTGATGGGGGTGTTCAAAGCCGGTTGTGTGCTGGTTAACACCAATCCGCTGTACACACCCAGCGAGATGATTCACCAGTTCAACGACTCCGGCACCAAAGTGCTGGTGATCGTGGACATGTTTGCCGACAAGCTGGCTGAAGTGGTGCCTAAAACCGGTATCAAGCATGTGGTGCTGGCGGGGGTGTCTGAGATGTTCCCTGCTGTGCCCAATTTCATCGTGCGTGGCGTGCAGAAGGTTTGGAGCAAGGTGCTGCCGCCGGTGCCCGAACTGTCAGTGCCTGTGCTGCGTTTCTCGCAAGTGATCTCGGCTGGACAAGGGGCTTTGGCCAAACTTCCCCCAGGTGCTGTGGCGGCGTGGTGGCAAGCCACTACACCCCAAGACACGGCGGCGTTGCAGTACACCGGAGGCACCACAGGCGTGAGCAAAGGTGCAGTGCTCACGCATGCCAATTTGCTCACCAATGTGGACCAGGTGCTGGCGATGGGCCGTGCCCACATGGGCGGCGAAGAATGTGTGCTCACCGCCTTGCCGCTCTATCACATCTTCGCGTTCACGGCCAATTTACTGACCTTCTTGGACATCGGTGCCCGCAATATTTTGGTGCCCAGCCCGCGCCCCGTGCAAAACCTGCAGCGCGCGATTGAGAACTATCCCATCACGTGGATCACGGGTGTGAACACCTTGTTCAATGGCCTGTTGAATGAAGAGTGGTTCAGCGCTTTTCCGCCGAAAACGCTGAAGGCGTCGATTGCCGGTGGAACGGCATTGCACGAAGCGGTGGCCGCGCGGTGGTTGCGCGTGACGGGCACCCGCGTGGCCGAGGGTTTTGGGCTGACCGAATGTTCACCTGTCGTCACCTTCAACCCCCTCAGTGGACTGGCCAAACCCAACAGCGTCGGTGTTCCCGTGCCAGGCACCGAGGTGCGTTTGGTGGACGAAGCGGGTGCGGCGGTGGCCCAGGGGCAGCCCGGCGAATTGATCGTGCGTGGCCCGCAGGTCATGCGAGGCTATTGGCAGCGGCCTGAGGAAACCGCACAGGTGCTCAAAGACGGCTGGCTTTACACCGGCGATGTGGCCGTGATGGATGAGCAGGGTTACTTCCACATTGTTGACCGCAAGAAAGACATGGTGCTGGTGTCGGGCTTCAACGTCTACCCGAATGAAATTGAAGATGCCCTGTCAAAAATGGACGCCGTGCTCGAGTCAGCCGTGGTCGGTATTCCCGATGCCAAAACCGGCGAAGCGGTGCGCGCTTACGTGGTCAAAAACCCAGACTACCCGGGCGAGCTAACCACCGCCGCCGTGCTGGCACATTGCAAAACCTTGCTCACCGACTACAAGATCCCGAAGTCCATCGTGCTGCGGGATGAGTTACCCAAAACACCGGTTGGCAAGGTGCTGCGCAAAGACTTGAAAGCAGAAGTCAAGGCGGAATTTGCGTCCAAGAAGGGAGCCTGAACATGCTGACGGATACTGAAACCAAACTCTTGGGCTTGTTGATGATGATCATCATGCTCGGCATGGGTGCAAGTCTGACCTTTCGGGACTTCCTGATTGCGTTTCGCAAACCCAAGGGTGTGATCGTCGGCTTGATCTGCCAGTACGGCATCATGCCTTTCCTGGGCTATTTCTTGGCCGTGCTCTTGAAATTGCCACCCGCACTGGCCGTGGGTTTGATCCTGATGGGTTGCATGCCGGGCGGCACCACTTCCAACATCTTCACCTACTTCAGCAAAGGCGCGCTGGCGCTGTCCATCATGATGACCAGCGTGTCCACCTTGGTGGCCGTGGTGATGGTGCCTTACTTGATTTCTTACTACAGCCGCTTGGCAGGCGTGACCGGCGAGTTTGCAATTCCGGCGGCCAATGTGGCCCAAGTGCTGGTCGTGCTGTTGGTTCCCACGGTGATTGGCATGTTCTTGCGTAAGTTCAACCCGAACGTGGGCGCCACGATCGAGTTGATTGGCTCCATGCTGGGCATTTTTGTGATTTTGTTTTTGCTGGTGTCTTGGGTGCCGCGCAACTACCAGTTGTTGCTTTCCACGCCTTGGCCGGTGTTTTTCGCAGCGGTTGGTTTGGGCTTGTTCGGCATGCTTTTGGGCTACTGGTTGGCTCGTTTGCTGCGGCAAGACAATAACCGTTCACGCACCATCAGTCTGGAAACTGGCATTCAAAATGGCCCGCTGGCGGTGCTCATCGTCACGCTGACGTTCAGCGGTGAGATGCAGCAACAGGTGCTGCTGATACCCGTGCTGTACAGCCTGTTTATTGTGATCAGCAGCTCCATCATCACCGTCTGGTACCGGGCCAACGCAACCCGTGAGGCGTTGGCGCGCGACGCGGCGAAGGTGGCGATGGGCTGACCGGTTGAGCGTCTACTTCTTGGGTGATTCGCCCTGCAGCAGGCGCCATGCACACCAAAGTCCTCCCGCCACATTGCCCAGGGCCACCAGGGCAATGAACAGCATCAAGGGATAAGGCAAGGTAACGGTTCGCAGCACCCATGCGCCCACCGATGACAGCACATTAAACGCCACCATCATCCAAAAGACGGGGCTGGTGGGCTGCCAGAGGCGTTGCAGTTTCATGGGGTGTTGGGTTTTATGCAAAGAGCGCCAGTGCCCGCAGGCAAGCGTCTTGATGGGATTGTCCACTGCCCTGTGCCAGGTGGATGCCTGGTGCCATCAGGCCATAACGCGTCGTGGTGTTGGGCGTGGCCTCCAAGGCCAGCACCCAGGCGGTCAGCCGTGACAGGCGTTCTTCTGTGCCGGAAATGCCGGTGTGTTGCCACTCCAATTGCAGTTCCTGGCTGGCGGTGGAGGCGGTGTCGCGTATGACCAAGTCGCCGCCACTGGCTTGCGCTTGGGCGGCTTTTTTCCACACCACGAGTTTCAGTGCATCGCCGCGCCGGTAGGCTCGCACGCCTTCGAGTTCGGTGCCTCCACTGCTTCGCGCACCATCCGTGGCTACCGCCACCGACTGACTGGGGGGCAGTGGCGGGCAGGGGTGTTCTGGTTTCGGGTACACCAGTACCTGCGCCGCAGGTCGCCACACCGACCAGGCGCGAAACAAGCCCAGTGGAAACCGGGTTTCCACCGTGAGGTTGGGGGTGGAATGTTGGCCGCGGCGGTCGGTGATCCATCCCAGGTGGGCCGTGGTTTGACCCAAGGCCGGCACATCCACCCATGCCAGCGTGGTGTCGGGCGCGGATTGCAGCTTCAGACCCAGGCCGTAACGTGCTTTTCCGGCGTTTTGGAGCACCACTTCGAGCGGCGCGTTTTGACCAGCAAATACCGGCGCGATGGGCTTTAAGTGCAAATTCAGCCCGCGCAGGCTGCCGTGGGTGATGTGCATGGACACGACAGCCGAGCCCGCCAGCAAAAAGGTCAACACATAACCCAGATTCAGCTGGTAATTGATCGAGGCCAGCAACAAGGTGATCAAGGTGATGGCAAACATGAAACCGGCGCGGGTAGGCAGGATGTAGACATTGCGCTGGGTCAGCACCAAGTGGTCGGTCCGCGAGTGCCTTGCATCCCACCAGGTTTTCCATCGGTCACGCAAGGGGTCCGTCCACCGGCCCAGAATGCCCAGTGCACTCAAGGCAGCGGCACCGCCCGCAGCATGGCGCGCACTTGTTCCACACGCCCTTTGCCCGCACCGCTCACCGGCACCAATCGGTGCGCGGTGGTTTGAGGCAGGATGGCCTGGATGTCGTCTGGCGCCACATGCCCACGCTGGGCCAAGAGGGCGCGGGCTTTGGCGGCACGCAATACGGCAATACCAGCGCGCGGACTCAAGCCTTCCACAAACCACTGACCGCTGCGCGTGGCGGCGATCAAGGCTTGCAGGTAGTCCAGCAAGGCAGGCGACACATGCACCGCCAGCACGGCTTGTTGAACTTGCAGCAGTTCTGCGGGCGTCAACACGGGTTGGAGTTTGGCCACTGTGTCGCGGCGGTCGGCCCCTGACAGCAACTCTCGTTCGCTTTTGGCGTCGGGGTAGCCCAGCGTGATGCACATCAAAAACCGATCCAGTTGGCTTTCTGGCAGCGGATAAGTGCCCAACTGGTCGCTGGGGTTTTGCGTGGCGATTACAAAAAACGGCTGGGGCAGGGGGCGGGTTTGGCCCTCAATGCTGACCTGGTGTTCTTCCATCGCCTCCAAGAGCGCGCTTTGGGTTTTGGGACCGGTTCGGTTGATTTCGTCTGCCAACAGCACCTGGGCAAATACCGGCCCAGGGTGAAAAACAAACTCTTCTTTGCTTCGTTCGTAGACGCTGACGCCTACCAAGTCCGAGGGCATCAAATCAGCGGTGAACTGCACACGCGAGAACTGCAGACCCAAGGAGGTTGCCAAAGCGTGGGCCAGGGTGGTTTTGCCCACCCCCGGCACGTCTTCAATCAACAAGTGACCACCGGCCAGCAAACAGGCCACGCTGTCTTCAATTTGTGCACGTTTGCCGACAATCACCGTGCTAACCTGATCGATCAGGTGCGCCAAGCGTGGGGTCCAAACCGTGGGGGTCGAGGTTGATTCTGAGCGGGTGGTGGTCAGCATGCTTCAACGTTAACCGAAATTTCATAACTGATTCTGTTTACCAGCATGTCTCAAACGGCCTATTTCTCACATTCAGATTGCCGACTGCACGACATGGGCCCAGGACATCCGGAATGCCCGCAGCGCCTGGATGCAATTGAAGATCACCTGCTGGCCACCGGCCTGGACGTGGCGTTGCTGCGACGCGAAGCGCCTTGGGCCAGTGAGAGCGATTTGCTCTTGGCCCACAGCAGCCAGCATGTGGAGCGCATGCATGCCTTGATGGAACGTGTGATGGCGTTTGACCAACCCATTGCCGTGGACCCCGACACCGTGTTTGGCACCGGCACCTGGGTGGCCGCCATGCGGGCCGCTGGGGCAGCCGTTGCAGCCACCGATGCGGTGATCTCCGGCCAAGCGCGCAACGCGTTTTGCGCCGTGCGCCCCCCAGGTCACCACGCCACGCACGAGCGCAGCATGGGATTTTGTTTTTTTAACAATGTGGCCATTGCCGCCAGGCACGCGCTGGAGCGACACGGATTGCAGCGGGTGGCGATTGTGGATTTTGATGTGCACCACGGCAACGGCACCGAGGACATCATTGCGGGCGATGAGCGCATTTTGATGGTGAGCATCTTTCAGCACCCGCTGTATCCGTTTGAAGGCGAATTGCCCAAAGGAAACAACATGGTGAACCTGCCGCTGCCCGCCTATACCAAGGGTGCAGAGGCGCGTGAGCTCATCAACCAGCACTGGCTGCCTGCACTGAACCGTTTCAAACCACAGATGGTGTTCATTTCCGCAGGGTTTGACGCCCACCGCGAAGACGACCTGGCGCAGCTCGGTTGGGTGGAGGCCGACTACGAATGGATCACGCGCCGCATCGTCGAAGTGGCCGACTTGCATGCACAAGGACGCATCGTGTCGTGTTTAGAAGGCGGCTACAACTTGAGTGCCTTGGCACGCAGTGTGGCGGCGCATTTGCGCGTTCTGGTCGGACTCGATTGAGTCGTTCGCATATCAATCTCAACAAGATAACTTTCCCATGAATTTCAACATCAGCACGACCGAACTCAATGACTTGCTGCAAGCCCTGCAGCAGCCCCAGGTGTGGTCAGAGTTCTCCATGTTGTTCGGCTGCCTGGTGGTGGCTTATGTGGTGGTCTATTTGCTTCGCGGGCGGCAACGGCCGGAGGCGTCCATCTGGTTTGGTCAGCGTATTTTTGATGGTGTCTTTTTTCCTGTGATGGCCTTGTGTTTGGCTTACCTCGCCAAGGCCGTGCTGCTGAGTACGACCACACTGGCTGTGTTCAAGGTGGCCATTCCCATTTTGATGTCGCTCGCGGCGATTCGGCTGTCAGCCCGTGTGATGAAGGCCAGTTTTCCAAAATCACGCACGGTGCATTTGATGGAGCGCACGGTGTCCTGGTTAGCCTGGGGTGCGGTGGTGCTTTGGGTGACCGGCATCTTGCCCTTGGTCCTCAAGGCCATGGAAGATGTGAGCTGGAAAATGGGTGCCACCCGTATCGATTTGCGAACCCTGATGGAAGGTTTGTTGACCGCAGGTCTGGTGCTGGTGCTGGCACTGTGGTTGGCCGCTGTGATTGAACGCAAGCTGCTGCACGGCGAGGTGGAGGACCTGTCGCTGCGAAAAATTGCAGCCAACATCGTGCGCGCCGTCTTGCTTTTCGTGGGCCTGCTGCTGGGGCTGTCGGCTGTCGGTATTGATCTCACCGCGCTGAGTGTGTTGGGCGGTGCCATTGGCGTCGGTTTGGGATTTGGCTTGCAAAAAATCGCGGCCAATTACGTGAGCGGGTTTGTCATCCTCGCCGAACGTTCGCTGCGCATTGGGGACATGGTCAAGGTAGACGGTTTTGAAGGCCGCATCTCCGACATCCGCACCCGCTACACCGTGATCCGTGCGCTCAATGGCCGCGAGTCCATTTTGCCGAACGAAATGTTGATCACCGAGCGTGTTGAAAACTCGTCCTTGGCCGACCCCAAGGTGTCCATCACGACCCATGTGCAAGTGGCGTATGGCTGCGATCTGCCTGCCGTGCAGCAGGCTTTGGCGGCGGCCGTGGCCAAGGTGGCTAGGGTGCTTCTCGACCCGGCCCCCTCAGTGTTGCTGAGCGAGTTCGCGGCCGACGGTTTGGCGCTGAGCATTCTTTTTTGGATAGGCGATCCAGAAAACGGTCAAAACAATGTGCGCTCTGATGTGAACCTGGCGGTGCTTGCCACGTTGAACGAGATGGGCGTGGAGATCCCTTATCCGCAGCGCGTGGTGCGTCAATCGCCTTTGACTTGATGCGTTGCCGCACGCCCAGCCACCACGCGCGCGGTTTTGGTGAGTTATTCAGCCGGGTTGAGTTGAGAATGTTTGCCCATGGACCATACTTTTTTATCCGCTTTTATCTTGCTGCTCTTGGTGCTTGACCCCTTGGGCAGTTTGCCGATTTACATCCCCATCTTGCGGCAAGTACCCGCGCAGCGTCGCCATTGGGTAGCGGGGCGCGAAGTTTGTATCGCATTGGTGGTACTGCTCTTTTTCATGTACTTCGGAGATTCGTTCTTGCGTGTGATGCGCTTGTCTGAGCGCTCGCTGGAAGTTGCTGGCGGTGTCATCTTGCTGATGGTGGCGATACGCATGATCTTCAGCCAACCCACGGGTGTGTATGGCGTGCCCGAGGGCAAAGAGCCTTTGATTTTTCCGCTGGCCATTCCTTTGCTGGCCGGTCCTTCGGCCATGGCCACCGTTTTGTTGTTGGCCTCGCGTCAACCTGAATCCATGGGGACCTGGATTGCAGCGCTATTTGCGGCCATGGCGGTGTCGGGTTTGGTGCTGTTGCTCTGCGAACGCATCCGCAGCTGGGTGGGAGATTCAGTGGTTTCGGCTACCGAAAAGCTCATGGGCCTGGTGCTGACGGCCATTGCCGTGGAAATGATCCTTGCGGGCTTGAAGCGATACTTTTTCGATTGATGCTGCGCAAGTGTTTTAGCGCTCACCGGCCACGCATTCGTGCCGGTGATTCCAGCCGTTTGGCGAGCAAGGACAAACTCAGAGTCAGAATCAAATACAGCACCGAGATGGCCAGATAGGGTTCCCAGTATCGCGAGTACGCCCCAGCCACTGTGCGTGCGGCCAGTGCCAGCTCAGCCAGTCCAATCGCGGAAACCAAGGACGAGTCTTTGATCAAGGTTACGCCCTCGTTCACCAAGGCCGGCATCATGCGCCTGAATGCTTGGGGCAAGATGACACTTTGCATGGCTTGCGGGTGGGTCAATCCCAGGCTGTAGGCCGCTTGTGTTTGCCCGCCATGAATGCTCTGAATACCAGCGCGGAAAATTTCTGAAATATAGGCCCCGGCGTTGAGTGTCAATGCCAATGCGCCGGAGAAAAAAGCCCCATGAGATTGACGAAACTCTCGGGCCGCGTCACCGGCCAACAGCCAGCCATTGTCGGGGTGGATGAGCAGTGGCATCAGCGCAAAGTGCACCAGCAGAATTTGCACAAACAGCGGCGTGCCGCGAAAGAACGTCACGTAAACCAGAGTGATACCCCGCGCCAGCTTCAGTCCTGCAGCCAACAGCGGCGACTTGGGATGCGGTGCATCGTGTGAACTGCTCACCAAACCCAACAAGACACCGAGCAGCAACCCCAAGGTGATGGCCACCACGGTCAACTGCAGGGTGGTCCAAAGCCCGTGAGCGAACAGGGGCAGGTAGCCACTCAGAATGTCCCAGCGCAAGTCCATGACGATGCCTCAGTCAGAGTCTGTCATCCGGTCAATGTCGCGCCGTAAATGGCGCGGGCCTGAGTTACTTCGATGCGGCTGACGCAGCGACAGCCGCCGCGGCCTTGGCGGGCGGGGCACCGAAGTACTGTGTGTAAATCTGGTTGTAAACACCGTTGGCCTGGATCGCGGCCAAGCCTTGGTTCAGTTTGCCCAGCAATTCGGTATTGCCTTTCTTGACAGCGATGCCATATTGCTCCGGCGCAAAAGTAGGGTCACTGACGGTTTTGAAGGCGCTGGCACTGTTGTTGGCCACGTAGTGCACGACCACGCCGTTGTCGGCCACGACGGCATCGACACCGCCGGCCTGCAACTCCTGCAGGGCCAGTGGGGTGGACTCAAAACGTTTGATGTTGCTGCTGTTTTTGCCTTGCAACTTGGTCACGGCTTCGTCACCCGTCGTGCCGGTTTGCACACCCACTTTGAGCTTTTTGAGTTCATCAAAACGGGTGATTTTGGAGTCGCCTTTGACGGCAATTAGCTGTTGCGCGTCAAAGTAGGGCGCGCTGAAGTCCATGGTTTGTTTGCGTTCGTCGGTGATGGTGACGGCCGACACCACCAAGTCACGGTCGCCTTGGGCCAGCGCGTTGAAAATGCCTTCCCATGGGGTGTTGACGAATTTCACTTCAATGCCCGCTTCTTTGGCAATGGCTTTAACCACATCGATGTCGAAACCGACGATCTCCGCCTTTTCATTTTGCGACTCAAACGGCGCGTAGGCCGCGTCTGTGCCGACCACATACACCTTGGCGGGCGCTGGTGCGACTGTCCCGCTGGCGGCTGCACTGGTTGGGGGCGTTGGCGCATCTTGTTTGCCACAGCCACCCAAGGTGACTCCTAGAACGAAAGTGCCTAGCAGTTTCAACAAGTCACGGGTGCTCAGTGTCTTCATGGATAACCTCGTTGTTGGCGTTGGAAATTGGGAAAGAGGGAGTATGCAGAGCAGTGTAGCGGCCCACAAGGTGCACAAAACTCAGGCTGAGGCCTGCAACGACGCTATTTCTTCTTCACTGAACCCAGCTTGACGACGCGCCTCCAAGTTGAAAGGCGGCCGCTGCCTGGGTGCAAAGTAACGCTGCACCAGCTCGGGGTAGAGCGCCTCGGCATCCAGCCCATCACGCGCGCAAAGCCAGCGGTACCAGTGGTTGCCGATGGCCACATGGCCAACTTCGTCGCGCAGGATGATGTCCAAAATATCCACCGCGCGTTGGTCACCAGCTTGGCGCAGCTTGGCTTGGATGGGGGGCGTGGCGTCGAGGCCGCGTGCCTCCAGGGTGCGGGGTACCAAGGCCATGCGGGCCGTGATGTCGCCTGCGGTGCTTTGTGTCATGGACCACAAACCGTCGTGGGCGTCGAAGTCACCGTACTGAACACCGAGGGTTTGCAGATGCTCGCGCAGCAGTGTGAAGTGCAGGGCCTCTTCGCTGGCGACTTGCAGCCAGTCGATGTAGTAGGCCTCGGGCATACCTGGGAAGCGCCACACGGCGTCGAGCGCCAGGTTGATCGCATTGAACTCGATGTGGGCGATGGAATGCAGCAGTGCGGCGCGGCCCTCTGGCGTGAAGGGGGAACGAGCTGGAACATCTTTTGGTGAGACCAGGCGAGGCAGCGCAGGGCGGCCAGGAATGCCCTGCGGCTCGGCCAGCGATTCGTCCACATTCAAGTGGTGGGCACTTCGGTGCTCGTACAAATGCCGGGCAGCGGCGGCTTTCTCGGTCGGATCGTTCACGCACAGTGCTTGCAGCGCGGCCGAGCGCAAACTGCGGGGCGCGGGATCGTTTGAGGGGTTGAACCCGGCATCAAAGGTAGGCATCCGTAGAATTATCGGCTTGCCAGCATCAATAAGACAGGAGACCCACCTTGGCCATTTACCAACTTGACGATCGCGTACCGACCGTGGCCCCTTCGGCCTGGGTGGCCGAAGATGCCCAAGTGATCGGTCTCGTGGAGCTGGCCGAGGACAGCAGCGTGTGGTTTGGCGCGGTGCTGCGTGGCGACAACGAACCACTGCGTTTAGGCCGTGGCAGCAACGTGCAAGATGGCGCGGTGGTGCACTCCGACATGGGCTACCCCGTGGTCATTGGAGAAGACGTCACCATCGGCCACCAAGCCACCTTGCATGGCTGTACCGTGGGCGACGGCTCCCTCATCGGCATTCAGGCCATCGTGCTCAACGGTGCCAAGATCGGTAAAAACTGCTTGGTGGGGGCGGGTGCCTTGTGCACCGAGGGCAAGGAATACCCTGACGGAT
This sequence comes from Pseudomonadota bacterium, assembly GCA_046049865.1. GTDB lineage: Bacteria > Pseudomonadota > Gammaproteobacteria > Burkholderiales > Burkholderiaceae_C > JANPCX01. Next base: position 13,318 of record JBJOQO010000038.1, on the reverse strand, counting down.
CTCTCATCGTGGGTGCACCAGCCAAGGTCATACGCACCCTGAGCCCGGAACAAATTGAGGGGTTGAAGCGCAACTCGGCCCACTACGTAGAGAATGCCCTGCGCTACCGAACTGGCCTCAAAAAGCTGGGATGATGGGGTTTGTCCACTGCCGCGCTGAGGATTCATGCCACAACTGAAAAAGATTGTTCTGACCTTGGTGCTGCTGGCTTTGTTCGGCGCAGCTTTGTTTTTTGCCCTGCGTCAGCAAAAGGGGGTGGTTGAACAGCAGGAGGTGGCGTCTACCGAGTCCTTGAAGGGCTTGATCTCGGTTGATGTCGAGGCGTATTTCAAAGACGAACGTGTTCAAAAAATACTGGCCGACAAACGCCTGCCGGTGAATGTGGCCCGTGTGGGCAGCCGCGACATGGCGTCCAAGGTCGTCGCGGGTGCCATGCCCGATTTTTTCTTTGCCTCGGGTGTTGTGGCCGGAAATCAGATTGGGGAGGCGGCGCGTAAGGCGAGCCTCACCGTCACACCCAGCTCACCGTTCTACTCTCCTTTGGTGATCGCCAGTTGGTCTCCCGTGGCCCAGGTGCTGGTGGCCAATGGCGTCGCCAAAAAAACAGGTGAACGCACCTATGGCGTGGACATGGCCAAACTCACCAACTTGATGTTGGCCAAAAAAAGGTGGAATGAATTGCAGGGTGCGCAAAGCTACAACGTATCGCGCAGCGTGCTCGTGTCCACCACCGACATACGCCGCAGCAACTCGGCCGCCATGTATCTGGCGCTGACGAGTTATGCCCTGAATGGCGATGTGGTGAGCGACCGCGCCGCCGCCTTGGCGCTTTCAACCAAGCTTGCAGAGCTATTCAAACGCCAGGGTTACCAAGAAAACTACGTCAACGGCAACTTTGACGATTACCTCACCTTGGGCCCCGGCAAAACACCGCTGGCCTTCATATACGAATACCAAATGGTGGCCCATGCTTTGGCCAAGAAGTCTCTGGGTGCCGACATGGTCTTGGTCTACCCACAGCCCACCATCCTCAACAAACAAGTGTTTGTCGCAGCCAGCCCGCGCGCCCGCGCCCTGGCCGACTTGCTGGCAAGCGACCCCGCCTTGCAGCGCATCGCCGTGGAGTATGGGTTTCGCATTGCCGACAGCGGTGTCTTCATGCAAACCATCGCCCCCACCGGCTTGGCTGTGGAAGAGCGCATCGCCAATGTGATTGACCCGCCATCGTTTGAACTGATGGGCGAAATGATTGATGTGGTGACCCAGGAGATGGCGAAATGAAAACGATCATCGCGTTCAAGTCTTTGTTGCTGGCAAGTCTGTTGATACTGACCGCTTGCAGCAAAGAAGAAGCCAGCAAACCGGCTGCGGCACCAGCGGCGGATGTCGCCGTTTTCAAAGTCCTGGCCACCAGCGACCTGCGCGACGCCCAGCCCCTGGAAGGCATGGTCGAAAAAGCCACCGGGGTGAAACTGCGTTTTACCTATGGCGGCACCATGGAAAGCACCGAGGCGGTGCTAACGGGCAAAACCGACGCCCAAGCCGCCTGGTTTGCCAACGCCAAATACCTGCTGAGCGACCCGCAGGGGCAGGCCCGCGTCAAGCTGCAAGAAAAAATCATGCTCTCGCCCATCACCCTGGGTGTGAGTCAGTCGGTGGCCAAACAATTGGGCTGGGATGATCCCAAAGTGGCCGAGCAAGTCACCTGGCGCACCATCACGCAAGCGGCGGCGTCGGGCAAGATCACCTACGCTTTGTCCAACCCTGCCACCTCCAACCAGGGTTTCATGGCCTTGATGGGCGTGGTGGCCGCTGCCAGCAACAAGGCCGAAGCACTCACAGCGCAAGATGTTGACCGCAGCGCCATTGCGAATTTCTTGAAGGGCTACAAACTGCCGGGCGATAACTCCACCTATTTGTCCGAGAAGTTCATCGAACAACAAGGTCGACAGGTCAACACCTTCATCAACTATGAAAGCTGGCTGCTGTCGCTCAACAGCAGCGGCAAACTCAGCGAAAAACTCGCCTTGGTCTACCCCCACGAAGGCGTGGCCACGGCCGACTACCCCTTCATGCTGCTGCAAGAAGGCCGGCGCGAGGACTACCTCAAGGTGGTGGCCTACCTCAAAGGCCCTGAGGCCCAAACCTGGCTCGCCCGCCAAACCCTGCGCCGCCCAGTGAACCCGGAAGTGGCCGCTGCAGTGGCCGACCTGTTCCCAGGAGGTGCCATGCGCGTGGAGCTGCCGTTTTCCCCCGACCGCGCTTTGTCCGACGGTTTGATCGACGCCTACCTCAACGAATTCCGTCGTCCCATCGCCTCCACGTTTGTTCTGGACACCAGCGGCAGCATGATGCGCGACCGCCGTCGCGAGCAACTCATTGAGGCCATTCACTACATCTCGGGCATCGACAACTCCCTCACCGGTCGCCTGGCCAAACTCACCAACCGCGAACGGGTGTGGATGCTGCCGTTCTCCGACCTGCCAGGCCCAATCACCGCCTTTGAAGTGCCTGCGGGCCAGCGCACTGGCAAGGGTGTGCAACAACAAGCCGACTCCGACGCCAAACAACAAGTGCTGGCCCAGGTGCGTCAATACGCCGACTCGCTCAACATGACGGGTGGCACCGCTTTGTACGACAGCGTGCTGGCTGCACTGACCCACAGCCTGGAGCAGCGCAAGAAAAACCCGCAGTACCAGTACTCCGTGGTGGCTTTCACCGATGGCGAGAACACCATGGGCCGCGACCTGGCCGCCTTCGAGCAAAGCTACAACCAACTGCCCGAAGACGTGCGCGCCATCCCCGTTTTCATGGTGCTCTTCGGCGAAGCCAAAGAAGCCGACCTCAAACGCCTGGTGCAAATCACCGGCGGCAAAGTGTTTGATGCACGCAAGACGGCGCTGTATGCGGTGTTCAAGGATATTCGGGCGTATCAGTGAGCGTGAACAAGACGCATGTCCCAAATCGCCAGACTTGAGATTGCCGCATACTTGTAGCTGTTCTATTCAGACACCTTGGAGCACTGAAATGGGTGACATTCATTCAATCGAAAAAGCCGTGGAAGCCTTGCCACCCTCGGAATTGGCCGAGTTCCGCCGCTGGTTTGCTGAATTCGATGCTGCTCGTTGGGACGCGCAAGTCGAAGCCGACGCGAACGCGGGCAAGCTAGATGCCTTAGCGGCAGAAGCCCTAGACGACCACTGTATCGGCTTGGTGTGCCCGCTTTGAAATTGGCACATTTTTTTGCCGTGGTTCCCTCCTTCGATCAGCCCAGCCCCCTCACCCCAGCCCTCTCCCCCGGGTACGGTGGAGAGGGAGTAGGAGGCTCCCTCTCCCACTTGTGGGAGAGGGTTGGGGTGAGGGCGGGTGGCTCGATGTTCGCTCCGTTGTCGTGAAAGCCATTCCGACGATGAACGCGGAGATTGAGCCTGCTCAAATCATGGGATCCGATAGGGTTGTGGCGTTGCTTGGCTATTGGCCTACCTTCCACGATGCCGAGGTCATTTCCTTTTGTGTTGAACGCGCGATTCCATTTGAACGCGACCACGCAGTTGCACACCTCGCAGTGCACGTTCGCCACTTCGTGAGTGTTGGAGAAGGAACCGCGCAGTACGAGCAGGTTTTAAGCAAGAGTGTTTTGATTCGATTCAGGTTTGTGGGCGTAGTCGACTTGAGCGTCTCAGATTTCAATCACCAAAACGTCATCAACGCGATTGCGGTTTGTGCTATCGAGGGTGATGCACCTGGCGTTCTTCGGGTTGAGGTGGAATCAATTTGGGGTTTTGGCGGAACATGGGGCTGTTCATCCGTCCTTGTAGAGAGTGTTCAGAATTTGCTTGATGCCGGCATAGGCCTGCTAGAAAGTTTGACATGAACCGCCTCACCCGCCTCCTCACCCACCCCGCCAACTGGTGCGGCCTGGCCGTGGCCACCGCTGTGCTGGTGCTGCAGGGCTTGGGATGGCTCGGCACCGTGGGTGTGGGCGTCGCGGCCATTGGTTATGCGGCCGGGTTTGCGGTGGCCGGTTTGTGGTTGGGCTGGCCGAGTCTGTCCACTCCCGAGTGGGAAGCGCTGGAGTTCAAGGACGAAGGTGATGCACGCGAAGCCATGAACCGCGCCTTGGGCGGTGTGCGTGGCCTCGTTCAGTACAACCCTGACAACCGCCTGCCCGCCAGTTTGCAAGCCCAGGTGCTGGGTTTGTGCGCTGACCTGGAAGCCTTGCTTGCGCAATGGGAGCGCAGCAAAGGCGCGCTGTCATTGCAAGAAAGTTTTCATGCGCGCCACATTGCCATCTCTTATTTGCCCGAGGCTTTGAAAACATATCTATCCATTCCGCCGCAGTACGCAGGCAGCCGTGTTCTGCAAAACGGCAAAACCGCGCAAGACACTTTCCGCGATACCTTGTGTGAGCTGCAAACCAAGGTGAAACAGCTGGCAGACGACCTGGCCAGCCAAGACGCGCATGCATTCTTGAGCCACTCTCAGTTTCTCCACGACAAATTTGGCCAGCGCAGCGTCTTGTCTGCGCCGTCATTGGCCCCATCTTCGCCAACAGCTTCGGCCCCACCTTCCAAGGAGTCTTGAATGTCTTCGACCCACCTCGCGACCACGACAGCGACCGGCACGTCAACCTCGAACGCACTCACCGGCTTTGCGCTCACCCCGCCTGAATTCATCACGCCGCTTCCAGTGGAAGCCAGCGTGGGTGCGGTGCCGCTCAAGCCCGACATGCAAAAAAAGGTGGAGGATCAGGTGGGCCGTTTTATTGACGCCTTGATGCAAGAAGACGTCAACAGCGACGCCTTCAAAGCCAAACTCGACAGCGCCTTCGCCTTGGGCCGCCAAGAGGTGTCCACCGCCGCCAGCCTGATGCAGGGCCAGCTTTTGCAGCGCAACTTCGTGGGTGCCGAAGACAGCCCGGCCTACAAAGCCATCGCCGCTATTCGTGGGCAACTGGATGAACTCAACCCGGGCAAAGACGGCGACTTGCTCCAGCCCAACAAACTCTTTGGTTTGATTCCTTACGGCAACAAACTGCAAGCGTACTTTCGCAAGTACCAAAGCGCCTCAAACCAACTCAGCCAGGCCATGAACCAGCTCTACGCCGCACGCGACGACGTGCAGCGCGACGTGGCCGACATCGAAGCCACACGCGGCAAGTTATGGGACGCGATGCAGCAGCTCTCAGCCGCCATTCACTTTGCCCGCACCCTGGACACCCAGTTGGCTGACAAAGTGAACGCGCTCAAAGCCACGGATCCCATCCGCGCCAAAGCCCTGGAGCAAGAGGTGCTCTTTTATGCCCGCCAGAACCTGGCCGATATTCAAACCCAACAAGCCGTGTGCGTGAACGGCTACCTGGCGCTGGATGTGCTCAAAAAAACTGGTCGTGAAATGATGAATGGCTGCTCCCGTGTGGCCACCACCGGCATGAGTGCCCTGGCCGTGGCGCAAACGGTGGCCCGTGCCACCGGCAACCAAATCCAGGTGATGGAGATGCTGCAAGGCGTGAACGCAACCATTGGCGATCTCATCACCCAAACCGGCAAACAGTTGAACCAACACGTGGAAGCCACCGGCAACTTTGCCAGTAACCCGATGCTGGGCATTGACAAAATCAAAGAGATGTTCGATCAGACCTACCAGGCCATGGACGCCATGGACACCTTCCGCAGCCAGGCCATCACCGCCATGGGCCAGAACAACGTCATCATGCAAGAGCAGTTGGCGCGCAGCGAGCAATACATCGACCGCGTGCGCCAACAGCAGGCACGGCAGGCGGTGGAGGTGAAAGACGCGGGGCCAGTGGCGTTGTGAAGCCCCTGCTGAAGAACATGCGCTCCCCGATCGTTATTCCCGCGCAGGCGGGAATCCAGTCGGTGATAACAAACGATGCTGATGATGTGGCTCGGCAAATTTCCTGGATTCCCGCCTTCGCGGGAATGACGAAACCAGGACAGGTGATTTGAAAGAAATATCTTGAGCGAACTCCATAAATTCATTTTCGACGGCCTGCCGGTGCGCGGCATGCTGGTGCGCCTGACCGACGGTTGGCAAGAGGTGCTCAAGCGCAGGCAAGGGCAGGGCGCCAACGCCACCGGCCCCTTTCCAGAGCCGGTGAGGGCATTGCTGGGTGAGATGGCAGCGGCGGGTGTCTTGATGCAAGCCAACATCAAATTCAACGGCGCCTTGGTGCTGCAAATGCATGGTGATGGTCCGGTGAAATTGGCGGTGGCCGAGGTTCAGTCCGATTTGGCCTTTCGCGTCACGGCCACCGTGGCAGGCGAGGTCACGCCAGGTGCACAAGTGGAGGCCATGCTGAACGTCAATGGCAAGGGCCGCTGTGCCATCACGCTCGACCCCAAAGACAAATTGCCCGGCCAAACCCCCTACCAAGGGGTGGTGCCCTTGCATGGTGACCAACGCGAGCCCCTGCAGCGATTGAGTGAGGTTCTGGAGCACTACATGCTGCAATCGGAGCAACTCGACACCAAACTCATTCTGGCGGCCAACGACCAAGTGGCGGCGGGCCTCCTGATTCAGCGCCTGCCGGTGGAAGGCAAAGGCAACATCGGCAACGCACGCAATGAAGATGACATTGGCGTGAACGAAGCCTACAACCGCATCGCCCATTTGGCGGCCACGCTCACACCCGAAGAACTGCTGTCCCTGGATGCCGACACCGTCCTGCACCGTCTGTTTTGGGAAGAGCCGCTGCTGCGTTTTGAGCCACAAACCGGTCCAAATGCACCTCGTTTCGCTTGCACCTGCTCACGCGAACGTGTGGGCCACATGCTGCGCAGTTTGGGTGTTCAAGAGGTTGAAAGCATCTTGGAAGAACAAGGCCGCGTTGATATTGGCTGTGAGTTCTGCGGCCAACATTATTTGTTTGATGCCGTGGATGCGGCTGAACTTTTTGTGCCGCCGAGCAGTCAAGCACCTGGTTCACGCACAGTCAACTAATCAACTGAACTACGCTCACTCCGAAAGATTCTCATGATTTACGCGCTGCTCAAGCTCATCCATTTGTTGTCCGTCATCGTATGGATAGGCGGCATGGTGTTCTCGCACTTTTTTTTGCGGCCCGCGCTCGGCGAGTTAGACCCTCCAGCCAAAGCGCGGTTGATGACTGCCGTGTTGTCGCGTTTTCTCAATTCGATGCTGGTTCTGAGCACACTGACGGTTGCCAGTGGTGTGTGGATGATTGGACGCGTGGCCAAACAGACCGTGCAAGCCGGTTTGCCTTTCAACATGCCGCTGGAGTGGTGGGTGATGGCCGGCTTGGGGGTTTTCATGTGGTTGGTGTTGGGGCACATTCGTTTCGTGCTTTTCAGTCGACTGCGCCGCGCGGTGGAGGGACTGGACTGGTCGGTGGCCAACGGGGTGCTGCTCCAAATCAGGCATTGGGTGCTGTTCAACCTGTGTTTGGGTTTGGGCATCGTGGCGGTCGTAGTCGTGGGAACCTCGACTTGATTCCGGGTCCAGCCGATGGCCTTGTCATGGATTTGCCACAAAACCTTCATAAACTGAAGGCATGACGTCTTTGAACTCTGCGGATACCGCACCCACCGAAGTGAACGCCGCGCCCAACATGCCGGCGCTTTTGAACCGCGAAACCGCCATCTTGGCGTTCAACCGCAGAGTCCTTGCGCAAGCCCTGCGCGAGGATGTGCCGCTGCTGGAACGTTTGCGTTACGTCTGTATTGTTTCCAGCAACTTGGACGAGTTCTTTGAGGTCCGTTTTGCTGACTACATCGAAGCCGCCAGGCTGCCCGGCGCAGGTGTCTCTAACCGCGACTTGGAAACCGTGGCCGTCCAAGCCCACGAGTTGATTGACGAGCAATACCGTGTCTTCAATGACGAGGTGATGCCTAAGCTCAGCGCCCAAGGCATCCACATCCTGAACCACTCAGAGCGCAACGAAGCGCAGCGCCGCTGGGTGAGCCAGTTCTTCTCTCGTGAAGTGAAACCGCTGTTGGTGCCCGTGGGATTGGATCCTTCACATCCTTTCCCTGTGGTGGCCAACAAGTCGCTGAACTTCATCGTTCGGCTTTCTGGTAACGATGCATTTGGCCGCGCCAACACCATCGCCATTGTCAAAGTGCCCAGGGTGCTGCCGCGTGTGATTCGCCTGCCAGGCCATTTGGCCGCTCCAGGTCAACAAGTGTTTGTCCTTCTCACCAGTGTGATCCGTGCCAACTTGGAATCGTTGTTCCCGGGACGTCAGGTGGAGGCTTTCTCGCAGTTCCGTGTCACGCGAGACTCTGACTTGGCGGTGGACGAAGCCGACGTCACCAATTTGCGCCAAGCCTTGCGCTCAGGCCTGACGACGCGGCATTTCGGACAGGCCATTCGTTTAGAGGTGGTCAACACCTGTCCGCCAGAGTTGGCGACCTTTTTGCTCGATCAGTTCGATCTGCCCCAAGCCGCGCTGTACAGGGTCAATGGGCCGGTGAACTTGGTGCGTTTGAATCAGTTGATCGACCAGACCCAAGCGCCTGCACTACGTTTTGCACCCTATGAACCGAGTTGGCCCGAAGGCAGGCTGCCGCGTCAAGACTCCATCTTCGACACCCTGCGCCAACGTGATGTGTTGATGCACCATCCGTTTGAATCGTTTGAACCCGTGGTGCAGTTTTTGCGCGAAGCCGTCTACGACCCCGATGTGCTCGCGATCAAACAAACCATTTACCGCACTGGCAGTGAGTCGCCATTGATGGACCTGCTGATTGAAGCCGCTCGCCGAGGCAAAGAAGTGATGGCCGTGGTGGAGCTCAAAGCCCGTTTCGACGAAGAGGCCAACATCAACTGGGCCGAACGTTTGGAGGCCGTGGGTGTGCAGGTGGTCTACGGCATCGTTGGGCTCAAAACACACGCCAAACTGCTCTTGGTGACGCGCAGAGAAGGCAATCGCCTGCGCCGTTATGGACACCTGTCCACGGGCAACTACAACCCCAAAACCGCCAAGTTGTACACCGACGTGGGTTACCTCACGGCCAACCCTAAACTGACCGAAGATGCCGACGCCATCTTCCAACAACTCGCCAGCCTGGGACGTCAAAAACCCAGCAAAGGGTTGTTGCAAGCGCCGTTCACACTGCACCGCGAAATGCTGGTTTGTGTCGGCAAGGTTGCGAGCGCGGCCAAGAACGGGCAGCACGCACGTATCGTGCTCAAACTCAATGCCTTGACCGACGTGCCCTTGATCGAGGCTTTGATCAAAGCCGGGCAAGCAGGTGCCAAGATTGATCTCATCATTCGTGGTGCCTGCATGCTGCCCCCCGGTATTGAAGGCGCTACCTCCAACATTCGGGTGCGCAGCGTCATTGGCCGCTTTTTGGAGCATTCCCGCATTCTTTACTTTTGCTGGGGCCAAGGCGCCAATGACGAAGCGCTTTACCTGTCGAGCGCCGACTGGATGAGCCGCAACATGTTTCGCCGGATCGAGGTGGCCTGGCCCATACCGGATCCAACGTTGCGTCAGCGCGTGATTGACGAATGTTTGGTGCCCTATTTGCACGACCACATGGATGCTTGGCAACTCCAGTCCGACGGACACTACCTTCGCGTCGCCAATCAAGGTGCCAGCGCGCAACGGGCGCTGATGCAGCGTTTCACCGCCGACTGAGACGGATCCATGGACCTGATTCTCTGGCGTCACGCCCAAGCCCATTTGTTGCGTGACAACGAGACGGACTTGGATCGTCGACTCACCACCAAAGGTGAACGACAAGCGCAGCGCATGGCCGTCTGGTTGAACCAGCGTTTGCCAGATTCCACCCGGGTGTTGGTGAGTCCAGCGCAGCGTTGCCAGCAAACCGCTGCGGCGCTGGGGCGCATTTTCAAGACAGTCGAAACGCTGGGCCCCGAATGCGGTGTGGACGATTTGCTTCAGGCCGCGCGCTGGCCGACTGCGGCGGAGCCTGTTTTGGTTGTGGGCCATCAACCCACCCTAGGGCTGGTCGCTGCGCAACTGATTTGCGGTCTGCCCCAAGCCTGGTCCGTCAAAAAGGGCGCGGTGTGGTGGCTGCGCCAACGCGAGAACGAAGAGGGCCGTGTGTCCGAAGTGACGCTGCAGGCGGTGCAAGGACCAGACTGTTTGTAGACCGTGGATATTGATTGCGAACAGAATCGCCACTTTGCACCGACCGACCGTAACACATGGGGAAAACTTCATACCAGCGCAGTGTTTTCTGATGAGCGCATCATGCGGGATCGGACACGGGAGACTGTCATGGTCAACAAAATGAAACTGACATCACGAACACGGTTTGTATTTGTCTCGTGTGCCTGCGCTGCGTTGCTGTCCGCTTGTCATGCCTACGGCCCACAAAGCATCGCGCCTGGGGCCAGCGTTGCCCAGGTGCAAGCGCAGATGGGGCCTGCCACCGCTACCCATCCACCACCACCGGATCAGCCCAGCGCTGCCAGCCGTTTGGAATTTGCACGCGGCCCCATGGGCAAACACACCTATATGCTGGACTTTGATGCACAGGGGCGTTTACTGGCTTGGGAGCAGGTGTTGACCGAAGCCAGGTTCTTCAAGGTGGAGCCCGCTTGGTCGCAGGCACAGGTGCATGCATGGTTGGGAACACCATCCCATGTGCGCAGCGTGGGCTGGCGCGGCGAAACGGTGTGGTCATACCGCTATGAAGCTCCGTTTTGTGTGTGGTTTGAGATCAGCCTCATCAACGCATCCGTGGTGGGCACCGGAAACGGCCCCGACCCTTCCTGTGAGGACAAAGGTGACAAAAAAAATGACTGAGGTGGTGGTGTATGGCATTTCCAACTGCGACACGGTCAAGCGCGCCCGTGCCGCGCTCACGGCCTGCGGTCGCGAGTATGAATTCCATGACTTCAAAAAAAGCGGCGTGCCATTGCAAGCGGCTGCACAGTGGCTGACCCTATGTGGCTGGCAACCACTGATCAACCGCCAGGGCAGTACTTGGCGCAAGCTCAGTGAGGATCAGAAAGAGGCGGTCCATGACGAACGCAGTGCTCTGGCCCTGATGCAGTCTCAGCCCAGTGTGATCAAGCGGCCTGTCATTCGCTGGCCCGACGGCACGGTGACCGTGGGTTGGGATGAAAAAGTTCAGGCACGGCTGGGATAAGCCACCGTGGCTGGCGGGGTCAAAATCCGCCGCCCGTCAACCCGCCGCGGCCAGCTTGTCTTTGTTCGCCTTGCGTAGCGCCACAGCATCTACACCAGCCAATCCAAGGTCATCACCATCCAAACGAAACACCTTCACTGACTGTGCGACTGCCGCCGCCTGCTCCTGCAGCGACGACGCTGAAGATGCCAGCTCTTCCACCATGGCCGCGTTTTGCTGCGTGATGCCGTCCATTTGCGACACGGCTTCATTGACCTGAGAGATACCCATCAATTGTTCATTGGCACCGGTATTGATGTCGCCGATTAGGCTGCTGACATGGCGCACCGCCTCCAGCGCATGGTCCATGGTTTCTTGGGCTTCGCGGGTTTGCCGCGTGCCGGTTTCGACGGTTTCAGACGACGTTTCGATCAGCTGTTTGATTTCTCGTGCAGCCCCGGTGGTGCGACCGGCCAAGGTGCGGACCTCGGCCGCCACGACCGCAAAGCCGCGCCCTTGCTCGCCGGCCCGAGCCGCTTCTACAGCAGCGTTTAACGCCAGGATGTTGGTTTGAAACGCAATGCTGTCAATAACTTGAATGATTTCGCCGATGCGTTTGGAGGAGTCCGCTATCAGGCCCATCGTTTGCGTCACCGTGCATACCGCGTCGCTGCTGCGCTGCGTGATGTCATTGGCTTTCAACGCCAGATCGCTGGCCTGCCTGGCTGATTCGGCGCTTTGCCGTACGGTGCCCGTGATTTGTTCCATCGACGAGGCGGTTTCTTCCAGGCTACTGGCCTGAGACTCTGTCCGCCCCGACAGTTCCAAATTGCCCTCGGCGATCTCTCGGGTCACGTGACGCATGCTCTCGGCTTCCGTTCGAGCATCGCGCACGATGGAGCGCACATTGACACTGAGTTGATTGAGCGATTGTTCCAGTTGGCCCACCAGATCGGCTCGTTCGCTGTGGATGCTTTGTGTCAAGTCACCCCCGGCCATTCGGTTAGAAAAGGCCAGCAGACGTCGCAAAGGTTGGGTGGTTTGAGACCGCAGACGCCAAACCACCAACCATGCGGCAACTGCAGTTGCTACCACCGCGGCCGTCATGGGCAGCCACGCGACTCCCGAGCCACCACGGGCCCATGCGCCCAGGGTGATGCCCAGTGCACCAACGCCCAAGGTCATGAGCAAGTCTTTTGATTGGCTCAGGGCGGATATCAACTGAGCGATACGTCCTGCGGCGCCCGCACGCACCAACCGACCTGCGGACAGCCGATGGATCAGCGTTCCGGAGGCCTTTTCGCGGCGCATCAATGCATAGAGTGCTTGCGCAGCGTCGATTTGGGAGCGACTGGCTTCAGTGCGGACTGACATATATCCCGCAATGCCATCGCCATCCATAAGGGGTGTGGCGTTGGCCATCACCCAGTAGTAGCTGCCATCTTTGCGGCGGTTCTTCACCGGCGCCGACCAGGGCCTGCCGCTGGCGATGGTGGCCCACATGTCACGAAAGGCTTCCTCCGGCATGTCGGGGTGGCGAATCATGTTGTGGGGCTGCCCGAGCAGCTCGGCGTGCTCGAACCCACTGACTGCCACAAAGGCTTTGTTGCAGTAGGTGATGCGGCCTTTGAGATCGGTGGTGGAAACGAGTGTTTCCCCCTTGGGAAACGGATATTCACGATCGATGACGGGGGCGTTCAGGCGCATGGTCTGTTCTCCGTGGGCTGGATTGGTAGAAGAACCGACGCAGTGGGATGGGTACGGCTGTCGCACTGTGTGGGGGTTTCGGGTGTTTTATTGTCCTTACTTGATGCGGGGTTGAATCGTGAGAGTTGGTTGGCAAAAATGATCCAAATCACGCATTGAGCGCAAAGTGGGCATCAATGCCTCAACCCATACGGCAGGGCAGCCGCCGATCAACCGCCACGGCGACGCCTGGCGGGTTGGGTGCGGCGAAGCAGTTAAGGTGCCTTGGAAGGTGCCTCGCCCTAAGTTGAGAGCAATTGCCGCAGCCCGGAGGGCAAGAGGCGGCCTCTCCCGCACAGCGAAGACAGCGTTGTCCTACTGCGACAGCCGACAGCCGACAGCCGACAGCCGACAGCCGGCACTTGGCTATTGAGGTGACGTGAACTAGTCTAGACTTAATCTGACATTTCAACATGAATGGCGAATCGACGCCAGAAAGGAAATGCAGATGAACACGAGTCAAGAGAGCAAAGTGATCAAGA
>JBJOQO010000037.1:0-30982 GCA_046049865.1 Pseudomonadota bacterium | reverse complement strand
CCAATTTCTTGCGCGGCCACTTGGCTGCGTTCTGCGAGTTTGCGCACTTCGGCGGCCACCACCGCAAAACCTTTGCCGTGTTCACCCGCCCGTGCGGCTTCAATCGCGGCGTTCAAGGCCAGCAAATTGGTTTGGTAGGCAATGTCGTCAATGATGGAGATCTTGCTGGCGATGGACTTCATCGCATCCACCGTCTGGCTCACGGCCTGACCGCCCTCACCGGCTTCTTTGCTGGCTTTGGTGGCCATGCCGTCGGTGACGTTGGCGTTTTCGCTGTTTTGTTTGACCGAGGCGGCCATTTGCTGCAGCGAGGCGCTGGTTTGCTCCACGCTGGCCGCTTGTTCGGACGCCGACTGTGACAGCGACTGCGATGTGGTGGATACCTGCGCCGCTGCTGAATTGAGCTGCTCGGCGGCGGCGTTCACCTCACCCATCGTTTGCGCCAAACGCGCTACCGTGTTGTTCACCGCATTCTTCAGTTCTGCGAATGCGCCACGGTAGTCGCCTTGCACGGTTTGGGTGAGGTCGCCCTCTTCCATTCCTTGCAACACACCCTGCACTTCTTTGACAGGGCCAACAATGGCGTCCAAGGTGTCGTTCACGCCCTGCACGATCTTGCGGTACTCGCCTTGGTGTTGGGCCGCATCGGCGCGGGCATCCAGGTGGCCATCCACGGCGGCGTCCACCAACCCTGAAGTGTCGTTGGCCAAAGCTTTCAGGTTGCCCCGCACTTGCTCCAGGGCGACTGCAATGTGGGCCAACTCGTCTTTGCCTTCTGCATACACGGTCATGTCCAAGTCGCCTTCTGCCACACGGGCGGCAGCGGCTTGAATGCTTTGCGCTGAACGGTTGATGGAGCTGCGAATGGCCAAGTAAAGGTACAGAGCAATCAGCACGCCCACCCCGGCACCCACGGCCTCCATCAACCGAACATTGTTGATTCGGGCGATGCGCTCATTGAGCAACGCATCCATGCGATCAATCGCCAGGTTGTGGAACTGATCCACGACTTCCAGCGTGTCGGTGCCCTGCTTGAAATAGGCCAGCGCATCACCTTGCAACTTGCCCTCTTTCATCAATCCTTTGGCCACCTTCACATAGGCGTCAACGGCCTCATTGGCTTGCACCCAACCTTTGGGTATGGGCTCACCCGAGCGCTCAAGGCCATCGAGTTTGCGCTGCACCGACAAGTGGCTTTCCGCCAAAGAGGCCAAGGCAGATGTCATACGTGCTTGATCGCTGCCAGTCCACTCACCCTTGGACAATGCACCTGCACCGACGCCTCGAACTTGGGCGATGGATTCATTCCAAGAGACCATGCGCTCAAACACCACCTCCATCATGAAATAGGTGGTGGCCTCGGGGTCGAAAAGCAAACCGGACTTCTCAGCCGCAAGCAGGCTGAGCGTTTGTAAGCGTTTGATCAAATCGGTGTGAACGGCAAAAGCGGCCGCCGCACTGCTGGGATCGGGGTTGGTCGTGAGGGCTTTGGCCTCGTCGCGCAACGGGGCCCAGGCCTTGTCCAACTCAAATTGGGGCGCGGCGTGCACCGCTGCATCCACGTCAGCCAACACCTTGGTCAACTCGCTGCGGGTGGTTTGCCGGTCGGCTTGCATGCCTGCGTGCCCTTGCAGCAGCATGGCGGTTTGGCCACGGTGGGTTTGCACCGTGTCGATCAAGTCCAGCATTTCATGAATTTGATGCGACCCAATCAACTCATTGCGAGTGAATTCAATGGCTTCACCATCGCGTTTCAAAACGCTGGCCAGCAAGGCCACCAGCGGAACAAATAACAGCACGGCGATCACCGCCACTTTGGTACTGAGTTTGAAGCGACCCAGCAGCCCGGCGACGGGAGCAAAGATGCGCGGTGCGCGGGCAGCGGTGTTCAAGGTCTGTTCCATGAAAGTCTCCAAACAAAATCAGGTGAAAGCGTTGGTTGAATGGCGGTTCAGTGATGGGCCACGCCCTGCGTGGCCGGTGGACTCAAGCTGGGTGGCTTGGCAAAGGCAGGCAAATTGGCGGTCGGACGAGAAATGGTCTGCAAGAGGGTGGGCACTTCCAGAATCAAGCCCACTTCACCGCTGCCAAGAATCGTGGAGCCCGCAATGCCCTGCAGGTGTTTGAACACCGCGCCTAGGGGTTTGATCACGGTTTGGTGTTCACCGAGCAAACGGTCCACCAGCAAACCGACCTTGGTACGGTTGCTGCGCACCACCACCATGCTTTGGCGAGCGGGGGCATCCCCCGCATGACCAAAAGCGCGGCGAATATCCACATAAGGCAGCACCTCACCGCGCAGATCGAACACGCCACTGATGTCGGTGCTGGACGCACTGCAAGAGGCCGGGGTTTCAATGCATTCCACCATCACGTCCAGCGGCAACACGTAGTGCACGGTGCCCACTTGGGTCAAGAAGCCGTCGATGATGGCCAGGGTCAGCGGCAAGCGAATTTGAATCGTCGTACCCAAACCCGGGCTGCTGACGATTTGCATCGTGCCGCGCAGTGAGTCCACATTACGTTTGACCACGTCCATGCCCACACCGCGGCCGGAGATGTCGGTGACAAAGTCGGCTGTGGAGAAACCAGGCGCACAGATCAATTGGTCAATTTCGGCATCGCTGGGCTGCGCATCCGCAGCCACCAGGCCTTTTTCTTTTGCTTTGGCCAGTACCTTCTCGCGGTTCACGCCGCGGCCATCGTCGCTGACTTCAATGACGATCTGGCCGCCCTCGTGGTAGGCATTGAGCGCAATGCGACCGCGTGGTGACTTGCCAGCGGCAATGCGCCCTTCTGTGGTTTCCAAGCCGTGGTCCAGCGAGTTGCGCACCAGGTGAGTCAGCGGATCGGCAATGGTTTCGACCATGGCTTTGTCGAGTTCGGTGTCGCCACCGGTCAACTCCAAGTCCACTTCTTTACCCAGCGATTTGCTCACATCACGAACCACCCGCTGGAAGCGGCCAAAGGTTTCGCCGATGGGCACCATGCGCAGGCCCAGGGCACCGTCGCGGGCGCCTTCGACCAAATCGCCAATGCGCATGGCAATTTCCATGAAATCGGGTGACTCTTCGCGCTGGGCCACCAATTTGGCGCCGGAGCTGGCGATCACGAGTTCACCAATCAAGTCCACCAGCTGGTCCAGTTTGTCGGCACGCACGCGGATGAATTTGGCATCGTCGCCCCGGCGTGCGCCGGCGCGGCGTTCAATGCCGGGCGCACGGCGTTCGGGAGATATTTCCTCCAGTTCAACGGGCGACTGATCGCCACCCGCCTCGTCGGCTTTGAACTCAGCCACGCGCTCGGGAACCAAACGGTCCATGAGTTCCCGCATGGCATCACTGGTGCCACGCAGCGCGCGCAGTGCTGCGCAGTCTTGTGCGCTGGCGTCTGGCGCCAAAATTTGGATGTCGCAGTCTTCCACCACAAACTCAAACACCTGCTCGAGGTCGGCGCGTGTCACGTCGCCGTAGAAGGTGATCTCAAAACCGAGGTGGCAGGCTTCTGCGTCAAGTGCCATCAGTTCAGGAACACTGTCGCTGACCGTGACCAACTCCCGCACCGTGCCGAGTTTGCCCAAATAACGAATGAAGGAGATCGGGTCCAAGCCATTGCGCAAAGCGTCTTGGCCGAAACGCAGCGAGATGTGCCAGGTGCCGTCGTCGGACGACGCCGCGCCTGAAGCGGTGCTTGTCGCGGTTTTCGCGTCAGCCTTCGCTGCGGCTGGCGCGTCGGGCGCTTTGCCTTTGGTGATGGCGCGCAACTGACTACCCAAGGTGGCCGCATCTGCCGCCACCACCGGGTCACTTTCGCCGCTGTTCACTTCATCCAGCAGCTTGCCTATCATGTCGCGGCTTTGCAGCAACAAGGCCACCGTCGCCTCGGTCAAAGGATGCTGACCCGAGCGCAGCGCCTCCAGCAAGGTTTCTGCTTCATGGGTGAAGGCCACCACTGCGGTGCAACCAAACAGGCCCGCCCCACCCTTGATGGTGTGGGCGGCGCGGAAGGCGGCATTGAGGTTTTCAGCATCCTCAGGGTCAGTCTCCATGACCAAGAGGGCGGCCTCGAACTGGCGCAGATTGTCTTGTGCTTCTTCGAGGAAACCCTCGCGCGCAGCGGCGATGATTTCGTCGTCGTCGTTGTCACGGGCGCTCATGCGGCGGCTCCTTGGTTTGAAGGGATGGGGGACAGATCAAGCGGCGACAAACAATAGGTGGCCAAAGCCATCTTGACCGCCTCGCTGGGTTGCTCCAGCACGATGGGCGCACCCGCCTCGATCCCACTGCGTTTGAGTGCAAGCAGCAGTTGCACACCGGCGCTGTCGAAATCGGTGACTTCTGAAAGGTTCACGTGCAGGCCACCGCTCAGATCGTTTTGTGACAACTCGGCCCACTGGGCCAACATGGTTTCGTGCTGGCTGGACGCGCCTGTGATGGTGCAGTCGCCGCTGAGCCGCATGACATGGGTGGTGGTGCTCATGGTGGGGGTCTTTTTTTGAACGTTGTCAAACAACCAAACGCCGAACCGCATCAATCAACTGCGACGGCTGGAAAGGTTTGGTGACATAGGCGCGCGCTCCAGCTTCTTTGGTTTTCGCCTTCATCGCGTCGTTGGACTCGGTGCTCAGCATGATCACGGGCGTGAATTTGTGGTCAGGCAACAGTTTCATTTCTCTGAGGAAACCAACGCCATCCAGCCTGGGCATGTTCATGTCGCAGGTGATGATGTTGAATCGCTGCTTCTCCAATTTTTTGAGGGCATCTAAGCCGTCTTCGGCCTCGGTCACGTCAAAACCCGCTCCTTCCAGCGCCATGCGGGCGACGGTGCGAAAACGACCGGAATCGTCAATCACCAAGACGGTTTTATTCATGGCACGCTCGTGGACTTGAGGTTGGCACTTAAACGCAAATGCGGGCAGCCGCTTCAACCAGCTGCGAAGGCTGGAACGGTTTGGTGATCCAAGCCCGTGCGCCTGAGGCCTTGGCTTCCATCTTCTTGGACTCTTGCGACTCGGTGGTGAGCATGATCACGGGCGTGAACTTGTAGGCGGCAGACGCTTTCAAGTGCTTGAGAAAACTCAGGCCGTCCATGTTGGGCATGTTCACATCGCAGACGATGAGGTTGTACTTACGCCCATCGAGTTTGGTCACTGCGTCTTTCCCATCAACGGCCTCCACCACGGTGTAGCCGGCCTTGGCCAAAGCCAGTTTGACGACGGTGCGAAAACTGCCCGAGTCGTCAATGATCATCACGGTTTTAGCTGTCATGGTTTTACCCCTTTAAGTCCCACAAAACACATTCACTGAAATTCAAGTGCGTTAGAAAAAGTCCACGGACGTTCCCGTTTCAATGCGCACATTGCCGTGGTGCTGTGTGCGCTGTTCTTCCATCGTGTAACTTCTGTCCAGCTCGGCCAACCACTCGGTGGCATCGGCCATCTTGGCTTGTGCTGGGCCTTCGTTCCAATCGGCCAGGCGTGCCATGTCGTTGGCAAGAATGGCCATCATCTGGCTGACGCGGTCGCCGGACTGGAAGCCCATCAATACTTCATCCAGGTCGTCGCGCACTTTGCTGCTGGCTTCGCGCAGCTCGCGCGACGAGGTCATGTTGCGACCGATGTCGCCCACCAAGGACTCCATGGCCAAACGTGCGCTGGTGCGCAGTTCCAGTTGCATTTCTTCGGCGCTGCTGTCTTGAAGCTCGGCGTCTCGACGCAGCGGTTTGATCTTTTGGTTCAACGACGCCACATGGGCGTGAATTTGCTCAGACAACTCATCGCAACGCGCGCCCAGCGTTCGAACTTCTTTCGCCACGGCATCAAAACCGCCACCACGTTCATGGCTGATGCGGTTGGCTTCAATGGACGCGTTCATGGCCACCATGCGGGTATGCCGTGCAAACCCCTTCATGTCCTTGGCCATTTGCGCCAAACCCGCCAGAGCATGGCTGCTCTCGCTCAGTTGCACAGCGACTCGCTCATGTTGGGCCAATACTTTGGACACCGGGGCGAGCAAGGTTTCAATCACTTCTGGCCGGTCGTTCAACAGTTGGTCGGTGGCGCCTGCGTCTTGGGCAGGCGAGAGTTTTTCGGCGCGGTCCGCCACATCGGACAAACCTTGGGAAAGCCGCGCGAAGGTTTCCAACATGGACTCGAAACCCACTTCAGTGGCCGAACGCGCCATCTCCAACTGCCGACGCCACACCGGAACCACCTGCCCCACCATCAAACGTGCGCCTGTGGTTTCCGCTGCCGAGTGCGCCGCTTCACCACGGCCTGCACCGGGCAAGCCGACCAGGACAACAAAACAAAGTGCCGCAACCACAGCGCTGCCAACCCAGGGGGAAAGACCGGCCAATCCCACGGCAAGCACGCTTGACGCTGCCAAACAGGCGACCGCCAATGGCCGCCAAAGGGCCTGAACCTTGGCTAAACGGCGACGGGCACCGCCAGACGACGGCATATCGCCGTCTTCAGGGTCACGTGTATCAGTAACAGAAGACTTGGTCATTGGGAGCAAGACACAGTTTTCACAGTTCAGTTGATGTCCTTATCGGCAGTGCAGCTCGAAGCTGTAGAACATCAGCGGGCACTCACAACAGGACGTTCATGTGGACTTTGCCGCCTTGTAGGTCGCTCTTGTCCGTGAATAAACGCCGCAAAACCGGTGCTTTTACGAAGGACGCTCCATGCTCCTAAGCGGGAAACTTCGCTCAAGGATGCTCTGTATGACCTTTGCAGAACATCCTCAAGCGCCGCCGTGGCGAGCCGAAAAGACGGTGAGGCCCCAAGCTGGGTGGCAAGGGCCGCCAATGCATGACCAAACTCGAAACTGCCCTGACTTCATCACGCGAAACGGAAACGGACCCCACCATGAAGCTTCAACTGTCCGCCCCCTGGGCCGCCCAAGCGTTGCCCCGAATGGCGCAGTGGTGTGCGGAGTATTTCCAGCACCATGGCGTGTGGGCACCCGCTGTGCGCGTGCTGCGGGTGATGACGATGCAGCGCAAGGCATGGCTGCTGTTCGCTGTGTTTTCCATACCCTTGACGGTTCTGACGGTGCACACGGCGCTCCATTCGTGGGAGCACCTGAAGGCCTTGGAATTGACCCGCAAGGGCCTTGAGTTCTCAGACACTGCCCAAAAGTTGGGCCCGACGCTGTACAGCGCATCCATCCAGAAAACCGGGATACCCCCCCAAAAAACGTCCAGCGCCAACACGCCATCCATTGAAGAATTGCAAACTCAGTTGGCGCAGCAATATGCCGCCATCCCGCAAGTGCATGTCTATGCTCAAGCGGCGATGAAAAATTATCTCCACTCGGAAGCGCAATCGCGCGCTGCAGCCAGTGCAACACCCGCCGAGCGCGCCCTGGTCCTGCAGAACCAAATCAGTGCCTTGTTGACGCTCAGGGAGGCGATCACCAACGCCTCAGGCCTGTGGCGCGAATCCGACCATGGTGCGGCCGCTTTGGTGGAGTTATCGCAAGAGACCTTGTCGGTTCTGGGCCGCGGCGTGACCGGCGTTCGCCGGACGGAAGCCCAACTGATACAAATCGCGGCCGAACAACCTGTTGTGGCGGACAAGGTTCACGAGCAACAAATGGTGCTGGCCAAACAACTGTCGCAGGTGGAAGCCGCCTTGTCACGCCTGAGCATATTGATGGCGCAAAACCCCGAGCTGGGGCTGGCAGCGCCGGGCGACAAGACACTGACTCTTGCCCGCCAATGGTTGGGCACAGTTGAACAAAGTTTGCTTTCGCGTGAGGTGGTGGCCGATCCAGTGTTGCTCACTTCGCAATCTGCGGAAGTTCTGGCATCGACCCGGGAGCTGCGCGCAACCACCATCAAAATGCTGGACGAACACCTGACCCAACGTCGAAACGAAGCGCTGGACAGGGCTTACTTCATGCTGGCCATCATGGCTGCCTTGTTGTCACTGGCCATCTATTTCTTGCTGGCGTTCTTAAAAGTGATGTCGGGCGGCATCAGCATGCTCACCAGCGAGATGATCAAACTGTCCCAGGGCGACCTGAGTTCACGCCCAGAAGCACGTGGTGATGACGAGATTGCGGTCATGACCACGACGTTGGGCACGTCTTTGATGCGGCTGTCGGATTTGCTGGCTTCCATGCGTTTGGGCGTGGCCAGTGTGACCCACGCCAGCACCGAAATCGCCCACGGCAACAGCAATCTCTCGCAGCGCACCGACAGAGCAGCCAGCAGCGTCGCCTCCATCTTGGAGGTGGTCACTCATTTCACAAAAGAGTTGGACGAATGCGGCCAGCAGGTTGTCGAAGCCAACCGTGCGGTGGATGCTTTGCGGTTGGAAGGTGTGCGCAGCAAAAAACACATGGGCAAGTTGCAGCAAACCATGCAAGCCTTGCTGGGTAAAAGCCGTGAGATCGGCGAAATCGTGGGCTTGATCGACGGGATTGCCTACCGCACCAACATCTTGGCCTTGAACGCTTCCGTGGAGGCCGCCAAAGCGGGCGAGTCCGGACGCGGGTTCGCCGTGGTGGCGCAAGAAGTTCGCAGCCTGGCCCTGCGCAGCGCCGACTCAGCCAAGCGCATCAGCGACATCGTGGTGCGCTCCACCGACGACATTGAGCAAGGCAACGCACTGGCCGAACTCGCTGGGCAGTCGCTTGAAGGCAGCAATGCCTACGTGGTGGACATCCACACGGCGATGGATCGCATCGTGAGCCTGACACGCTCAGGCCAAAACAGCGCCGAGCACATCACCACCGAACTGCGCACCCTGAACGACAGCACCAGTGAGAACCGCAACTTGGTCAGTCAACTCGCCCAAGCGGCCGACGCCATGCGCAGGCAAGGTGAACGCCTGACGCGCAAGGTGGATGCATTCAGACTGAAGTAGGCCTCGTATGAACCTCCTGGCGGCGATGCCCACTTGGCCACTATGGGCCTGGTTGGGTTTGGGCTGGCTACTTGGGGCCCTGACCCTGGTCGCGTTGCAGCGTTGGTCCGCCCTGCCTGGCATCAGCAATCCAAAAAAGAAGCGTGGCACCTTGCCGAAAGACGGTTTGACTGAACTGCCGACGCGCCCCTATTTTGAGAAGCACCTGCTAGTCGGCGCCAAGACCTGTGACGAAACAAACACGCGCATGGCCTTGCTCTTCATCGACCTGGATGGTTTCAAGCCGGTGAACGACAACTATGGCCATGGTCACGGCGACAACGTACTAGCCCAAGTGGGAAAAAGGCTGAGGGTGTTGGCACGCAGTGGTCACTTGGTGGCGCGTGTGGGCGGCGACGAGTTTTTGCTGTTGGTGCGTGACGTCCAACACAACAATGACGTGGCTGTGCTGGCACGCAGGCTCATCAAACACCTGAGCATGCCCTATCAAGTGGAGGAGCAAGAGGTCAGCATCTCGTGCTCTGTGGGCATCGTGGTCTACCCGGATTACGGTGGTGCCAGCAAGCTCATCGCCCGTGCCGACGCCGCCATGTATGCCGCCAAACGTTCTGGCGGTGCCTGCTACTGTTTTTACACCCCGGCCATGGACGCCGACGCCGAGGAAAAGTTTGAGCTGCTGCGCAGCCTGCGCGAAGCGGTAGAACTGCGGCAGTTCGAGCTTTACTACCAGCCAAAAATCGACGCCAAAAGCGGCAAGATCACTGCAGCCGAGGCCTTGATTCGCTGGCAACACCCGACCAAAGGATTGATCCTGCCCGGTGTATTCATCCCCGTAGCCGAACGTTTTGGGTTGATGGGCGCCATCGGCCACTGGGTGATTGAAGACGCTTGCCGCCAAGCGCGCGCATGGCGCGACCAAGGGCTGCGCATGCGCGTGGCCATCAATTTGTCGGCACAACAAATGCGGCAAGACGACATTGCACTGCGCATTGGCGAGGCCCTCAAGCGCCATCGCATTGACCCCACGTCCATCACCTGTGAAATCACCGAATCCGCCGCGATGGAGGACACCCGAACCACCCAGACCACACTCAAAGAGCTGGGCGAGTTGGGCGTTCACCTTTCGATAGACGACTTTGGAACCGGATATTCCAGCCTGAGTTATTTGCGCCAACTGCCCGCCGAAGAACTCAAAATTGACCGCAGTTTTGTGGTGGACATCGACAGCAGCCCCGATGCCCGCGCCGTGGTGGATGCCGTGGTGAAACTGGCGCATGCGCTGGGCTTAAAAGTAGTGGCCGAGGGCGTAGAAAACCTCAGACAACAAGAAGTGCTGGTGCAACTCGGCTGCGACGAGTTGCAGGGCTATTTGTTTGCCAGGCCCATGACCGCACGCGCCTTGCTGCTGTCTTCCCATCAAACACAGGGCGAGTACGCATCGTTTCGCAGCTCTCTTTTTGGCAGCACGGAAACCCGAGAGAACGCATAGAGGGCGTCCGGAATTGCGACATGGTTCAGGCAAGGAACGCACTGCAAGTGCGTTTGAATTCAGCGACAGGCCGAAACGGGTCACCAAGCGAGAAGGTCGTTGTTCGACAACTGCTAAGGATCGCAAGCCCGACGCGGCAAATGCGGTGTTTTGTTCGCCCTTTTTTCATGATGGCGTGGGTACAGGCGAAGCGACAATCATCCAAAATAACCAGCCATCCAGGATCTCGCCATGAGCTTGCTATCACCATCAGTCATAGTGCGCCCGTCCACGGACGAGTTCCCGCATGGCAGTGCTGCCATCATTCCGTTCGCTGCGGTCATTGTTCTTTTGGGTTGGATAGTTGCA
Source organism: Pseudomonadota bacterium (assembly GCA_046049865.1). Lineage (GTDB taxonomy): Bacteria > Pseudomonadota > Gammaproteobacteria > Burkholderiales > Burkholderiaceae_C > JANPCX01. The sequence goes on along the minus strand of JBJOQO010000037.1, from coordinate 20,267 downwards.
GGACTGACGCTGTGGAAGAGCTACCACGACACCTTGGAGCGTGCTCAGATCGATCTGGAAAATTTGACCCGTGCCTACGCAGAACACACCGGCAAAACACTGGAAGGAGCGGACCAAGCCGTGCGTTTTGTCCGCGGCGAGTTCCGAGAACTTGGTGAAAGCTTGGATATCAACAAATACCTGCAAAGCGGCGACTTGATTGGCAAGGACTTCCATCAAATGGGCGTCATCGACGCGCAAGGGATCTTGGTGACCTCCACTGTCTCAAAGAACCGAATCAATCTGGCCGAGCGGGAACACTTCCGCGTGCATGTGGGCAGCACCCAGGACAAGCTGTTCGTCAGTAAACCCGTACTGGGAAAGGCATCCGGCAAGTGGTCTCTTCAAATCACCCGTCGGGTCATGGATGCCGACGGTCAATTTGCTGGCGTGGTGGTGCTGTCGATGTCACCTGACTACTTCAACAATTTTCTCCGCGAGCTTCATCTGGGTGAAACCGGCACAACATCCTTGGTGGGCTTGGATGGTGTGGTGCGTGCACGGGCAGCCAAGGTAGCCATAGAGCCTGGAGGCGACGCTGACCTGGCCCCATTCTTGGACGAAGCCAAAAAGCAAAACCACGGCGTGTTGGAACACGTCAGCGCGCAGGACGGCTTGCAAAGACTCTCCGCGTTTCGAACGTTGGAGCCCTATGGTTTGATGGTGATGGTGAGTCAAGCACGCGAAGAAATTTTGTCGGAGTGGCGTACTCGTGCTGCCTATACGGGAATAGCAAGCCTGGTGATGACCTTTGTTGTCCTGGGTTTTGGCACCATGCTCCGCAAACGAACAGCGGAGCAGGAAGTTTTAATGCACAGCATAAAAAGCCATCGTGAACAACTGCAAGCAGCCATGCAGGGCATGGCCGCGGGGGCCCAAAATGTCGCGGCAGCGGGGGATGAGATGTCGATCTCCGCACAAACACTGGCCATTCACACTGAGCAGCAAACCGACCATCTCAACCGAACGACCACCAGTGTGCGGTCCGTGTTAAACCAAGTTGACTCCACCGCGGGCCAGGCCACACAGGTGGACGCGAGTTGCGAATCGCTGCGACGTCAAGCGCAAGACGGGGGCTTGGTGGTGCAGCGCGGCGTGGCGTCCATGCAAACCATCGCAGAACGAACACGCCAGATGGGAGAAACCATCTCCACCATTGAAAGCATCGCCTTCCAGACCAACCTGCTGGCGCTCAATGCGGCTGTTGAGGCGGCCCGCGCTGGCGAGTCGGGGCGCGGTTTTGCTGTGGTGGCGGCGGAGGTTCGTCAGCTCGCCGCGAGGTCTGCCCAAGCGGCCATTGCGGTGAAACAAAGCATTGAACGGGCACTAGAGCAGTCTGAAGGTGGCGTGCGTGAAATCAATGCGATCGAGTCTGTGCTTGAACAACTGTCCTCCGGGGTCGAGGCCGTAGCGGCCCAAGTTCGTGTGGTGGCGGGAGATGCACGCGGCCAAAGCACAGCGCTCCATGGCGTCATGGAGGGATTGGAGCAACTCACGGAGTTGACTGCATCGAATGCCGCCATGGTGGCCAGTTCAGTCATGGCAGCCGATGACATGCGCAGCCGGGCCCAAGACTTACGCCAGGTGGTCGACGATCTGAGCCAGGGTACGGACACCGTGCGAACCGAAAGCCCGCCCAAAACCATGCACGCCACAAACGACACGACAACATCGGAACCTACTCGTTCAGATCGGCCAGCGTCGGCGAGCGTCGACTTTTTTTGAGCGAATGCCGCTCCAGCCCGAACCTCCCGCGAGGAGCAGGTACATCACACTTGATGCTGAACGATCACCAGAAGAATCACACTGGTGCTTCGATCCGAGGTAGAGCACAGCAATGTTCTCAAGCCGTGTTTCCTGTGACGATGGCAGCAGGCAAAAGCGTTGGATGCGATGCGGGACATCTCTGGGTACCCGTCTGGACGGAAATGACGGTGTGCGCCTCGTAACGCAAACTTGGAATCCCGCCACGCTCGGAATCGAGACAGGACTTTGTCGGTATGCTTGGAAGCATGACTCCAGCGCATAGAGCTTCTAGTACCCTCACCTCCCCTGCCCCCAACCGATTGGCGATACGCGGTGACTTGCTCGACTTCACCGGCGCGCCTGATTGGAGCGACATCGAGCCCAGCCAGCTTCGTTTTCGTGCCGACCACTGGTTGATGATCGAGGGGGGGCGAATTCAAGCGGTGATGACCGGCACCCATGCGCCCGACGCCACATGGCAACGCATTGACATGCGTGGCAAATTGATACTGCCGGGCTTCATCGACACCCATGTGCACAGCCCGCAGTTGGACGTGATCGCCAGCCACGGGACTGGTCTCTTGGAATGGCTTCAAACCTACACCTTTCCGGCCGAGATGCGCTGCGCTTACGAGGGCGAGGCCACGGCGAGCGCCAAACGTTTCCTGAACGCCTTGTTCGCCCACGGCACCACGAGTGCCATGGTGTTCCCCACCGTGCACAAGGTCAGCGCTGAGGCCCTTTTTGATGCGGCAAGCAAACGCGGCATGCGTTTGATCGCTGGCAAGGTGTTGATGAACCGCCACGCACCAGAGGGCCTGCGCGACGATGTGGAGCAAGCGGAAAAAGACTGTCGCGAGTTGATTGCCAAATGGCACGGACGGGATCGTTTGGCCTATGCAATCACGGTGCGTTTTGCCCCCACCAGCACGCCTGAGCAATTGACCATGGCCGGACAACTGCTGGCCGAGCACCCCGGCGTTTACATGCAAACCCACTTGGCCGAAACGCGGGACGAAGTTCAGTGGGTGTACACCCTCTTCCCCGAAGCTCGCAGCTACCTGGACGTTTATGCGCAAGCCGGTTTGCTGGGCCCGCGCAGCGTTTTCGCCCATGGCATTTGGCTGGACACCAAAGACCGCGCGGCCCTGCAACAAGCCGGTGCACAAATTGCCCATTGCCCCACCTCCAACCTCTTTTTAGGCAGCGGTCTTTTTGATTGGCCACGGGCCGAGCGCGAAGGGGTGGCCGTCAGCTTGGCCAGCGATGTCGGCGGCGGTACCAGTTTGTGCATGCTGCGCACCATGGCCGAGGGCTACAAGGTGCAGGCCATGCTGGGGCACCGATTGAGCGCCTGGACCGCGCTGCATGCGGCCACCCGAGGCGCGGCGCAAGCACTGGGGCTGGGCCAAGAAATGGGTCGCCTGGAGCCGGGCTTAATGGCCGATGTTTGCGTCTGGGATTGGGCCGTCGGCCCCGTGGCTGAGCACCGCTTGGCCCTGGCCCGAGAGTTGCATGAACGGTGTTTCGCGTGGTTGACGCTCGGAGATGAGCGCAACCTTGTACAAACCTATGTGGCTGGCGTGCTGCAATACGAACGGCCCCAGCACCGACATACCACCGCAGGATGACCACCGCTGTCCAACCCACACGCCTGGAACTGATCAAACTGAGCAAGGCCTACCCTGGCGTGCAGGCCAACGACCAAGTCAGTTTGCGGGTGGCTACGGGTGAGATTCACGCTGTATTGGGTGAAAACGGCGCAGGCAAATCCACCTTGATGAAAATGATCTACGGCGTGGTGCGACCCGACGAGGGTGAAATCCGCATCAACGGGCAAGTGGCCACCATCCGAACACCGCAAGACGCCCGCGCTTTGGGGCTGTCCATGGTGTTCCAACACTTCAGCTTGTTTGACTCCTTGACCGTGGCCGAGAACGTTTGGCTGGGCTTGGGAAAAGCCACGTCGCTGCTGCAAGTGCAGTCGCGCATTGCCGAGGTGGCCCACAGTTATGGTTTGCCGCTGGACCCCATGCGCCCGGTTTACAGCCTGTCGGTTGGCGAGCGCCAGCGGGTGGAGATCGTGCGGGCTTTGATGACGCGGCCGCAGCTCTTGATCCTGGACGAACCCACCTCGGTGCTGACCCCGCAGGCGGTGCAGCAACTCTTTCAAACGCTGCGCCAACTTGCCGCTGAGGGCTGCAGCATTCTTTACATCAGCCACAAACTCGACGAGATTCGCGCCCTGTGCCACCGCTGCACCGTGCTGCGCGGTGGCCGGGTGACGGGTACAGTCGATCCGCGCCAAGAGAGCAACGCCAGCCTGTCCAAGCTCATGATTGGTGCCGAGCCGCCACCGCTCACCCACCACACGCGCCAACCCGGTGCAGTCGTGTTGCAAGTCAAGGCGCTGAGCTTGCCCGCACTCGACACACACGGGGTGAATCTACAAGACATCCACCTGGATTTGCGTGCGGGTGAGATCGTCGGCGTGGCGGGCGTTTCGGGCAACGGACAGCAAGAGTGGATGGCCGCCTTGTCCGGTGAAGACCGTCGTGCCAGCCCGGCCAGTATCGAGTTGCTGGGCCAAGCGATAGGCCGCTTCAACCCACGAGCGCGTCGTGCCTTGGGCTTGCACTTTGTGCCTGAAGAACGTTTGGGCCGAGGTGCGGTGCCTAGCCTGTCCCTGGCTTTGAACGGCTTGCTCACGAGGGACAGCGGCTTTGGCCGTGGCGGCTGGATATCGCCGAGCCGCGCGGCCGAATGGGCGCGTCAATTGATCGCCCGCTACCAAGTCAAAGCCTCCGGACCGCAGGCGGCGGCACAAAGCCTCTCAGGCGGCAATTTGCAGAAATTCATTGTGGGCCGTGAGATTGAAGCCGCACCGAAACTGCTCATCGTCTCCCAGCCCACCTGGGGCGTGGATGTGGGTGCGGCGGCGCAAATCCGTTCGGCTTTGCTGGCCTTACGCGATGCCGGTTGCGCCCTGCTGGTGGTGAGTGAAGAGCTGGACGAACTCTTTGCCCTGAGCGACCGTTTGGTGGTGATGGCGGGCGGGCGACTGTCGCCGTCTATACCCACCCACGAAGCCACCATTGAGACCATAGGCTTGTGGATGAGTGGCCTGTGGCCGGGCAACGTTTCGCCAGCGCAAGAGGCCAGCCATGCTGCGGCTTGAAAAACGCCCTCAGCCCTCGCAGTGGATGGGCCTGGCCTCACCGCTTTTGGCCCTGTTGCTGACGGTGCTGATCGGCACGACCCTCTTCTGGGCCTTGGGGGTGGATCCGCTGCGCGGCTTGCAGATGTTTTTTGTCGAACCGCTCAAAACCGGCCGGGCTTTGTCTGAGCTGGCCGTCAAAGCCACCCCCTTGCTCTTGATTGCGCTGGGGCTGTCGATTTGTTTTCGCGCCAATGTTTGGAATATTGGTGCCGAGGGCCAGTTCATCATCGGTGCGGTGGCCGCCAGTGGCGTGGCCCTGCAAGCCGATGCCAGCACCGGGCGTTGGATCGTGGTGGTGATTTTGTTGGCTGGTGTGGCCGGTGGCATGGCCTGGGCGGCCTTGGTAGCGTGGCTCAAAGACAAGGCCCATGCGAACGAAATTTTGGTCAGCTTGATGTTGGTTTATGTAGCCACCATGGTGCTGAGCTTTCTGGTGCATGGCCCTTGGAAAGACCCCGCCGGATTTAACTTTCCGCAATCAGTCACCTTCGCAGCCAGCACCCAAATGCCTCGCCTCTTCACTGGCCTGCGCATCAATGCCGGGGTGATTGTGGCCCTGGTACTGGTGCTGCTGTGTTGGCTTTTCATGTTCCGTTTGCGCGCTGGTTTGGCGCTGCAAGTGGGCGGTTTGGCACCGGCTGCAGCACGTTATGCCGGGTTTTCTGCCAGACGAGCCCTGTGGGTGGCCCTACTCACCTCGGGTGGTTTGGCTGGGCTGGCCGGGGCACTCGAAATGATCGGCCCGCTGGGCCAGCTCACGCCCTATGTGCCGGCGGGTTATGGTTTTGCAGCCATCATCGTGGCCTTTGTTGGACGTTTGCATCCTGTCGGTGCGGTGTTCTCGGCGGTGTTGATGAGCATGTTTTACATCGGGGGCGAGTTGGCGCAATCGCGACTTGGTTTGCCCAAGTCGCTGACCGGCGTGTTCCAAGGTTTGCTGTTGTTTGCGCTGTTGGCGTGCGATACCTTGATTCACCACCGCCTGCGCTGGGCACACAAGCCCGTCACCGCATTGAAGGCCAGTCACTGATGGAAAGCTGGGCCCTCCTGATCGCCGCCACGCTGAACGCTGGCACCATCTTGGCGCTGGCCGCTCTGGGCTTGCTCATCAATGAACGCGCCGGGGTGGTCAACCTGGGTGCGGAAGGGCTGATGCTGGTGGCCGCTGTCGCCGGTTTTGCCACTGGTGTGGGCACGGGCAGCGATGCCTTGGCCTTTGTAGCCGGCGCGGCGGCGGGTGCGGCACTTGCGGCGCTGTTCGGTTTGCTGGTGATTTATCTTTCCACCAACCAATACGCCACCGGCTTGGCCTTGAGTTTGTTTGGTGGCGGGCTGTCGGCCTTTTGGGGCATCAGCTACACCCAAAAACAACTGGGGCCGCGCCCGTCATTTGCGGTTCCGTGGCTGTCTGACATTCCCTGGCTCGGCCCAGCCTTGTTCAAACAACATCCCTTGACCTACATCGCCATCGCGCTGGCGCTGGGCTTGAGCTACTGGCTGGTGCGCTCGCGCAGCGGTTTGGTATTGCGTGCGGTAGGCGAATCCCCCGAAGCCGCACACGCCTTGGGTTATCCGGTGCGGCGCATCCGTTTGCTGGCCGTGATCGTCGGTGGCGCCTTGTGCGGTTTGGCCGGGGCGTATGTGTCTGTGGTTTACACGCCGTTGTGGGTGGAGGGCATGGTGGCCGGCAAAGGCTGGATTGCCTTGGCCCTGACCACCTTCGCCACCTGGCGGCCCAACCGCATCTTGCTTGGAGCGTACCTGTTTGGTGGCGTCACCATGCTGCAGTTCCATCTTCAAAGTGCCAGCGTGGAAATTGCGAGCCAGTGGTTGACCGCCATGCCCTATGTGGCCACCATCGTGGTCCTGGTGTTGATTTCACACAACCCGCTTTGGATACGCGCCAACATGCCGGCGTCTTTGGGTAAGCCATTCAGTCCACAACATTGATTTTTCTCATCCCACAACAACCAGGAGCTTCCATGTCCGTGATGTCCAAAAGAAACTTTGTTCGCAGCGCCACATGGAGCGGTATTGCTGCCCTCGCGGCCCTCGTCGGCTGCGGCAAAAAAGAAGAACCAGCGCCCCCACCCGCCGCGACACCCGCACCAGTGGCCAGTGCGCCCGCATCCAAACCTGAGCCACTGAAGATTGCTTTCGCCTATGTGGGCCCGGTGGGAGACGGCGGCTGGACCTTCGCCCACGACAACGGCCGCAAAGCGATAGAAAAAGAGTTTGGCGACAAGGTGGTCACGAGTTTTGTGGAAAAGGTGCCAGAAGCTGCCGACGCCGAACGCGTATTCCGCGACATGGTGAGCCAGGGCAACAAGCTGATTTTTGGCACCACATTTGGTTATATGGAGCCCATGCTCAAAGTGGCGGTCGACCACAAGGATGTCAAATTCGAACACGCCACCGGCTACAAACAAGCCGAGAACCTGCGCAGCTACGACAGCCGCACCTATGAAGGTGCCTACATGGCAGGCATCATCGCCGGTGCCATGACCAAAACCAACACCTTGGGTGTGGTGGGCTCCATCCCCATTCCTGAAGTGATCCGCAACATCAACAGCTTCACCCTGGGCGCACAGTCGGTCAACCCAAAAATCAAAACCCGTGTGGTGTGGGTGAACGAGTGGTTCAACCCACCCAAAGAAACCGAAGCGGCGCAGTCCTTGCTCAACGGCGGTGCCGACGTGCTGTTCCAAAACACCGACTCGTCTGCCGTGCTGCAAACTGCCGGCAAAGCTGGCAAGTTCGCATTTGGCTGGGACTCTGACATGACCGCCTACTCCCCCGAGGCCCACTTGGCCTCGGCCATCATCAACTGGGGCCCCTACTACGTGAAAGCCACGCGTGAGGCACTGGAGGGCACTTGGACAGGCAACAGCGCGGTGTGGTGGGGCGTGAAAGAAGGCGCCATCGACATCGTATCGATCTCAGACAAAGTGCCGGCCGACATCAAAACCAAGGTGGAGACGGTGAAGGCTGGTTTGAAAGACGGCAGCTTCTCCATCTGGAAAGGCCCCATCATGGGCCAAGACGGCAAAGAGAAACTCGCCAAAGACACCCTTGCCGATGACAAATTCCTCGGTGGCGTGATGTTCTACATCAAGGGTGTGGAAGGCAAGGTGCCAGGCGGCAAGTGAGCAAGGGGCATTGAACCGCGCCGCCTCCGCCGCTGTTGCCGAGGCGGCGTATTTTTTGGAAGAACGACATGATCGATTTCACCGCGATACCACGGCCCACTCTGCCGTTGCTCATAGCACGTGCGCCGAAAGCGGAGCTGCACATCCACATTGAAGGCTCGTTAGAGCCCGAGTTGATATTTGCCTTGGCAGAACGAAACGGCATCCGCTTGCCCTACGCCAGCGTCGATGCACTGCGGCAAGCCTACGCCTTCACCGACCTGCAAAGTTTTCTCGACATTTATTACGCTGGCGCCAGCGTCTTGATCACCGAAGAAGATTTCTTCGACATGGCCATGGCCTACTTCGCCCGTGCAGCTGAGGATGGCGTGGTGCACGCCGAGCTGTTCTTTGACCCTCAAACCCACACCGAACGTGGCGTGGACATGGGCACGGTGATCCACGGCTTAAAACGCGCGTCCATCGCCGCCGAAAAACAGTGGGGCATCAGCAGCTTGCTCATCCTGTGCTTTTTGCGGCACCTGAGCGAAGACCAAGCCTTTGACACGCTAGAACAAGCCCAGCCCTATTTGCTGCACCTGGCCGGTGTCGGCCTGGACAGCAGCGAACTCGGTCACCCGCCAGAAAAATTCGCCCGTGTGTTCGCCCGCGCCCAAGACTTTGGCCTGAACCGCGTGGCCCATGCCGGTGAAGAAGGCCCACCCGGCTATATTCGTTCCGCACTGGATGCATTAAAAGTGCAGCGCATAGACCACGGTGTGCGCTGCCTGGAAGACCCGCAACTGGTGGAGCGTTTGGTGCGTGAAGCGATTCCGTTGACGGTCTGCCCCTTGTCCAACGTGAAGCTCTGCGTCTTCAAAGACTTGAGCCAGCACAACCTGCCGGCGCTCTTGGATGCGGGTTTGGTCGTCACGCTGAACTCGGACGATCCCGCGTATTTCGGCGGTTATGTGCTGCAAAACTACGTGGACACCTTTGCCGCCTTGCCCCAGCTCACCGCTCGCCATGCCTGGTCGCTATTGCGGCACAGCATCACCGCGAGTTTTGCGCCGCTGCAGCGGCAGGAGGTTTGGTTGCAGCAGATTGATGCGGTGTTCAAACAACCGCATCTAGGGCCTGTCATCGTCTAAATCGCCCCTGCGTGAGGGAACAAAACAGTCCCAATCTAGGCGCAAAGCGCAGCCGGGTTGAACACCCGGCGAGCATTTGCAACAACGAGTGGGGCTGTTTTGTCCCCTCACCCTTCGGGCCGGTGTGGCAAAGCATGCAGGGCGGTGTTGCAGTCCTTGCCCGGGGGAAGAACCCCGGGCTGCGAACCGCGCCTACCCCGGCATGCTTTGTCACACCGGCGCAGGGGCGATTTAGACGATGACAGGCCCTTGCCTGAGCAAGGTTTCCAAACACTGCTCCTTGATGCCGTAAAAGGTTTTGATCTCTTCGATCTGTCGCCAGACCTCGCTGGAATCCACAGGCTTGTCGCGCTTCACGGCCAGAATCATTTTGTTCTTGCTGGTGTGTTCGAGCGCGATGAACTCAAACACCTGCGTTGCATAACCGCTGGCCTCCAGCAACAAGGCGCGCAGTCCGTCAGTGAGCATTTCAGCCTCTTGGCCGAGGTGGATCCCGTGTTGCAAGATGGGCCGCAGCGGATGTGGGCTGAGCAACTGCGGCCGAATTTGTTTGTGGCAACAAGGCGAGCACATGATGATGGCCGCACCGGCGCGAATACCGCTGTGGATGGCGTAGTCGGTGGCGACGTCACAGGCATGGAGGGCCATCATCACGTCCACAGACTGCAGGGGCTGGGTGCGCACATCGCCCTCGGAAAACTTCAGCCCTTCTAACTGGCAGCTTTTGATGGCTGCATTGCACAGCCGCACCAAGTCTGTCCGCAACTCCACACCCGTGACCTCGGCTTGTAAGCCTCGTTGTGTTCGCAAGTGATCGTGCAGCGCAAAGGTGAGGTAACCCTTGCCTGCGCCAAAGTCGACCACCTTCACCGCCTTTTGGTGAGCCAAGAGGGAGCTGTCAAATGCGTGGGCAAATACTTCAACAAACTTATTGATCTGCTTCCACTTGCGTGACATCGAAGGAATTAACTGTTGCTGCGCATCGGTCACGCCAAGCGCGGTGAGCCACGGGCGGCTCTGGTCAACATAGCGGTTTTTCGCGCGGTCGTGGGCTGGCGCGCCAATGCCTTCAACACTGTCTTTTGAGTCGTCCGCTTGTTGTGCCCGGCTCACCAAGTGGCTGCGCCCTTTTTTACTGATGCTGAGTTGGTGCACGGCCTGCGAGGTGTGCAGATGGGCATGCTGAAAATCATGGTCCAGCAAGTGGAGGATTTGCTCTATGCCCGACGCCAAGGCCAAGTTCTTGGTGATGTCTCGGGTCTCGTAGCGCCACACAAAGCACAACTGCAATTCGCCCTTGAGCAGCACCGGCCGAACGATGAGCTGGCGCAAATCAGTCAACTCGCCTCGGTATTTGGACAGAGTGAGGTTGTGCCAGTCGGTTTGACCGGCATGCTGTTGCCATAAAGCGATGAACTGCTCAGCGGCGGAGGAGCTGTGGGGTGCAGAAACTGAAGTAGCAGCAGGCATGGTCAACGGGTCAACATCGGTATGAGTCACCGATGCTAACCATCTGGGGGCCCCGCCAGCGTTGCACCTGGGTCAACTACCCGCAGATGCAGGCACTTTTGGCAAGCTCTTGAGAAAATGCCGGGCCGTTCCCAAGTTTTCTCAACCCCAAGGGCCACGCAGGGGACCTTTATGGTCCCTTGGGGCCTGACGTTAAACGGCAGGTCTGGGGGCGCTCTTTCGGACCAACGCCACGATCAGACTGCCCACCACCGCGCAGCCCAACAAGAACAAAGCGCCCAGTCCCCAAATCAACCACACCGCCCAGCCCATCACGTCGGCAGCACCGCCTGCCCAAGACAAGGCGCTCTCGGTGATTTTTAATACCCAGGTCACCGCACCTTGCCATCCCGGGAAAAAGTTTTCCAGCCAAGGGTTGGCGGTGAGCTTCTCTACCCAACCGGCCAAGCCGCTCCAGTCATTGGGCAATGCGACCAAGAGGGCGTGCAGACCCCAGGCACCGAGACTCCATAGGCCCAGTGCAACAAGGGCGATCAGCCAAACAGCAATCATCATGATTCAACTCCACTAGCCCGCATATTTCACCAGGGACGCGCCCGAGTGGGCTGTGATGCGGTGCGCTGGCAAGGCGAGACGACGCTGCGGGCTCGTGCCCGCGAGGAGGAGCAACGCAGCCAGCGTGCCGCAGCACGGCTCAATCGGGTGTGTAGCGCTCGGTACAAATTGGATTTGGTACTCGAAGCGGTAAAAGCAAGTATTCATACGGTGTTGCGGGGCATAGGAAAGCGACCTGGTGAAATATGCGGGCTAGGTTCACTCCGCACAGCATAGCCAGATCAAGAGATGCACCGGGACTGACCTCAAACCGAGAAGGGAATCAAGGCGATAGCGCCGCCAACGCAGCCGCTTGGGGACCGAACGCATAGGCGTCCATGCCCAAACAGCCATAGGTGACGCTCTCATGCAAACGCCTTGGTGTGTGATCTGATCCACCCGCACCAGCAGCGATGAACCATGGCAGGAGGTGCTCGTCGCTGGGGTGCATGTCTTGGTAATGCGGCGCTTGTTCGCGTGCGTCAAGAAGCGCAGGCCAATCACGCGCTTGGGATTTTTCAAACATCCATTGCCTGAAGGCCCGGCTTTCTGAAATTTCAACTTGATCCACCGGCGCGTTCATGCCCTTTGAAAAAACGCGCCCCAGGTTGTGGGTGATGCTGCCGCTGGCCAGAATCAGCACGCCGTCGTCCAGGAATGGCGAGAGTGCTTGGCCCAGCTTGAACTGCTGTGTGGGGTCGCCGCTCGGCTGCCACGCCAAAGGCAGGATGGGTACATTGGCTTGTGGGAACAGATAACGCAGCACCGTCCAGTTTCCGTGGTCCAAACCGCCTGCCGACACCACGCGTGCTGGCAACCCTGCTTCATGCAGACGCTGGGCTACGCTTGACGCCAAAGCGGGTTCACCGCGTGCGTCGTAGCGCATCGTGAACAGCCTATCGTCAAACCGGCCAAAATCATGCACAGCATGGTGCTTGGGCGCGGCCAATAGCGTCAGTTCACGCGCCAGCGTGTGGGCGGACAACGCCAAGATGGCTCGCGGCAAGCCGAATTGCTGGCGCAATTGATCCCCCAGCCGCTGCATGAACAGTCCCGCCGCACCAGGCTGCAAGGCGATCATGGGTGAACCGTGCGACAAAAATAGCGCGGGCTGCGGCGATTGTTGGATGGTGCTCATTCAGCGATTGGATCACTCGGGGCCTCAATCCCTGTTCAGCACGTTTGTACCCAGCGTTCAGCCCCTGCACGACATCCCTGCAAGCAACCGGGAAAGGCCACCTGGTGTAAGGTGCTGTCATGCCTATCAACCCGCCTTCCAACTCGTTCACACCACCTTCCATCACGCTGCTGTCCTGGCGGCAGTTGAGGCGTGATTTGCGCGCTGGAGAACTTCGCCTTTTGGTGGTGGCTGTGGTGCTGGCGGTGGCGGCCCTCACGGCTGTTGGATTTTTTGCAGACCGGCTCAACGCGGGCTTGGCCCGTGATGCGAGGCAGTTGCTGGGGGGCGATGCCCTGCTGTCCAGCGACAAACCCACGCCCGAGGTCTTCGCGCAGCAAGCCCAGGCTTTGGGGTTGGCGCAGGCCAGAACCGTCACCTTCCCCAGCATGGCCCGCGCCCCCGATGCCCAGGGCGGTGCGGCTCGTTTGGTCGCGGTCAAGGCAGTGAGCCAAGCCTATCCACTGCGCGGCACCTTACGCGTTCAAAATACAAATGGCAGCGCAGATGAAGCGGCCACAGGTGGCCCCGCCCCCGGCACCGTCTGGTTGGAACAAGCGGTGCTCGATTCCCTGGCATTGAAAGTAGGTGACGCCCTCTTGTTAGGCGACGCTTCGCTTCAAATCGCTCGCATCATCACCATAGAACCCGACCGAGGCGCCGGCTTCATGAGTTTTTCACCGCGTGTGATGCTCAGTGAACAAGACCTGCCCGCCACGGGTTTGATTCAACCCGCCAGCCGCGTCACCTACCGTTTGGCCGTGGCCTCGCCCCGGCAAAACGATGCTGAAGTGAAACGGTTTGTCGAGTGGGCCGAAGGCGAGATCAAATCCAAACAACTGCGTGGCCTTCGCGTGGAGTCGCTCGACGCGGGTCGCCCTGAAATGCGCCAAACCCTGGATCGGGCGGAAAAATTCCTCAACCTCGTCGCCCTGCTGTCCGCCTTGTTGGCAGCCGTGGCCGTGGCCATTGCCTCACGCGACTTCGCCCAGCGCCGCTTGAACGACTGCGCCATGTTGCGTGTGCTCGGTCAATCGCAGCGGCGCATTGCCGCGCAGTACTGGATCGAGTTTTCTGCGGTGGGCCTCTTTGGCAGTTTGCTCGGTGTGTTACTCGGCTGGGCGGTGCACCATGTGTTTGTCTGGTTGTTGGCCGGTTTGGTGGATGGCCGTCTGCCCCCAGCCTCGCTGTGGCCCGCACTTTGGGGTTTGGGTGTGGGCATGACCCTGTTGCTGAGCTTTGGCTTGCCGCCGGTGTTGCAACTGGCGCGGGTTCCTGCGCTGCGTGTCCTGCGCCGTGATGTGGGGCCGCCCAAAACATCATCCGTCTTGGTGTTGGTCGCGGGTTTGTGTGGCTTCGCTGCCCTGCTGTTGGCCGTGGCCAGCGATTGGAAACTGGGCTTGTTGACCGTAGGAGGCTTCGCGGGGGCCGTCGCTGCCTTCGCGCTTCTCAGTTGGCTCTCGGTCAAAGCCCTGCAGCGTGCGGTGCCGCAATCACGCGCACCGCGTTGGTTGATTTTGGCCACGCGGCAAATCGCTGCACGGCCTGGGTTTGCGGTGCTGCAGGTGTCGGCACTGAGTGTGGGTTTGCTGGCCTTGATGTTGCTGGTGCTGCTGCGCACCGACCTCATCAGCAGCTGGCGCCAAGCCACACCGCCCGACGCGCCCAACCGTTTTGTGATCAACATCCAGCCTGAACAAAGCGATCCATTTCAGCAGCACCTGAAGAGTGCAGGCGTGCAGCAGTTTGACTGGTACCCCATGATTCGCGGCCGCCTGACTGCCATCAACAGCAAGGCCATCGCCACCGACCAATACGACAACGAACGTGCACAGCGCCTGGTCGAACGTGAGTTCAACCTCAGCCACAGTGCACAAGTGCCGGGCCACAACCAAATCAGTGGTGGCCGCTGGCAGGCGGAAGAAGCAGGCGGCATCAGTGTGGAAGACGGCTTGGCGAAAACGCTGGGCTTGAACCTTGGCGACCGCATGCAGTTCGACATCGCCGGTCAACTGGTAGAGGGCCGCATCACCAGCTTGCGCAAGGTGGACTGGGGCTCGATGCGCGTGAACTTTTTTGTGCTGTTCCCGCAGGCACAAATGCCGGAACTTCCCTCTACCCGCATCGCCGCGTTTCGTGCGCCGACACAGGCCGGTTTTGACAACGGCCTGAGCCGCGAGTTTCCCAACATCACCACGGTGGACGTGTCGGCCTCCATTGCACAAGTGCAGCGCGTGCTGGGCCAAGTGATAAGCGCGGTGGAGTTCTTGTTTGGCTTTACCTTGGCGGCCGGTTTGGTGGTGCTTTTCTCTGCCATCACCGCCACCCGCGAGGCGCGTGCCCATGAATTTGCGGTGATGCGGGCCTTGGGCGCAAGCGGCAATTTACTGCGCCAAGTGCAGCGCGCCGAACTACTGGGTGTCGGCGCATTGGCTGGAACCTTGGCCGCAGCAGCAGCCATGGCGGTCGGCTGGGCCCTGGCGCGTTATGTGTTCGAGTTCAGCTGGACCGCCGCACCCTGGGTGCCCCTGGCCGGTGCCATCACAGGCGCCCTGCTCGCCTGGGCTGCAGGTTGGTGGGGGCTGCGTGACGTGCTGCGCAGGCCTGTGGTGCAAACGCTGCGCAGTGCGCAGGTTTGAGGCAACCGCATTGCCCATCGGGCAGTAACCCAGCAGCGCATGACTTGGGCGACGTTCAGTCGTGTTCTGACAGGTGGTTTTGTGGGCCTGGGAGACTTGACATTGAAGTCTCCAATGCTTTTTTTGCCAATGGCTTCAATCATGGTTTGGCATACCCGGGAGCGTCAAGCTGTGCTGGTTAAGCCGCGCTTTGATCCTTCGGTAGAGCCAGATTGAATACTCGGCCACTGAAAAGAGAATCCCGGCAGAACACATGACTCCAGCCACTAAACGGTGCCATTCAACTTTTCGTGGCTCTGGTTTCTCGTAAGGAAAGTAATAGATGAAAAAGTAGAAGCCCACGCTAAAGGCAATCGCCAATAGGCATCGCATCAAGGTGTCGTTTCCCTGGCCGTTGTACTTTGATTTCAACCGTACTTCATCGACCACCACCGACCAAACAAATTTCAACCACGGCATCCTGCAGCCTCCTCATTTATTTCCTTCTTGACGCTGTTGTCCAGTGGAGTAAACAGTCATCGGGGTCAAAGTCATCGGGGACGAGTCTCCCATTTTTCCCAAACCACCCGCTCAACCACCACTGAAAGTGGTCCAAATCACGGGCATCGTCTACACATTCGCTAATCACCGTTCGCTCAATAAGCTTGGCGCGCACTTGCCGTCTACAATGCCCCCACCAACGCGGTCACCAGTCACCCCGTTGCCGTCACTCCTGACTTGCATTTGCACTTGGCCTGTCGGCCAGCAAATTCCCACCGCGTTCTGAAGCCTGCGACTGGCGCTCAAATATTCTGAGCGACAGGCCGATCTGTTTTTTTTTGGATTCCCCCATGTCTTTTGACACCCTCGGCTTGGCCGAGCCGCTGCTTCGTGCTGTCCACGAGCAGGGTTACACCACACCCACCCCGATTCAATTGCAAGCCATTCCCGCTGTGCTCTCGGGTGGCGACTTGCTCGCCGGTGCACAAACTGGCACCGGCAAAACCGCTGGTTTTGTGCTGCCCATGTTGCATCGCCTGTCGCTTGAAAAACCTGTGCGTGACGCCAAGGGCCGCACTCCCATTCGCGCCCTCATCTTGACCCCCACGCGCGAACTCGCAGCGCAAGTGGAAGAAAGTGTGCGCCTGTATGGCAAACACCTGCCGCTGACCTCCATGGTGATGTTCGGTGGTGTCGGCATGCAACCGCAAATCGACAAACTGCGCAAAGGCGTGGACATCCTGGTGGCCACACCGGGCCGTTTGCTTGACCACGCAGGCCAGCGCACGCTGGATTTGTCGCACATCCAAATTTTTGTGCTCGACGAAGCCGACCGCATGCTGGACATGGGGTTTGTGCACGACATCAAAAAAGTACTGGCCCTGGTGCCGGCCAAAAAACAAAGCCTGCTGTTCTCCGCGACCTTCAGCGACGAGATCAAAGCCCTCGCCGACAAGCTGCTCAACAAGCCTGCCTTGATTGAAGTGGCGCGTCGCAACCAAACCAACGACGCCATTGCACAAAAAG
The DNA here is from genome assembly GCA_046049865.1 of Pseudomonadota bacterium. GTDB lineage: Bacteria > Pseudomonadota > Gammaproteobacteria > Burkholderiales > Burkholderiaceae_C > JANPCX01. The sequence continues at coordinate 3,597 of JBJOQO010000037.1, read as the reverse complement.
TGCACCCCGTGAGCCGGGAGATGAAGAAAGACCTGCTCACCCACCTGATCAAAGAAAACGATTGGCACCAGGTGCTGGTGTTCACGCGCATGAAACACGGCGCGAACCGTTTGGTGGAGCATTTGCTCAAACAAGACATCTCCGCCATGGCCATCCACGGCAACAAAAGCCAAACCGCGCGCACCAAAGCGCTGGCCGAATTCAAAACCGGCGACTTGCAAGTGCTGGTGGCCACCGACATTGCCGCACGCGGCATCGACATCGACCAATTGCCCCACGTGGTGAACTTCGAGCTGCCCAATGTGCCTGAGGACTATGTGCACCGCATCGGCCGCACCGGCCGTGCCGGCGCACAAGGCGAGGCCATCTCACTGGTGTGCGTGGACGAAAACGGTTTCTTGCGCGAGATTGAAAAACTCATCAAACGCGAAATCCCCAAAGAAATCATCCCCGGGTTCGCGCCCCGCCCCGATGAGAAACCCGAGCCCATCGTGCTGGGCCGCATGACCATTGGCGAAGGCGCTGCCCGAGGAGGCATGCGCCGCAGCAGTGGTGGCGGTGGTGGTGGTGGCGGCAGATCCGGCGGCGGTGGCCGTTCCTCTTCGGGGCAAAGCCGCCCTGCAGCAGGCGGCGCACCCTCTTCAGGCCGGGCACCTGCAGCGAAATCCGCCAACCCAGGCAATCGCAGCGCGGGCAGCGGCACAGGTGGTGGAAACCGCAGCGGTGGCAGCAGCAACCGCTCAGGCGAATCCGGCAACCGCTCGTCTGGGCCGCGACCAGCAGGTGCACGTTTAACCACTCCCAAACGCTGACTAAGATAGGCCATGCTCACAGGCGACCTCAAAAGCAAGATAGACCAAATTTGGAACGCCTTTTGGTCGGGCGGCATTGCCAACCCCATTGAGGTGATTGAACAAATCACCTATTTGCTCTTTCTGCGTCGCCTGGACGACCTGCACACCCTGGAAGAAAACAAAGCCGCCCGCCTGGAGAAATCCATGGAGCGCCGCGTTTTCCCCGAAGGGGCCGACCCCCGTGGCCGTGCGTTTGAGAGCCTGCGCTGGAGCCGCTTCAAAAATGAAGCGCCGTCTGAGATGTTCGTCATCGTGGGCGAACATGTTTTCCCCTTCTTGCGCACGCTGGGCAGCGACGACTCGACGTATGCCCACCACATGAAGGACGCGCGTTTCACCATCCCCACGCCAGCGCTCTTGGCCAAGGTGGTGGACTTGCTGGACGCGGTGCCCATGGACAACCGCGACACCAAGGGCGACCTCTACGAATACATGCTGGGCAAGATTGCCAGCGCCGGACAAAACGGCCAGTTCCGCACCCCACGCCACATCATTCAATTGATGGTGGAAATGACCGCCCCCACGCCGCAAGACACCATTTGTGATCCGGCCTCGGGCACATGCGGTTTCTTGGTGGCAGCGGGCGAATACCTGCGCCAAGCCCACCCCACGCTGTTTCACGACGCGAAGCTCAACAAACACTTCAACCACGCCATGTTCCATGGCTACGACTTCGACAACACCATGCTGCGCATCGGCAGCATGAACATGATGCTGCACGGCGTGGACAACCCCGCCATCACCTACCGCGACTCCCTGGGCCAAGAACACGGTGCCGAAGAAGGCCGCTACAGCCTGGTGCTGGCCAACCCGCCTTTTGCGGGCAGCCTGGACTATGAAAACGTCGCCAAGGATTTGCTGCAAACCGTCAAAACAAAAAAGACCGAACTCTTGTTTTTGGCCCTCTTCCTGCGCCTGCTCAAACCCGGTGGCCGCGCGGCGGTGATCGTGCCTGCTGGAGTTCTTGAATCAGATAGCGCTGCGCACAATATTATTAGGAAACTGTTAGTGGACGAGAATAGGCTCGAAGGAGTAATCTCGCTGCCACACTGGGTTTTTAAACCCTATGCGAGTGTTTCCACTGCAATTCTTCTTTTGGGTCGTTCTGGGCAAACTGAATCAGTATGGTTCTACCGCCTCGAGAATGATGGCTTTAACAATGATGCAATCAAGAGCAATAGGGAAGGAAGTGAATTAATTGAGTTAGTTTCACTTTGGAAAAATCGGAAGATGAAAGAGTACGTTCCAAAGAAAGCCAAACATCGTTTTGTCAGTCGAGATGAAATAGTTGCGAATGACTACGATCTGTGTGAACGAATTTATTTGAGTGGATACGAATATCCTAAGGATGTTCCGCTTCTTCATTTAGATGAACTATTCGATGTGCAAAAGGGTAGTTTTGGCGCTTCGCTCGCCGATGGTGGTAAGTATCCATTTATTACTACATCAGAAGAAGCCAAGAGCCATAGCGAATGGTCGTTTGATTGCGAAGCGATTTGTGTGCCTATTGTGTCAGCAACTGGGCATGGTCACGCCTCAATTAAACGAATTCACTATGTGTCAGGAAAATTTGCAGCTGCTACGATTACGGCAGTTTTAACACCAAAATCGGGCGTAAAAATACATGTTCCATATGTATATTACTATTTGCTTGCGCACAAAGATGAGTTACTTGTACCCTTGATGCGAGGAGCCGCGAACGTATCTTTAAGTGAAACCAGACTGGGCAGACTGCGTATTCCCGTACCGCCGGATATCATGGTACAAGAGCGATTGGTAAAGGATCTAGTGGCGACTAAAAATAGAATAAATTTATTGCGGGAGCAGTTATTTGAAGCGAATATTGATTTTGATGCGTATTTCACGAAAATGCGCAGTGACTTTTGACACTGCTCATATTTCGTTGCAAAGATTAGAATCAAATTTCAGCAAACAGTTTTCCGATATTTGTGCCAGCAAAGCCACCCACCGCAGCGCCCCGGCCCAGCTGGACGCCCTGTTCACCTCGCTGCAGCAGCGGGCATTTGCGGGGGAGTTGTGATACAAACTTTGCTCCACACCTACTGCCCCCAACCATGCGCCCATCCGTAGCCCTGCAAACCCACCGCGATGCGATTCGCACGATTGCCCTGAGCCATCGGGTGACGAATGTGCGCGTGTTTGGTTCAGTGGTGCATGGCAACGACACCGAGGGCAGCGATCTGGACATCCTGGTAGAGCCCACGGCTGAGACCACCATGATGGACATTGCCAAGATTCAGCTGGAACTGGCTCGCTTGCTTCCCGTGGCGGTGGATGTGCTCACGCCCAAGGGTTTGCCTGCCAAGTTTCGCGACCAAGTGATCGCCGAGGCGCAGGCACTGTGAGCAAGACAGACATACTGCGGGTGCAGGACTATTTGGCCCACATCGTGGAGGCCATAGCTCGCATTGACCGGTATGTGGACGACATGGTGGAGTTGAGCTTTCTCACTGACGAAAAGACGCAAGACGCCGTCGTGCGTAATTTCGAGATTCTGGGTGAGGCCGCTAACAACATTGAAAAGCATCACCCAGCCTTCGCGAAGACCCATGCTGATGTGCCGTGGGCGCTGATGTACACCATGCGCAACCGAGTAGGGCGGTTTCAAGCCTGAAGCGCGACACCGGCAGTATGAGACTGCCTGAGTTGAGAGAAGACTTCGTGCGGTGATTGGAACCCCAGGATTTTGCGTGGTCTGTGGTTCAAGGAGTGCTCGATGGCG
>JBJOQO010000036.1:0-31211 GCA_046049865.1 Pseudomonadota bacterium | reverse complement strand
TGTCACCCACGATTGCGACATGAGCTGTTTGCTGGCCTTTGATACCTCAACCCAAACCATGAGCGTGGCGCTTTGGGTGCATGGGGAGGTGTTGGCATTCGACGGTGACGGCGGTGCGGCCGCCTCCATTCATTTGATTGCGCAGGCCCACGGTTTGTTGGCCCAGGCGGGCATCCGTTTGAGCGCCTTGGACGCGATCGCATTTGGCCGCGGCCCCGGTGCCTTCACAGGTTTGCGAACCGCCTGCGCGGTCGCTCAAGGCCTGGCCTTGGGTGCAGACAAACCCGTGTTGGCCTTGGATTCCTTGTTGGTGGTTGCCCAAGATGCTTGTTTGTCGCAGGGGGCTTTGGCACAACACGATGAACACCCGATATGGGTGGTGAATGATGCACGGATGGGTGAGCTGTACGCCGCGCAATACCGCTGGGAGCGGTCAATCGCACAATGGCATCAAGTCACCGCGCCTTTGCTTAGCCGCCCCGATGAGCTGTGTGTGATCTGGAACATTGAACCTCCCCGTGCCATTGCAGGAAATGCTTTGTCGGCGCTAGCAGCGGAGTTCACGCAGGCATTCACGAAATACCCGCAGTTGCAGACGGCCCAGCAGTTCCCTCACGCCCAAGTGCGCGCTCAATCGCTGGCACTCTTGGCCGAGCAGGCGTGGGCGCGCGGTGAGGCGATGGATGTCGCGTTGGCGCTGCCTTTGTATGTGAGGGACAAAGTGGCTCAAACCACGGCTGAGCGACAAGCGACTCTGTCGGCCACCAAGGCAGAGCGCCTCACATGAATGCCCTGCTGCGCCCCGCGGGGGTCGACGGTCATCGTCTTGTTCCGATGACGGCAGCATCGCTGGATGCTGTGGTACAGATTGAGCAGCGCTCCTACGTCTTTCCGTGGACGCGTGGTAATTTCATTGACTCGCTGGCGGCCGGATACGCCGCGCAGCTGTTGGTCAACGCACAGCAGCAGCTTCTGGGCTATTTCGTGGCCATGGAGGGTGTGGAGGAAATGCACCTGCTCAACATCACCATAGACCCCAGCTTTCAAGGGCGAGGTCACGCATCATTGCTGCACCAAGCCTTGTGTGCGCACTCGTTGAACCTGGGTGCTCACAAACTTTGGCTTGAAGTGAGGCAGAGCAACCAGCACGCTCAGCAGGTTTATCGGCACTTCGGATTTGAGCCCGTTGGTGTGCGAAAAGGATATTACCCAGCCCCCTTGGGTCAAAGAGAAGACGCTCTGGTGATGGGACTGAAATTGCGGCGTGTAGACCGAGGTTCATCATGACTTGGCCGCTGCGGCAACGCGCCATGCTCGCTGAGATGGGTACGCCCCTTTGGTTTGCGCCAGAGGTTGGTGCCACGGTTGAGTCAACTTTGCCCGCGCTCAAACCACCGGAAAAATCCCCAGATGAGCCTGCTCCTGCAGTGTCGGTATCAGTGGACGCGGGACGCACAGGTGCCTCACGCCCGCCTGGCGTCGCAACCATGGACTGGCCCGCCTTGCGCGCAGCAGTTGCCGAGTGCCGGGCCTGCGCCTTGTGTGAAAGCCGCACACAAACCGTTTTTGGCGTGGGCCACCTTCAGGCGGATTGGATGATCGTTGGTGAAGCGCCGGGCGAAGAAGAAGACAGGCAAGGGGAACCCTTTGTCGGCAGGTCTGGCCAGTTGCTGGACAACATGTTGCGTGCGCTGGGGCTGTCTCGCTCAGCTGGTGGCGAGGTGGCAGATCCTGCCAAGCAAGTGTTCATCTCCAACACCTTGAAGTGCCGCCCGCCTGGCAGCCGCAACCCACTGCCGCACGAGCTAAGTGAGTGCGAACCTTATTTGGCGCGTCAGATCGACCTGATACGCCCCAAGATTATTCTCGCGATGGGGCGATTCGCAGTACAAAGCCTGTTGCGCAGCGACGAGCCCATCGGCAAACTGCGTGGACGAGTTCATCGCTTTCAGGGGGTGCCGTTGATCGTGACTTACCACCCTGCCTATCTTTTGCGCAATTTGGAAGATAAAGCCAAGGCTTGGGATGACTTGTGCCTGGCCCGTATCACCCACGAGGGGGTATGAAGCGCGGATGACTGTGTGTAATCTCACGACATGCCTGCTGCCATGACCCTCGTTCACAAGCCCAGCCCTGTTGCCGAGTCGCTCACAGAGTCGCCTCTGTGGGATGTCTTGCCCAGCATGGCCGTCATGCTGTCGGATGATGGCCAGGTATTGCGCAGCAACCGCGCGTTTGATCGTTATTTGTCGCAGCGCGTATCCACCATAGCCACGCGCATTGAGCACAAGTGCCAGTGGCTCAACGATGAGTCCTGCCAATCTTTGCTGCGTGCACTCGCACAGCGCCAAGATTTTCGTTTGTTGGTTTACCCGCGCGGGGAGTGTGGGCCAGACGACGTTCCACCGTGTTTTGAGTGCGAGGCACGCTGGTTGCCGGTGGAGACCATGTATAGCTGTGTGCTGCATGATGTCGCGCGTGCGCACCACACGGCCCAATTGCTCGAGGCACAAGCGCAGCAGTTTCGTTTGTTGGCTAACAACGTCCCGGTGCTGATCGCATACTACGATGCCATCAATTTCACTTGCCAATTCGCCAACAGCCAATACGCCTGTACTTTTGGTTGGGACGAAAACAGCATCATTGGCCGCACTTTCGCCGAAATCATCGGCGAAGAAGCTGCTGCGCAAATTCAGCCCCAAGTCAACCGCGTACTGCAAGAACGCAAGGGCGTTTCTTACGAGCGTCAACTGCCAACCGAGGCTGGCGGCACCAAACACATCGAAGTCAACTTGTTGCCTCACTTGGACAACCGAGGAGTTCCCGTTGGCGGTTATGTCCTGATCTCAGACATCACCCGGCACCGTGTGGCCGAACAAGCGCTGCGTGAATCGGAAGAACGGTTAGCCAAGTTCATGCAGGCCAGCGCCGAAGGCATCGTTTTCCATCAGAACGGGGTGGTGACCGACGCCAACCCCCCCATTTGCGAGCTCTTGGGTTATGAGCTGAATGAATTGTTGGGCCGCAGAACCCTGGAGTTCATTGCGCCGGACCACCTGGCCAAAGTCGCCACGGTGATGGCCGCCGGCCAGGAGACCACCTACGAGAGCGTACTCATCGACAAACAAGGGCGGCGTCTGCCGGTGGAGTTCATTGTGCGCACCATCATGCGTCACGGCGAGAAGCTGCGCATGACCATCGTGCGCGACTTGCGCGACCGCGAGGCGGCCCGTGCACGCATTCACTACCAGGCCCACCACGACGCGCTGACTGGTTTGCCCAACCGCACCGCATTCATGGAGCGACTGGATCACCTCATCGCCGCTTCGCGGAGCAACAGCCGCAAAGGTGATGCTGTGCAGTCGATGGCCTTGTTGTTCATCGACCTTGACCACTTTAAACGTGTCAACGATTCGCTGGGGCACTTGGCCGGTGATGTCTTGCTGCGAACCGTCGCCAAACGTATCACCGGTTGTCTGCGGCAAAGCGATTTGGTGGCTCGTTTTGGTGGTGATGAATTCATGGTGCTTCTGCCTCAAATGAGCAGCCGTGCCGAGGTGGAAGAAGTGGCCAGCAAACTGCTCAGCGAAGTGGAAGCACCGGTATCCGTGGAAAGTTGGCCGCTGTCCGTGACGCCTTCGGTCGGCATTGCCTTGTTCCCTGAAGACGGCACCACGGCCGACGCCTTGATCAAAAACGCTGACACCGCGATGTACCAGGCCAAAGCGCGAGGACGTGCCAGCTATTGTTTCTTCACCCCGGAGATGGCGAGCAACGCCTATGCCGACTTGGTGATGGAAGGCGAGCTGGCTCAGGCACTCGCGCGTGGCGAATTTGAGCTTTACTTTCAACCTCAAGTCAGGGCCGACAACCGGGCGCTTGTCGGCGTGGAAGCGCTGATTCGTTGGCACCATCCGACCCGTGGTCTGCTGATGCCCGATGACTTCATCCCGGTGGCTGAACAGCAGCGTTTGATGTTGCCAATAGGGCAATGGGTATTGCGCGAAGCGGCGCGGGCAGCCACTGGCTGGCAGCAGCAAGGCTTGCAAATGGGACCAGTGGCGGTCAATCTATCCAACATGCAGTTTCAGTCTGGTGGTTTTGTGGATGCGGTTGCAACCATCCTGGCCGAGGAAGGTGCGCAAGGGTCTTGGATCGAATTTGAACTCACTGAGCGCATGCTGATGGATGACTTGCCTGGGGTTCAGCGTCGCTTGAGGCAGCTCAGTGCACTTGGGATTTTGATTTCAGTAGATGACTTTGGGACGGGGTATTCATCTCTTGGACACTTGAAAGAGTTGCCCATCGACAAGATGAAGATTGACCGCTCCTTTGTGCGGGATTTGCCTGCGGACACCGACTCCGCCGCTATTGCCTGCGCCATTGTGCAGATGGCACGCAGCCTGGGCATCACGGTGATGGCCGAGGGCGTAGAGACCGAGGCACAGCGTGCGTTTTTGGCCGCACAAGGCTGCCACGAGCTCCAAGGCGATCTCATCAGCAAGCCCTTGCGCGCTGCTGACTTGATCGCCTGGGTGCAGGTCCGCAGTGCTGCCTGGCACCAAAGTGCCGCCACTGCACCGGCCTAAAAATCAGATCGCGCACAGGCGTCGATCAGCGCTGTGTTGCAGACGCCGCAGATTGCGGCAAAGCCAGCACCGAACGTTGATCCGCTTCCTTCGCCTTGGTAGAGGATGCGACCGCTTGTTTCGTATGGGTTGCTTGCATGGCCTGTTGGAGCGCAGGCCCGAACAGGTCGGCGCTGGACGGCAGCTCACCTGCTGCACGGGCGCGAAGGAACTCGGCCTTGACTTCCGCGCGGCTCAGCGGCGTCGCCTGAGCATGTGCTTGACCAGGCAGGAGGCATGCCGCCAGTGCGAGCAGCAGTACGGATGGGAGCAGAGAGTTCTTCATGGTCTTTCCTTGTCTGCTCAAACCCTAAGCGGCTGACAACAGAGCCAAACCATCGGCGGCTGGAGCATGGCGCCCACTTTATTGACGTCAGAAGAAAAGATAAACAATCAAAAAATGAATCATGAATTTCTGTTTCTGCAACAATCCGAGCCGTAGAAATTCCCTTCTTGGAGGCTGCCTTTGGATCGACTTCACTCTATGCGCGTGTTCGCCCGCGTTATTGACGAAGGAAGTTTTGCTGCAGCGGCCAGAGCGTTGAATCTCTCTGCGGCGGTGGTCACGCGTTTGGTAGCGGACCTGGAAGAACACCTCAGTACCCGGCTCATTAACCGCACCACACGGCGCTTGGCGCTGACCGACACGGGCGAGCTCTATGTGGAGCGGGTTCGGCAAATTTTGTCTGAGGTGGAGGAGGCCGAAGCGCTGGCCAGCGCAGCAACGTCTGAGCCGCGGGGCATTGTGCGTGTGTTGTCGCCACCAGCCTTTGCGGTGCACCAACTGGCACCCTCTTTGCCCGGGTTCCGAGCCCGCTTCCCCAAAGTATCCATCGAGTTATCTGCCCCTGGACCCGTTTCCACGGTGGATGAGAATTTCGACATCAGCATCCTGATGACGCAGCGCCCACCTGATGGTGAATTCATTGCCCGGCTGCTGGCCAGAACCGCTTGGATTGTTTGTGCGGCACCGAATTATTTGAATGAACGGGGGCGCCCCGCACACCCTGGCGACTTGATGCGGCACCGGGTGATGGCACCGAGCACGGTGCGCGAGGTGTCCTTCCGTGCGGATTCGTCTCACCCCTCGCAAGGACAGACGGGCGCTGTGGTGGCGGATGAGACCGTGACGCTGTCATCGGTGCGCGCTGCCCTGTCCACCAGCCACATCGATACCTTGTTTGCCGCTGCGCGGGCTGGATTGGGCATTGCTGGCCTGCCGTCTTTTGTGGTGCATGACGCTTTGCGCGATGGCAGTTTAGAGCGCGTTCTGCCGCATTGGCGGCTGCTTACGGCGTCGATCTATTTGGCCATGCCAACACGCAAATACGTGCCAGCGCGCACCCGCGCACTGTGGGATTTTTTGTTGGAGTCGCTGGGCGGACAAGATCGGGACCCGTGGTTGGATGCCTGAGTCCCGCTTGCTGCCGGGCGGGTATCAATCAGTAGAAAGCCTCGACTCGGGTTGTTCCCATCAAAGGCTCCAGCAAACGCGCTAAGGGCCGCAGGCTGTTGTAGCGGTCGGCTGTTTTGTGGGCATAGGCAAAAAAGCGCGGCAGATCCTCGCTGTACTTGGGCTTGCCGTCGCGGTGTTTCAAGCGGCAAAAAATACCCAATACCTTGAGGTGGCGCTGCAAGCCCATCCATTCCAGTTGTTGCCAGAACTCACCGAAGTCTTGATTGATCGGCAGTTTTGCTTTTCTGGCCGCTTCCCAGTAACGCACCGCGATGTCGATTTCCTGTTCTTCGTTCCAACTGAAAAATGCGTCGCGAATGAGTGAGGCGATGTCATAGGTGATGGGGCCACGAACCGCGTCTTGAAAATCCAGGACGGCCAATCCTCGCGGTGTGACCATGAGGTTGCGCGGCATGAAATCACGGTGTACCGCGACCGTAGGCTGAGCCAAAGCGCTGCGAACCAGCAAGTCGCAGGCGGTATCCCACAGCGACTGTTCATCGGGGGTCCAGGTGACTCCCCGCTCTTGCTGGACACACCACTGAGGAAAGAGGGCCAATTCGCGACGAAGCAGGCTCTCGTCATAAACCTGCCAGGCGTCGCATGCCATACCCACCTGCCATGCCACCAAGGTGTCGACGGCCGAGCGCATGAGCGCCAGGCTCTCCTTGTGCTGGTTCTGCGATGACTGCGTTTGCAGCTGACCCAGCATCAAGCCTTGTCCGAGATCGCTGAGCAATAAGAAACCTTGGGCCTCGTCTTGCGCGAGTACCTGTGGCCCCAGTATGCCGGCTTGTTGCATTTCATTTGCCCGCAAAACGAAGGGCCGCACATCTTCTAAGGGTGGGGGAGCGTCCATGACGATGAGGCTGCCGCCACTGTGTTGATCGATTCGCAAATAGCGCCGAAAACTCGCGTCGCTGGAAGCTGCGCGGAGTGTGTCGGGCAACAAGCTGTGTGCGCCAACCAGGTGTGCCAACCACTGCTCAAACGCAGTCTGGCGCTGTGCACTGGGCCAAGAAATGGGGTGAATTGGATGGGATGCGATGGACAGGGATGTCATGGAGGGCCTTTGTGCAAAGCGTCAAGGACGCTCTGCGTAACTCTTGCGCGGCTGTGTTAGTTCGGATCGGGGTGGGCTACAAGGCGTTTTTCTTGCCAATAGCGTGGCCTATTGGCAAGAAAAACAACGTCGTAGACCGCCCGAGTCCGTGCTGCCACAGTCCGCAAGGAGTGATGCAGAGCATCCTCAGGTAAGCCCGCGTGGAATAATGGATTCTACAAATCACCCCTCTCGGCGCTGCCGAGGCCCAGTTGGTTGCCCGCGCCCCTTGTTGCTTTTTTCTCATTCCCCTACTGCAGCCATCCATTGGCGTGACTGGCTTTGCCAAAGCGGGCCCGTGGCACTCGTATTTCTCAATGCGTCTCTTCTTGGGGGCAGTGCCGGTGCGCAAGAAACGGCAGTGGCTCCATCGGCAGTGACTGCTTCCGCGCCAACGCACGCGCCCATGCTTCAGGCGACACCGCGCTTGCCTCTGGTGCGGTCCAAACAACCGGGCCGAGCCTTGCCCATATTTCTGTCCGCCGGTGAAATACGTGGACGCCCTGACTTGGATGTCAGCGGTGAAGGCCATGTGGAGTTCTATCAGGGCAACTTGTTCGTGCGCGCTGATCGTTTGAACTACGACATTACACAAGATTTGGTACGCGCCACTGGCCAAGTCCGCCTTGAGAGAGACGGTGACCTTTTTACCGGACCGGAGCTGGAGCTTCGGGTGAACCAGTTCGAGGGCTTCTTTTTGAATCCGACCTATCGTTTCGCGGCAACGCAGGCGGGTGGGCAGGCCAAAAGATTGGATTTCATCAACGACCAGCGTTTGGTGGCCACAGGGGCGACCTACAGCAGTTGCCCACCCGACGGATCGCAAGACCCGCCTTGGTTACTCAGCGCCGACCGTGTTCGCTTGAACATGGATCAAAACGAAGGCATTGCCGAAGGTGGTGTGCTTCGGTTTTTTGGCGTCCCCATACTGGCAGCCCCGGTGCTGAGCTTCCCCGTTTCCGACGAGCGAAAGTCGGGCTGGTTGCCCCCGAATTACACATTTGACACGCGAAGTGGGGTTCAACTGGGCGTGCCCTATTACTGGAATATTGCACCCCAGCGCGATGCCACCTTCACGCCAACCATCGTCTCACGCCGTGGTTTTGGCCTGGAGAGCGAGTTTCGTTATTTGGAGCCGAGGTATGCCGGTGAATTGCGGCTGAATCTGTTGCCCAGCGACCGAATCACAAACAGCAACCGATATGGCTTGAACTTCAGCCACCAGGCCGATGCGCTTGAAGCCACGCAATACGGTTTGAAGCTGCTGCGCGTGTCAGACGACGAGTACTGGAAAGACTTCCCGCGCAATCTTGGAAGTGCAACGCCTCGTCTGTTGCTGTCTCAGGCACAGGTTTCAAAACCCTTTGGTGATTGGACCGCCTATGCGCGGGCCATGAAGTGGCAGGTATTGCAAGGCACCGATCCCGTGGCAAAGTTTGAGGCCCCGTATGAACGCGCCCCGCAGCTGGGAGTACGGACGTTGCAAGCGGTCGCTGGCGGCCTGGATTTGGCCATGGAGGCCGAGGTCAACCGTTTCATCAATCCCACCGGCACGCTGAACCCGAGTCGAGTCACGGGTACGCGAGCACACAGTATCGCCACCTTGAGCCGATCTTGGCAGAGCCCCGGTTGGACACTGACGCCACGTCTGTCCGTCAATGCCGCCAGCTATGACCTGGATCAAACCATGGCCCTCGGGCCGTGGGCGGGCAAACAAACTGCCACCCGCGTCATTCCAACTTTCAGCTTAGACAGTCAGTGGGTGTTTGAGCGTGATGCCACTTTGCTGGGCCGATCCTTGCGCCAAACTTTAGAGCCCAGAATTGTTTATGCACGAACCCCTTACAAAGATCAAAGCGGCCTGCCAGTGTTTGATACGGCGCTGAAAGACTTCAACCTCAATGCTGTTTACGCAGAGAACTTGTACTCCGGTGTGGACCGCGTGTCCGATGCCAATCAAGCGACCGTGGGCGTGACGACGCGTTGGTTGGACCCACTGAGCGGTGCTGAAGCATTGCGGCTGGGTTTGGCGCAGCGCTATTTATTTGCCACTCAACGCATTACGGCCGATGGCGCGCCCAGCACTAGGCGTTTGTCTGACATCTACTTTGAAGGGGCGACGGGGTTGATCCCCCATGTCACCTTGGTCTCTGCTGTTCAATACAACCCTGAGACCAGCCGTGCTGTCAGTTACTCCAACACAGCCATCTATGCGCCAGCACCTTTCAAGGTGTTAAGCCTGCGCTATACCGGGGTGAGAAATGCGACGGAACAGATTTCTGTTGGTGGGCAATGGCCCCTCTATGGTCCAGCCGCCAGCAACAGTGACAGCGCTCCGCTGATTCGTCGTTCATCAACAGGCGGATCCTGTACCGGGACGGTCTATGCCGTAGGCAACGTCAACTACAACCGCAGGGACAGCCGCGTCACTGACTCATTGCTTGGATTGGAGTACGACGCAGGTTGTTGGATAGGCCGTTTGGTGGTTGAGCGTTTGTCCACTGGCCTGAGCGAAGCCAACACACGTATCTATCTGCAACTGGAGTTGGTGGGCTTGTCGCGTCTGGGAACCAACCCTTTGCAGCGCTTGAAGGACAATGTGGTTGGCTACCGACTGTTGCGCGACCGTGCCAATCCGCAGACGACCCCTGGGCCCTATGACTGAAGCGACCTCTTTATCTCTCAAATCTTCGTTGCCAACCGTGTTGTCCGCCATGGTGTTAGCGGCAGGACTGTGCCTGTTTGGCAACGCGACGGCCCAATCTGGCAGCGCGGGTACGCGGCAAGGCGACTACATATTGGCCGTGGTGAATCAAGAACTGGTCACAGCGGCTGAGGTCGATCAGCGTATAGCGGCAGCGCGCGCAGCCAGTCGTGGACAGGCGCTCCCACCCATCAATGAGTTGCGTCAACAGGCGCTGGACTCGTTGATTGAAGAGCGTGTGCTGGTGACCTACGCTCGGGCAAGCGGCATCAAGATCGAAGACTCTGAGCTGGAGCGTGCAGTTGCCAATGTCGCTGCGCAGAATCAGCTCACCGGCCAGCAACTGCGGCAACGTTTGCAGCAAGAAGGCATTCCCTACGAGCGTTTTCGCAGCAATTTGCGCGATCAGCTCTTGGTGGAAAGAGTTCGTGAACGCGAAGTGCAAGGTCGCGTCAGGATCAGCGACAGCGACGTGGAAAACTGGCTGGAGGCCAAAAGGCGCGAGCTGAAGGGGCAAACCACCTTGGACATCGCGCAGATTTTGGTGCGCGTGCCTGACGGTGCCAGCCCTTCTCAGGTCGCCGAACGCAAAGCACGAGCTGAAGAAGCTTTGGCTCGTTTGGCCGCAGGTGAGCCCTTTGAGGTGCTGGTCAAACAGTACTCAGACGATGCAGCGACCAGGGAACAAGGCGGACGCCTCGGCCCCCGAAGTATTGACCGTTTGCCGGATTTGTTTGTTCAAGCGGTTGCGAATTTGAACGTCGGACAGCGCACCCAAGAACTATTGCGTTCAGGCGCGGGCTTTCACATTCTGAAGGTCAGCGAACGCAGTGACACCACGGGTTTCGCTGTGACCCAAACAAGGGCACGTCACATCCTGCTGCGGCTCTCACCTCAGCTGAGTCGAGATGCCGTGGTACGTCGGCTGCAAGAGTTCAAACGACAGATCGAATCCGGCCGACGAAGCTTCGAACAACTGGCCAAAGAGAACTCCGAAGATGGCTCTGCGGCACAGGGTGGCGAGCTTGGTTGGGCGTCGCCGGGTACTTTTGTACCTGAGTTTGAGCAGGTCATGAATGCCTTGCCCCTGGCGGGCATTTCCGAGCCCGTAGTTTCTCGCTTTGGTGTTCACCTGATACAGGTGTTGGAGCGGCGCAATCAGGCGTTGGACGTCAAACAACAGCGGGCGTTGGCACGCAATGCACTTCGCGAACAAAAGTTTGAAGAAGCCTATATTGAGTGGATTGCCGAGTTGCGGGCGCGTGCCTATATTGAACTGCGCGAGACCGTTCAGTGACGAAAAACTGGAACGCCACACCGGTGTCGTCATGATCGCGGCCGCATGAAACACGCGCCGCGCAAGCGTTTTGGGCAGCACTTCCTGGTTGATGGTGGTGTCATTGACGCCATCGTTCAAGGCATCGAACCATGTCCTGGTGATGCGCTCATTGAGATCGGACCGGGGTTGGGTGCACTGACCAACCCGCTGGTACGCGAGTGCGAGCACCTCACGGTGGTGGAGTTGGACCGAGACTTGGCAGCCCGCCTGCGCAAACGGGTTGAATTGCGCGTGGTCGAATCCGATGTTCTCAAAGTGGACTTTGCTGCTTTGGCTGCTGAACTGTCCGCACCGCTGCGTGTGGTGGGCAACCTGCCCTACAACATTTCCACGCCCATCCTCTTTCACTTGATGGATTTCGCGCATCATGTGCGGGATCAGCACTTCATGCTGCAAAAGGAAGTGGTGGACCGCATGGTGGCCGAACCCGCCACCAAAGACTATGGCAGGCTCTCCGTCATGCTGCAGTGGCGTTATGAGATGGAGACGCTATTGGAGGTGCCTCCCGAAGCCTTCGATCCGCCCCCTCGGGTGGACTCCGCTGTCGTGCGCATGCTGGTGCGTTTGACGCCAGCAAAAGTCGACGCTCAACTGCTCCGCGAAGTTGTAGCTGTTGCTTTCTCACAGCGCCGCAAGCTAGTTCGACATACCTTGGGTGTGTACTTGCAGAACCAGGGATTCACCGGCCAATTTGATCTGCAGCGCCGCGCCGAGGAGGTCTCTGTCGGGGAGTATGTCGCCTTAGCGCAGGCGCTTTCTGCGACCAATGAAAAGCGGGAATAAAAAAAGCGGCCGTTGGCCGCTTTTTTTTACGCCAGTTAGGCGTGCTTTATTCAGGCTGCATTGAGCCACATGGATGTATCGAATGCGCTGCTCATCATTGGCATGTTCATGCCAAAGGTGGCTGCTGCTGCAGCGCTTTTGGCTGCTGCCTTGGCTGCTGCTTTGACGGGCTTTTCACTCGTCTTGTCGTTGCTGCTGTGGGTCACCTCAGTGGCCCGCTCCCATGACCCTGATTCTTGGGAGCGGGCTACTGAAAAGAATAGAAACACCTGAAGGGAATTTTTCGTTCAGCCCAAAAGTCGGCCGCATCTCGAAAAACATCAAGAAGCTGCTCGCGCGCTTCCCGGTCAAAACGTGGGTTGTCCGGCAATTGTTCCAGCACCACGACAAAACCGGTTTGACTGCCTGATTTATGGACCAAATCGGTCATGCAATCGTAGAGCGCATCTAAATTCTTGCCAAAGTGTGTCGGGAACAAAAATGCCCCTGCGATGGCTTCGAGCACGTCCTGCTTGGACTGGGCCGCTGCCAAACTCGCATAGAGAAAATGCTGCTCAGCAGCTTGTGCTGCCTGCTGCAAATCCTCCACGCGGTAGGCGCGGATCGATTGAACAATGTTCGGACGCACGGTCTGCAACTGCATGGCCTCGTTCCTTCTTTTTAGTCAAAAAAATCGCACTAGAAAACTCTCACCGCCGATCACTGCACCAAACTCGCTAACGCATCATGGGGTGATGACGCGAAAACTGGCGTAATGGTCGTCGGTGTAAAAACACGCATCGGGGCGCTGGACCTCTTGCCCGCCGCAAACAATTCGCCTGGCACCACGGTCACGAGACCTCGGTGTTTTGACGGTGTATTCGCGGTAGTAGCCACGAGGCTGCGCTGGGAGAATCCGCTCTCGGTTGCCGAAAACCGATCCATCCTTGCGGTATGGATGCGGCCCACCGGCCCGAATGGCACGTTCCGTCGCCTGGGCTTCCTTAGGCAACTCCGCCAGACTGACTTGCGCCATCGGCGGCGGCCCCTTGGCCCAAGCGGCTTGATCCGCGCCCGCTACAGTGAGGATCAGAACCGACGCAAAGACGGTGAGCCCCCACTTACTAACAGCAGCACGGGCCGCAAACAGGCCAGAAAGCATCACGGGTTTTCCCAGTTCCACAAGCCGACATGGTACCGAATTGACCCGAAAACCTCAAGTCTTTCCTTGGCCTAAGCGCTCCTTCACGGTCGTGTGTGTGTGGACACACATCGAAAAAATCCTTGCCAAATATGATTGATGACAAACTTTCTTGTGCTTCCACAAACCCAAACCGAGCTTTCCAAAACCGCCCAATTCCAGTGATCCAAGCCAGGAAAATCCCTGGATTGGTGCGAGTTCGGGTTGCTTAACGTGCCGCGTTGGCATCTGCCACAGTGAGCGCTGTCATGTTGACGATGCGGCGCACGGTAGCGGAAGGGGTCAGGATATGGACTGGTTGGGCAGCGCCCAAGAGCACCGGCCCGATGGCGATGCCTCCACCTGCAGCCGTTTTTAAGAGGTTGTAGCTGATGTTGGCTGCGTCGATATTGGGGAGCACCAGCAAATTCGCCTCCCCGGTCAAACGGCTGCTGGGCATCACGTCGCGGCGGTAGGCGGCATCCAGTGCGGTGTCGCCATGCATCTCCCCATCGACCTCCAGCCACGGCGCTTGGGTTTGCAGCAGGGCCAGGGTATCGCGCATTTTCATGGCGGAGGGTTGGTTGCTGGAGCCGAAATTGCTATGTGACAGCAAGGCCGCTTTGGGTTGCAGGCCAAAACGCATCATTTCCTCGGCGGCCATGGTGGTGATTTCTGCGAGCTGCTCCGCGCTCGGGTCGTAGTTGACGTGGGTATCGACCAGCATGACCTGTCGGCCCGGCAGAATCAAACCGTTCATGCAGGCGTAGGTTTTTGCCCCGGGCCGCAAACCCACGACCTGGTCAATGTAGTGCAGGTGCAGTGCGGTGGTGCCCCAGGTGCCGCACAACATGCCGTCGACTTCGCCTTTTTTGAGCAGCATGGCACCAATCAACGTCAAGCGCCGACGCATTTCAATCTTGGCCAGTTGAGCCGTGACGCCTTTGCGCGCTGTGAGCTGGTGGTAGGTTTGCCAGTAGTCGCGGTAACGATGGTCGTTCTCGGTGTTAACCAAGTCGTAGTCGCGTTCGGCTTGCAAACGTAAACCAAACTTTTCGACACGCTGTGCGATGACCTCTGGGCGGCCGATCAAGGTGGGGCGTGCCAATCCCTCGTCCACCACCACCTGCACGGCGCGCAAAACGCGCTCTTCTTCGCCTTCGGCGTAGGCCACCTGCTTGTTGATCGCGCGTTTGGCGATGTTGAAGATGGGCTTCATCGTCGTGCCAGAGGCGTAGACGAAGGCTTGGAGCTTCTCGCGATAAGCGTCGAAATCTTTGATGGGGCGCTGTGCCACGCCAGAGTCGGCTGCGGCTTTGGCGACCGCCGGGGCGATCTTCATCATCAAACGAGGATCGAAAGGCTTCGGTATGAGGTACTCGGGACCAAAGCTCAAAGTTGCACCGACATATGCAGCGGCGACAACTTCACTTTGTTCGGCTTGCGCCAATTCAGCGATCGCATGCACGGCCGCGATCTCCATTTCCACCGTGATGGTGGTGGCGCCGCTGTCCAGTGCTCCCCTGAAAATGTACGGAAAACACAGGACGTTGTTGACTTGGTTGGGGTAGTCGGTGCGGCCTGTGGCCATGATGGCATCGCTACGCACTTGTTGTACTTCTTCGGGCGTGATTTCCGGTGTCGGGTTGGCCAGCGCAAAGATGATGGGATGGGCAGACATGGCGGCCACCATGTCTTTCTTCAACACCCCTGCCGCAGACAATCCCAAGAACACGTCAGCGCCTTGAATGGCTTCTCCCAGTGTTCGTTGAGTGGTTTTCTGAGCGAAGACGATCTTGTCCTCATCCATGAGTTCGGTTCGGCCCTCATAAACCAAGCCTGCCAGGTCTGTAACCCAAATGTTCTCGCGTGGCACCCCCAGTTTGACCAGCAAACCCAAACAAGCCAGCGCAGCCGCACCCGCGCCAGAGGTGACCAGTTTGATCTTGTTGATGTCTTTGCCTGTGACTTTCAGTGCATTGAGCAAGGCCGCCCCCACCACGATGGCGGTGCCATGCTGGTCGTCGTGAAAGACGGGAATTTTCATCCGCTCGCGCAACTGGCGTTCGACATAAAAGCAGTCAGGCGCTTTGATGTCTTCCAGGTTGATGCCGCCAAAGGTCGGCTCCATGGCAGCAATCATGTCCACCAGTTTGTCGAGGTTGTTCTCGGCCAGCTCAATATCAAACACGTCGATGCCGGCAAATTTCTTGAACAGCACGCCCTTGCCTTCCATCACCGGCTTGGCGGCGAGGGGACCAATGTTGCCCAGCCCGAGTACTGCCGTGCCGTTGGTGACCACTGCCACCAAGTTGCCACGCGATGTGTAGCGGTAAGCGTTGGCGGGGTCGGACACAATCTCTTCGCAGGCCGCAGCGACGCCAGGGGAGTAAGCCAGTGCCAGGTCACGCTGGTTGACCAACTGTTTGGTTGCAGCGATGGCGATTTTCCCTGGTGTCGGGAACTCGTGGTACTCCAGCGCAGCTTGGCGGAGTTCGGCGGCTTTTTGTTCTGAGTTCGGCATCGAATGTCTCTTCTCTTTGGGTGAGGGGAACGGCGGGCAAGCTTGGCACAGCCGACTGTCGATGGGCTGTCAAGTCCTGTGGTGGTTTATTCGTTTGATTCTAGGAGCGTCAGGAGGAATATGGGCGTGCCCACGCATGTGAAGCGGGCATGCTGTCATGTTGATGGCTGATGAGCTGGCTATCCATGCGCGAAACTGCGTATCTGTTTTGACGTCAAACCGGCAATACTTCACCCATGCAATCCTCCACGGCCGCTGCCATTGACGCTCCACCTCGCCAGCGACGCATTCGTCGAGTTTGGTTGTGGATGGCGTTGGTGGCTTTGTTGCTGGTTGCGCAGTCGCTGCTTGTGTGGCTCACGCTTCGGTATGAAAGTGCCCGAACACAGGAGCAAGTCGAGAACACTTCGGCAGCGGTTGCCGCAGAGGTCAAGCAGAACCTTTCCCGTGTTTTACAGAGTTTGCAAGCCCTGCTTTGGAATGACCCGCCCTTGCCGCAGTGGCGGCTTGACGCGGCCGAGCTGTTGCGGCGCTGGCCCGCCCTGTTGCGTGTTGAATGGCGCGATCAAGGGCACCGTGTTTTGTCGGCCGTGGACAGCCCCTTCCGCACTCCTATCTTTACTCGTATCGCCCGGTCCGACCTTGATCTGGAGGTGGAGTTGGCCTGTGTGTCGGCGGCACGGTTGTCGAGCCCCGCGTATTCACGCAGCTACTTTGTTCCGCTGCCTGACGGTTTGGGCCTGGAGGTGATCGACGTGTGCATTCCGATCCAAAACGGTGGTCGAACGGATTCCTTCATGACCGCCACGATCGGACTGAGTGCTTTGCTGGCCGATGCAGCCAACCCCGAGCAGCTGAAAGACCACGAAATTACATTTGTCGAGGGTGACGGCACACGTTTGGCTCGTGCCGGTTTGCCGCGCGGCGCGGGAGTCTACTTGTCGGATCGGGTGGTTGATTTGCCCGGCAACGCATTGCAACTGCGTGCCGACAGCCGCGCCGGTGGCCCTCGTTTGATCCCCAACTTGGCCGTTGCCTTGGTGCTGGGCTTGTCGTTGGCGTTGGGTGCAGTGGTGGCGCTGTTGGTGCGCGATGTTCGTAAACGAGCGGGGGCCGAGGCCGCATTGGCGGAGTCTCTGGCATTTCGAAAGGCGATGGAGGACTCGCTCGTCACGGGCCTTCGCGCCCGTGACCTGCAAGGCCGCATCACCTACGTGAATCCCGCTTTTTGCAAAATGGTGGGACACCAACCTCCTGACTTGTTGGGGCATTTGACGCAACCTTACTGGCCGCCTGAGTTGGTCGATGACTACACGTCGCGCCAAGCACAACGTTTGGCGCGTGTTATGGATAGCCACGCACGAAAGGAGCTCGTGCAAGAGGCTCGCGAAGGTTTTGAGACGGTGTTCATGCGCGCCAATGGCGAAAGATTCGAGGTGCTCATTTTTGAAGCGCCGCTGGTTGACGGCGCAGGCGTGCAAACGGGTTGGATGAGCGCAGTGCTGGATGTCAGCGGCCAGCGCCGGGTGGAGGAGTTGTCGCGCCAGCAGCAGGAGCGTTTGGCAGCGACCGCACGTTTGGCGACGGTGGGGGAAATGGCGTCTTTGCTCAGCCATGAGCTGAACCAACCCTTGGCTGCCATTGCCAGCTACGCGACCGGTTCACTGAATTTGATGCAATCTCAGGAGCTTTCCTTGGGGTCCTCGCAGAGTGGTGCCCATTTGGCACCGGCTGAGTCCGAGTTGCAGCAGAACTTACGGCAAGCCCTGCAGCGAATTGCAGAACAGGCCGAACGCGCCGGGCGGGTTATCAAGAGTGTTCACGACTTTGTTCGGCGGCGTGAGCAAGCCCGAGAGCCCATCGCGCCGCAGTCTTTGGTCGATGCGGTGTTGCCGCTGGTGCGGCTGCAAGCGCGAAAAAGTGGAACACGAATTGAGGTCTCTATGTCTGAGGGCTTGCCTCGTGTGGTGTGCGACCGCACCATGGTTGAACAGGTGCTGCTGAACTTGACGCGCAACGGTATCCAAGCCATGGACGATGAGAACACAGCGCTGCCCATGCGTGAGATTCAACTGGTGGTGAGCCAATTGCACCAGGGCTGGGTGCATTTTCACGTTGTGGATCGCGGGCCGGGCATTTCCACTGACATCGCCAAACAACTGTTCACGACTTTTTTTACAACCCGGGCTGAGGGCATGGGGTTGGGTCTGAGCCTTTGCCGCACCGTGATTGAGCAACACGGCGGTGCGCTCGACTTTCAAAGCCCCGCTGGCCGTGGCGACAGCCCAGAGCGGGGAACGGCCTTCAGCTTTACCTTGCCTGCCGAACGAAAAGCGGCACCAAAATTCACAGCCCAGGAGTGACAACACACCATGACTCTGCAACTTGATCCGCAGTTGGGTTTGCCCATGGTCTACCTTGTGGACGACGAAGATGTGGTGCGTGACGCATTGGCGTGGTTGTTGCGTTCGCGTCGCTTGCTGTCCGAGGCATTTGGAAGCGGCGAGGCGTTTGACGCCATGCTGTCCGAGCGCCTCGCTGTGGATGGTTCCAAAGGCTGGCCTCGCTCACCCAGTTGTTTGCTGCTGGACGTGCGCATGCCTGGCATGAGTGGCCTGATGTTGTTTGATCGTTTGGTTCAGCTGGGTTTGTTGAAAGTCATGCCGGTGATTTTTTTGACGGGCCATGGTGATGTGCCCACCGCAGTGGCTGCCGTTAAACAAGGTGCTTTTGATTTTGTGGAGAAACCGTTTGCCGACAATGCCCTGGTCGATCGGGTGGAACAAGCTTTGATGCACAGCGCACAAGCGTTGAGCGCCCAACGGGTTGTCGTCTCGATTGCAAAACGTTTGTCCGAACTCACCGACCGCGAACGCGATGTCATGCGGTTGGTGATTGCGGGGCGGCCCAACAAACTCATCGCCGACGAACTGGACATCAGTGTGCGCACGGTCGAGGTTCACCGCGCCCGGGTGTTTGAGAAAATGGACGTCAAGTCAGCCGTGGAGTTGAGCAACGTATTGCGTGCGTCTGGCCAGTTGTAGCCGGCCGCCTACCTGGATTGATCTACGAGGTTGTGGCTGGCACTTGTAGCCCGTTTGAGCAGCGACAATCGCGCCATGCCAAACCTTTCTCCTTTGGGCGAATTCGATCTCATCGCCCGCTACTTCACCCGCCCAGTGCGCCGTGCCGCCTTGGGGGTGGGCGACGACTGCGCCTTGTGGACGCCCGCGCCGGGTTTGCAGTTGGCGATTTCAAGCGACATGTTGGTGGAGGGGCGGCATTTCCTGTCCACGGTCGACCCAGCGCGTTTGGGGCACAAAGCCCTGGCAGTGAACCTGAGCGACTTGGCCGCTTGCGGCGCGCGGCCGGCAGCGTTTACCTTGGCGCTTTCCCTGCCGCGTGCGGATCCCGAGTTTTTAGAAGGCTTCTCGCGCGGGCTGTGGGCTTTGGCCGATGTGCACGGATGTGAGTTGATCGGTGGCGATACCACCCACGGCCCGCTCAATGTCTGCATCACTGTGTTTGGAGAGGTGGCACCAGGCCAGGCTTTGCTGCGCTCTGGCAGTCAAGCGGGGGACGACATTTACGTCAGCAACACGGTGGGTGACGCACGTTTGGCGCTCGAAGTGTTTCGAGGACGTTGGTCCCTGGATGGCCGCGCCTTCGAAGCGGTGCGCCGAGCCATGGAATTGCCCCAGCCACGGGTTCTTTTGGGGCAGGCACTTCAGGGTTTGGCGAGCAGTGCGATCGATGTGTCCGACGGTTTGCTTGGCGATTTGTCGCATATCTTGAAACGCTCCAGTTCGGGTGCCACAGTGAATGTCGATGCCGTGCCGCGCAGCAGCGTATTGCGCCAACAACCCATGAACATCCAGCGCCTGTGCACCTTGGCCGGTGGCGACGACTACGAACTGGTGTTCACGGCGCCATCGAGCGCCGCAGCCCGGTTGCAAACTCTGGCGAAAGAGCTGAATCTGCCTTTGACGCGAATCGGCCGCGTTGAGGCGGAACCCGGCCTGCGGCTCGTCGACGAACACGGGCGCAGCGTTGCGAACAACTTTCGGTCCTTCGATCACTTCCAAACATCCGACTCTGTCGATGAATGAACCCTTGACGACACCTGCCAGCGACAGCACAGCGCGGCGCCCCAACGTGCCATTCATGCTGTCGCACCCGGCCCATGTGTTGGCTCTGGGGTTTGGCAGTGGGCTGTCGCCTGTAGCCCCGGGCACCGTCGGCACCTTGTGGGCGTGGCTTGCCTTTTGGGCGCTGGATCCGTATCTGAGCAAGTTCCAGTGGGGCATCGTATTGCTGGTCGGTTTGTTCGTGGGCTGGTGGGCCTGCACCGTCACCGCGAGGAATTTGGCCGTGGCGGATCCCAGCGCCGTGGTGTGGGACGAGGTGATCGCGTTCTGGATCATCCTGTGGCTCGTGACACCTGCTGGGTTTTGGGCGCAGCTGTCGGCTTTCGTTTTGTTCCGCTATTTCGACGCTGCGAAACCTGGCCCAGTGGCATGGGCCGATGCCCTCTTCAAGGCCCGTAGCGGCGCGCCTGTGGGTTACGCCCAGGGTTTTGGCATCGTGCTCGACGATTTGGTGGCGGCCTTGTGCACCTTGGTTGCCATCGCCTTGTGGTGGCGTTTGGGGTCGGGTTTGTGGTGACTGCGCCGCTGGGTCTATCGCCCGATCAAACCATGGCCGATGTCGGCCCGCTGGCAGACATGCTGCGTGCTCGGGGATGGAAATTGGCGACAGCCGAATCCTGCACGGGCGGCTTGATCGCAGCAGCGTGCACCGCCTTGGCCGGCTCCAGCGATTGGTTTGATCGCGGGTTTGTGACCTACAGCAATGCCTCGAAAATCCAAATGTTGGATGTGCCCGATGCGCTCATCGAGACCCATGGCGCGGTGAGCCAAGAAGTGGCCCTGGCCATGGCGCAAGGTGCTTTGGCCCATTCGTCCGCCCATCTTGCGGTGGCAGTGACGGGTGTGGCGGGGCCGGGTGGTGGCAGCCCAGAAAAACCCGTGGGCACGGTGTGGATCGCCACCGCTCGGGCGGGTGCGCCTGGCCATGCGGAATGTTTTTTGTTTGCTGGTGAACGTGCCAGCGTGCGGATGCAAACCGTGGCCCAAGCGGTGCTGGCCGTGCAAGCCCGTGCTCTGGGGGTTTGATCATCAGGTCAGGGGTTGAGCGCTGCAATCAACACTGAACCCGTGCTACACTGATCCCGTGTTTAGCCAGGGATTGCGCCATGAGCAACCTCACCATCACGATTGACGACCAGTTGCTGCGCGCCGCGCGCATCAAAGCCGTTCAACAAGGCACCAGCGTGAATGAGGTGTGCCGACAAGCCATTGCTGCTTTCGCCTTGAGCGATCCCAGCCTGGCCACCGCTCAGGCCCATGCACGCGCGCAGGCGTTTGTCGAGTTGTCCGAGCAGTTACGGTTGGCGGGTGACGGCAAGGTGGACCGTGCGGCCAAACACCAAGCGTTGTCAGACACCAGCGTGCCATCCCGGCGAACCCGCTACCCAGTCGAACCCAAAGAGAAGTCCGCCGCTTCAATGTCGCGCGGAGCCAAACGATGAACGCTCCAGCCAAAACCGCGTTGCCTGGCGGGCGTTTCTTCGACACCAACATCTTGATCACCACCCAAGACCCGGTGGACGGCTACCGACGTATGTGCGCCTTGGCCGCGGTCGAAGCAGCCATGAAGGCCGACTGTTTCGTCATCAGCACCCAGGTGATGCAGGAGTTTCACGACTTCATGCTGCACAAAAGGTGGGTCAGGCCAGAGCAGTCGGTGGCGCTGTTGCAGCAATTGACCGAACACACGGTGGTGCCCGCCAGCAGCGACTCCGTCTTGCACGCAGCCGCCTTGCAACAGGCCCACGGCTTGTTGTTTTGGGACGCTTTGATCGTGCAGGCCGCTTTGGATGCCCGATGCGCCCTGTTGTTCAGCGAAGACCTGGAAACAGGGCGGCGTTTTCCGCCCCTGCAAAAAAACGATTGCGACCTGGTGGTGGTGAACCCCTTTACCGCCAATGCAGCCGGTTCAGTTTGGGCCTTGCATGAGGCACCGGGCCGTTATGAAGTGGCCCTACCGAAGCGCAAAGCGAAAGCGGTTCCGGCCGGCAATTAGATCGATCAGGACGAAATCGAACCCGTTAAGGCCAGCCGCTGTTTCGCCGCCGGGTTGGACTTCGGTGGGGGCGCGGATGCGCCGTTCGCCAGCTCACACACCATCAACACCAAACGCTGCAGCCCAGCCCAAGGATCGGTGGGCCATTGGGGGTGGCGCAGGCCTTTGACCAAGCCGTCGCAGATGTGGGCGGCTTGCACCATTTCGGTCAAAGCGGTGGGTCGCAGCAGCGGCACGATACGTTCAAACAAACGTTCTTTGTTGCCCCACACCCGCGCGTCACGCAGCGCCATGGGCAAGGGCTGGCCTCCGGCAACCGCGTCTTTCACACGTTTTAAGGCGCGAATGTCTTCGCTCAAGGTCCAGTGCACCAACACGGCGGCCTCGCCTTCGGCCTGCAAACCTTGCAGCATGCGCAGGGCCCGGCCAACCTGACCCGCCAGCACGGCTTCACCGAGTTTGAAAACGTCATAACGGGCGACATTGAGCACGGCCGCTTCAATGTCTGCGGCGCTTAGCTCGCCAGCGGGGTAGAGCAAACCCAGCTTCATCACTTCCTGGTGGGCGGCGAGCAAGTTGCCCTCTACCCTGTCGGCGAAAAAGTCCAGTGCCTGTTGTCCTTCAACGCCCCCTTTGACGTGTTGTCCTTGTTGGGACAGGCGCTGTGCAATCCAGGTGGGCAGCGCTTTGCGCTCTACCGGATCCACACGGACCATGACGCCGGCTTGATCGAGTGCGATAAACCAGGCACTTTGTTGCTGCTGGCGGTCCAGTTTGGGCAACTGCAACACCGTCAATACATCATCCGACAAGGTCTCGCAATAACGCTGCAAGGCCACCGAGCCCTCTTTGCCGGGCTTACCTGATGGAATGCGAATTTCAATCAGCTGTTTGTCGGAAAACAAGCTCATTTCTTGCGAGGCACCGAGCAAAGCACTCCAATTGAAATGGGCACCCGCGACCGTGTGAACTTGGCGTTCGCTGTATCCGAGCTTGCGTGCAGCCACCCTCAGCAGGTCGCCGGCTTCTTGTGCCAACAAGGGCTCGTCGCCCCATACGGTGTAGATGGGCCGCAGGCCTTTGCTGCTGGCTTGCTGCAAGTGGGCAGCGAGCTGTTCGGCCTTGATTTGCATAGGCTAGGAAGTTGGCAACTTGACCGTGGCCAAACGGCGCATCACTTGCGCCACGATGTCGCTTTGCATCACGCGATAAAGCTGCGCCTCTTCTTGTTCTTTGGCGAGGGCTTGGCTTTCGTTGTAGCTCATGTCGCGCAGCAACAAAAGCTCAGCAGGGGGCTGAAGCATCACACCACTGGGTGTGCGCACCAGGTATTTCAAACGCACACGCAGTTGAAAACTTCGCACCAAGCCAGCCGATGTGCTGGCGGAGGCCACACGCTCGCGGGCATCTTGAATGGCCTCAAACACGACTTGTGCTTGCGCCGTTGAATCCACTGCGGTGGTGGTTTTACTGGCGCTGAAGTTCAGTTTTAACTCTTCAAGCATCAAGGAGCGGGGGGCAAAACCCGCAAAAGCGATGGTTTTGAATTGCAGCTCGGGGACACGGCGCAACTCAAATCCGCAGCCCATCAGCAGCGCACCAGAAGAGACTGCCCCCAACCAATGGCGACGCGAGAGGCGTGTTTTCATGTCGTGCAGTGTCAAACCACCACGTTGACTAAACGCCCCGGCACCACAATGATTTTTTTCACGGGCTTGCCCTCGCAGAACTTGATGCAGTCTGGATGGGCCAGCGCCGCCGCTTCGATGGCGGCTTTGTCAGCCGCTGCAGGCACTTTGATGGCCCCGCGCAGTTTGCCGCCCACCTGCAACATGAGTTCGATCTGATCTTGCACCAGGGCTGATTCGTCGACTTCAGGCCAGGCTGCATCCAGCAAGTCACCCTGCGCATCGGCGTAACCGAGGTCGCGCCACAACACCCAGGTGGTGTGGGGGCAAGCGGGGTAGAGCGCGCGCAGCAAGATGCCATAACCCTCGCGCAATACGTTTGGGGCATCGCCCTTGAACGACTCCAGCGCGTTGAGCAACTTCATGCTGCCTGAGACAACGGTGTTGTATTGCATGCGCTCAAAGTCGTAGCTGACTTGGCGCAGCACGTTGTGAATTTCGCGGCGCAGGGTTTTGGCGTCCTCAGCCAAGGTGGTTGTCGCGGCGGCCGTCGATTGCAAGGCCGCAGTGTGTTTGGCCGCAAAGGCCCAGACCCGTCTCAAGAAACGGTGTGCACCTTCGACGCCTGCATCGTTCCATTCCAAGGTTTGTTCGGGAGGGGAGGCGAACATGACAAACAAGCGCGCGGTGTCGGCACCGTACTGGTCAATGAGGGCTTGAGGATCAACGCCATTGTTTTTGGACTTGGACATGGTGCCCACGCCCTCATAGTCCACCAACAGGCCGTCAACCTTGCGGCGTGCTCCGTTGACTTTGCCGGTTTCGTCAAAGGTGTTGTCCACCTCATGCGGCCAAAAATACTCGATGCCACCCTTGTCGCTGCGTTTCGAATAAATGTGGTTGAGCACCATGCCCTGTGTGAGCAGCTTGGTGAAAGGCTCGTCCACCTTCACCAATTTCAAATCACGCATCACCTTGGTCCAAAAGCGGGCGTACAACAAATGCAAGATGGCATGTTCGATGCCGCCGATGTACTGGTCCATTGGCATCCAGTAGTCGCTTCCAGCGCCCACCATGGCCTCGTTGTTGCCCGCATCGCAGTACCGCATGAAGTACCACGACGAGTCCACAAAGGTGTCCATCGTGTCGGTTTCGCGTTTGCTGGGTTTGCCGCAAATCGGGCAGGGCGCGTTCACGAATGCCGCGTGTTTGTGAAGTGGGTTGCCTGATCCGTCCGGAATGAGTTCTTCCGGAAGCACGACAGGCAAGTCTTTCTCGGGCACGGGCACCGCACCGTGTTCATCGCAGTGGATGATAGGAATCGGCGTGCCCCAGTAACGCTGGCGGCTGATGCCCCAGTCGCGCAAACGCCAGGTGGTTTTTTTCTCGCCCAGGCCTTTTTCTTCGAGTGCCTGGGCCACGGCATCCACCGCCACTTTGTAAGGCATGCCGCTGAAGAAATCGGAGTTGATGGTGAAGCCGCGCTGTTTGTCGGCGTACCAGTCTTGCCAGTGGTCGTAGCTGAACTGCTCGCCATCCACATGCACCACTTGCAGCAAGTCGATGCCATATTTTTTGGCGAAAGCAAAGTCACGTTCATCGTGGGCGGGTACGCCCATGACGGCGCCGTCGCCGTAACCCATTAGCACATAGTTGCCCACCCACACCGGCACTTTGGCACCGGTGATGGGGTGTTCAACCGTCAGCCCTGTAGGGACGCCTTTTTTCTCTTGCGTTGCCAATTCGGCTTCGGTGGTGCCGCCTGCTTTGCACTCGGCCACAAAGGCCGCCACCTTGGGGCTCAGAGCTGCTGCATGTGTGGCCAGCGGGTGTTCGGGCGCGACAGCGCAAAACGTGACACCCATGATGGTGTCGGCACGCGTGGTGAACACATACAGTTTGCCGTCGCCGATGGTTTGGCCTTGGGCGTCGTTGATGTCGTGGAGGAATGCAAATCGCACGCCCTCACTTTTTCCAATCCAGTTCTCCTGCATCAGCTTGACGCGCTCGGGCCAACCCGCGAGGTGGTGCTGCACATGGTCCAGCAGTTCGGGGGCGTATTTCGTGATGTTGAGGTAGTAGCCTGGAATCTCGCGCTTTTCGATTAATGCGCCAGAGCGCCAGCCACGTCCGTCAATCACTTGTTCATTGGCGAGCACGGTTTGGTCCACCGGATCCCAGTTGACCACTTGGGTGCGGCGCTCGGCAATACCGGCTTCCAACATCTTCAGGAACAACCACTGGTTCCACTTGTAATAACTCGGCGAGCAGGTGGCGACCTCGCGGCTCCAGTCGATGGCCAAGCCCATGGCCTGCATTTGGCCTTTCATGTGGGCGATGTTGTCGTAGGTCCACTTGGCAGGTGGCACCTTGTTTTTCATGGCGGCGTTTTCTGCCGGCAAGCCAAACGCATCCCAGCCCATGGGCATGAGCACGTTGAAACCCTTCATGCGCAGCTGGCGGGCCAGCATGTCGTTGATGGTGTAGTTGCGCACATGGCCCATGTGCAGCTTGCCGCTGGGGTAGGGCAGCATGGAACAGGCGTAGAACTTAGGCTTTGTTTTGTCCTCGGTGACGCGGTAGGCGTCAGCGGTGTTCCACGCGGCTTGTGCAGCGCGCTCGATCTCTGAGGGTTTGAAGTCGGGGGTCATGAGAAGTGCCAGGCGCGCGAGTGAAACGCAGTACGAAGGGACTGAAGGGGGCGATTATAGAAACCAGGCGTTCCCTGGCTTTGACCCGGCTCAGCGGGGGCTCGAAGCAGCGTTTGGCTCTGCCACGAAGGCGATCCGGCTCAAACCCGATTGCTGTACCTGGCCGATGAGCTGGGCGACCTGTCCATAGGGCACTGATTTGTCAGCCCGCAGTTGTACTTCGAGGGAGGCGTTCTTTTTGGCTTTGTCGGCCAATCGTGCACTCAAGGTCGCGGCGTCCAACAATTCGTCACCCAGATAGAGTTTGCCCTGTGCGTCAATGGCAACTGCAATGTAGGGACTGGCATCCGAGACCTGGGCTGCACCGCTTTGCGGCAAATCCAGTTTCAAGCTGCTGGTCATCAAGGGTGCTGTGATCATGAAGATGACGAGCAGCACCAGCATCACGTCGATCAACGGTGTCATGTTGATCTCGCCCATGGGTTGTGGGCCGGTGGTGCGTTCCAAACGACCGAATGCCATGATGCCTAGGGCTGCTTCAAGGCGTCGAGCTGAAACTCGCGCAGGTCATGGGCAAAACCTTCGAGTTCCGCCTCGCAAGCGCCCACCATCTTGCCAAAAATGTTGTAGGCCAGCACCGCAGGAATAGCCACGGCCAGTCCTGCGGCCGTCATGATCAGCGCCTCACCCACCGGGCCCGAGACACGTTCAATGCTCAGCGTGCCTGCAGACGAAATGCCCACCAAGGCGTGGTAAATGCCCCAGACCGTTCCAAACAAACCAATGAATGGCGCCGTGCTACCAATCGAAGCGAGCAACACTTGTCCCCATTGAAGCTGGGACAGCACCGCATGCAGCGCGTCGCGTAGTCGGCGGGTGAGTTGTGAAGCAGCGCTGCTGCTGGAAGCCAACGTCGCAGGTCCAGATGCTGTAGTGGCAGCTTGCAGCAAAGGTGTGAGTACGCCGCTGCGGTCAAACGCCATAAGCTGTGCCTGACCCGCTTGAAGATCGGGGGCTGCCCAAAACGACGCCACTGCTCGACTGATGTCGGCGCGCACGCGCCGCAGCAACCAAGACTTCCAAAGAATGAGCACCCACGCACTGACAGACATCAAGAGCAGCAACAGCGCAACGGCCTTGATGACGGCATCACCTTGTTGCCAGAAATGTTCAAAACCGTTCATGGTGTCAAAGGTGGTGGGTCAAGTTGCGCCAAGCACGTCGTTCATGTCAAACAACCCGTGCGCCTGCTTCATCAAGAACCGCGCCGCACGCAAGCTGCCCTGGGCGTAGCCGGCACGGCTGGAGCTTTTGTGGCTGATTTCAATGCGCTCACCAATGCCCGCAAACAGCACGGTATGGTCGCCAATGATGTCGCCGCCTCGTATCGTGGCGAAGCCGATGGTGGAGGGGTCGCGAGCACCGGTCACGCCCTCGCGGCCGTAAACCGCACATTCGTCCAGGTTGCGGCCCACGGCTTTGGCGACCACCTGGCCCATTTGCAGCGCGGTGCCGCTGGGTGCGTCGACCTTGTGGCGATGGTGGGCTTCAATGATTTCGATGTCATAACCTTCATTCAGCGCCCGCGCCGCCACGTCAAGCAAGCGCAGCACCACATTCACTCCCACACTCATGTTTGGCGCCATCATCAATGCGATGTGCTGGGCGTACTGGGTGACGATGGTTTTCTGTTCCGGCGAGAACCCCGTGGTGCCGATGACGGCTTTCACGCCCAAATCACGGCACACGGCCAAATGAGCCAGCGTGCCTTCTGGGCGCGTGAAGTCGATCAGGACCTGAGCGTCCTTCAAGCCCTGGTTCAAATCGGCGGTGATGAGAACGCCACTTTGTTGTCCCAGGAACGCTGCTGCATCCAGGCCCAGACTCGGGCTGCCGGGAACATCCAACGCGCCCGCCAGCACCATGTCAGGGGATTGGTCGATAGCCTCAATCAGAACCCGACCCATCCGACCCGAGGCACCGGCAATCGCCACTCGGCAAGGCGCTGCCATCAGCGAGCCTCCAGCGGTGGGTAGTCACGTGCAGGTGGATTCGCAGCGACCGTGGTGGATGGCGTTGTGGGCGGTTTGGCGGCGGGCAGGGCTTTGACTTGTTCGTCGGTGAGTGCCAGAACCGGGACTTTGCTAACGGACTTTCGTGTGTCGATAGAGGTCACGAAGTCGCGCTCAGTCGGCAGATCGGGGGCGTCTATTGTTTTGAGCGCATCACCTTCAAATTTCACCACCACCAAACGTTGCTGCGAGGTAGCGCCTTGGCGGCGAATGGTGAAAGGGTAGTCCCATCGATCCAAGTGAAAAATGTCGGTCAGCATCGGCGAGCCCAAGATGTCGCGAACCTCAGCACGCGTCATCCCAGGTTTCACCAAAGCGGCCATTTCTTTGGTGACCACATTGCCTTGCACCACTTCCAAGCGGTAGGGTGTGATGAAGCCCAGCAAGTTGTCTGATGACTGCAGCGACTGACAGCCGCCAAGCGGACCCGTCAACGCGATACAGCACGTCAACAAGGTGAGGCGAAGCATCCCAGTAGACGAGTTCGATGGCAAAGACAATGACATGGGCATGGCGATCTTCTGAAACGTCGGCTCGGAAGCAGCGACTGGTGGTCAGGACGCCACGCGGCAAGCGGCATCAACCTCGATATGATGGGGCATTCTAGCGGCAGCAACCTGAACGTCAGCCAAGCCGCCACAGGGATCGAATACGCTTGCACCATGCCCCCACACACCACCAACCACGCAGAAGAACTCAAGAGCAGTGGCCTGAAGGCCACGCTGCCGCGCATCAAGATACTGGAAGTATTCCAGCGGTCCACCCAGCGCCACCTCACCGCAGAAGACGTCTACAAAATTCTCCTCACTGAAGGTGCCGATGTGGGGTTGGCAACGGTCTACCGGGTGCTGATGCAGTTTGAACAGGCGGGCCTGCTGTCCCGCAACCACTTTGAGGCTGGCAAGGCTGTTTTTGAGTTGAACGAAGGGCAGCACCATGACCACTTGGTGTGCCTCAGTTGCGGTCGGGTGGAAGAGTTTTTTGACGCGGAGATTGAAAAGCGCCAAAGGGCTGTCGCCACATCTCGTGGGTTTGAGCTACAAGACCACGCCTTGTCCCTGTACGCTGTGTGCAACAAGAAAAACTGCGAACACAAGCCGAAATAAATTCAGACGCTCAGTTGCCCTCGCCTTTGGTCAGCGCTTTTTGATGGCGCTCGATGAACTCGCGGTAGGTGTCAATGCCGCGCAGTTGCAAGATGGTGTTGCGCACGGCTGCTTCGACCAACACCGCCAAGTTGCGGCCAGCGTCCACCGCGATGATGGCCTTGAGTACCTGCACCCCGAGGATGTCCTCATACAAGGGCTCGTAGGGCAAACGTTCAAACTCCCGTTCCAGTGTTTCTTTGCGTACCAAATGCACGATCAATTTGAGGCGCATTTTTCGGCGCACGGCGGTTTCACCAAAGATGGCTTTGATGTCTAGCAAACCGATGCCGCGCACTTCCAGTAAATTGATGAGCAATTCGGGACAGCGCCCTTCAAGCGACGTTTGCGACACGCGAAACAGGTCCACGGCATCGTCAGCGACCAGGCCGTGCCCGCGCGAGATCAACTCCAGGCCCAATTCACTCTTGCCCAGTCCCGATTCGCCGGTGAGCAGGACGCCGAGCCCGAGAATGTCCATGAACACGCCGTGGCGCGTCGTGCGTTCGGCAAACAGCTGCGACAGGTAGGCGCGCACCACGTCGATGACGTGGCCGGCGGACTCATGGGTGACGAAGAGTGGAATGTCCGCCCGGTCGCACATGGCCACCAAACGGTCGGGTGCGACCTGACCATCGGCCACGATGACCACCGGAGGTTCCAGCGTGACGATGCGCTGGATGCGGCGTTCCTGGTCGTCGTCATTGCAGTCAAGCAAGTAGGCGACCTCGCGACGCCCCACAATTTGTACGCGATAGGGGTGGATGTAGTTGAGGTAGCCGATCAAGTCGGCGGCCGACTGGGCGCTGCGCACCGCAGCTTCGTCGAAACGACGTTCGGGGTGCGCATGGCCTGCCACCCACTCCCAGCGCATACTGGGCCGGTGTTCTTCAAACAGCGCTTCAGCGCTGATGACGGTGGGTTTCAATCGTGTCGCCTGTGCGTGTTTCTGTGAAAACCGTTAGGCCACGGACTGCAGCGGTTCCCAGCGCGAAATCAACTCGTGCACTCGGGCTGCGTCAGGCTCCGTTTTGAGTCGTTCTCGCAGCTCTCGGTCACTGAGCATTTCGGCGATCTCAGACAGGATCTCCAAATGCCGCTGTGTCGCAGCCTCGGGCACCAACAAGAAAATCAACAACCCGACGGACTCGTCGTCCGGCGCATCGAAGGGGATGGGTTGTCGTACACGCAGTACCGCAGCCAGTGGGTTTTTCAACCCTTTGATCCGACCATGGGGAATTGCCACACCGTGCCCCAGGCCCGTGGAGCCCAAACGTTCCCGTGCGAACAGGTTGTCGGTGACCAGCCCACGGGCCAGCGCGTGTTGGTTCTCGAACACCAAACCCGCGTGTTCAAACGCTCTTTTTTTGCTGGTGGCATCCACGTCTACCAGGACGTTGGTTGCGGGCAAGATGGCGGCAAGACGGTTCATCAATACTTCCTGCGCACCGCAGAACTGACTTGGTGCGGCGCTGTGTCGTATGGCAAATTATAAAAATCCGTGGCGAGGCTCCAAACTCTATAACACCTCTACCTTCGAGCTTGATTGTGCACAGGCTGCTGCGTCGCAGCAATGCCCTGATCCGGGGACGGTGTTGCTTTTTGAATAACGTTTGGAGACAAAAAAGCGGCCACAGAGGCCGCTTTGTGCGCGCTGAAACCGTGACGCAATTCACATCAGGCTGGCATCCAATCGTTTAGCAGACGCGTGATGGTGGTTTTGCAGCTTGTCTTTGTGACGAAGCACTTGCCGGTCTAGTTTGTCCATCAGTTGGTCAATGGCGGCATACAGGTCTTCATGCGACTGTTCAACGAAGATTTCTTTGCCCTTGGCATGAAGCGTGACCTCGGCGCGTTGGCGACGTTCTTTCTCCTT
>JBJOQO010000035.1:0-31555 GCA_046049865.1 Pseudomonadota bacterium | reverse complement strand
CGTCGTGGCCCTGCGCGCCGTCCAAACCAGCGACTTCATGACCGCCGACTGGGCCGAGCTGCCCTATGCCCTGCTGAAGAAAGTATCGAGCCGCATCATCAACGAGGTGCGCGGCATCAACCGCGTGGCCTACGACGTATCGTCCAAGCCGCCGGCGACGATTGAGTGGGAGTGAGGGGGCAGGAAGGTCAAAGGCGCCTATCGTGAATAGACGCTTGCTACCTATGGTGCTATGTCCAGTGAATGTCTTTGCTGGAACCAGTGACCCGGGAGGTGTAGCGAACGTTTTGGTAGGGGTGGTTGTTTTTGCGTTTGTCCTTTGGCTCGTGTTCGTGACTGTTGTCAGTTGGTCGCTCGTGCGCTCCAATTCATTGCGGGTGTTGATTTCTATGGGCCTTGGTGTTGCGCCGCTCGCATACTGTGGTCACAAAAACGAAGAGGTCGACAAAAACCTGCGCGATCAAGCGACCGAGAACGAACGTCTTGCCGAGATAGCGGACGCATATCTTTTGGAAAGATGCGGACAGGATCGCGTCAGCCGCTCAGTCGAGCCCGTACTTGCAGCTGCTGGGCTATTTGTTGACGTTGCTCAGAATCAGAAGCTTGCCTTGGGGGAAATCGTTCCACGAGCGGAGCAAACATCGCTCATGCAAAAGAACCCGAAGTGGTATGACGAGTCGTATCTGAAGGCTGTGCATTTTCACCAGTACACGGCACCGATTGCCTGGGCCAATCAAGTAGATGCCTCTTCAATCTTGCGGGCTTCGCAATTTTCTTTTGTCGACAAGTTAAGTCGCTTGAGTGTTTCGACTGAGCAGGTGGCGACCGCACGCAAGGCTTGGTGGAATGCGACAGGAAAAAATCGCGTGGCGTTCGCAGAAAAACAGGAGCTCTGGCGTCGTCTCGCAAATTTACCTGATGGCGAGAATGGTTTTGTGTCTATGCCAGTCACTTCTGTCAACGCGCGATATGTGTTCTATGTCCAGGATGTGTCTACCAAAGAAGATCGAAGTCGCTGGGTTGGGCGGGGACGTATGCGTCTTGCCGAGAGGGACTCTGGCGAGGTAGTAGCAGAGTACGTTGGTTTTGTTGCGAATATTTCACCGGCCTATGCCAGTGGTCCTGGATCAGGTGGTGCTTGGGAGCGTGCCAAAGTATGCCCGGGAGCGGAGCAAAAATACCTTCGGCAAAGAGGTGATTGGGACGCAGTCGAGTTCTTCTTTTCTGAGGTGGTCACCTATCAGTAGATGAGCCCATTTTGAATTTCTTTTGATTCCCTGCGAGAGCAAAACCATGCCCCAACCAACCCTCTTCCCCGAAGACGACCCCGTCATCGCACAACCCTTGGCCCTGGTCGGCGTCCCCGGCAGCGCCACCGCTTTGAGCAAAGGCCAGAAGCGTTTCAATAAGCTGGTGGTCGACATTCAAGCGCAGCACTTGCTGCTGGCGCAGTGGTGACAATTTAATGAGGTTAGTCACGGACGTGTGGCGTGGGAATTTGTGCCGCTGCAAGACCAGTTGCACGACAAACGGGTGGCCATGGCCAAGGTGTTGAACCAGGCCTTGCCTCACCCCTCACTGCGCAAAACCCACCGCGCCAAGATTTAAGGCATTCTGCGGAACCTGCTCACCGAGTGGGTGAGGTATGGGACCTACCCCAGCCGCAGCGCAAGTGCTTCGGCTTGCTCGGCGAATTTCGCCGGGCTCTTGCGCTCCAGCAGCGCCAGGTTGTGCAGCTTCCAGCGAATCCCTGGCAGGTGCTCGGCATGCGCGATCCCCAGAGCCGACCAATCCGGCTGGCCGGCAACGAGTGACAACAAGAAGCGGCGCTCGTCCGCATCCAGGCCGTCTTGCAACTCCTGAACCATTCGCTCGCGTGCGGCCATCAGCGAATCCAACCCGACCGGCTCGGTGGTCATGCCTTTGAAATTGCGTTCGTAGTCCTGCCCGATGTCACGCAGGGCCGGGAAAAGCACCTCGTGAACCGGGCGGTTGTGGCTCGCCAGGTAGACGACGAAAGCACGTCGAATGCCGGAGGTGATGCCTTCGTGCAAGAACAACTGCATCACGTCGAACAAGTCGCGTGGATGCTGGCGATCCATGGCAGCGACGAGCTTGCCGCCGTACACATCTTCCAGCGACACCACCGGAATTTCGACATCGGCCAGCAAGGTGTCGCGGGCCATCGGCGTCATGGCCATCATGCGGACTGGATAGACAGTGCCGCGCATCACGAAATTGACTTCGATCTTGACCTCCATGCCAGCGCGGCGCACCAGCAGCTTGGTCTCACCGGCATCGGCAGCCGCCGGAGCATGGGTTTGAAAGCCGCGAGCATTCAGGCGCTCTGCCGATTGCCGGATCGCTTCATTGATGCGGGCCAGCGCCTCATCACGCGGCAGGTTGTGATCGGGAAAGACCAGGTCGAGATCGACCGACAGGCGTGGCATGTCGCGGATGAACAGGTTGATCGCGGTGCCGCCCTTGAGCGCGAACGTGTCATTCGCAAAGACGAGTGGCGCAACCTGGGTCAGCAGGCGGGCGGTGTCGAGGTAGAGCTGGTTCATGGCTTGAGCACCAGCAGCCCGTCGGCCGAGCGGGACACCCACGCGCGGGCGCTGCCTGTGGGCAGTTGCGCCGGGTCCAGCTTCGCAGCCCAGGGCAGTGAGAGTTCGCGTCCGAGCTGCAGGCACAGGCGCACCGTCTTGACGCTGGTGCAACGCTGCAGCAGATCGCGCAGCACGTCGGCGCGTAGGCTGTAGGCGCTCTCAGCGAGTTCACGCGCTTCTTGCAGGGGTTGGCGCACACCCACCTCGCTGAACACTTCCAGCAGGGCGCGTTCGGGCGTCGAGACACGGGGCGCGCCGATGCGCTTCTCGAACGGCCCGGCATGCAGGGGCTCGGACGATGGCTCGTCGAACAAGCGCTTGCGGTGGTACTCCGCCGGGAAACGTTCCGTGAACCAGCCGGGCAGGCGGGCCGCCGTCCAGCCATAGAGATGCAGGACCGGCTGCTGCGACACGTACTGCCGCACACCGTACCAGTCGAGAGCCGACTTGCCGCCAACATGCAGCCCATCGACGGCGCGCTGCAACAGGATCATGCAAGCGTGCAGTTCGAGCGTCTCGTTGGGGCGGCAGTACACCCCACGCGCGAGACGGACAAGCCAGCCAGCACGCGCGTAGTGGACGGCCAGGTCGGCAGAGATGCCCTGGGCCGCCAGGTCCTGCGATGTCAGGGGCGTTCCAGGTGCCCACTGTCGGTAAAGGGAATTTAGTTTGTTTCGTTCAGTCGTAGCCATGCTACGATTTTTACCATCATTTCAAGCTGGCGCAAAGCTTAATTTGACTGGCATTGTCGTAGTCCAGCTACGATGGCGACGAACTTTCCAAACAGATAAGCTTCAGGGATCGCGACCTTGGTTGATGATTGATGCGCGGGAGTAGCTGCCGCGCAAACCAAGGCTATCTCCCGCACCAATATTCGTTCAGGTTTTGCCAATCCCGTTGAGATGGCCGTACTTTTGCAGAACCCGCTGGCTGAGTTGGTGCTGGAATCTGACTGCAACGTGCATTGGACATGGACTTGCAGCACTTGAATCTGGCCTTGCAAGCCGCTCAGGCCGATCTGTAGCGTGGCCAGGACATAAACAACTCAGGGCCAGCTTACGCAATTGCGGCATTGAGCGGCAGGATCACGACATGCGCACGCTGGACTTGTATTGTTGAGCGAGTAGCCGCGGTGCTGAACATTGGCCTCAAACGCCGCTTCCGAAGTACCCATGAAGTTTCGCTTGGCTCTCATTGCCCATAAGTTCGCCGATCAGCCGGGTCGTTCAGCAATGCCAGGGCCTGCGCCCAGTTCGCGGGTAGCCTTTCCCTCGGCAGCGTCAAGCGTTTGAGTTCAATGTTGACGATGGCGGGAGCGCTTTTGGCGATGGCTCCTTGGTGAACGGCTGAGCGCACGAAGTCGGCGCGGGCTTGGTCATTGGCCCACACGCTCAAGGTCCAGCCTTGGTTGCCAAACAACTCTCGGCGCGCAGAAAAACCAATCAAGCCCGGTTGGCTGCGCATGCTGTCGATCACACGTTTGGTTTGGCGGTCGAACTCCTCGCGTTGTTCGGTGTTGACCACGATGCGGGTCAGCACCATGACCAGCGCTTCCTCGTTGGTCGCGGGTGGTTTGTCGCCCCAGTTTGGAAAAGGGGTCGAGATGGCGCAGCCACCAAGCCCAAACAACACAACAAAGAAAAGCACGACGCGTGAACGTGACCAGGGTCTTGTACGGGTGGTGTGGCAAGGGTTGTTCATGGCGGGCGCATTCGGCATGGTGGCCCAGGCCGACAATAAATGTTGACGATGTCTACCATTTTGCTTAGAGTTGTTGACGGTGTCAACCTTGCGGCGAGCGTCGCGATGCTAGGAGCGCCATCCATGCACCCCAAGGAGAATGTTGATGCGATTCTTGAGCCAAGCTTCTTTTCGTCCATGTGTTTTCAGTGCTGCGTTGGTCGTTGCTGCATTGGCAGGCGGTGGCGCGCGTGCTGCTGACCTGGTGGTCAAGGTCACCGGTTTGGGCGAAGCCATGGGGCAGGTTGGCTGCACCTTGTTTGCGTCGCCTGCAGGTTTTCCCATGGATGACACGGGCGCACGTGTGATGTGGCAGCCGGCTGATGCCAAGGGCGTGGTCTGCCGTTTTTTCAATGTCACCGAGGGAAGTTATGCCGTGTCCATCGGTCACGATTTGAACGGAAACAAAAAGGTGGACACGAACTTTCTGGGGATGCCCACCGAGCAGTGGGGCGTATCCAACAACGCGCGACCGTTGATGCGTGCGCCTCGGTTCGATGAGGCAGCCTTCAAGGTGTTGGCCGACAGCAAAGAAGTGGTCATTGAAATCAAGGTGGCGAAATGAGTCTCCCATCCCAACGGTTGAGCGCAAATCAGGCCACTGCGTCGGCCATGTGCAAACGCTACGGTTCTTGGGCGGTGGTGACCGGTGCCTCCGACGGCATCGGGCGTGCATTCGCCGTCGAGCTGGCGCGCCAAGGCTTCAACCTCGTATTGGTGGCAAGAAGAACCACGCTGCTGGAGTCGTTGGCCGGTGAGCTGATGCGAACACACGGTGTGGTGTGCCGCGTGTTCACCGCTGATCTGGCCGAAACGCAAGCTGTGTCATCGCTGCTGGCCTGGACCTCTGATCTCGATGTGGGGCTGCTGGTCGCCGCTGCGGGTTTTGGCACATCAGGCCCATTCTTGAGTGCACCGCTCGATAGGGAGTGCAACATGGTGGCCGTGAACTGCACAGCTGTTTTGATGTTGAGCCAGGGCTATGGGCAACGGTTCGCGGCGCGGGGGCGGGGTGGATTGGTGCTGATGAGTTCGTTGCTGGGTTTTCACGGCACGCCATTTGCGGCCAACTATGCCGCTACCAAGGCCTATGTCCAGTCCTTGGCAGAAGGTCTCCGGGTGGAGTGGGCACCGCTGGGTGTTGACGTGATTGCATCCGCCCCCGGCCCCATCCGCAGCGGTTTTGCAGCGAGAGCCGACCTGCACATGTCGGCCAGCTTGGCGCCGGAGGTTGTCGCGCGCGCCACGCTCAACGCCTTGGGCCACCGCACCACGGTGCGGCCCGGGTGGTTGTCCAAGCTATTGGGCTGGTCCTTGGCCATGCTGCCGCGTTGGGGGCAGGTGATGGTGATCACACAGGTGATGAAAGGCATGACGGCGCACCAAAGGACAGGGAAGGCCGGGAGCGGTGTCACTTAACAGGCGAGGCGTCGTTGGTCCCAAGGGCACAGCGCTTCGTGTTAGCTTCTCGGTTGAACAAGATTCAACCCGTTTGCCCTGATGCCCAAGAAAAAGCCCGAACCCGAACCTGTCGTGGCGCTGCGCGATGCCTGTGTGGCGGCGGCCCGCGAGGTCATCGCCGAGCGCGGCATTGAAAACCTCAGCCTGCGTGACGTGGCACGCAAACTGGGTGTCTCGCACCAAGCACCTTACAAACATTACCCCAGCCGCGACCACTTGCTGGCAGAGGTGATGCGCCGGTGCTTTGAGGGGTTTGCTGCCCATCTGGATGCGCGGTCTCATTTTGAAGACCCCGAACAAGACTTGGAATCGCTCGGCCAGCAATACCTGCGTTATGCGGTTGAGCATCCGCTGGAATATCGCTTGATGTTTGGCACGCCATGGCCTGCCTCGGCAGAACACCCCGACCTGGTGAAAGACGCGGTGCATGCCTTCGACGTATTGCGGCAAGTGCTGCAGCGCATGCATGGCACAGCAGCCTCCAAGCGGGATTTGGTCGAACTCGATGCACTTTTCATCTGGTCGTCCATGCACGGTGTCGCGGGCGTGATGCATGGCAACTGCATTGAAAAACTTAACTTGAGCCCTCGCGTGCTTGGGCAAGCCATGAGCCACGTGATGAGCCGTGTAGGCGCGGGCTTGGCGAGCCAACTCTAGTGGGGACTGGGGAGGAATCAACTTTCTGCAGCTGATGCCTGAAAAATGGGGTTGCACGCGGTCAGCTGCGATCTGCTCGGTACTGTTTTGGACTGCAGCCCAGCTTCGCTTTAAATGCGGCCCCCATGTGCGATTGATGGGCGAAACCGCATTCCAATGCCACGCTGGCAATCGACAGTCCGCTTGTGCGCAGCAGTTGCCGGGCTCGCTGCAAGCGCCGCTCAGACACGTAGGCGTGGGGCGTGGTGCCCACCGCGCGGGTAAACAGGCGCAGAAAGCGCGGCGGGGGCAGTTGGGCCGTGTCGGCCAGGGTTTGCAATGTCAGCGGTTCATGCAGCTGGTCTTCAATGAAGTTCAGTGTGCCTGCTAGCTGCTTTTCATTGGCGTATGCACGTGTTTGCGAACCCTGCGGTGGCCCGCTGAGCAGCGACAGGCCGTGGGCCAGCAGCAGCGCTGCAACTTCGTCAAAGTGTTGCGGGTCAGGATGCGGTGTCAGCAGCATGCGGCGCAATGCCATGCACAGCGCCATGGCCCGGCGAGACCCCTGAAAAACGGTCCGCGGTGCCTTCCAGGCGCGCTGTTGGTTTTGTTCCAACAATTCAGCGGCGACATGCAAAGTGAGGTATTCACCCCCAGCCGCCGACTCAGAAAAAACATTCACGCCAGGCGCGGTGCAAGCCAGCGCGCCGGGCCACGCGTCAAAGTCGTGGCGCTCGCCATCAGCCACTGCATGCACGCCGCGTTGTCGCTCGAACG
Source organism: Pseudomonadota bacterium (assembly GCA_046049865.1). Lineage (GTDB taxonomy): Bacteria > Pseudomonadota > Gammaproteobacteria > Burkholderiales > Burkholderiaceae_C > JANPCX01. The sequence goes on along the minus strand of JBJOQO010000035.1, from coordinate 24,332 downwards.
CCAGCCCCAATAAAAAATCAGGCGATTGGCTGTGAACTGAGTAGGGCGAGTTCGGCAGCAGTTGCACGCAAGCCCAACCCAAATCAAACTTCATTGGGGTGAATTTCTTGATAGCTTTGCTGGCGTCATCTAGCCATCATAGGGTTCTGTGCGCCATCCCATCCATCTTGAACCATGCAGAACCACACACATCCTTTAACCTGCCAGCGAGACGCGTTTTCTCTGCCTGAAGGGCACACCTACCTCAACAGCGCCTACATGGGGCCACTGCCCAAGCGGGTGCAGCAAGCCGGGGCCGATGCGCTGATTGCCAGGGCAGCGCCCATTGGCTTGATGCCCCGCGATTTTTTCGATCCGGCCGAGCGCGCACGCCACCTCTTTGCGCAGTTGGTCCATGCCGATGCCGAGCGTGTGGCCTTCGTGCCAACCGCGGCCTATGCCACCGCCATCGTTGCCAAAAACATCAAACCCCAAGCGGGCCAAAACGTGGTCATGTTGGGCGACATGTTCCCGAGCAATGTTTACGCTTGGCGCAACTGGCGCACGCTGGGCGTGGAGATGCGGGCCGTGGCGGCACCCGATGCGCCGTGGTCGTCGCCCACGCCGGGGCGCAGTCGTGCGACGCTCTGGAACGCTGCGGTTGTCGATGCCATTGACGACGCCACCGTCCTGGTGGCCGCCGAGCCCGCGCATTGGACAGACGGCACCTTGTTCGACCTGGACGCCATCGGCCGACGTTGCCGTGAGGTGGGCGCCGTCCTGGTGGTGGACGCCACCCAAACCGTGGGTGCCATGCCCTTTGATGTGCGCCAGGTACAGCCGGATTTGCTGGTGGCGCACAGCTACAAATCCATGTTGTCCAACTATGGCCTGGGCTTTGCGGTGTTCAGCGACCGTTTTTTGAATGGCAGCCCTTTGGAAGAAAGCTGGTTGATGCGCGCGGGCAGCGACAACTTTGCTCGCCTGGTGGATTACGAAGACGGCTACGCCGCTGGCATGCGCCGCTACGACACCAGCTTGCGTGCCAACCCCATCTTGATTTCCATGTTGGAAGCGGCTTGTGGTTTGCTGCTCGAATGGCAGCCCGAACGTGTGCGCGAGTACTTGCTGGGCATCACCCGGCCTTCGGTGGACCGTTTGCGCGCACTGGGTTTTGAGGTGGCCGACGAAGCCGAGCGCTGCGCCAATTTGTTTGGTGTGAAGCTGCCCGCAGGGCTAGAACCCGAAACCTGCCGTCAAACCCTCGCGCAGCAACAAATTCATGTGGCCGTGCGGGGCAGCGCCGTGCGGGTATCGCCCCATGTGTACAACGATGCGGCGGATTTGGCGCGTTTGGTGGATGCTTTGGCGCAGTTGTGTGCCTCGAAACCTGTGGGTTGAAGGGGGCGGACCGCAGCGCAGGTATGCCTCGTCGCAGTTGACCCCTTGGTTGCACTTGGTAGCAGCGCGGCTGGCCACAAGCGTTACGCTCAGCCACTTGTTTCAAGCGAGGTAGATGATGGCATCAAACCCAGAGACCTTGGATGTATCTCGCCGCGTTGCGCTGAACACCCTCTGGCAAGCGGTAGCCAGCGGCAGTTTGCTCACGGCCTGCGGCGGGGGTTCCGACGCTGCGGCCAATGCGCCGGCACCGGCACCAGCGTTGTCTCCACCCAGCCCAAGCCCGGGCACGGGCACACCCGCCGCCAATACCTTTGCCAGCGGTTTAGAAAACCCATGGGGCCTGGCCTTTTTGCCCGATGGCCGACTGCTGGTCACGGAAAAAGCCGGGCGCTTGCGCATCGTCACATCGTCGATTGCAGCGGTGCCGCATGCCAACGTCAGCGGTGTGCCTGCGGTGCTCAATGCGGGGCAGGGCGGTTTGCTGGATGTGGCCGTGCAGGCGGTGGGGAGCGACACCTGGGTTTACTTGAGTTACGCGGAAGCGGGCACCGGGGCGCAAGCCGGCAGCAACGGCACCGCGGTGGCGCGAGGGCGCTTGGTGGGCAATGCCTTGTTGGATGTGCAGGTGATCTTTCGGCAAACACCCAAGGTCGCCACCAGCATCAGCACCAACCACTATGGCTCGCGATTGGTGCTCACCCCGGATGGCTTTTTATTCATCACTTTGGGCGAGCGATCCGCTGCATCTGAGAGCCCCAAAGCCCAAGACCTCAGCACCCACCATGGCAAGGTGGTGCGCATACGCACCGATGGTTCGGTGCCGAATGACAACCCCTTTGTGACCACCCCCAATGCACGCCCCGAGATCTGGAGCCTGGGCCACCGCAATCCACAAGGCGCTGCGCTGCATCCGACGACCGGCGAGTTGTGGGTGACAGAACATGGCCCGCAAGGTGGTGACGAACTCAACCGCATTCAACGTGGCCGCAACTACGGTTGGCCACTGATTTCCTATGGCTGCAACTACGGCGCGCCGGTGGGCAATTGCACCACCATCGGGGGTGCCACGAGCGGCCCTGGGCTGGAACAGCCCGTGAGTTTCTGGGTGCCCACGTCCATCGCACCCAGTGGTTTGTGCTGGTACACCGGCACGGCCATTCCTGAATGGCAAGGGCATTTGTTTTCAGGTGCTTTGGCGGGGCAGGCGCTGTGGCGGTTGGAGCTGAATGGCACCACGGTGGTCAGGCGTGAAGAACTGTTCAAGTCACTCGGCGAGCGCATTCGTGATGTGCGGCAAGGGCCGGATGGGGCTTTGTATTTGCTCACCGATGGCAGCAATGGTCGGGTGCTGCGGGTGAGCAAGGCTTGACCCCCGGTGGCCGTTATTTCACCGACAACATCCGTTCCACATACCGCGCAATCAAATCCACCTCCAAGTTGACCTGGTGCCCCGCAGCCAACAGCCCCAACGTCGTGTGCTGCATGGTGTGCGGAATCAGGTTGATGCTGAACTCGCAACCTTGGACTGAATCGCTCACGCGGTTCACGGTGAGGCTGACACCATTGACGGTGATGGAACCTTTGTAAGCCAGGAAGCGGCCCAGTTCTTTCGGCGCCTGAATGCGCAACTCCCACGATTCACCCACAGCCGCAAAGTGGGTCACCAGGCCCAAGCCATCCACATGGCCGCTCACGATGTGGCCGCCCAGGCGTTCATGCGCACGCAGGGCCTTTTCCAAATTCACCGGGCCTTCTTGGGCCAGGCCTGCGGTTTTGGACAGGCTCTCGGCGGAAACGTCGATCTCGAACTGATCGGTGTCCCGGCTGAACGTCGTGGCCGTCATGCAAGCGCCGTTGATGGCAATGCTGTCGCCAAGCGTCACGTCCGCCATATAACCCTTGGGGGCCTGAATGACGAGGTGCTTTCCGTGGGATGCATCAAGCCCCAGGGCTTCAATGCGAATGATGTGGCCAAGGCCAGTGATGATGCCGGTGAACATGGAAGAGGGTGCTTTGATTGAAAGAGTTGGAACGGTTGCTCAATCGGATCTATGGAGAAACTACAGGCCGCGCCAAGATGCGCAGGTCGGGCTCAAGCAGTGTGACGCTGGTGAAGCGCAAAGCCGGTGCATGGTTCAGCCCCGCCAAAGCGCCAATGCTCGCCAGCCCATGGCCTTGGCCCAAGAGTTTGGGGGCCAGGTAAATCAAAAATTCATCCACCAAACCGGCACGCACAAACGCACCGTTGAGACCGTGGCCGGCTTCCAAGTGCAACTCGTTGATGCCGCGCTGGGCCAGGTCAAGCAGCAGGGCGTTCAGGTCCACCCGGCCGGGGTGCTGCGTGTCTGGCAGCACGCAAATCTCCCCACCACGGGCTTGCAGCGCGTCGTGCCGTTGCTGTTCACGTTGATTGTGGGGCGTGGTTTGGTGCGTTTTCTCAGGCAATAAGGCGGTGTAAATCAACGGGCCGAGTGCAGGTGTGGCGAGCGATGCGGAAGGCTCAAAAAGACGCGCATCGGTGGGTGTTTCCAGTTGCGCATCAATCACCACACGCCTGGGTTGCAGCTTTGTCGGAACCAGGCGCACGTCCAGGCGCGGGTTGTCGGCCAGCACGGTGCCTATGCCCGTGAGCACTGCACCGGCACGTTTGCGCCAGGCATGGCCGTCCACACGTGCGGCTTCGCTCGTGATCCACTGGCTGCGGCCATCGGGCAAGGCGCTGCGGCCGTCCAGCGACAGCGCCATCTTCAAACGCACCCAAGGCCTGCCGCGCTGCATGCGCGACAAAAAACCAATGTTCAGTTCGCGCGCCTCGTCCAGCAGCGGTCCCTCGGGCCAGTCCACCACTTCTATGCCTGCTGCACGCAAACGCGCAGCGCCTTGGCCAGCGACCAAGGGGTTGGGATCTTGCAAGGCCATCACCACCCGGCCCACGCCCGCAGCCACCAAAGCATCACAACAAGGCGGCGTGCGACCGTGGTGGGCACAGGGCTCCAAGCTGACATAAACAGTGGCCCCGCGCAGATCGGCGCCCGCCGCTTGGGCCTCGCGCAGCGCCATCACCTCGGCATGCGGACCACCCGCTTCTTGGGTGTGGCCACGGCCAATCACCTGGCCGTCTGGGTTGACGATGACGCAGCCCACCCGAGGATTGGGCTCGCTCACGCCGACCGCTTGTGCGGCCAGGGCGAGGGTCTCGCGCATGAAGCGCTCGTCGAGGGAGGGGGAAGTCAAGGTGGTGCACTCGGTGGCGAAGGTGGGAGTTTGCACGATGTGGGGGGCGGCTGGCATTTGGGTGAGACAGGGCGCGTGGGTTGGGGGTTTTGGTGCCGCGCTGCTGCAGGGGCGTTCCCTCAAATCTGCCTGAAACCCGAGTGGGCTCGACCGCTGGAGTCAATGATTGCGTCTAGGCAATATCTGGTATTCACGGTCGGGGCCATTCGAACTTGACCGCCGAGTGACTGCAGCGCGCTAAAGCAGTCGCTCCCGGTCGGGCAACTAGCCGTGCGACTATCCCCGGGCAGGCCAGTCTAAGCAGAGCATCCGCCAGGAGTTGGCGAAGCATGACGATGACAAGAGCGACGCCGTTGCTTGTGTCAGGTTTCCTCCAGGTTCGTGCATAGGATCCATCGGCGAGCGGCCTCACTGGAGACGCTCCACACCGCGAGACCTTCCGCGCTTCGTGCGCGACCCACGATCATCATCAGCAGCGCGTTGCTGTTCAGCTGCGAACTGGTGATCAAGCGGCGCATGGCGTCGTCGTCGAGTCCCGAAGCGCTGGGGTAGTCTTCGGCATGCGTGTGCCACTCGCCCAGGTACAGCAGCCCCCGCTTGTGTCGGTCTTCAATCGCGCGCTGGGCGGCAGCGGGGTTGGAGCGGTAGCGATACCTGGAGCGCTCGTCGCCGGAATACGGCCCAGACGCCTCGGTCACGCAGACCTGTGCGGCATTGAGCGTGCCGAACAGCTGGCCGCCAGCCTCGGTCGCCCAAGGGGTGGACTGACGGTGTCGGCTGACGTGTTGCAAGGCCAGTCGTGCAATCGAAAGAGATTGAGAGGTGTCGGCGAGGTGCCAGACTATCGAGTGCTTCGGCATCGGCTTTGCAAACAGACAGATCATGGCCAGACAAACTCGCGCATCATCAGCCGGTCGGTGAAGGTTTCTCGCAGTACGCCGCCGTTGGCTTTTACCACTGCGGGGTCGCCCATCCAGGCGCGGCGGCACGAGGTAGGCACCTTGTCCAGCAGCGTATCGAGTGCCAGACCGGCCGCCATCCCTACCGTGGGATGCAAATCGATCACGCCATGCGGCTGGAAGCTGTTGCCGCACCCAGCCTCCACGATGAGTGCCCCGGATTCATCCGGCCAATCCGTCAATCGGAAGTTCGGCCGTTCCTCACCGTCAAACCCCACCAGGATCGTCGAGTGGCCGTAGAGCAAGACGGCATGTCCTGCGGCCGCATAGGCCTCGGTCCAAGTGCTGAGGTGAGCCGGGGGGCGTGCCAGGTTTCGTCGCCAATGGTCCAGCGCAGCCTCGCCGTCGAAGTCGATGCCCGCCGAGATGATCAAGTCGGCGCTGGCGAGCTGGTCAAGGTCCTTGGAGCTGAGCCATTCGACGCGGTTGCGAAACGCGTATTCAAATGTCAGGTGAGGAAACTCACGTCGCAGCTGCTCTTTCAGCGCCGAGGCCTTGTTGATGCCGACGTGGAACATGCCCAGCGGATGCCGAGAAACGTTGGCCGTCGACAGGCTGTCGGCGTCGACGAAGATCTGTTCGCCCACTCCGGCCTGGGCGAGGAGGCGCGCCACCGCCGCACCAATGGCGCCGCAGCCGACGATGGCCACCTTGCGGTTCTTGACCGACGCATAGCTCGAAGGGTGATCGCGACCGTGAACCCATGCCCCGTCGACACGTGCGACCTTGCAGCGCTCGACTGGCCGCTTCGCGTAGGAGCCGATGATGCGCGCGGCCGGCACCTTCGACATGTGCCGAAACCCCTTCATCACATCACGCCGCTCGGCACCCCGCAGCACCACGGCCGCGAAAGCGGTGCCGGTACTGGTGTCGACTTCGAAGAGAAACGGCGACAGCAGCCCAGGCTCCAGGCACTTGCTGACGATATCTTGCGGCAGCAAATTGGTGATTTCGTCGCCGGTTTCCGGAAACTCGCGCGGTGTCCATGGCTGCGAAATACGGAACAGCCAGGTTGGGTAGATCTGCTTGTCCCCTGGATTAGCGCCGGTGTTGCGCAACCAACGCTTGAGTGCGTCCTTGTCGTCGGCGATCACATGGCGATTCGACCTAGCATCGAAGAAGTACGCTACTTCGCGCGTCTCCTGACCCGGGGTGACGAGGCTCCACACCCGTGCCCCGTCAGCACTGTTCGTGGCGCGATGCGACCAGTAGGCCGTGAACTCCCGCTCGAACTCCTCGCGCCGCCTGGGCTCCGGAAAGTTGAGCAGTTCCTGCGCATCATGCAAATGCATCCCCACCCGGTCCGCAATCGGCGCGGAGTTCCTGCTGGACGGCAAGCACAGCCGCCCGGCCGGTTCGACGTGCGGCCAGCTGTAGTCGCTGCCCGCGGCAGGCGCGAAGATCCGAGGCTGCGAGTTGGGAAATGCGGCGTCGACGGCCAGCACTAGGTGGTCAGCCATTTTCAGTTCGAGCGAGCCAGCGGGGATGTTAACCCGCCAGCCAGCATCGAATCCCTTTTGCAGCTTGTCCAGCTCGGCCACCGTTAGACGCTGCCACTGTCCCGGGCATTGCTGATCGAGGCTGGCTTCGATCTCGCCCGCCGTCAGGGCACGTTCTGCCTCGGTCCTCAGCCGAACCTCCCGCCACCATCGTTGCGCCGGGCGGTCTCGACCGACGTGACTGTCATGGCTGAACCGTTGCCGCCCCTGCCGTTGTCGTCTTTGTTGTCCGGCTGCTTGCTGAAGAAGTCGGTGTTGAACACGTCGTCCCACGCTTCACGTGCCTTCTTGCGGGTGCAGTCCGACGTGTCCAACATCTCCAGCGTCTTGAGCGCACCGCTCAAGCAGGTATGGAAAAAGGCGACGTCCGAATCACCCGCCAGCGCCAGCTTGTCAGCTAGTACGGGATGGTCGATCTCAGTCGATTTCTGCAGTGTCTTGTCGATGGTCTTCCACGTCTCGCGCAGCGCCTTGTCATCGCGATCGGCGCTGTCTCGGAAATGGTCGACGACGAGTTTGGTGATGCAGATCCCGCTGGTCGTCTTGTCCTTCCAGTCCGCACGGCGCGCGAACTTCTTGGTCAATTTGGTGACGCGCCGCATCTGGCTGCCGTCCGACTCGCCGGCGTTCAATTCGGGCACCCGGCTGTTGAACCAGCGTGTCACCGCCCGTGCGTCGGAGCGTGCCCATTCATCGCCGCTTGCCAGCTCATAGTGCGCCACCGGAGCGTCGGTCTCGTCTTTGGTGGTGACGATACGGTACACCGGGATGTCGATGTGATAGCCCTCAGCGTAAACCTGGCGGACGCAGTTGCGCTTGACGGTGGCCTCTTCCTTGAGGCGGCCATCCCGCACCAGCGCATCACACACCCGCTGGCGCGCAGCCTTCGGCGTCAGCGCGGCGCCAGCGTCATCCTTGAGATCGTCGGACGCGAAGTAAGCCCCGTCGTCGATGTCGTAGTCGTTGGCATCGTCCTGCACCATGGTGAGCATCATGTACGACCCTTGCGACTCAACCTCCTTGGGTTGCGGCTTCTTGGTCTCAATAAGCCCATTTTCCAGGCGCGTGCGACCTGCGTTTCGGCGCGACCGCATCTCACCTTGCTGGGTGTTCGAGAGCGTGACGTTGTCCCGATGGAACTTAGTCATCTCGCTGTTGCAGTTGATGTCAGCCATTGGTGTCCTGCTCCTGGTTGGTGGCCGATTGGTGAGGTCTGGCGGTGGCCAGGGTGGAACGAAATTCCTGCATCTCGGTTGCCGTCGAGGCGAACGCGAAATCGACGTCAGAGATCGCCTGACGGGCCAGTGCGTTGAGCACCTTTTTCCGGGCGTCGTCCATGTTGGTCAGGTAGTCACGCAGCTCGTTGGACGGGCACTGAGCCGGAAGGCGATAAGCGAAGCTGCGATCGCCACGCATCTCGGCCATCTTGCTGGTGAGGTAGTCGTATCCGACGGCCTGCGCGTTCAGGCTTGCCGAGATGGCCTTGAGCCCGAAGCCCCAGCCCCAGGCGGCGCGATGCCGCCACCAGTGGATTTCCTCGCCACCCTGCGAAGGCAGCGTTCCGAGCATGAAAAGGTGGATGGGCCGGTTTTCGCCGCGATCCTTCAGGATTTCGGTCGCCTCCATCATGCCGATCAGACCGGGATTGTTCGCCCAGAGACCGCCGTCGACATAAGTCGCGGTCGCACCGGAGCCACCTGGCTCCTGCAGGCGAGCCATCGAGCGCAGGATGGGCGCCGCGCTGGTGGCCATGCACACATCGACGAGGGTGCGCTTGTTGTCTCGCCCATTCAGGCGCTTCAGGTGCTGAGACTTGAAGACGACTGCCGCGTGGCGGGCCAGATCGAGCGTCGGCACCGCCAGGGCAATCTTGCGATCGTCGTAGACCGATCCGATGGTGCGGTTGCCGAGCGTGTCGGTCAGCGTCTTGCGCAGCGCCCGGTCCCCGCAGATGATGCCGATGCCGAACGCGCGAACGAGCTTGCCGAGGATGGGCAGCGGGCGAACCCACTGCAGCGGGAAGATCTTCTTCCCCGACTTGGCATAGAGCTCTTGCATCTGCGTCAGTGGCACGCCAGCCGCAAGCCCGCAGGCCACGATTCCGCCCGTGCTCGTGCCGACGACGAGGTCGAACGCCGATCCAACGTCGAGAGGGCCTTGCAGCTTCAGCTTTTCACTGATGCGCTCGGCAAAGGTGGCCAGGTAGGCGGTTTGGTAAGCGCCGCGCATGCCGCCGCCGTCCAGGCACAGAACCCTAAAGGGCTTCGTCTCCTCCACATGTGCTCCCTGTGGTTTGTGATGATTCACGCGATATGGGGCGCGTTGCAATTAGTTTCAAGAGGCACTTCACACGTAACAGGCAATTTATGCAAGCCCTTGGCGGGTGACGGCGTAGATCAGCAGGTTTTGCACCGTGGCAAAGAAAACCTGCGTGGCTTGGTCTGTCTTGTCGTAGTCGCTAGAAAGGGCGAACAGCTCGCGTACCTTTTGGTAAAAGCGCTTCTCGCTGGCCCGGATGTTCCGAATGCGCGCCAGCATTTCGTCGAAGTGGTCTGGGCGGCCATCGGGGTTTTTGAGGCGCTCGTCGTCCATCACGAAACCCTTGTGCAGGTATTCCTTGAGGATGGTGGATGCCCAGCGGCGGAACTGCACCCCACGGGGCGAGCGCACCCGGTAGCCCACGGCCAGAATCGCGTCCAGGTTGTAGAGCGTGACCGGGCGCTGCACCTCGCGGGCCCCCTCGATTTGAACTACCGAGGATTCCTCGGTAGTTGCTTCGCGGCTCAGTTCGGCGTCCTCGAAGATGTTTTTCAGGTGCAGGCCGATGTTGTCCGTGCTGACATCGAAAAGCTCCGCCATGTCTCGCTGCGTCAGCCAGACGGTTTGGTCTTTGGCGCGGAGCTGGACCTGGTTCTTACCGTCTTCCGTGGTGTAGAGAATGAGCATGGGAGGCAGTTTTTCATTCATTTTGCGAAGAGCGCCTCTGGTTGGCTGATGTCCAGATTTTGGCGGCGAGTTGTTGCTTGTTCACGGAGGGCATCTCTGAGCACCCACCCCGCAGTCATATACTGTATAAATATACAGTATGCTGCCGCCCCGCTTGCCCCCCTACGCCGAGCTGCACTCCCGCAGCAACTTCAGTTTTCTCACCGGTGCTTCCCACCCCGAGGAGTTGGTGCAGCGTGCGTTTGATTTGGGTTACAGCGCGTTGGCACTCACCGATGAATGTTCCTTGGCTGGGGTGGTGCGTGGTCATGTCAAGGCCAAGGAATTGGGGTTGCACTTCATTGTGGGCAGCGAGATGCAGCTCACCACACCGGAGGGTGTGCCGCATGCACGGCTGGTGGTGCTGGCACAAACGCGGCGTGGTTATGGCAATTTGTCGCAGTGGATCACGGTGGCGCGTCGCCGTGCGGCCAAGGGGCAGTACTTGGCTTTTCCAGGCGACCTGGAAGGCGCTATTCCCAACGCGCCGTTTTTGGCGGGTTTGCCTGAGTGTTTGCTCCTGCTGTTGCCGGATTTGCAGCAGCCCTTGGATGAGCTGTTGTCGCAAGCCTTGTGGCTCAAGGCCTGGTGCGGTGATCGTGCGGGTTTGTTGATGGAGCGCCTGCACCTGGGCGGCGAGGACGAGGTGCTGGCGCGTTTGCAGCAAGTGCATCAAGAAACCGGTTTGGCGCTGGTGGCAGCAGGCGGTGTGCTGATGCACCGGCGTTCGCGCAAGCCGCTGCAAGATGTGTTGACGGCCACGCGCTTGAAGAAACCCGTGGCGCAGTGCGGCTGGCATTTGCAGGCCAATGCCGAGGCGCATTTGCGCTCGGTTTTGCGGCTGCAGGCTTTGTTCCCGGCGCAAGCGTTGGCGCAATCGGTGGTGTGGGCCGAGCGCTGCAGTTTTTCGCTGGACGAGCTGCGTTATGAATACCCGCAAGAGCTGGTGCCTGTGGGTGCCACGCCCAGCAGTCATTTGCGTGCGCTGACTGAAAGCGGTGCTCTCAAGCGTTACCCCAGCGGTGTGCCACCCAAGGTCTCCGCGCAAATTGAGCACGAGCTGGCACTCATTGAACAACTGAGTTACGAGCCTTATTTCCTGACGGTGGCCGACATCGTGCAGTGGGCGCGCGACCAAGGCATCTTGTGCCAAGGGCGCGGCAGTGCGGCCAATTCGGCGGTGTGTTTTTGTTTGCAGATCACCGAGGTCAATCCGGCCACCATGACCTTGCTCTTCGAGCGTTTCATCAGCGCCGAGCGCGGTGAGCCGCCCGACATTGATGTGGACTTTGAGCACCAGCGGCGCGAAGACGTCATTCAATACATCTACCGCAAATATGGCCGCCACCGTGCGGCGCTCACGGCGGTGGTCACCACCTACCGCCCGCGCAGTGCCTTGCGTGATGTGGGCCGGGCGCTGGGCATTGATTTGCAGCGCATTGATGCAGTCGCCAAAAGCCAGCAGTGGTTTGATGGCAAACGCATCGACCCCGAGCGTTTGCGTGAAAACGGGTTTGACCCATCTGCCCACACCACCCGGTTGTGGATGGAACTGACCGAGCAACTGATCGGTTTTCCGCGCCACCTCAGCCAACACCCCGGTGGGTTTGTGATTGCACGCGAGCAAATCGCGCAGTTGGTGCCGGTAGAAAACGCCGCCATGCCGGGGCGCAGCGTAGTGCAGTGGGACAAAGACGACCTCGATGCCCTGGGCATTTTGAAGGTGGACATTCTGGCCCTGGGCATGCTCACCGCCTTGCGCCGCGCTTTGCTTTTAGTGAGCCACAAGCTGGGTTTGCCCGAGACGCAGCATCTGCGCCTTTCCGACCTTCCTGTGGACGATGCCGCCACGTTTGAGATGGTCTGCCGTGCCGACACCGTGGGGGTCTTTCAAATTGAAAGCCGCGCCCAGATGAGCATGCTGCCGCGCTTGCGGCCAGTGTGTTTTTACGACCTGGTGATAGAGGTGGCCATCGTGCGGCCAGGGCCCATCCAAGGCGGCATGGTGCATCCGTATTTGCGCCGCCGCAGTGGGGAAGAGCCTGTGACTTACCCCAGCAAGGAAGTGGCGCAAGCCCTGCAGCGCACCCTGGGCGTTCCTATTTTTCAAGAACAAGTGATGCAACTCGCCGTGCTGGCCGCCGACTTCACGCCCGGCGAGGCCGATCAACTGCGCCGCGCCATGGCCGCCTGGAAACGCAAAGGCGGTTTGGGGCCGTTTCACGAACGACTCGTGGGGCGCATGGTTGCCAAGGGTTATGCGCCTGAATTTGCCGAGAGCATCTTCAAACAAATCCAAGGGTTTGGTGAATACGGCTTTCCTGAAAGCCATGCCATCAGTTTTGCGCTTTTGGTGTTGGCCAGTTGCTGGATCAAATGCCACCACCCCGATGCGTTTTTGGTGGCCTTGCTCAACAGCCAGCCCATGGGTTTTTATGCCCCCGCGCAGTTGGTGCGTGATGCCAGAGCGCATGGCGTAGCGGTGCTGCCGGTGGATGTGCAAGCCAGTGGGGCGGACAGCTGCTTGGTCCCACCGAGCGCCGACCACGGCGTGGTACCGACGACGTCTGGGCTTTGGTCGGTGCGTTTGGGTTTGAATCAGGTGGCCGGTTTAAGCCAGGCCGCAGCCCAGCGTATTGAACGGGCTCGTGAGCAGCGGCGTTTTACCCAGTTGGACGACTTGGCCCAGCGCGCCGAACTGAACACCCAAGACCTGCAAGCCTTGGCTGGAGCCAATGCCCTGCACAGCTTGGCGGGCCATCGCCACCAAGCGGCGTGGGCGGTGGCGGGTTTAGATGTCCGCCCCACAGTTTTGTTGGCGCAGACCCTGAGTTCAAAGGTAAGCCTCCAGCACGCCGTGGAAGTGGCGCTGTCGCCACCCAACGAAGCACAGAACATGCTGGCCGACTATCGCAGTCTGGGTTTGACCCTGAACCGCCACCCGGTGGCTTTGCTGCGCCCAGAGCTGTCCAAACTCAAAGTGGTGAGCGCCGACCAGTTGCAACATTTTCCCAACGACCGTTTGGCCCGCGCCAGCGGTCTGGTCACGCACCGCCAGCGCCCGCCCACGGCGAAAGGGGTGGTGTTCGTCACCTTGGAAGACGAAACAGGGTCGATCAATGTGATTGTTTGGCCCCAAGTGGCCGAGCAGCAGCGCCAAGTTTTGCTCAGTGCGCGCCTGATGACGGTTTATGGCCGCTGGCAGCGTGTGGGCGGTGTGGCCCATTTATTGGCCCAGAAGTTGCTTGACCATTCCGACTGGTTGCATGGTTTGAGCAACCGAAGCCGCGATTTTCACTGAGTTTTACGTCTGGTTTCGTCAGCCAATTGTCCGGCGAGTGCGTTGATTGAGCTGCTGTCGCGTCCAGCATTCTTTGCGTTCCGAGCCGCTGAGTGAGGCTGCGGCTTAGCAATTTGAAGCATCTGCATACAACGAGTTTGTATCGGCCCCTGTCATAATCCCGAGTTGCGCCCCCAGAGACCCGTTCCATGGCTGCACTGACATTCAGTTTTATCGCTTCGCTCTTGATGACCTGGCTCGTTGTATGGTCGGCATCCAAGCATGCTGTGCTGTCCGCAGACCACGACATGAGCGGGCCCCAGAAATTCCACTCCCATCCGGTGCCGCGCATTGGCGGTGTGGGCGTGTTCGTGGCGATCGTGGCGGGGTTGTTATTCGTGCAGCTCACCCAGTCCGCTGAAACCGCTCCCATGTGGATGTTGTTGGCTGCGAGTATTCCTGCTTTTGCCGCAGGTTTGACCGAAGACCTCACCAAGAGCGTGACGCCCCGTCACCGCTTGTTCTTCACCGCCGTATCAGCTTGTTTGGCTGTTTGGTTGCTCGACGCCGTGGTGCGCCGCACCGCAATTCCTGGCATTGACGACTTGGTCGTTTACACCCCATTCGCCGTGGCTTTGACGGTGCTCTGCGTCACCGGTGTGGCCCATGCCACCAACATCATCGACGGCTTCAACGGCTTGGCCTCCATGTGTGTGCTGCTCATGATGATGGCCCTGGTTTACATCGGCTTCGAGGTGCACGACGGCTTTGTGGTCACCTCCGCCTTGATCATGGCGGGTGCCGCGCTGGGTTTCTTCATTTGGAACTACCCCTCAGGCCGTATTTTCTTGGGCGACGGGGGCGCGTACCTGCTCGGTTTTGTGTTGGCCGAGTTGAGCATCTTGCTCGTGGCGCGCAATGAAGAGGTGTCGTCCATCTTCCCGCTGGCCTTGTGCGCCTATCCCATTTTTGAAACGCTGTTCACCATTTACCGTCGCCGTGTGCTCAAAGGTGTGGCGGCCGGTTTGGCTGACGGCATCCATTTGCACAGCCTGCTGCACCGCCGCGTGGTGCGCTGGCCCGCTCAGCAACCCTTGCCTAAATTGCCGCACCAGCCCCAACAAACCGTGCGCAACGCCATGACGTCGCCCTACCTGTGGCTGCTGTGTTTGAGCTCGGTGGTGCCCAGCGTGATTTGGTGGAACAACACAGCGATGCTGACGCTGTTTTTGTTTTTGTTCATGGTGGGTTACGTGCTGCTCTACTGGAGCATCGTGCGTTTCAAAACACCGCGGTGGTTGGTGATGCACAGAGCCAAAGCGGCTCGGTAGTTTTTGAGGTGGCGGGGCGGGAGCCGTCGCCGAACCTCAGTTGCTGCTTTTGAGCTTTGTTACTCCATGGCTTGGGCACGAACCATACCGGCGTAGAGACCGTCTCTGGCCATCAGATCCTCATGTTTGCCTGACTCCGCGACACGACCTTGCGACAGCACGTAAATACAGTCTGCACGGCGCACTGTGCTCAAGCGGTGAGCGATCAACACCAAGGTTTTGTCACCGTGCCACTGCTCGATGGACTGCTGAACGACCCGTTCTGACTCCGTATCCAAAGCAGAAGTGGCTTCATCAAAGACCCAAATCTTGGCGTCCTTGTAAAGGGCTCGGGCAATGGCCAGGCGTTGCCTCTGGCCTCCTGATAATTTGCTGCCATTGGCACCAATGGCAGCGTCCATGCCGTCGGGCTGCGCTGAGACAAACTCCCACAAATTGGCGGCTTTGATGCACTGCTCCAGCTTGTCGGTGTCCTTGCTTTGGGCATAAGCCACGTTGTCGCCAATGCTGCCGTCAAACAAGACAATGTCTTGAGACACCACCGCAAACTGTTGCCGCAGTGAGGACTTGCGCAAACTGCCGATGTCCACCCCGTCCAGAAGAATTTGGCCTTGTTCAGGACGAAGAAAACCGAGCAACGCGTTCACCACCGTCGTTTTCCCTGAACCCGATGCGCCAACCAGAGCAATGGTTTGTCCGGCTTCGATGTTCAAGGAAATGCCCTCAAGCGCAGCGCTGTGTGCTTGAGGGTAGATCACGGTGACCTTGTTCAATTGAACAGACCCCTGGCATTGCTGCAGTACGGTGGTGCCGGTGTCGGCTTCAGGCGGGGCATCCAGCAGTTCAAAACAACCACGAGCCACCACCAGGCCAGCAACGATGGGCTGCGAGACGTCGCTCAAATGCCTGGCCTTCGATACCAATAACAGCAGTGCCGTGATAAAACCAGCGAACTCGCCGACGGTGGTGCCGTCCTGCCTGGCGTGCACCAGGGCCATGGTCAAAATCGTGGCAATGCCAAAACTGGCAATCAATTGAGAGACTGGACTCATGAGTGCTGAAGAAGCCGCGTTCTTCAACGTCAAACGCTGCAACTGTGCGGCTTCACGACGAAATCGTTCTGCCTCCCAGTTCCCCGCGTCAAACGTTCGCACAACCCGCCAAGCCCGAGCGATGTCATCGACCACCGAGACCAGCCGCATCTGCGAATCGTAGGCTTGACCGCCCAAGGACTTCACCCGTTTGTGAATACGGCGGACGGCGTAACTCAGCAAGGGCAGGGTGATCAGTGCAATGAGGGTGAGCTTCCAGTTTGCATAAAACAGGTAACCCAGCATGGCCAAGGTGGTCGTGCCATCACGCAATATCGTGGTGAACGCGCCGCTCATCAGGCCCGTCATTTCCTGCGGGTTGCTGACCACTTTGGAGACAGCTTCTGCCGGGCTGATGCGGGCGTACAAGCGGGCATCGGCGCGCAGCAGGGATTGAATCAATGCGCTGCGAACGTCCAGCACGGTGCGAGACGCCACACGGCTCAAAAGATAACTGCCGCAGAACGTGAACAAGCCACGTGCCGCGAACAGCGAAATCAGGGCCAAGGGCACTATCCATATGGGAAAGCTGAGTTCACTCGCAAAACCCTTGTCGAGCACTTTTGTGAGCAAGAAAGGAATGACGGGCTCAGTGGCAGAAGCCAGCAAAAACGCCACCGTCGAGGCGAAGAGGCCCCATTTGTGCGGTTTCACAAATCCAAACAGCCGACGTGCGGGTTTAGACAGGCTGGTTTGTGGGTCGGTGGGTTCTGACACTGATCAGTCCTCAGGCCGATTCTTTGGCGGTTGTTGATGGCACAGCTGATCGATTTTTGGCATGCAACATAAACCCCAGCATCAAGCCCAGTTGCGTTGCGTACCACGCGCTCCCATGATGTCGATCCAATACTGCTTCAGTAAAAAAGAACAGCAGACAAACAAGAATAATAATTTTCACCAGTTCGGCAGACGTATCTTGCACGTGTCGGCTGACCCGCAGGGGCCAAACGACAACCATGTAGATGCACGCAAGAGCGCAAGGAATACCCAGCGATTGCGCCCAATGCAACATTTGGTTATGCGAATTTTGGAATCCACGCTCCATTGCCAGAACATGCAAATTGTTGGCATCGGCCCAGCGAACGATGTCCTGATGAAAATCGCTCAATCCATTTCCAATAAACGGGTGAAGCATGATTTTATTCAGGGCCATTTCTGCCATTAAAACCCGCAAACCAATTGATCCGGAATGATCGCCATTTGATATATTGTTTATATCTACAAGTGTAGATTTAATCCGAGCATCAAAAGAGTCTAGGAGTAGCATGATGCTAACTACAGCTATTATGCTGGACAACAAAAACAAGAGCCGTCTTGATACATTATTTTCGCGCTGAGATATCAAGTAGTATATGGTGACAACAATAATAAGTATCCATGATGCCCTTGTTCCTGATAGTAGGCATGCGACTACGCTGCCCAAAAGGCCCAGTGACACCAAATATTTATTGCCCGTTGACGGGATATTTTTCAACATCCAAAGCAGCGTGATTGTATTAACCAAGGCAGCCAAAGCCATCAGGTTGTAATAATCGTACAGGCCAAAAAATCTATTCGAATCGTCTATGGTTGCAAGTTGATATAATGATATTGCGCCAAAAATAATACCAGAAGCGGTCAGTGGCAGGAGGTAATCTTCGATTTTTCTATTGGCGACGCTGGGTAGAAGAATCAAGCCCGATAGCAGTAAAATTCGGACAGGCGCGTCGAGCCGCCTTATCTCGTCTGGAGAGGAGATTTGAACGGCGTGTAAAATGAGATAGAGAAAACCAATAAAAATCCAGGAAAAAGCGATGGTTCTACAGTTTTCCGAAAAATTGATCAGGTGGAACTTCTTGCTCAAGCTTGGTATGAGCGAAATCCAACCAACCATGCTTCCGATTAGTGCCAACCAAACAACCACCTTAGTTCCAAGTGGAATCGACAGGTAAATTGAGATAATTAGTCCGTGAGCAAGCCAGGGAATATAATTTTCTCTGGTTTTATTCTGATGGGGTTGCATCTTATATATGCCAATTCCCTGCTTATATATCTATATTGATTAGCTTGCCATAAAGTTTTAAATATTCATCGCAGCAATGATCCCAGTTAAATCTCATGGCGTGTTTTTGTATGCTATGTTGCTTGCTTGCCAATTCATCGATTCCTTGGGAAATTATCTCCTGCATTTTTTCAGGGGAGAAATCATGAAAATATCTAGCCCAAGGACCTCCAATTTCTGGCAGGCAGGTTCTGTCTGAAAGGAAGACGGGTTTTCCAAAATGCATTGCTTCTATCGGTGGCAAACCGAACCCTTCGGTGAGGGATGGGAATAGAAATCCATCGCAGTGCGCGTACAGCCACGCCTTTTCCGCGTCACTGATGCTGAGCATCAGTTCAACATTTGCCAGCGGTTCTTTCTCCAGGAGATTTCTGATGCCGCGTGTATCTTTGTTCTCGGGTCCGGCCAGAACAAAATTTTTCTCGGGCCAGAATTTTGCTAAATCCAGAATGACTTGAATGTTCTTCGATCGCGTCATTCGGCTGATGTGGAAAAAGTAATTTTTTTGTTTCCAGTTTTTGGGCGGGGTTTGTTCTGAATTTTTCAGATCTCTTGCGCCGTTGTAGATGACGCTGATGGATTTATTCCACTTCAGTATCTTCAATACATCGTCACGAACGTAATTGCTGATGGTGACGATGTGGGTCGTTGACTCCAGCAGTTGCTTCAGTTTTCTGAAGTCGCGCCATTGGCTGTATCCGTTTTTGAAGTACACGAAGTTGAGGTCGTGGACCGTGGCGATCTGCTGGCGAGTGCCCTCTGGTGGGCGTGTCTTGTTCAGTTGGTTGAGCTTGTGCCACAGCGCGAACGACTCAGGCTGCTGGTGACGCCAACGCTGCCAGCGTGTGACGGGCAGGTAGGACACATCATTCCCAAAAACCCCGAACAGCTCTTCCTTGAGGTGGAAATACAAGGCAATGCCATGGCGTTCGCGGAGTTCATTTGCACGTGCCGCCAAGCGGCTGCACAGCTGCATGGAGAACTCTCCCAAGCCGTCCTGGAAGTTGCCTGTGTTGCCGAGGCTGATACCAATACGTATCGGTTCAAAGGACGAACTGGTCATGGGATATTTGAAGGCGGCAAACTCGCCGATGTGATTGGTGAAAGCTTGTGCATCAGCGCGGAAACCTCATCCAGGCTGGGCCAAGCATTGTCGCTGCCTTGGACGGTCGTCACGTTGGGACCCCAAGCCCCCCATTGTTTGATGTCCGTGGGGCCCAATACGCTCAGCGTGGTGACGCCTACCGCGGCTGCAAGGTGTCCCGGGCCCGTGTCGTTAGAAACCATCATGGCAGCGCCTTTCAGGAGCGCGGCATAAGTGCCCAGCGTCACGCCTTCCAGAACTGTGCAAGTTGGATATTGTTGATGCGCCAGTTCGCTCTCTCCTGGACCTGGACACAGAATCACCGGCACGCCTCGTGCGGTGAGTTTTTTTGCAAGTGCCTCAAAGTGTGGCCAAACTTTAGGTTGTTTGGCATAAGTCCCGCCCGCAAATGGGCACAGTACGATGTACCCGGGCTGCACGCTGTGGGCAAGGCGCAAAGAGTGCGCCGCGACCTCGTCTTGTGGCGCCACCGAAAGTTCAATGGCACCAGGCGGGGATGGCTGCCATTTCCCCTGCGCCACCAAGGGTTCAGTGAGCTGCCAATAGGCTTGCAGCTCGTGCAAATTTGTTTGACGCCGGATCGATTTCGACAGGAATGCACTGCGTCCTTCATGCGCATAACCGACGCTGCGCAATCCGGCCAGTCGCATCTCCAGGGCACTCGAAAAAGAAAACGGCAGGACCAGAGCGTTCAGCCTGTGGTTGAAGCTGGGATCACGTTGCTGGCAGCTTCGTTTGAGCCGGTGCAACTGCGCAACTCGGGCGCGCCAAGAGGGCGCCAGCGTTTCAACCGACCATCCTTCACCGCGCAACAAATGCGAAGCCCAGGGTTTGCCAATCAGGTGCAGTTGGTAGCCCTGCGCTTGCAGTAAACGAAGCGCGGGAATGCCCAGCACCACATCACCGACCCAGTTGCGCAGTCGCACAATCAGCGGCTTGTCCGTGGAGTTTGACTTGGGAAGTGCTACGCGGTTCATGAGGCCGAATGTTGAAGCCAGGAGCGCACCGCGATAATCATGCGAAGCGAGCGGGATTGTGCCACTGCCTGTGCCGCGACTTTGGCATCAGGAAAAGTGGTTCTTTCTGTGCGTTCCGTGTTTTTTTGTCACCGCCACCGAATTGAAGATAACGTCACCGAATTGTCTCCATATGCCCATGAACCTGCCCCAATCCACAGCCGTTATCGCCCTGCATGATGAATTGTTGTCTCACGCGGTGCCGCAGCTCACACCCGGCCCCAACGAAGTTGCTTCTGTGTGGCATTGGATCAAGACCAATCACCACAACAACTGCCAGCTGTGGGCTGAAGAAGATTTGGCACGTCGGACCAGAGTCAGCGACTCAGAAATCGCATCCAATAAACGCCGCATCGATAGCTTCAATCAGGCGCGCAACGATGCAACCGAAAGGGTAGACGAGTTGCTTTTGGTTGAGTTGGGATTGGTGAATGCCACTTCCGCCCGCTTGGACACGCCGTTGTCTACCGTCGAATCTGTGAGCAAAGGTCGCCGACTCAACAGCGAGACGGCAGGAAGCATGGTCGATCGCTTGTCGATCCTGTCGCTAAAAATCAATGCCATGCGAGCGCAGACACAGCGCACGGATGTCGATGATTCGCATCGGCAAACAAGCCGAGCCAAGTTGGAACGTCTATTGGAGCAGCGCTCCGATCTGGCGGCTTGTTTTGACGAGTTGCTGCTTGATTGCCAAGCGGGCCGTGCCTACTTCAAGGTCTATCGGCAGTTCAAGATGTACAACGACCCTCATTTCAATCCGGCACTGGTGGCCGAACGGGCCTCTTCTTCTTGATGAGGTTTTCGGTATGAGCGCCCCCAGACCTGTCGCTTTGCGCCAGGCCCCCCGAGGGGGTCAAGAAAACTTGGGAGCGGCCCAGCGTTTTCTTGAGAGGGTGCTCGTTGTCAAGACGTCGTCGATGGGCGATGTGGTGCACACCTTGGCGGCTGTCACGGACATGGCCAAGGTGTTTCCCGGTCTCAGCGTCGATTGGTTGGTTGAAGCACCGTTTGCATCGATTGCCGCCTTGCATCCATCTGTGAAAACGGTGATTCCACTGTCCTGGCGCAAGTGGCGCAAAAGCCTGTGGCGCGGGGCCACTTGGGATGCCATGAAAGCCTGCCGTGCCCAGCTGCGCGCAGAACCCTATGACGCCATCATTGACTTTCAGGGTCTGCTTAAAAGCGTTTTGTGGGGCCGCCAAGCGCTCGGGCCGCTATTAGGCTATGACCGCCACAGCATTCGTGAGCCATTGGCCAGCAGCTTCTACGATCGCACCGTCAGCGTGCCCCGGCAATTGCATGCCGTCGAACGCTCACGTCGGCTTGCGGCTTTGCACTTGGGCTATGAATTGCCACTTAGCGCGCCAGACTTTGGCTTACGAACGCCAGCCAGTGGGTGGATGCCTGCTGTTGCGCCGTATGCCGTCTTGATCCCCTGCGCCAGTCGCGTCGAAAAACACTGGCCGCTGGCCCACTGGCGGGCGTTGCTGGAACGTTGCGAACGCAAAGGCTTGCATGTGGTGGTGCTGTGGGGCTCGAAAGACGAGCGCCAATTGGCGGAGCAAGTGGCACAGGGCACAGGGGCCAGCGTTCCACCCTTTCTCACAGTGAGTGATGCGGCAGCCGTTCTGGCCCAAGCCCATGTCGTGGTAGGACTGGACACGGGTTTTACTCATTTGGCGGCTGCGTTTGCGAGGCCTACCGTGGGGATTTACTGCGACCACGAACCGGGTCTTGCTGGCGTCACAGGCAGTGGATTTGTGTGCAGTTTGGGAGGACGTGCACAGGTGCCGACTTTTGAGGCTGTGGCACTGGCCTTTGAGAGCGCCTACGAGTCTGGCCGCACCATGCTCGGTCGAGGTTGATAGCGACTGTCAGCCGCCGCTACGGCCCAGCTTACAACTCGTCCAAACGTCGAGGTGGGAATGTGTCCCAGCCATGGCAACCCGGGCATTGCCAGAAGTATTGCTGGGCCTCAAACCCGCACGCGGCGCAGCGGTAACGCTGCAAGGGTTTTGACGCCGCGGCCAAGGCTTGGTCGATGGCTTGGTTTTCCAAAGCGAGCTCGCCGTCCGGACTTGCCGCGCCTGCCGCAGGCGCGGCCCGAAGCTTCAGCAGAGAACGAGACGCCGCCAGACTGGGTTCGCGTTGCAAGTGTTCAGCCAGGCGCTTGCGGTGGCCTGCAGGATCTAATAGCGCCAGCGCATGAAGCAAATCCAAACGTGGCGACTCGTCGTACTGCCGTTGAAGCTGGCCGAGCGCGTGCAAACTCTCTCCACCCGCGCGTGCAGCTTCTGCATACTTCACCGCCACCAGGCAAAAGATGTCCGGATGGCGGCTGACCAGCAAGGTCCACAGCTCCAGTGCTTGGGCGTACTGAGTCGCCGCCGCTGCCCTTAGCCCCGCCAGGACCAAAGGCCGGGCGGCATGTGGTGCGACGGCACGCGCTTGGCGCACGGCTTCGTCGGCTTCAACCGTGTGTTTGTCGTTGTCCAACTCGATCGCACGTTCACACCAATGGTGGGCAATTCGGTTGGCATAGGAGCCCGTGCCGGCCTTTTCCAATTGCTGCGCTTCGTGCGTGGCACGCTGCCAGTGTCTTGATCGTTCATGCAGGGTCAGCAGCGCTAAGCGGGCATCGCTGTCAAAGCTGCCGCCTAGCAGCGCTTCCCATGCTTTTTCTGCGCGGTCAAAGAGACCGGCCTTCATAAAGTCTTGGGCCAAGGCCTGTTGAGCACGCTCGCGATCCAAGCGCGACAGGTCGGCGCGTTTGAGCAGGTGTTCGTGGACGCGAACCGCACGTTCATATTCACCGCGGCGGCGGAATAGATTGCCCAGTGCGAAGTGCAAATCGCAGGTATCGGGATCGTTTTGCACGGCCTCGATGAAGGTGTCGATGGCCTTGTCTTGTTGCTCGTTGAGCAGCAGGTTCAGACCTTTGATATAGGCCTTGGGCGATTCACGTTGTTCGCGAGAAATCTGGCGCAAATCCATGCGTGCGGCCATCCATCCCAGTGCGAAGACCAGGGGAACAGCCAAGAACAACCATTGCCAGTCAAATTCCATCGAAAGGAGGGCGCTGGTTCGCCGAGATGGAGTCAGGGGTGACAGCAGCAGGCGCTTGCGGCGCGTTGGCGCCAACCTCGGTCACTGCGGTTTTGCGCTGTTGTTTGATGACGCGGCGGTGTCGCCACCAAGCGGGCACCATGGCAAAGATGCCCAGCGCACAGCCCAAGGCAAACGCGGCCAACACAATGAAAACCATGGGAGCACGCGACTCAAAACCGAAAAACCAATTCACATGCGCCATTTGCTGGTTGTTCAGCGCAAACGCGAACAGGCCAAAAAAGACCGCAGCACGCAACAACCAAACAAGTATTTGCATCAAACCGTCCGGGCTGGGTTGCGGCTCAAACCGAGCGTGCGTTGGTCTCGGCGCTGGAGCTTGCGCTGGCGGTTGCATCGGTGGCGTTAACAGCCTGCGCATCCACTGCCTCACGCAAGGCCTTGCCAGGCTTGAAGTGGGGAACCAGCTTTTCTGGAATCATGACTTGCGCTCCAGAACGGGGGTTACGTCCCAAACGGGGAGGGCGCCGGTTGATGGAGAAACTTCCAAAACCGCGAATCTCTATGCGGTGACCACGGGCCAACGCGTCAGACATGGCGTCGATGATGGTTTTCACCGCGAATTCAGTATCGCGTTGGGTCAGCTGGGTGAAACGTTCAGCCAAACGGGCCACGAGATCGGATCGGGTCATGCAGCGCCTGCAAGGGGATATCGGACGTGAGTGAAGAAGTTTGCCCTGGTGCTCTTTTCAACACCATGCGAATGAACTCCGTTGGCGCGAGGTGCTCGCCATTGAAAACCATTCGCCTGGTGGCGGTGGACACGCGGCGGGTGAGGTGTTTACACCACCCGCCGCGGCTCACTACATCAACCGTTGTTTTGGTTGTCCAACTTGGCGCGCAACAAAGCGCCCAGGCTGGTGGTGCCAGCGTTTTCACGCTCGCTGGTTTGGGCCAGGCGCTGCATGGCTTCCTGTTGGTCAACGTTGTCCTTGGCTTTGATCGACAACTGGATGCCGCGGGTTTTGCGGTCCACGTTGATGATCACGGCGGAGACTTCGTCACCTTCTTTCAGCACGTTGCGCGCGTCTTCCACGCGGTCACGGCTGATTTCGGAAGCACGCAGATAACCCATGATCTCTTCACCGAGGTCGATCTCAGCGCCACGGGCATCCACCGTCTTGACCTTGCCGGTCACCGTCGCACCTTTGTCATTGACCGAGGTGAAGTTGGTGAAGGGATCGGAGTCGAGCTGTTTCACGCCCAGGGAGATGCGCTCGCGCTCCACGTCCACGGCCAACACAACTGCCTCAACCTCTTGACCCTTTTTGTAGTTGCGAAC
>JBJOQO010000034.1:0-32730 GCA_046049865.1 Pseudomonadota bacterium | reverse complement strand
CTCAAAGGTACCAGAAGCAGGGCTTGAATCGTCATGCGATCAGCCTCAGAAATGTGCGAGTAGTTTGTTCCCATTGGAGTGACACCTTACAGGTTGTAGGGTGTCGCACTTCAAATTTGAGCTCGCCTAGCGCATGGCTACTTCAAGGTGGACTTTGAGCTGGTGTGGAAGACCATTCATGCCGACTTGCCCGAGCTACGGGCACAGGTAGCAGCGCTGATAGATACTCAAAAGAACTGACCCCATGAGGGCAAATTTGCCGCTTTTCCAAGTAAATCGCCCGCTTTTGTCCTCGTGAGGTCAAAAATAACAGCCTCTAATTTTTCGTTCCTGCAAGCCGATTGGCCCGCGCTGTACGCCGAGACGATCAAAGCTGAGCAGGCGGCACTGAGCGACCCGCGCACCGCCTGTTTTTATGCCCGGCGCACGCTGGAGCTGGCAGTGGTGTGGCTGTTCCAGGCAGAAGGCGGGCGCGGTGGACGGTTGCAGATGCCCTACAGGCCGGATCTGTCGGCGTATCTGTTTGAGCCAACTTTTAAGGTGCTGGTAGGCCCCGCGCTTCACGCCAAGATGGACGTGGTGCGCAAGCAGGGCAACAACGCGGCACACAGCGCGCGGCCCATTTCCGCCGCCGACGCCACAGCCGTGCTGCGCGAGCTGTTTCAGTTGGCGTTTTGGTTGGCCCGGCAATATGGGCGCCACGCAACGTCGCGGCCTGACCCAGCCTTGCAATTCCGCGCCGACTTGCTGCCACGCCCGGTGGACATGGAAGCGGCGCAAGCTGCCGCACAAAGCAGCGCACAAGCCACTCAGGCGGCGCTGCAAAAGTTGTCCGCACTGGCCGACGATTTGGCCGCACGCGATGCTGCCTTGGCAACTGCCCAACAAAAGAGCGCTGCGCTGGATGCCGAGCTGGCCCAGCTGCGCGCCGAAGTAGCAGCCGCCAAAGCGGCCAACACCGCCACACCCGATACGCACGATTACAACGAGGCACAAACACGCGACCTCTACATTGACCTGCTGCTCAAAGAAGCAGGCTGGAAACTGGACCAAGCCCGCGACCGCGAGTTTGAAGTGCAAGGCATGCCAAGCAACCAAGGCCAAGGTTTTGTGGACTACGTGCTTTGGGGCGACGATGGCAAGCCCCTGGCCGTGGTGGAGGCCAAGCGCACCCGCCGCGACGCACGCGCAGGCCAGCAGCAAGCCAAGCTGTATGCGGACTGCCTGCAAACCCAGTTCGGCCAGCGCCCGCTGATCTACACCACCAATGGTTATGAACATTGGTTTTGGGACGACACGACCTACCCGCCTCGCCCGGTGCAAGGGTTTCACAAAAAAGACGAGTTGCAGTTGCTGGTGCAGCGCCGCACGTCTGCCAAACCATTGGCGGGGGTAACCGTCAACAGTTCCATCGTGGAGCGGCACTACCAACTGCGGGCGATTCGCCGCATCGGCGAAACCTTTGAGCGCGACCGCCAGCGCAAAGCCCTGGTGGTGATGGCCACGGGCGCGGGCAAAACACGCACCGTGATTGCGTTGGTGGACTTGCTGCAGCGAGCCAATTGGGCCAAGCGCATTTTGTTTTTGGCAGATCGTGTGGCGCTCGTGAACCAAGCGGCCAACGCCTTCAAGGCGCATTTGCCCGATGCCGCAGCGGTCAACCTGGTGACCGACAAAGAAACCGAGGGCCGGGTGTTTGTATCCACCTACCCGACCATGATGGGCTTGATCAATGAGACCAACGACGGTTTAAGGCGCTTTGGCGTGGGGCACTTTGACTTGATCATCGTGGACGAGGCGCACCGGTCCATCTACCAAAAGTACCGCGCCATCTTTGCCTACTTTGACGCCCTGCTGGTGGGCCTGACAGCCACACCCAAGGACGAGATTGACCGCAATACCTACGGCCTGTTCGAGCTGGAAAGCGGCGTACCCACCGATGCCTATGGCTTGGAGGATGCCATTGACGAGGGCTACCTGGTGCCGCCACGTGCGGTGTCCGTGCCACTGAAATTCCAGCGCGAGGGCATTCAATACGCGCAACTGAGCGAAGACGAGCGCGCGCAATGGGACGAACTGGATTGGGACGAAGACGGCCACGCCCCAGACGAGGTGGGTGCTGAGGCGGTGAACAAATGGCTCTTCAACAAAGACACCGTGGACAAGGTGCTGGAGTTGTTGATGACCCAAGGGCACAAGGTGGCCGGGGGCGACCGGCTCGGCAAAACCATTGTGTTTGCCAAAAACAATGCGCATGCCACCTTCATTGCCGAGCGCTTCAACGCCAACTACCCGCACTACGCTGGGCAGTTTGCCCGCGTCATCACCTACCAAACCGAATACGCACAGAGCCTGATTGACGACTTCTCGGTCAAAGACAAAACACCACACATTGCAATTTCGGTGGACATGCTGGACACCGGCATTGACGTGCCCGAGGTGGTGAACCTGGTGTTCTTCAAAATCGTTCGCTCCAAGGCCAAGTTCTGGCAGATGGTGGGACGCGGAACCCGCCTGTGCAAAGACTTGTTCGGCCCAGAGCAAGACAAAAAAGAGTTTGTGATTTTTGACTTTTGCCAAAACCTGGAGTTCTTCAGCCAGAACCTGGAGGGCAGCCCGGGCGCTGTGGCGGAACCCTTGAGCCAGCGCACCTTCAAGGCCAGGCTGGAGTTGCTGGCTGTGCTGGATGAACAACTGGCCTTGGAACAAAGGGCCAGTGGTGCTGGCGTTGAAGAAGAAGTGGGTACGGGTTATGGCCTGACCACGGCCCGGATGCGTGCAGACACCGCCAGTCACTTACATGCCGTCGTGGCTGGCATGAGGCTGGACAACTTTGTGGTGCGCCCGCAGCGCCGCTGGGTGGAACCGTGGAGCCAGGCGACCGCCTGGCACAAAGTGACCGGGGATCAGCTGCTGGAATTGGCCCAGCATGTGTCGGGCCTGCCGAGCAGTGTCCGCGACGACGATGAAGAGGCCAAACGTTTCGATTTGCTGATGCTGCGCACGCAACTGGGCAGCGCCAGAGGCGATCTGGGTTTTGCCCGTTTGCGCGAGCAGGTGCGTGTTTTGGCAGATGGTTTGAGCGAGCTGGGCAGCATTCCAGACGTGAAAAAAAACATGATGCTGATTGAGGCGATAGCAGGCGAAGAATGGTGGCAGGACGTGACCTTGCCGATGCTGGAACAAGCCCGCAGGCATTTGCGTGGGCTCATCAAGCTGCTGGACAGGACACGGCGCAAGGCGATCTACACCGACTTTGAAGACGCGTTGGGCGAAACCGCTGAAGTGACTTTGCCACTGGGGGGCAGCGCGGGAGACTTTGAGCGCTTTCGCCTCAAAGTGCGTGCGTTCTTGCGCACACACGAGAACCACATCACGCTGCACAAGCTGCGCCGCAACCAGCCGCTCACCGCAACCGACCTCACACAGTTGGAGCAGTTGCTGATCGACAGTGGCACCGGCACCGCTCAAGACGTGGCGCGAGCCGGGAAAGAGGCACATGGACTGGGGCTGTTCGTGCGCTCACTGGTGGGATTGGATCGTGAAGCCGCCTCGCAGGCCCTGAACGGTTTTGTGGCGGGTAAGACGTTGAACTCCAACCAATTGGAGTTTGTGAACCTGATCGTCATTCACCTGACCGAACGCGGCGTGATGGATGTGGGCTTGCTGTACGAGCCACCTTTCACCAGTTATGCACCCCAGGGTCCAGAAGCTTTGTTCACCGCATCACAAGTAGAAGAGTTATTTGGTCTGCTGAAAAACATCAAGGCGACCGCCGTAGCCGCTTGAGACTGATGCCCGAATTGGTCTTTTAAGCCTGCCGACAGCGAGAGAATTGCGAGCCGCCACTCAAGACATTGCAGTCAATTCCACGAATTACACGAAGACACAACCCAACAAGCTGTCACCCTGGTTGCAGCTTGATGCGTCTGCTCACAACAAGGGCAAGCCGGCAGGACTACCGTGGAAGGGTTTCTACCTTCCATGTCACTGCAGGAGTTTCGTCCCATGAACCATGTTTGCTGGCGCACCGCTTGGCACGGCCAAGACATTGTTGTTTTTCGCGAAGAGGAGGTGGTGGACCGCATTCACACGCCCGACATTGAACGCGTTGTATTTGTCTACCGAACGCCCGGCGAAACCCTGAGCGACCTTCGTTACGCCTTGGTTCAACTGCCTGACGCAGTCGCCATCTTGCCCTTGGAAACCGGTTTCGCAGGCCGCGTGAATTTTGAACGCCAGGCGTTTTGGTCCCAGCAGGCTTGTGTGTACTGGGCACTGGACAGCAAAGCACCCTTGGCATTCAAACATCCCGCCGGACGCTGGTGGTTGCGCCTGGGAGGCCCCACCTATGCCCGCATGCCACGCCAAGACGTGGTCGCCGCCATCGATACCTGGCCGCTGGAAGGCCCGCAGACCTGGGAAGAGCGTAAACGCGAACGTATCGCGAAGCGCCGACCCTTTGCGGATTTGCGTCCGATGGAAATTCAGCGGGTTGAACGTGCGATCTGAGCTTGCCTCTTGAGGTAACCCTCAACTCAACAAAAAAGTTTCAGTCGAATCGCCCTTCGCGCAACCACTTGGTGGCAACCCACTTCTCACCCGCCAAAACCGGCGCGCCGCCGTGCAAGGTTTTGGTCATGGGGTGAGGTCGGTCATAACTGAAAAAAACCGCATTGCCTTTGATGGGAGCAACTTCCAGCTTCACATCCGGAAAGGTGGTGCAGCCTCCTCGATCGGGTGTGTTGAGGTACATCACCAAGCTGCCGACACGCTGGCCGCCGCGCTTCAAGATGCTGGCGGTGCCGCTGTGCGCGGGATCGAAATAGTCGTAATGGGGTTTGTATTCGGCCCCTGGCCGATAGCGCAATACCTGCAGGCCTTCACCGTTGACCAAAGGCCAGTTCAGCAGCACTGCAATACGCGCTTCTATGCGGGCACACAAGGCGTTTTCTTCGCGTCCGAAAAACATGCCTTCGCTGGTGCGGGCTTCGTTGACTTCACTGCCACCCGTATCGGTTTGTACGGTTTCAGAACGCGCCAAGCGGGCTGCAGCCAGGGCCATCAACTCATCACATTCTTCATGTGACAACAAGCCGCCAAAAACCACCACCCGCGGCAGCATCATGTGGGTAAGCACCTGAACCTCGCGGTCACCGGCGTTCAGCACACTGTTGCCGTCCAAACTCAAAGGTTCGGGCACCATCACGGGCACGGGCAAACCGTTGGCCTTGGCATGGTCGACCAAATGGCCACGTAATGTTTCTTCCAGGGCTTGTACAGCAACGGCTTCTTGCCAGCCGCTGGCACGCATCGACGCCAACACGGCTTCAGGTGTGCAACCGGCCTGGGCCTGGGCAACGATCCAAGCTCTGAGCTCGGGCGTGACGGCCTGTATTTGCGATGTGGTTGAGTTCAATGTCATGCGACCCCTGCTGCCCAGTGGTGGGCTTTTGTGGCGGGATTTTGCCGCAGTGGTTTCAATCAGCCAAGCGACGGCGAAACACCAAACGGTCCGCGGTAGACGCATCCGCCACAAATCCGTAACCGTCGCTGTCAAACCGCTGCAAGTGTTTGACCTGGGTCAGTCGATGTGCAATCACAAACCGCGCCATCAAACCTCGCGCACGTTTGGCAAAAAAGCTGATGACCTTGTAACGCCCGCCCTTCCAGTCCTCAAACACACACTCCACCACACGCGCTTGGAGGCGGGGGCGGTTGACGACTTTGAAATACTCTTGCGACGCCAAGTTCACGATGACTGCTTGGCGGGTGTCTGCAAGCTGCTCATTCAAATGGTCAACGAGCTGGTCACCCCAGAACGCATACAAGTTCTTGCCCTGCGGTGTCGCCAAGGGCGTGCCCATTTCCAGCCGATAGGGTTGCAATCGATCCAAGGGCCGAAGCAACCCATACAGGCCCGACAAAATCGCCACATGCTGCTGGGCCCAAGCGAGGTCGTCTGCGCTCAGCGTGGCGGCTTGCAGGCCTTCATACACATCGCCGTTGAAGGCCAGCACGGCGGGTTTGCTGTTCTTGGCAGTGAACTTTTCAGACCACATGGCATAGCGGCCGACATTCAGCGCCGCCAGCGGCTCGGACAAATCCATCAGAGCCGCCACCTCGGCCACCGAGAGTTGTTTCAACCGAGCCAGCAGCTGCGCCGACTGCGGAACAAACTGCGGCTGGGTCGGCCGCTTCACCGCATGTGGTGTTTCAAAGTCCAACGCTTTGGACGGAGACAACAACAGCAACATGCGGAGCGCTTATTTGGCTTTTAGATAAGCCGCCAAGCCGCTTGTGATTTCGTCTTTGGCCGCTTGTGGGCCTTCCCAACCTTTGACCTTGACCCACTTGCCAGCTTCCAGGTCTTTGTAGTGCTCAAAGAAATGTTGGATGGCTTTCAGGCGCATTTGGTTGATGTCTTCAGGCTTTTGCCAGTGGCTGTAAATGGGCAACACTTTGTCGATGGGCACGGCCAGCAGTTTGGCATCGCCACCGGCTTCGTCGTCCATCATCAAGACGCCAATCGGGCGGCAAGTGACCACCACACCAGGCGTCAGTGCGTACGGGGTGATAACGAGGACATCAACGGGATCGCCGTCGTCGGCCAGGGTTTGTGGGATGTAACCATAGTTGCAGGGGTAGTGCATGGCTGTGGTCATGAAACGATCCACAAACAGCGCGCCGCTTTCTTTGTCGACCTCGTACTTGATTGGGTCGGCATTCATCGGGATTTCAATGATGACGTTGAATTCATTGGGGGCGTTTTTACCAGGGGGGACGTTGTGCAAACTCATGTCGGTCTCGTGATGATTCGGGAGAACCCTGATTTTAGCGGCGAGCCCGCAGGGCGCTCGAACAGCCAGCTAAAGAACGACCCGGAAACCGCTGGTAAACACCAGGGCGTTGACATTGCTTTGACCGATTTCACCCCGTAGGATGCCCCCGGCAGATGGTGCGGCCATGCAGCAGTTCGACGCAGACCCGCGCCATCGCTCCCGTTGATGAACTAAAAAAAGGAGACCCTGATGTCGACCCAAATGGCGCTTTACATAGCGCTGGCCTGTGGCCTAGCCGCAGTCATCTATGGTTTTGTCCAGCGCAGCTGGATCTTGTCGCAAAGCGCAGGCAATGCGCGCATGCAAGAAATTGCGGGTGCCATTCAACAAGGCGCGGCCGCTTACTTGGCTCGCCAATACAAAACGATTGCTGTCGTGGGCATCGTGCTCACGGTGTTGATTGCCATCTTTCTGGACAACACCACGGCCATCGGTTTTGTGGTGGGCGCAGTCCTGTCCGGCGCTTGCGGTTTCATAGGAATGAATGTGTCGGTGCGGGCCAATGTACGCACGGCCCAAGCCGCCACGCAAGGCATGGCACAAGCGCTGGATGTCGCATTCAAGGGCGGTGCCATCACCGGCATGTTGGTGGTCGGACTGGGTCTGTTGGGCGTCACGGCTTGTTTGATGTACCTGACCGGCAACGCCGCACCTGGCGCCACGTTGGCCGCCACACTCAAGCCGCTGCTGGGTTTTGCATTCGGTGCTTCGCTGATTTCCATCTTTGCGCGTTTGGGCGGTGGCATCTTCACCAAAGGTGCTGACGTGGGCGCTGACCTGGTCGGCAAAGTAGAAGCCGGCATTCCAGAAGACGACCCCCGCAACCCCGCAGTGATCGCCGACAACGTCGGCGACAACGTGGGCGACTGCGCTGGCATGGCTGCTGACTTGTTTGAAACCTATGCCGTCACCCTGATCGCCACCATGGCATTGGGTGCCCTGGTGGTGACAGGCGCTGCGATGCAGGCGGTGATTTATCCGCTGGTGCTCGGCGGGGTTTCCATCATCGCCTCCATCATCGGTTGCAGCTTCGTCAAAGCCAGCCCTGGCATGAAGAACGTGATGCCCGCGCTTTACAAAGGCCTCATCGTGGCCGGCGTGCTGTCCCTCGTCGCCTTCTGGTTCGTCACGGCTTGGGTGATGCCCGCAGACGCCATGGGTGCTGGCACGCATATGAAACTCTTCGGCGCTTGTGCCGTGGGTTTGGTGTTGACCGCCGCTTTGGTTTGGATCACGGAGTTCTACACCGGCACCCAGTACGCGCCTGTGCAGCACATTGCACAAGCCTCCACCACCGGACACGGCACCAACATCATTGCGGGTCTGGGCGTATCCATGCGCTCGACGGCCTGGCCTGTGCTCTTTGTCTGCGTGGCCATCTTGGTGTCGTACCAGTTGGCTGGCCTCTATGGCATCGCGATTGCGGCCACCTCGATGTTGAGCATGGCGGGCATCGTGGTCGCTTTGGACGCCTATGGCCCCATCACCGACAACGCCGGCGGCATTGCCGAAATGGCCGAGCTGCCCAAGAGCGTGCGTGACATCACCGACCCGCTGGACGCAGTGGGCAACACCACCAAAGCCGTGACCAAAGGTTATGCGATTGGCTCGGCCGGTCTGGCTGCCCTGGTGCTGTTTGCCGACTACACCCACTCACTCGAAGCGCGCGGCTTGAACATCAGCTTTGATTTGAGCGACCCCAAGGTCATCGTCGGCCTCTTCATTGGTGGCCTGATCCCCTACCTCTTCGGTGCCATGGCCATGGAAGCCGTGGGCCGTGCTGCAGGGGCCGTGGTGGTGGAAGTGCGCCGCCAGTTCCGCGACATCAAAGGCATCATGGATGGCAGCGGCAAGCCCGAATACGGCAAAGCGGTGGACATGCTGACCACCGCCGCCATCAAAGAAATGATCATCCCGAGCTTGTTGCCCGTGGTGGTGCCGATTTTGGTCGGCCTCTTGCTCGGCCCAGCGGCTTTGGGTGGCCTCTTGATGGGCACCATCGTGACCGGCTTGTTCGTGGCGATCTCCATGTGTACCGGTGGCGGTGCTTGGGACAACGCCAAAAAATACATTGAAGACGGCCACCACGGCGGCAAAGGCAGCGAAGCACACAAAGCCGCCGTCACCGGCGACACCGTGGGCGACCCCTACAAAGACACCGCAGGCCCAGCTGTCAATCCACTCATCAAGATCATCAACATCGTGGCCTTGCTCATCGTGCCTTTGTTGCCTGGTGTCGTGACCAAAGCCCCAGTAGTCACTGCCGTTCAAACCCCTGTGGTAGCCGCCGCGGCCACCACAGACGGCCCCTCGGTGCGTGTTGAAAACGGCGTGGTGAAGTTCTTCTTCGCCAGCGGTGCAAGCGCCCTACCTGCCGAGGCTGGTAAGGCTTTGTCCGACGTGGTGCAAGGTGTGGGCGCTGGCAAGATGGCCGTCATCAGTGGCTTTCACGATGCCACCGGCGACCCCGCCAAAAACGCCGAACTCGCCAAAGAACGCGCGCTCATGGTGCGCGACACACTCAAAGCCCTGGGTGTGGCAGAAGACAAAGTGGAGCTCAAAAAACCGGAACATACCCAAGGCAGCGGCAATGCGGCTGAGGCACGCCGTGTGGAGGTGGTGCTGAAGTGAGGTAAAGCTCCAGTTCAGCAAGTTCACCAAAGGGCCTTCGGGCCCTTTTCTTCTGCCTCTGTAGGCGAGAAACGGTTTCCAGCTCAAACGAAAGAATGCGTCACGAACAACACCTAGAGGACAACCCGTGGCAGGCCCAACCCCCAAATACATTGCCGAAGCAACTCGAATGGTGGAGGAACAGATTCATCAGTTGCAGAAACTCAATTTCGAGCAAGCCTGCGCCCTGCCAAAAATCAATGGCCTGGATCTAGTGATTGCCGAAACAAAAGCCAGCATCACCACCTTCCAATGCTCAGACGCCTACCAGTTAGAGGGAAAAATTTTGGTCGTTGTTCTAGCAGCCAGACCCAGCTTTTTTGGCATGACCGCTTTTCATATCGAGCGCGGTTTGGTTTTTTCCCGCGACGACCCTACCCGGACTGCAACAGAGCTTGAGTTGGAAAACTCGGGTGGATAGACGTGAATCTCTTAGCCAACAAAAAACCCGCCACTGGCGGGTTTTTTGGACGCGAAAGAACCTGACTCAAGCGTGTTGGGCTGCCCGCAGCTTCAAGGCGAACTCTTGCATCGAAGCGATACCGCTGCTTTCAGCTTTTTTGCACCAGGCCTGCAAATCCACCACCAACTGTTCAGCGGACACATTGGTACGTGTCCAGAGTTGGCGCAGCTCTTCTCGCATGTGAACCCACTGAGCCAGACCGGGGTGGTCGGCCACGGCCTTTTCAATTTGCGCCTTGGCGGCTGCGGGAATTTTGTCGGCATCACGATGCAACCAGCGTTGAGCCAACTGCAGATTCGCCAGCTTGCCTTGTCCAGCAGCGCCTTCGGCTTTCACGCGGTCCAACTCCACAGCACAGGCTTCACGCAGGTTACGTGCGTACTTGGCCATGACTTCATAACGGTTGGCAATGATGGCTTCCAATGTTTTCGCATCGGCCACCGGCTTGATCTCGCCCAGTTTGAGCTGCGGCGCGGTTTTGCGCACCTTGGCCCAGCCCACCATTTCAAGCAAGCGGATGTAGCCCCAACCAATGTCGAACTCAAACGGCTTGACCGACAGCTTGGCCGACGTCGGGTAGGTGTGGTGGTTGTTGTGCAACTCTTCACCGCCGATGATGATGCCCCAGGGTGAAATGTTGGTGGACGCATCGGCTGCTTCAAAGTTGCGATAGCCCCAATAGTGACCAATGCCATTGATGATGCCCGCAGCGGTGATAGGGATCCAGGCCATTTGCACGGCCCAAATGGTGGCACCAATGGCACCGAACAATGCCACGTTGATGATGAGCATCAAACCGACGCCCTGCCAAGAGAAGCGGGTGTAGAGATTGCGTTCCAACCAATCGTCGGGTGTGTTGTGACCGTATTTGTCGAGCGTGTCTTGAACCTTGGACTCAGCGCGGTAGAGCTCGCTGCCGGTCAACAACACGGTTTTGATGCCGCGGGTCACGGGGCTGTGCGGGTCTTCCTCGGTTTCACACTTGGCGTGGTGCTTGCGGTGGATGGCCACCCATTCTTTGGTGACCATGCCCGTGGTCAGCCACAGCCAAAAACGGAAAAAGTGTGAGGGAACGGGCCCCAGCTCCAGCGAGCGGTGTGCCTGGGCGCGGTGCAAAAAGATCGTGACCGATGCGATGGTGATGTGGGTGAAGACCAGCGCGATCACGACCAATTGCCACCAAGTGGTTTGAATCAAGCCATTGGCCAACCAGTCAACGACGCTGTCAAACACCATAGAAATCATGTTCATTCAAATGCTTTCATATCGCCCATACACAGGCGGTAACTCATTGTAGGCGAGCCCCTGGGCGCACGGGCGGTCAATACGGCGACAAAACAAGGCCAATTCGCCTGATGTTTGGCGTATTTGCGGTCGATTTGACAGGGATCAAACGGTCAGACGATGCAAGACGGTGCCTCTGGGCAACTCAAACACGTTCCCAAACAGCCGCAAAAAATGCGTCGGTGCCGTGGCGATGCGGCCACAGCCTCAGAAATTCACCCCTAACGAGGTCCTCGGCCTGTCCCGCGTGCGCTTTGGTCAACACCTCAGCCGCGTTCAAAAGTTTGAAGTTGCTGCCCTGTGCTTCGGTGAATGCATTGGCCACCGATTCGTTTTCGGCTTCAAGCAAACTGCAGGTGGCATACACCAAGCGTCCGCCCGGTTTGAGCAAGCGTGCAGCGCTGGTGAGGATGGCTGTTTGTTTGGCTTGCAGCTCCAAGACGGATGCGGCGTTTTGACGCCATTTCAGATCGGGATTGCGGCGCAAGGTGCCCAGCCCCG
Source organism: Pseudomonadota bacterium (assembly GCA_046049865.1). Taxonomy (GTDB): domain Bacteria; phylum Pseudomonadota; class Gammaproteobacteria; order Burkholderiales; family Burkholderiaceae_C; genus JANPCX01. The sequence goes on along the minus strand of JBJOQO010000034.1, from coordinate 20,970 downwards.
AACAGGGCGCATCCACCAGCACCCGATCCATCTTGCCCGCCAGGCGTTTGATCCGGTCGTCGCGCTCATGAGCGATTTGCACCGGGTACACATTGGACAGGCCGCTGCGGGCCAAACGCGGCTTCAGTGCCGCAAGGCGGTGGCCTGAGGTATCAAAAGCGTAAAGCCGACCCGTGTTGCGCATGCTGGCACCCAAGGCCAAGGTTTTGCCACCGGCACCGGCACAAAAGTCAGTGACCATTTCGCCGCGTTTGGCGTCCAAACACAGGGCGAGCAACTGGCTGCCCTCGTCTTGAACTTCGACGTCGCCGCGTTTGAACACATCCAAGGTTTGCAAGGCCATTTTGTTGTCCAAACGCAGGCCCCAAGGTGAGTATGGTGTGGCTTGAGCTTGATGGCCCGCCACCATCAACGCCTTCTGGGCCTCTTCACGGCTGGTCTTGAAGGTATTCACCCGCAGGTCCAGTGGCGCCGTGTCGTTCAACGCGTTCACCACTGGCCAAAAATCTGGCCCGAGCGAGGCTTTCAGCGAGTCGGCCAGCCAGTCAGGCAGGTTGTATCGCAGTTTTTCTGGCAGGGTGCTGGGGTGCACGGCCAGCATTTTGGGCAACCACTCTTGTTCGAAGTCGGTGAGAGCCGCCCGCAAAAAAGCCGCATTGCCTTGCCAGCCCAACAGCGCCAATCGCCGCACCATTTCGCCCTTGCCGGACTGCGCTTGGTTCTCGAACAACAAACGTTTGCGCAGCACCATGTAGGTGGTTTCAGCCAGGGTGTGGCGCTCGCGGGGCCCAAGCCCTCGCTGCTGACGGAAAAAGCGCGACACGATGGCGTCTGCGGGGGAATCAAACTGCATCACTTGATGCAGCAGTTCGGTGGTTAATTCGACAAGGGCGTTAGGGTGCATGGGTGAATTATCGTTGGGGCTGTCTATTTCAACTTCAGGAGCTGAGTTCATGAGCCCGGTTGCACCCAAAGACCTGAACGCCCTACCCCCCTTACCTTCCACCGTTCTGGGCCACTACCGCCACTACAAGGGCGGCGACTACGAAGTGATCGGCGTCGCACGCCACAGTGAAACCGAGGCACCCATGGTGGTCTACCGGCCGCTGTACAACCAAACCGGCTGGTGGGTGCGGGACCACGGCATGTTTTTTGAGTCGTTGGAGGTGGACGGCGTGATGCGCAAACGTTTCGACTTCATCGGCCCCATCGACAAACCCGGTGGTTTTGCGCCGATGCAAAAAGACTGAAACCGCGAACCAGTCCCTGAGGGCTGCCCTGCGCCCCGCCCCAGCTCAAAGACCGAACAGCTGCGACTGCCTTCGCTGCTGACGCACGACCGCATTTGCATCGACTGACACCTCGCCGTCCACGAGCCAACGCACGGCTTGCGGATACATCAGATGTTCTTGCTTCAAAACTCGGGCTGCCAAGGATTCTTCTGTGTCACCTTCCAACACCGGCACCACCGCTTGGGCCACGATAGGACCGTGATCGAGTTCTGGCGTCACAAAATGCACCGAGGCGCCGGCGACTTTACAACCCGCATCGAGTGCACGTTGGTGGGTGTGCAGACCTGTGAACGCTGGCAACAGTGATGGATGAATGTTGAGCATCCGCCCCGCAAATGGCGTGATGAACACCGGGGTCAAGATGCGCATGAACCCTGCCAGCACCACCACATCGGGCGAAAACGAGGTTACCGCTTTGGCCAAATCGGCGTCAAAAGCTTCGCGATCCGGATAGTCACGGTGATTGACCACGGCGGTGGCAATTCCCTGAGCCTGGGCGAAAGCCAGCCCCGCCGCATCCGCCCGGTTGCTCACCACCGCCGCGATTCGAGCATTCCACCGTTCGCGGGCGCAAGCATGCACGATGGCCTCCATGTTGGAGCCTCGGCCGGAGATGAGGATGACGATGTTTTTCATGGCGAGTGAGTGTAACGACCCGGCCGTTGAAGTTTGCGGGGCCAACCGAGTCCAGATCCACAGCGGCAGCCCACCTACAATCCGCCCCCTACCCCGACAACCGACTCTCCCTTGGCGACTCCTATGAAACAACGTGTCTTGTCCGGCATGCGCCCCACCGGCGCTTTGCATTTGGGCCACTACCACGGCGCACTCAAAAACTGGGTGCGTTTGCAGGCCGACTACGAGTGTTTTTATTTTGTGGCCGACTGGCATGCGCTGACCACACACTACGAAACGCGCGAAATCATCGAGCGTAATGTGTACGACATGGTGATTGACTGGTTGGCCGCTGGACTGGACCCCGAGCAATGCACCCTCTTCATTCAAAGCCGTTTGCCTGAACACGCCGAGTTGTTCACGCTGCTGGCCATGGGCACGCCGCTGGGTTGGCTTGAGCGCATGCCCACCTACAAAGACCAGATGGAAAAGCTCAAAGACCGCGACCTCGCGACCTACGGCTTTTTGGGCTACCCGCTGTTGCAAGCCGCCGACATTCTCATCTACAAGGCCCACTACGTGCCCGTGGGTGAAGACCAAGCACCGCACGTGGAAATCACCCGTGAAGTGGCTCGCCGCTTCAACCACCTTTATGGCCGCGAGCCCAACTTTGAAGCCCTGGCAGTGGCCGTGGTCAAGAAGATGAGCAAAGACGATGGCAAAGCCTTCGACGCGGCGCGCAAGAGTTACCAGCAAAACGGCGATGAGGCATCGCTCGAAAAAGGCCGTGCGTTGATCGCAGCCTGTGGCGCTCTGAGCAGTGCTGACCGCGAACGGCTCGACGGCTATCTGCGTGGCACCGGCAAAGCAGTACTCACCGAGCCCGCCGTGCTGCTCACCGAAGTGAGCAAGTTGCCCGGCCTGGATGGCGAGAAGATGAGCAAGAGTTACGGCAACACCATCGCCATGCGCGAAGAGCCGGCCGAAGTGGAACGCAAAATCAAACGCATGCCCACCGACCCACAGCGCGTGCGCCGCACCGACCCGGGTGACCCGGAGCGCTGCCCGGTGTGGCAGTTCCACCAGGTCTATTCCGACGCGGACACCAAAGAATGGGTCGTCAAAGGCTGCAAGAGCGCCGGCATTGGTTGTTTGGAGTGCAAACAACCCGTGATTGATGCCATCAAAAAAGAGCAAGAACCTTGGCGCGAACGTGCGGACAAGTACTTGAGCAACCCGAAGCAGCTGCACTGGATTGTGGAAGTGGGCACTGAACGCGCGCGCACAGTGGCACGTGAAACCATGCGCGAGGTGCGTGACGCCATGGGTTTGGCTTACTGAGCACGGTCGTCCAAAAAACGACCATCGCCCCCTATCCGCTGTGGCCGGCATTCACATCACCGACATTGAATCGGCCATCAACTGGTGGCGCGAGAAGTCGCCTTCGCCCGATGGCATCACCGCCTGCGCCGAGGTGCGCGCCCTGGCCACGGTGTATGGCTTGATGGTGTACCACCACGAAAACGAATGCGACGACACCACCATGCCGCGCAAGGCACACAGCGCCTGGCTGGGTTGGTACGCCAGCACGCCCGATGCGCCTTGTATTGCCATTTGTTCCACCAGCCAAGGCGATGCCTACTGCAAAGGCTGCGGACGCACCTTTGACGAGGTACAGAACTGGACGGTGATGAGCCCAGCAGAAAAACGCGTCACCTGGCGCCGCATCACACTGGAAGCCACCGCCTGGAGATTCAACCGGTATGCGGAGCGTGCGCGTGAGAGCAAGGGCTTGGATCACCCGCCACCTGAGGTCTTTGAGAAAAACCGGGTTTGATGCACCGCCCCGTTATTCAAAGACCTTCGATTCTTTCTTCAATGCCGTGTTCAGCGGCAACACCAGTACAAAACAACTGCCTCCCCCCTCGCGCGCCTCGCAGCGCACGCGGCCACCGTGGCGTTCGGCAATTTGTTTGACCAGGCTCAGCCCCAAACCAACCCCCCCGGCTTTTTCGGCGTGACCGGGCAAGCGGAAAAAGGGTTCAAAGATTCGCTCCCGTTGGGCAGCAGGCACGCCTGGTCCACGGTCGCACACCCGCAGCTCCACGACATCGCCTATCTGATGCAACGCCACGCCGATCTCGGGTGGCATGGAAGCCGCTGACGTGGTGGTCTGGCCATAACGCTGCGCGTTCTCCAGCAAGTTACGCAGCGCACGTCGCAACAAACGTTCATCGCCTTGCACGGTGACCGCACTGCCTTGCACTTCGGCATCCACGCGGGCGGCCTCTTCCGCTGCCAAGCCCAAAAGGTCGATGGATTCCATGGCCCCGCTGGCGGCTTGGGCATCCAAGCGGCTCGCCAAGAGCACCTCCTCCACCAAGGCGTCCAACTCGCCAATGTTGGTGCGTATCTCTTGCCGCAGACGGTCGCGTTGGGGGCCCTCACTGCCCTCCAAGAGCGACAGCGCCATTTTCAAACGCGCCAAAGGGGAACGCAGCTCGTGGCTCGCATTGGCCAGCAGGTTTTGATGGGAGCGCACCAAGGTTTCGATGCGCTGTGCGGCTTGGTTGAAACTGCTGGCCACCGCAGCCACCTCATCTTGGCCGCTTATCTCGACACGGTGGCTCAATGCCCCGGCACCAAATTTTTCAACGCCTGCTTTGAGTGTGTTTAATCGCCGTGTCAGCGCGCGCGCCACCGGCCAAGCCGCCCCCGCAACCGCCACAAACAGCAAGGCCAAGAGCAGCACCAAACCCACACCGCGAGGCCACCCTGCGGGCAAAGGCGGCTGTGCAGCCATCCCCGCCGCACCAGGCTGCGCCGCGTGGTCCGGGCGGCCCGGCATGGCCCCTGCGCCCGGCTCCGCATTGGCTCGGGGCAAACCGCGCATGATCCACAGCGTGCGGCCATCGTCCAAACGTACCGGTAAACCGCGCTGTTGGCGGTTTTGTTCTCGGCGCAAATAAACATCGGAGGCCCAAATGCGCTCGCCTGCCGCGTTGTGCAAGGCCAGTGGTATGCGCAGCCGATCCGACCACTCGCGCACAGCAGCGGCTTGTTCAGGGTTGGAGGCGTCAGCCGCTGGCAGGGAACGCTGAATTAAGTCAGCCCAAGCGTTGAGGCGCTCAGCGTTCGATGACTCCGCCCGTGCCTGCTCTTGCAAACGCACTTGGGCCCGTTCACTGACCACGTGGCGCTGAAAGAGCAGACTGGAGACAAACGCAAACAGCAGCAGCACCGCCACCACGGTGAGGTAGATGCGCAGGGTGAGGGTTCTCATGCCGCCCGCTCAGGCCAGGTCATCGTGGGCCAAATCGTCTGCATCTTGTTTTTTGGCAAACACATAGCCGGCCCCCCGCACGGTGATGACACGGCGCGGCATTTTGGGATCGTCTTCAATCTCGGCACGTATGCGGGAGATATGCACGTCGATAGAGCGGTCAAATGCTTCCATTGGATGCCCTTTGAGAGCGTCCATGATTTGGTCCCGCGACAACACCCGACCCGGGCTTTGGGCCAGCACCACCAGCAAATCAAACTGGTGGCTGGTCAGCTCGCAAAGCCTACCTTTAAGGCGCGCCACACGTTCGCCGAGGTCAATTTCCAATCGACCGAACCGCAGCACATCATCGGTCTGGGTGGCGGCTGCGGTGCGGCGCAACAAGGCCTTGATGCGAGCAGACAGTTCGCGGGGCTCAAAAGGTTTGGGCAGGTAGTCATCCGCGCCGAGTTCCAACCCCACGATGCGATCCAATGGCTCACCCCTGGCCGTGAGCATCAGCAAAGGCAAATGCCGGGTTCGCGGCTGGGCACGCAGGCTGCGGCACAGGTCCAGGCCGTCGCCATCGGGCAGCATCAGGTCCAGCAGCAAGGCGTCGTAGCTGCCACGGTCAAGCTGTTTTTGTCCCTCTGCCAAGGTCCCAGCGGTGTCCACCACGTAACCGCAGCCACGCAGGAAATCGCCCACCATCTCTGAGAGGCGGGCGTCGTCGTCAATGAGCAATAGGCGTGCGGTCATGGTGAAAGGCCATCGGCGGGCGGCGAAAGCGAAGCACCTGATTTCAACATCAAACCCAGTGGCCTCACCACAAGATCATGGTTGCTTGGGCTCCGCAGCTGATCCAGGCGTGCCACGGCGGCGCTCGCCGTGTTGATGCCCATGACGTTGCATTTGCTGCGCCATTTGCACACGCTGCTCGCGCGTGAGCACTTGGCTCACCTCCAACATGGCGCTCATCATGCGGCGGCTCTTTTGGTCGTGCTGGGCGAGCATTTGCTGGCGCAGCTGCTCGGCGGCGTTGGCGTCTACTGTGGGTGCCGAGAAGATCGCCCGCGCTTTCTCGCGGAGCGTTCGTCCGGCTTCACGTTGGCCAGCCATGTCGTTCATCGCTTTTTTCATGATTTGTTGGATGCGCGCCTTTTGGTCATCAGTGGCCTGGATACTGGAAAGCAAACGCTCCATTTGTTGCGGATGGGCACCCCACATGCCCCCATGCATGCCCGAACCGCCTGGTTGGGCCCAGGCGGACTGCGCAATACTGCTGGCCAAGGCCACCAGCAAAGCGATCAGCCAAAAACGCAATGAATCTCTTTGTGCTGCGTTCGTTGAGGCGACGGACGTCGCACGCAGTGGGGACGCTTGATTGAAAAATAAGGCCATGGTCTTCTCCTGAAGTCGACGTCGGATCAACGTCTGATAGAAGAAGTTTGCTGCTCGTGCGTCAAGCGTCCGTGCCTTGGAGGTAAAGATGTGTGAAGCGCGCCCGTCAGGGCGATTCGTTACAGAAGCGATTCATTTGGTGTCTAGTTGTTTCCGTTGTCACAGTTTTGACGGAAATCACGCGATTCAAGGCAACTTGGCCGCATTTTTGGCGCGTCCCAGGCCAAACGGAAACCCACCTACTGGAATCAGCGAACGTCGAATCGGGCACCGTCGTTGACGTGCGCAGCAGGCTCAGTGACCTGGGTCTCGCCCAAGGTCAAACCCGCAAAGGACTCGCTACTGCGCTTGAGAAACGGAACCGTCAAACTCTGGTTGCCCGGCGTGTACCGGGTGTAGGCAAAAGGGTTTTGCAGCAAGGCAGAGACGGCGTCGCGCTGGGCAAAAAACTCCACCAAACGCGAGCGGCCCGAGCGGCGGTGCAGCTTGAGCAGGCCCCGGTTTTCCAGTCGATCCATCGAAAGCGCCAGACGATTCGGTGTGAGCGCACCGGCCATGTGGTTCTGCCGCAATTGACCGACGGTGCACACCACGGGCACTTCGTCGGCCCCCAAGGCCAGCAGCACCGACAAGGCCATGGCGTCGTCGTAGCTTTCTAAGCGGTGCAGTAATTCAATGAAAAGGTCGTTGTAGGTCATATGGCAGACAGCCCATCGCTAGAACGATTATGGGCAGCCTGCAAAGGGTGTGTTACCGAACCAAAAAATCCCGCAGCGGATGGGAATGGGCCGGCCAAGGGCTGATGAAGTACGGTGCCACCATGTCCGCAGTGACCTCTTCAATCTGGGGCGGCGACCAGCGCGGCTGTTTGTCTTTGTCGATAGCCAAAGCGCGCACGCCTTCGGCGGCCTCACTGCTGCTACCCGGCCGCAGGGCAAAACTGTGGCGAATCATGTCGCGCTCCATGCGCAGCTCGTCCTCCAGTGACAGGCCTGGCGCCCGGCGTATTTGCTCCAAGGCCACGGCGAGCATCAAGGGAGACCTGGCGCGCAACTGGGCAGCCGTCTCTTGCGCCCACTCGCTGCCGTCGTTTTGCAACGAGGCCACGATGCTGGGCACATCCACCTTCGAAAAATGCAAATCAATCGCGCTCTGGTGCGCCTGCAGGGGCGCCGGACCGGAACTTTGATGGAACCGGGCTGCATCAGTACGAAGTTGGGACACCTGGGATGTCTGCGCGGCCAGCAACACCTGGGCAAACGCCTGCAAGTCTGCGCTTGGCACCAACACATCCGCCAGCTCCAAAAAAATAGCGTCGGAGGCGGTCAGATGCTGCCCGGTCAAAGCCAAATACTCGCCCATTCGGCCTGGGCAGCGCGACAAAAAGTAGCCGCCGCCAACATCCGGGAAAAGCCCAATCAACGTTTCCGGCATGGCCAAGGTGCTGCGCTGCGTGACCACACGCAGGCCCGCACCTTGGGCCAATCCCATGCCACCGCCCATCACCACGCCGTCCATCAGGGCCACCACCGGTTTGGGATAGCGGTGGATGAGGTGGTCCAGGCGGTATTCCTCGGTAAAAAAGTCGTCCAGTCGCGGGTCACCGGCCAAAGCCGCTTGGTGAAAAAACCGAATATCGCCTCCCGCGCAAAAAGCGGTGGGTTTGCCTGGCCTGGCTGCGCCTTGCAGCAATACGCTGGCCACCGAGGCATCGTCTTTCCACGCCAGCAAAGCGTCTGTTACCAGACGAACCATCTCCAGCGACAACGCATTCATCGCCTGCGGGCGGTTCAAGGTGACCACACCCCACGCACCGCGCTGCTCAATCAGCACGGCGGGTTCAGCTGCGTCTGGTTTGACATTCATGGCCTACAGCCTCCGATTGGTTTTCCCCGCCGCCGTCTCAAGGGGTGCGCCCAGACGCCGCCCTGCCCCGCATGCCCACCCATTCATTCAGCGCCAGCGTGGCCAGCACCACAGCACCGCCGATCATGACCTGGCGGCTGGGTGCCTCGCCCGCCCCCAGCCAAACAAGGGCGATGCCAAACACGATTTCCAAAAGCGCCAAAAGCGCCATCTCGGGCGCAGGCAAGTGGCGCGCCACCTTGACCGCCAGGATGCAAGGAATCGCCAGTTGAAACAAGCCCAACAAGGCCAGCAAACCGAGGTCGTGGGGTGAGCTGAGCCAAGGCCAGGACAGCGGTCCTGACACGGCACACGATAGGAGCGCGCCAATCAACAATGCCGGCAGCAAATCCACCGAGGCACTGCTGCGGCGAATCAAGTTCCAATTGATGGCTGCCGCCAAAGGCACACCGAGGGCGACGACGCTGCCCGCCAGATGCCTCGGGTCGCTGCTCAGGCCGCTGCTGTACATCCAGGCAATGGTGCCGCCCGCCACAAAAATCGCCACCCAGGTGCGCTGCGGCACGTGCAGGCCCAGCATGAAACGTCCGAGCAAAGCCGCCATCAGCGGTGCCAAACTCATGGTGATGAGCACATTGGCCACCGTGGTCATGGTCAAGGCCATCATGAAGCAGGTGAACATGGCGCCCCACATGAGGCCAGACAGCCACAACACCGGCCCGCCCTTGAATTGCTTCAAGGTATGGCGCCCATGCTGCCAAACAAAATAAACCAGCAGCGACAGCGCGGTGAACAAGCTGCGCCAGAACGTCACCTCAAACCCACGCGCCGACTCCAAGTGACGCGTCACCACGCCCGCGATGCTCCACATCAGGGTGATGATGAGCATGAGGAGGATGGCGCGGCGGTGGGTCATTGTGCGCTGCCCCTTCTTCCAACTCTGTGCACTTCGCATCCCTCACCCCTGCCCTCTCCCACAAGTGGGAGAGGGTGCGTCGGCTCCCTCTCCACCGTACCCGGGGGAGAGGGTTGGGGTGAGGGGGCGAGCACGAGAAAAACACCTTGTGACGAACGCATTGGAGGCAACAGCATTTATCGCAATGACGCTTTTTCTACGGTCTTTCGACCGAGAGAATTTCAACGTCTTGTGAATAAGGATTCGATATCGTGCGGCGAGTCAACAAAAGTTCTTGCGCGAGTTGCTCGACGAACACCCCAACAGAAAGCGACGACGCGAGCCTCAACTTCCGATCTGGAAATTGCTCTTGTGTATCCCACAAGAAACGATGAATCCGCTCTTTGGTGAGCGAACCCGCTTTGGGATGGATGGATTCGATTGACAAGTAGGCCGGTTCACCCACCCCTGAGGACGCCGATGCGTCACACCAGAAGTCCGAGTACCACCACTCATCACCACGATGGGTTGTCCATCTGCTCATACAACTCCCTCGTCACCCCGAGAAGACAGGGTGACGCATGGACAGGCAGCGCAATTGGCACTCCCGATGTAAATGATCAAGCCGCCTCGCGAGACGCCTTCTTGCGGTCATGCTCTTTCAAGTGACGCTTGCGCACGCGAATCGATTTCGGGGTAATTTCCACCAGCTCGTCGTCATCGATGAAGTCCACGCCGTATTCCAGCGTGAGGTCGATTGGCGGCGTGATCTTGACCGCGTCTTCCTTGCCGGAGACGCGGAAGTTGGTCAGCTGCTTGGTCCGGGTCGCATTCACGACGAGGTCGTTGTCGCGACTGTGAATGCCAACGATCATTCCTTCGTAGACCGGGTCGTTCGGCTTGACGAACATGCGACCTCGGTCGTCCAGTTTGCCCAAGGCGTAAGTGAAGATCTCACCGTCGTCCATCGAGATGAGCACACCGTTCTTACGGCCGCCGATCTCGCCCTTGTGGGCTTCGTAGCCGTCGAAGATCGAGGCAATCAGGCCGGAGCCACGGGTCAAGTTCATGAACTCGTTGCTGAAACCGATCAGGCCTCGCGCAGGGATGCGGTACTCGAGGCGCACGCGGCCACGGCCATCCGGCTCCATGTTGACCATCTCGCCCTTGCGCAGACCCAGCGCCTGCATCACGCCACCTTGGTGAATTTCTTCAACGTCGGCTGTGACCAGCTCCATCGGCTCGCACTTCTCGCCGTTGATCTCTTTGAACATCACGCGGGGTTTGGAAACAGCCAGCTCGTAGCCCTCGCGGCGCATGTTCTCCAAAAGGATGGTCAGGTGCAGTTCACCACGACCCATCACCTCGAAGATGCCGTCTTCACCGGTTTCGCTGACACGCAGCGCCACGTTGCTTTGCAGTTCCTTTTGCAGCCGATCCCAGATCTGGCGGCTGGTGACGTATTTGCCTTCACGACCTGCCAGCGGGCTGGTGTTGACGCAGAAGTTCATCGTCAGCGTCGGCTCGTCGACCTTCAGCATGGGCAGTGGCACCGGGTTTTCACGGTCGGTGACCGTCACGCCGATGTTGATGTCTTCAATGCCGTTGATCAGCACGATGTCGCCCGGACCAGCTTCAGTGACTTGAACGCGATCCAAACCCTGGAAGGTCAGGACGTTGTTGACGCGGCCTTTGACAGCCTTGCCGTCCGGGCCTTCCATCACCAGCACATCCATGGCCGGTTTGATGGTGCCCTGGCTGATTCGGCCCACACCAATGCGGCCGACGAAAGTGGAGAAATCCAGCGCCGAAATCTGCAGCTGCAGCGGGGCTTCTGGGTCACCGGTGTTCGGCGGCACGTGCTTCAGGATGGTGTTGAACAGGGCGGACATGTCCGGGCCCCATTGCTCGCCCGGGGCACCTTCGGTCAATGACGTCCAGCCGTTGATGCCGGAAGCGTAGACCACCGGGAAATCGAGCTGCTCGTCGCTCGCGCCAAGTTTGTCGAACAAATCAAATGCGGCGTTGATGACTGCGTCGGGCTTGGAGCCGGGTTTGTCGACCTTGTTCACGACGACGATGGGCTTGAGCCCAAGAGCCAGCGCCTTCTTGGTCACAAAACGGGTTTGCGGCATGGGGCCTTCTTGGGCATCAATCAAGAGCACCACGCCGTCCACCATGGACAGGGCACGCTCCACTTCACCACCGAAGTCCGCGTGCCCGGGGGTGTCCACGATGTTGATGTGGGTGCCTTCCCAGCTCACCGCGCAGTTTTTGGCCAGGATGGTGATGCCACGTTCGCGTTCGATGGCGTTGTTGTCCATCACAGTGTCGACCACTTTTTCGTGGTCGGCAAAGGTGCCGGACTGGCGAAGCAATTGGTCCACCATGGTGGTTTTTCCATGGTCAACGTGGGCGATGATGGCGATGTTGCGGATCTGACGGGTCATGTTGAGCTCTCTGCGGTTTTCGTATTCGGATAGGGATTGAGCAGGCTCAGTGCCGATACCTCGATGGGACTGAGCAGTCTGGTTGAAATCAATTCGCCAGCGGTCACATGACCACTGCCGAGGAAGGTATGCGCGGGTGGGCCGTAGACACGAACATTCGGTGCATCGGCCAAGTTCAAACGACGCCGCATGCCACTCAAAAATCGGCCCGCGTCTTCGTCATTGAGCGTCACTTCAGGCCAGTCGGCGAGTAAGCGGTCTGCGGGCATCAGGGCGGCATCACGCTCTTGTTCACTCATGGCCGCGAGTTGTTCCAAGCTGTGGCTGTGTTCAAGCGACAAGCTGCCACTGCCAGTGCGGCGCAGCGCTTTCAGGTGGGCACCACATCCCAAGTGTTTGCCGATGTCTTCTGCCAAGGTACGGATGTAGGTGCCTTTGCTGCAGCGCACGTCCAGCACCCACACCGAATTGTCGCCTTCGACGATGTCGATTTGATGAATCGTGACCGCCCGTGTTTCGCGTTCCACCTCAACGCCTTGACGCGCGTATTCATAAAGGGCCTTGCCGTCTTTTTTCAAGGCGCTGTACATCGGAGGCAGCTGTTTGATGGGCCCGGTGAGGGCCGAACAAGCCGCCTGCACTTGCTCGCGAGTGACGTTCACTGGCTCAGTCGCCAATACTTCGCCTTCAGCATCGCCAGTGGTCGTTGTGACGCCCAACTGCAAGGTCGCAAGGTAACGTTTGTCGGCATCCAGGCTCACTTGTGAAAACTTGGTGGCCGCGCCAAAACACAGCGGCAACAAGCCCGTCGCCAAGGGGTCGAGCGTGCCGGTATGGCCGGCTTTTTCAGCGCGATAAAGACGTTTGGCTTTTTGCAGCGCATCGTTGCTGGACAGGCCCAGCGGTTTGTCCAGCAAGAGCACGCCATGCACCGCGCGGCGCACAATTTTTGTGCGCGCGGGTGCAGGTGGCGTTGTCGTGGCGGACATCAACACGTCAGTCGTCCTTGGCCCGTGTGGCGTTGGCTTGTTGAATGAGCAGGTTCAACTCGGCGGCACGCTCGGTCGTGCGGTCGAATACAAAGTGCAGCGTGGGTACGGTGTGAATCGACAAACGCTTGAACAGGCCGTTGCGCAAAAAACCAGCCGCTTCGTTGAGCGCTCCTTCGCACTCTTGAGGCTGACCAATCAACAGCGAGAAAAACACCTTGGCGTGGGCGTAGTCGGGCGTGACTTCCACCGCATGCAAGGTCACCATGCCGATGCGCGGATCTTTGAGGTCGCGGATCAGCTCGGCCAGGTCACGCTGGATCTGGTCGGCCACGCGAAAGCCGCGGTTGGGGATGGAACGTTTGTGTTTCATGAATCGCCAAAAAAATTGCGCTTTGCCCTGCTAAAAACAAACCCCGCCGTCTTGTGGAGGGCGGGGTTCGGGACATGCCCTAGTACCGCTTTAAAGCGTTCGGGCCACTTCCTTGACCTCGAAGATTTCCAACTGGTCGCCTTCTTTGATCTCGTTGTAGTTTTTGAGTTTGATACCGCACTCAAAGCCGCTGGCCACTTCTTTGACATCGTCTTTCATGCGGCGCACCGAATCAATCTCGCCGGTGTAGACGACCACGTTGTCACGCAGCAAGCGGAAGCGTGCGCCACGACGCACCAGACCGGAGGTGACCATGGAACCGGCCACGGTACCAATCTTGGACGCCACAAACACCGTGCGAATTTCGGCGGTACCCAGCATTTCTTCGCGCTGCTCGGGTGCCAGCATGCCTGTCATGGCCGCTTTCACTTCGTCGACCGCGTCGTAAATGATGTTGTAGTAACGCAGGTCCACGCCGTTGTTCTCGGCCAGCTTGCGCGCACCTGCATCGGCACGAACATTGAATCCGATGATGACGGCTTTGGAAGCAATCGCCAGGTTGATGTCGCTCTCGGAGATGCCGCCCACTGCGGCATGCACCACCTGCACACGCACCTCAGCGGTGCTGAGTTTGACCAGGGACTGGGCCAGCGCTTCTTGCGAGCCCTGCACGTCGGCCTTGATGATGAGGGCCAGGGTTTGTGCTTCGCCTTGACCCATGTTTTCGAACATGTTTTCCAGCTTGGCGGCTTGTTGTTTGGCCAACTTCACATCGCGGTACTTGCCTTGGCGGAAGGTGGCAATCTCACGGGCACGGCGCTCGTCAGCGAGCACGATGAATTCGTCACCGGCCTGGGGAACCTCCGTCAAACCTTGGATTTCCACTGGAATAGACGGGCCTGCTTCGGTTGCGGGTTTGCCGTTTTCGTCCAACATGGCACGCACGCGGCCATAACTAGAGCCCGCCAGTACCACATCACCTCGCTTCAGGGTGCCTGACTGCACCAGCACGGTGGCCACAGGGCCACGGCCCTTGTCGAGCTTGGCTTCAATGACCAGACCTTTGGCCATGGAGTCTTTGGATGCGGTGAGCTCCAACACCTCGGCTTGCAGCAGCACCTGCTCCAGCAGGTCATCAATGCCCTGCCCTGTCTTGGCGGACACGGGCACGAAGGGAGACGGGCCACCGAATTCTTCGGGCACGACTTCTTCGGCCACCAACTCGCTCTTGATGCGCTCCACGTTGACGCCTGGCTTGTCGATCTTGTTCATCGCCACCACCAAGGGCACACCGGCCGCCTTGGCGTGGGAGATGGCCTCTTTGGTTTGCGGCATCACGCCGTCGTCGGCAGCCACTACCAAGATCACGATGTCGGTCGCCTTGGCACCACGGGCACGCATGGCGGTAAACGCCGCGTGGCCCGGGGTGTCGAGGAAGGTGATCATGCCGCGTGGTGTGTCCACGTGGTAGGCGCCAATGTGCTGGGTAATGCCACCGGCTTCGCCGGAGGCCACACGAGCGGTGCGAATGCGGTCCAGCAGCGACGTTTTGCCGTGGTCGACGTGGCCCATCACGGTCACCACCGGGGCACGGTGGAAAACTTCATGGTGGGTCTCGGCCTCGGTGCCTTCACTCAAGAAGGCTTCCGGATCGTCGAGTTTGGCTGCGAAGGCTTTGTGGCCCATTTCCTCGACCAAGATCATGGCGGTTTCTTGGTCCAACTGCTGGTTGATGGTGACCATTTGGCCCAACTTCATCAACTGCTTGATGACTTCAGACGCTTTCACACTCATCTTGTGGGCCAAGTCGGCCACGCTGATGGTTTCTGGCACGTGAACTTCTTGAACCTGTTGTTCAACTGGCGCTGCAGCCACGTGTTGCTGGTTATCGTTGCGGTCATTTCCACCGCGTCGTCCGCCTCGCGGAGCGCGCCAGCCAGGCCGGGCAGCGCTTGCGCCCGCAGGGCCGTCGGTGCGACCTTTGACGGCACCGCGTTTTTTGGCATCGTCCGCCCAACTGGAGGACAGCTTCTCGGATTTGACCGATTTCTTGTCACCCGGTTTGGCAGCACCAGCAGCCGGTGCTGCACCAGGCGCTGCGGTGGGCTTGTGGATGGTTCCTTTGATCTCTTTGCCAGCCTCTGCCTTGGGAGGCTCTGGCGGTTTTGGAGGCGGGGCCACTTTCTTCGGCGCATTCATCATGGCGCGAATCGCGGAGGCTTCGTCTTCCGCAGCTTTGCGGCGTTTGGCGAGGTCAGCAGCACGCTGCTTTTCTTCGTCCACCACATCGGCCGCTTTGATCACACGCAGCGCGGGCTTGGCAACTTCTGCGGGCGCCGCCGCTGGCACTGCAGCAGCCGCTGCAGCTTCAGCAGCTGCGGCTGCGGCCTTGCTGGCTTTGGCTGCGGCGCCCTTGGGCGCGGCGGCTTTGGCGGCCGCCTCTTCGATCTGGGCGCGTTCGGCTGCCAACACGGCTTCACGTGCGCGAGCTTCAGCGGCTTCGCGCTCAAGGCGCTGCTCTTCTTCCCGCTGGCGCTGTTTTTCCGCCAATTCTTCTTCTTGACGGCGCAGAAGGTCGGCCTGGGCCTTGGCTTCGAGCTCGCGGCGCTGCAGCTCGGCTTGATCGACCTCAGGTACCACCGGCGCTTCCACAGCAGGCGTCTCATCGCGCTGGACGAAGGTGCGCTTCTTGCGCACTTCGACCTGAATCGTGCGGGCCTTGCCAGACGCATCGGCCTGCTTGATTTCGCTGGTGGACTTGCGAGTCACCGTGATTTTTTTGCGCTCAGTGCCGGCAGCAGTGCCGTGGGCGGTACGCAAAAAGTCAAGCAGACGTTCTTTGTCGGCCTCGGTCAGGGCATCGTCCGTCGACGCCTTGCTGACGCCAGCCGACTGCAACTGTTCCAGCAGTGCGGTGGCGGAGCGGTTGAGCTCTGCGGCGAGTTGGGCGACGGTGGTCACAGCCATTGTTCAATCCTTGCGTGGGTCTAGCGGGGCAGCGTGTTGGAGCAAAAGTAAGCAGCAGACATGGTGGTGTCAGGTCGTGAACCAGTGCTCGCGCGCTTTCATGATCAGTGTCTTGGCGGCTTCGTCATCGATGGCTGTCATCTCGACCAGTTCATCAACGGCCAAGTCGGCCAAGTCATCTCGGGAGTGGATGTTGCCGGTGGCCAACTTGGCAATCAATTCAGGCGTGATGCCCTCCAGATCGCGCAGGTTCTGCGACACGTCTTCCACTTTTTCTTCTTTGGCGATTTCCATCGTCAACAGAGCATCTTTGGCGCGGGTGCGCAGCTCGTTCACGGTGTCTTCGTCAAAGCCTTCAATTTCCAGCATTTCCTGCATTGGCACATAGGCCACTTCTTCAAGCGACGCGAAACCTTCTGCGATCAGGATGTCGGCCACTTCAACGTCCACATCCAGTTTGTCCACAAACAAAGCACGAACGCTGTCGGACTCTTGCGCCTGTTTGGTGCTCGACTCTTCAGCCGTCATGATGTTGATGCGCCAGCCGGTCATCTCAGACGCCAAACGCACGTTTTGACCACCACGTCCGATGGCGATGGCGAGGTTTTCTTCGTCCACCACCACGTCCATGGCATGGCGCTCTTCATCCACCACGATGGACTGCACATTGGCCGGAGCCAGCGCACCGATCACAAACTGAGCGGGGTCTTCCGACCACAACACAATGTCCACGCGCTCACCGGCGAGTTCGTTGGTCACACCATTGACACGCGAACCACGCACGCCCACGCAGGTGCCGATAGGATCCACCCGTTTGTCGTAAGACACCACGGCAATCTTGGCGCGGGATCCCGCATCGCGGGCGCAGGATTTGATCTCCAGCAGGCCCTGCTCAATCTCGGGCACTTCTTGCGCGAAGAGCTCGATCATGAAACCTGGCGCGTTACGCGACAGAATGATTTGCGGGCCGCGCAGCGTGGGATCTACCTCGGCGATGTAGGCACGAACCCGATCGCCCACCCGGAGGTTTTCCTTCGGAATCATCTCGGTGCGGCGCAGGCGACCTTCCACACGGCCTGATTCGACAATGATGTCGCCCTTGTCCAAACGTTTGACGGTACCGACAAAAATCTTCTCGCCACGCGAGAGGAAATCGGTCAGAAGCTGCTCGCGTTCGGCATCACGAATTTTTTGAAGAATGACTTGTTTCGCTGCTTGGGCACCAATACGCCCAATCGAGACGGAATCCACCGGCTCTTCGATGTAGTCGTCAACCTCGATGTCGGCGATTTGTTCTTGCGCTTCAAACAGCAGCACTTCGGAGTCGGGCAATTGCAAACCGGCCTCGTTCGGCACCACATGCCAGCGGCGGAATGTTTCGTATTCGCCGGTTTCGCGATCCACCGCCACGCGCATGTCCACTTCGCCGCCGTGCAGCTTCTTGGAAGCAGAAGCCAGCGCCGCCTCGACAGCACCGAACACCACTTCACGCTCCACGCTTTTTTCACGCGAGATGGCGTCTACCAACATCAACAGTTCGCGGTTCATTTCTTATCGCCTCCGTCTACTTGATCCTCGGTCTGAGCTTGAACCAACTCATCCACTGGGTTCGGCGCAAACCGCCGACCTTTGAAATCCACCACCGGCACCAGCCGGGCTTCACGCACTTCTTGCAGAGAAAAATCCAATGCCTGATCCACCTTGCCGTCGCTGAACACCACACGCCAAGCCGCTTCGGCGGCAGCTGCTTGCGCTGTCTGCGCTTGATCCAGCGCCTGCAACACGCCCCGGTATTTTTTTCGACCTTGAAACGGCAGCTTCAAGGTCACGTCAATTTCTTGGCCCACAAAACGTTGGAAATCGGCCGGCTTGCGGATCAAACGATCCAGTCCTGGCGAGGACACTTCCAAACGCTCGTAGGCAAAATTTTCCACTTCCAAAACATGCTGCAGTTGGCGCGTCACTTTTTCGCAGTCGTCCACCGTGATGAACTCACCACTTGGATCACCTGCCACACGATCGATGTAGATGCGCAGCAAACCACGGGGCGCCCTCTCGGTCTCCACCAAGTCGTACCCCAAACCATGGACAGTGCGTTCAACCGTTAAATCTAGGCTCATCAGACCGCTTATCAAACGCTTATTAAATTCAAGCAAAAGTGTTTCGGCCAAAAAAAATGGGGCTGGAAGAATCCGCCCCACGCAGCTTTCTTGGAAAAAGAGGATTGTACCGCGCTCTGGGGGTTCGATCAAGGAGTCTGGCCTGTCCATCCCAGGTGCACCACCCCTTTTCTACGCGCTATGCCTATCGGCCCTGACTGAGAAAGTCGGCTCGGTGGCCGTGCCAAAATCGCGCCATCTTTGACTGGGAGAACCCATGGGATTTTTGTCTGGAAAACGCCTCTTGATCACGGGCGTGTTGTCAAATCGCTCCATTGCCTACGGCATAGCCCGCGCTTGCCACCGCGAAGGGGCAGAAATTGCGCTCAGTTATGTGGGTGAGCGTTTCAAGGAGCGGACCGAAGGTTTTGCCGCCGAGTTCGGCTCTAAGCTCATTTTTGACTGCGATGTCGCCGACGATTCGCAAATTGAACGCTTGTTCGCCGACCTGGCTGCCGTTTGGCCTCAATTTGACGGTTTCGTGCATTCCATCGGGTTCGCGCCTCGGGAAGCCATTGCCGGTGATTTTTTGGAAGGCCTCTCCAGAGAATCCTTCCGCATTGCGCACGACATTTCTGCCTACAGCTTCCCCGCACTGGCCAAAGCCGCCCTGCCCTACCTCACGCCCCAGGCGGCACTGCTGACCCTGACCTACCTCGGTTCGGTGCGCAGCGTGCCGAACTACAACACCATGGGCTTGGCCAAAGCCTCGTTAGAGGCCAGTGTGCGTTACTTGGCCTCCAGCCTCGGCCCCAAGGGCATCCGCGTGAACGGTATTTCTGCCGGCCCCATCAAAACACTTGCGGCCTCGGGCATCAAAGACTTCGGCAAACTGCTGGGAGAATTTGCGGCCACCGCCCCACTGCGCCGCACGGTCACGATTGAAGACGTCGGCAATGTGGCCGCTTTCATGATGTCGGACTTGGCTGCAGGTGTGACCTCAGAGATCACCTATGTGGACGCGGGCTTCAGCCACGCCATGCGCGACCCTGGCGAAGGCTGAACGCGACTTGAGCCCCAGCGATCCCCTGCGCGATCGCTGGCCCAGCCTCAAACCTCGTCGCGCACGCAGTCCACGTAATAGCGGCGAGTGCCCGTATCGTCGTCGCTTTCGACCAGTCCGTGCACATCGGTATCAAAACCCGGGAAAGCGGCATTGAACTGACGCGTGAAACGCAAGAAGTCGACGATCTTGCGGTTGAAACGTTCACCCGGGATCAAGAGTGGAATGCCCGGCGGATAGGGCGTCAGCAATGACGTCGTGATGCGCCCTTCCAAACCATCAATCTCCACCCTTTCAGTTTGCCGCCGCGCAATGCAAGCGAACGCATCGCTCGGTTTCATGGCTGGGTGCAGGTCAGACAAATACATGTCAGTGGTCAGGCGGGCGATGTCGCCTTTGGCATAAGTCTCGTGGATGCTCTGGCACAGGTCGCGCAGGCCCATGCGCTCGTAGCGCGGAAACTTGGCCACAAACTCAGGCAATACGCGCCACATCGGCTGGTTGCGGTCGTAGTCGTCCTTGAACTGCTGCAGCGCCGTCAGCATCGTGTTCCAGCGGCCCTTGGTAATGCCGATCGTGAACATGATGAAGATGGAATACAGGCCCGTCTTTTCCACCACCACGCCGTGCTCTGCCAAAAACTTGGTGACGATGGACGCAGGAATGCCGGTTGCGGCAAATTTGCCGTTGACGTCGAGACCCGGGGTAATGATGGTGCTCTTGATCGGGTCCAGCAGGTTGAACCCCTCGGCGAGGTTGCCAAAACCGTGCCAGTTGTCATTGGCCTTGAGCACCCAATCGCTGCCATCCCCAATACCGTCCTCGGCAAACTTTTCGGGCCCCCACACCTTGAACCACCAATCGTCGCCGAACTCTTCGTCTACCTTGCGCATGGCGCGTCGGAAGTCCAGGGCTTCGGAGATGCTTTCTTCCACCAACGCAGGGCCGCCGGGCGCCTCCATCATGGCCGCGGCCACATCGCACGAGGCAATGATGGCGTACTGCGGGCTGGTGGAGGTGTGCATCAAGTAGGCTTCGTTGAACAAATGCCGGTCTAGTTTGCGACCGGGTGAGTCCTGTACCAGCACCTGCGACGCCTGGCTGATGCCCGCAAGCAGTTTGTGGGTTGATTGGGTGGCAAACACCAGCTGGCTCTTCGGCCGCGCCCGATTTTTCCCCATGGCGTGGAAGGTGCCATAAAAGCGGTGGAAGGCTGCGTGCGGCAACCAAGCTTCGTCGAAATGCAGGGTGTCGATGTAGCCGTCAAGCGAGTTCTTGATGGTTTCGGTGTTGTAGAGCACACCGTCGTAGGTACTTTGTGTGAGCGTCAGAATGCGCGGCTTGATCGAGGCATGGTCTACATCCTTGAGCAGCGGGTTGGCCGCGATTTTTTTGCGTATCGATTCCGGCGAAAACTCGCTCTGCGGAATCGGGCCGATGATGCCGAAATGGTTGCGTGTGGGCGGCAAAAACACCGGCACCGCACCGGTCATGATGATGGAGTGCAGGATGGACACGTGGCAGTTGCGGTCCACCACCACCACGTCCCCCGGTGCCACCGTGTGGTGCCAGACCATTTTGTTGGACGTGCTGGTGCCGTTGGTGACAAAGAAACAGTGGTCGGCATTGAAGATGCGGGCGGCGTTGTGCTCGGACGCAGCGACCGGGCCGGTGTGGTCCAGCAACTGGCCGAGTTCT
>JBJOQO010000033.1:0-33129 GCA_046049865.1 Pseudomonadota bacterium | reverse complement strand
CTCCGCAGGTTTGGGCTTTGAGATCCTCAATCAACCCACGCATGACCTCCCTCGCCATCATCAGCGGATACCGCTTCGGGCCTATGCAATCGTCCGGGACTCTACAGGTAGTCACCGCTGTCGCCCAACATTCCGACCGACTCCAGCAACGCCTCTTCGTCACCGATCGCCGCATACTGAACCAACTTGAGCAACACGTGCCCGGACTGGGTGAGTTCGTCGCGGCTGCTGAGCGTGGCCAATCCGGCACCAATTTGCTGGGCGTGCATCGGTGGCGTCATGGATCTGAAAAACTCAAATTGCTCTTGCGGAGTTTCCAAACTCGCCGTCGCTTTTCCCAAGAAACGCGCAGCCATCATGATTTCCGTGTCCAGACCATGGTCAGACCAACCTACTTGGGCTTGGCGCAGCCGTGTTTGGCGGGCGCTCAGATGTTTGATCACCTCGAACGCATCGAGCGGTGCCAAACGGGTGTCGGGGTTGTGTGTGGTCACCCCGTAAACCCACTGATGCAATTGCTGCATTTGGGTGTCGGTGAGCAGTGGCAGCACCTGGGACATCGGCAACGTCGAAGGTCGGCCATCCATGTACTGGCGGCTTGACATGGGGTCCGACTCAATCACCACGGTTGCTGACGCGGCCAGTAGTTTTTTGGTGCAGGCGCCCAGCTGGACCGGCGCGTTGGAAGGGCTTAAATGGCTGCTGCCAAAAACGTAAGCGGTGTGGCCCTGCGCTGACACCACGCTGTATACGTAGTTGGCTGGGGTGAGTGGCTGGGCTCCAGCTTGATTGACTGAACCCGAGGCATCCGCTTGGCCAGGCAATGCGACAATGCCGGCTGTTGCGGCCAATGCCGCTGCGCACATCGACTGAAGTTGTTTGCGTAGCGAAAAAGACATGGTTGTTTTCTTTCGCGGCGCTTGGTAGGACGCAAGAGCCGCACCGGTTGTTCCTGACATGGCCATTGAAGCCCTTTGAGCGGGCAGGTGTTCCCAGGAAAAACAGGCCTTTTCAGAGTCAACCTTGTCTTTCACTGCACCTCCATGCAGTACTTTGATGTAACAACATGGGGCGCAACTCGGTTTTTCGCAGTTCGTCACAGAACACCCGTTAGTCTTGGGCTATAAATTTTGTGCTTCCGGCCTGTTGATCCATGTTTGAATCCACCATCCCCCAAGGCGAGCCCGAGTTGATGCGGGCCAGCAGCTATGTGCGCTATCTCGATGAGATGGACGATGGCCCCTGGTCTGAGCATGGCATCGTGCTGGGCACACGTTTGAGCGGGCTCAGTCCTTCTTTGCAAGCCGACTTGCTGCGTTATGAAGACAAGCGCTGGGTGGGTGATTCGCTCGACGTTCTGGAAGTGATGGCTGCAAGCGTGCGCCATGCCAGCCGCGTCACCATTCACTGCCGCTCGCAGGACAAGGCGGTACCCCTGACAGTTTTTCCGCAGCAGCACTGGGTGCACTGCCCCATGTCGTTGGACAACCTCGACGCGGGCAGCTTGGCCAAACTCACCGTCCTGCACGTCGAGCCAGCAACCTTGCAACCTCCTGGCGAAGAACACCACGGCATCGTCGGTGAACTGGCCTGTCACTACTCACTCGCTCCATGGCTGTGGGCCTTGGCATGGTATGGCGGACGATGTGAGTTGCTGCCCGAGATTGCTGGGTTCGCCGCCTACCGAGTCGGTCCGAGCACCGAGTGGGAACGTTTCCCCATGCAGGAAAACATCAAAGAAGCTGTGCAGCGCATGCGCCATGACAGCGTGAATTTGCGCGAACTGATGCTGTGGCCAGGCTTGTCACGCGAGCTGGCCATTCGCCTGCTCAATGCCCTGTATTTGCAAGGCGGTCTCATCGTGAGCCGCACCCACCGTGATGCGTCCAACGAATCGTGGTTTGGTGGTTTGGGACGCTGAGACTGAACAGCTCAGCCCTGCAAGACCTCTAAGCGCTCTAGCGCAGCGAGCAACTCATCGTCAATTTGTGCCACACGGGCTTGTGACTCGGCCGCCTTCTTCGGGTCGCTGCTATAGACCGCCCCGTCAGCGAGTAGCGCATTGAGCGCAGCTTGTTCAACCTCCAGCGCTTGCAACTTGGCAGGCAAGGCGTCGAGTTCGCGCTGTTCTTTGTAGCTGAGTTTTCGTGGTTTGACGGCGGCTGGCGCAGCAGGTGTTGCACTGGTTTTGGCTGACTTGCCGCTGTCTTTGTTGGCCTCTTTGGCGGCTTCTTTGCTCGCCTTGTTGCGCAAGCTCTCGGCCCGTGCGCGCTGCGCCTTCCAGTCTTCGTAGCCACCTTCGTACTCGCGCCAAAAGCCCGGCGTTTCTTCACCTTCCCAGGCGATGGTACTGGTGACCACGTTGTCGAGAAAACGGCGGTCGTGGCTGACGAGGAACACCGTGCCGGGGTAGTTTTGCAGCAACTCTTCCAGCAGCTCCAGGGTGTCAATGTCCAGGTCGTTGGTGGGTTCGTCCAGCACCAACACGTTGGCGGGCAGCGCAAAGAGCCGGGCGAGCAGCACGCGGTTGCGCTCGCCGCCGCTCAAGGTGCGCACCGGCGAGTTGGCGCGTTCGGGTGAGAACAGGAAGTCGTTCAAATAACTCATCACATGGCGGCGTGAACCGTTGAACTCGACCCACTCGCTGCCCGGGCTGATGGTGTCTGCGAGCGTCGCATCGAGGTTGAGCGTGCTGCGCATCTGGTCGAAGTAGGCCACGTCGATCTTGCTGCCCAGGCGCACGTGGCCTGATGTTGGCTCCAACTGACCCAAGATGAGTTTGAGCAAGGTGGTTTTCCCTGCGCCGTTGGGGCCGATCAAACCCACCTTGTCGCCGCGCAGAATCGTGCCGGAGAAATTGTTGACGATGGTTTTGTCGCCGAAGCGCATGGTCACGTCGCGCAGCTCGCCCACGATCTTGCCGCTGGGTGCGCCCGAATCAATCTCCAACCGCACTTGGCCGAGCGAATCACGACGCTTTTGGCGTTGATCGCGCAGCACCTCCAGGCGCTGAATGCGGGCCACGCTGCGGGTGCGGCGGGCTTCCACGCCTTTGCGTATCCACACCTCTTCTTGCGCCAGCAGTTTGTCGGCGCGGGCGTTGGCCAAAGCGTCTGAGGCCAATTGCTCTTCCTTCATCTGCTCGTAGGCGCTGAAGTTGCCGGGGTAGCTGCGGATGATGCCGCGGTCGAGTTCAATGATGCGTGTGGCCACACCATCCAGAAATGCGCGGTCGTGGGTGATGAGCATGATGCTGCCCTTGAAGCCGCAGAGCAGCTCTTCCAGCCAGGCGATGGAGTCCAGATCCAAATGGTTGGTAGGCTCATCCAAGAGCAGCACGTCGGGCACGGCCACCAGGGCTTGCGCCAGCGCCACACGTTTTTTCATGCCGCCGGAGAGCTGGCTGATGTCGCGGGTGCCATCCAGATGCAACTGCGCCAGCGTGGTGTCCACACGCTGCTCCCAGTTCCAGGCGTCCAGGGCCTCAATGCGGGTTTGCAGAGCGTCCAGGTCCACGCCGTCAGCATGTTCCTCATACGCTTGGCGCACGGCTTTCGCTTCGGCCACGCCTTCACTCACGGCTTCAAAGACGGTGTGGCCGGGCTCAAATACCGGCTCCTGCGGCACATAACAAATACGCAAGCCTTGCGTCATTTGCAGCAGGCCGTCGTCGAGTTTCTCCAATCCGGCGATGATCTTCAGCATCGACGACTTGCCCGCGCCGTTTCGGCCAATCAGCCCCAGGCGTTCGCCCGCCTCCAGCGAAAACGCGGCGTTGTCGAGCAGGGCCACATGGCCGAAGGCCAGGTGGGCGTTGGAGAGGGATAAGACAGCCATGGGATCTCGATGCGCCAAACAGCGCTGCGGGAGAGCGCCGCCGTGCTGGCGAAGTAGGTGATACGCGAGAGGTGCGTTTTCGGAAGAAGGGATTATCCCAGGCTCCTAACGCGTCATTCCCGCGAAGGAGGGAATCCAGTCGGTGCGGGCAGGTGGAAGTTCAGGATGCGATGCGATTTGGTCCATCCCTGGATTCCCTCATGCGCGGGAATGACGGACTTTTTGGCACTGCTCGACGACAGCCGGTGGCATCCCAACCCACTCAACCCACCAGCTTTTTCTCCAGCGCATCCACAAACGCCGCCGCCACATCAAACCCCGCCTGCGACGTGATTTCCTGAAAGCAGGTGGGGCTGGTGACGTTGATTTCCGTCAGGCAGTTTCCAATGACATCCAGGCCCACCAGCAGCAAACCGCGCGCGGCCAGGATGGGACCGAGGCTGTTGGCGATCTCCCAGTCCCGCGGACTCAAAGGCTGGGCCACGCCCTTGCCACCGGCAGCCAAGTTGCCGCGAATTTCTGTGCCCTGGGGAATGCGCGCCAGCGAGAACGGCACAGGCACGCCATCGATCACCAAAATGCGTTTGTCACCTTGGCTGATTTCAGGCAAATAACGCTGCACCATGACCGTCTGCAACCCGCCTTGGTTGAGGGTCTCGGTGATGCTGCCCAAGTTCAAGCCATCGGGGCCGACACGAAAGATGCCTTTGCCGCCCATGCCGTCCAGGGGCTTCAAGATGATGTCGCCGTGTTCGGCGTGAAAACGCGTGATGTCGGCAGCATCGCGTGTCACCAAGGTGGGACCGATGAACTGGGGGAACTCCAGGATCGAGAGCTTCTCGGGATGGTCGCGCAGTGCCTGGGGTGAATTGAACACCCGGGCCCCTTCGCGCTCGGCTTGGCTGAGCAAGTGGGTGGCGTAGAAATACTCGCTGTCGAAGGGGGGGTCTTTGCGCATCAGCACGGCGTCCACATCGGCCAAGGCCACCGGGACTTCATCCGGTGCTTGTTGCTGGGCGACGAACCAGTCGTCCAACAAGCCCGTGAGTTGAATCTCGCGCACATAGGCAGTGACGCGACCGCCCTGCTTCCACATCACATCTTTGGGCTCGCACGCCAGCAGGGTGTGGCCGCGTTGCCAAGCCTCGCGCATCATGGCGAATGTGGAGTCTTTGGTGGGCTTGAAAGACTCGAGCGGGTCGGCGATGAAGAGAAGTTTCATGGTGTGAACTCAGCGAGACGCGGAAGAAACGGTGGGCCGCCACTGTTGCACAAAAAGCGCCAACGCACCGGCGACCACGCCCCAGAAGGCGGACGCAATGCCCCATAGGCTGACACCACTCAAGGTCACCAAGAAAGTGATGAGCGCGGCTTCGCGGGTTTGTTGCTCTTTTAGTGCCGACTCCAGGCCGCTGCCTATGGTGCCCAGCAATGCCAACCCCGCGATCGCCACCACCAGCTCACGCGGAAACGCGGTGAGCAAGCCCGCGACCGCCGCACCAAAGAGGCCAATCAAGATGTAGATCAGCCCACAGCTCACGGCCGCGGTGTAACGTTTGGTCGGGTCTTCGTGCGCCTCGCGGCCCATGCAAATGGCCGCGGTGATGGCGGACAGGCACAGCGCGAATGCGCCAAACGGTGCGAGCACCAAAGTGGTCAGCCCCGTGATCGTGATGAGTTTGGAGAGCGGCATCTCATAACCAGCGGCTTTGATGGCCGCCACACCCGGCAGGTTTTGTGAAGCCATGGTCACCACAAACAGCGGCAGCGCCAGGCTGACGATCGCGCTCAAAGAGAACTCTGGTTTCACAAAAACAGGAGCGGTCAAGGACCACTGCACAGCGTTCAACTGCAACTGCCCCCGAAATGCGACCAGCACGGTGGCCAACAGCAACACCACCGGCACGGCATAACGCGGCCACAAGCGCCGCCCCAGCAAATAGCTGCACAACATCAGCAAGACCAACATCCAGTCCGATTTCATGGCGACAAAAGCGTCCAGGCCAAAACGCGCCAGCACCCCCGCCAACAACGCCGATGCGATGGGCATGGGAATGCGGCCCATCAAACGCTCAAACCAACCCGTGATGCCAAAGAGGGTGATGAGCGCCGCGCAAACCATGAAGGCGGCCACGGCCTGCCCCATGCTGAACGCATGGCCGTCGGCAGTGGCGGCTGCGGCTGCCGTGGCCAGCACCGCCGCGCCCGGCGTGCTCCAGGCCACCATCACCGGCTTCTTCAACCACAAGGAAGGCAAAGCTGAACACAAGCCCATGCCCAAGCCCAAGGCCCACATCCACGAGCTGACCTGCGCGGGCGTGGCCCCCAAACTGGTGGCTGCTTGAAACACGATGGCCACTGAACTGGTGAAACCCACCAGCACCGCAACAAACCCTGCCGTGCCCGCTTGAACGGACCAATCTTTGAAAAAACTCACGGTGAATCCAGACGGTGGCACAAGGTCGCACAGGATAGCGGTTGTGCCTAGTGTCGTTTCAAGTCTCAAATGTCGGTTGATCGCGCCGCCATCAAGCCCGAGGGCTAGGCGCGACGAGGAGTCATAGCCTGGGCTATGGCGACGAGGAACAACGACGCCATCGGGTTTGAGGGCCAGCGAGCAAGCGGCATTTGAGACTTGAAACGACACTATTGTGCAGCCGAGCGCTGCTATGCTGGACGGCTCAAACCATTGCAAGGAGTTTTTCCATGCGCACCCGCTTGCCGTCCATTGCCGTCGCCGCCATTGCACTGAATCTACTGTTCGCTGCAAGCGCGCAAGCCCAGCTTCAAACCCAGATGCAGCCTGGCCTGTGGGAAACCACCGTGCAAACGAAGTCGCAAAGTGGTGAGATGGAAAAAGCCATGGCCCAAGCCCAAGCCGCCATGGCCAAGATGACACCCGAGCAGCGCAAACAAATGGAAGCCATGATGGGGAAAAACGGCATGGCCATGGGCGCTGCGCCCAACACGGTGCGCATGTGCATCTCGCCCGAACAAGCCGCCATGCGGCAAGTTCCTGCCCGCGAAGGCTGCACGCACACCATGCAGCACAGCGGCAACACGACCCGCATGCAGTTCAGTTGCGCGGGCAATCCGCCATCGACAGGAGAAGGGCAGTTCACCCTGCTCAACCCCAAAGCCTACGACGGCGAGTTCACATTCACCACGCAGCGCAAGGGACAACCGGAGGTGGTGCAGATGAAACAGTCGGGCAAGTGGCTGTCTGCCGACTGCGGGGGCATCAAGCCGATAAACGTGCCGCCTGCGAGCAAAACAAAGTAAAGGAAATGCTGAGCAAGAGCCCGCAGATTCGTATGTTTCGAATCGGGGCGCGCTGCAAAGCGAGAAACGCGGCGACACCCGACTGTTTGCGTGCGCTCTCAATGCCACGCCAGCCTAGCGCCTCAAACGTCAGCGCGAGGCAGGCAGGTCGTCAGCCAAGGCATACCCACTGCCCCGATGGGTGCAAATGGGGTCCAGCTCAGGGGCAATCACCTTGAGTTTGGCGCGCAGGGTTTTCACATGCGCATCGACGGTGCGGTCCAGGCTGTCGCTGGCGTCGTCCCACACCAGATCGAGCAACACATCGCGGGTGTAGACATGACCGGGGCGTGATGCCAAGGTTTTCAGCAATCCATACTCGTAACGCGACAAGTCCAGGCGCTGGCCGTAGTAACGGATCTGGCGTTTGCTGTCGTCAATGGACAGCGGCGTGGAGGCAGCGGCTGTTGGCGACGCCGCCACGGCAACCGCTGCGGCCCCTTTGTTGGTGCGACGCAGAATCGAACGCACCCGCGCCACGAGTTCACGCGGAGAGAAGGGTTTGGCCACGTAGTCGTCCGCACCCAACTCCAGGCCCACCACGCGGTCGATCTCGTCGCTGCGTGCGGTGAGAAACACCACAGGCAAATCAAAGCAACTCGGCATGGCGCGCAGTCGTTTGAACACCTCGAAGCCCATGATGTCGGGCAGACCTACATCCAGAATCACCAAAGCAGGCGCTTGTTCGGTCACGCAGCGCAAGGCTTCTTCACCCGTGGCGCACCACAAAGGCTCAAAGCCATCGGTGCGCAGCGCGTACTGCAAGGTATCGGCAATGCCGGGCTCGTCTTCGACGATGAGGATGCGGGGTTTGGACATGATGGAGGGAACAACAGTCTTTACTCTGTGGGCAAGAACCCCTCGATGGACAAATACCGCTCGCCCGTGTCGTAATTGAAGCCCAGCACCGTGGCACCAGCAGGCAGGTCAGGCAGCTTTTGCGCAATGGCCGCCAAGGTTGCGCCACTTGAAATACCCACCAACATGCCCTCCTCGCGCGCCGCACGGCGGGCCATCTCACGCGCCGCTTCGGCTTCCACCTGAATCACGCCATCGAGCAAATCTGTGTGCAAATTTTTGGGGATGAAACCTGCACCAATGCCTTGAATCGGATGCGGGCTGGGCGAGCCGCCACTGATGACGGGGCTGGCACTGGGCTCTACCGCAAATACCTTGAGTTTGGGCCAGCGGGCCTTGAGCACCTGGGCACAACCGGTGATGTGGCCCCCGGTGCCCACGCCGGTGATGAGAGCATCGATGCCGCTCGGAAAGTCAGCCGCAATCTCCAGCGCCGTGGTGCGCACGTGCACATCGATGTTGGCGGGGTTTTCAAACTGCTGCGGCATCCACGCGTTCGGCGTGTCGGCCAGCAACTCCTTGGCGCGGGCTATTGATCCGTTCATGCCTTTTTCGCGCGGTGTCAGCACAAAGGTAGCGCCATACGCCAGCATCAAACGGCGGCGCTCGATGCTCATGCTCTCGGGCATCACCAGCACCAGCTTGTAGCCCTTCACCGCGGCCACCATGGCCAGGCCCACGCCGGTGTTGCCGGAGGTGGGTTCGATGATGGTGGATCCGGGTTTAAGCAACCCAGCCACCTCGGCCGCTTCCACCATGGACAGCGCAATGCGGTCCTTGATGGACCCTCCCGGGTTGCTGCGTTCACTCTTGATGTAGACGGAGTGCGTCGCACCAAACAAGCGGTTGATGCGAATGTGCGGTGTATTGCCAATGGTGGCGAGAATGTTTTGCGCAAGCATGGGAGGGTCTCCAAAGCGTGGGGCACGACAAATGCAGGTGCCGGACCCCAGAGGATAATCCCGCCATGTTTGCCCCTCTTCAGAACGACACTTTCCTGCGCGCTTGTCTGCGCGAGCCCACCGCCCACACCCCCGTTTGGCTGATGCGCCAAGCCGGGCGTTATTTGCCTGAATACCGTGCCACACGGGCCAAAGCGGGCAGTTTCATGGGCTTGGCCACCAACCGTGACTTCGCCACCGAAGTCACACTTCAACCGCTGGAGCGTTATGCGCTAGACGCGGCGATTTTGTTCAGCGACATCCTCACCGTGCCCGACGCCATGGGCCTGGGATTGAGTTTCGCTTTGGGCGAAGGCCCCAAGTTTGCGCGGCCCGTTCGCGATGAAGCGGCCGTCGACCAGTTGGCTGTGCCCGACATGAACAGCCTGCGTTATGTGTTTGACGCGGTGACCTCCATTCGCAAAGCACTTCAAGACCGCGTGCCCTTGATCGGCTTTTCCGGCAGCCCCTGGACCCTGGCCTGCTACATGGTGGAGGGCGGCGGCTCCGACGACTACCGGCTGGTCAAAACCATGCTTTATTCACGGCCCGACCTGATGCACCGCATGCTGGCCATCAATGCCGACGCCGTGGCGCTGTACCTCAACACCCAAATTGAGGCCGGTGCCCAGGCGGTGATGGTGTTTGACAGTTGGGGGGGTGTGCTGGCCGACGGCGCTTTTCAGCAGTTCAGCCTGGCCTACACCCAGCGGGTGTTGAAACAGCTCAAACGTGAACACCAGGGCGTGCGCATTCCGCACATCGTGTTCACCAAAGGTGGGGGCTTGTGGCTGGAAGAGATGGCCGACATCGGATCGCTCCACGCGCCCGACGTATTGGGTGTGGACTGGACCGTGAACTTGGGCCAAGCGCGTCGCCGTGTGGGAGACCACGTGGCCCTGCAAGGCAACCTCGATCCCAATGTGCTGTTTGCCGCACCAGAACAAATCGAAACACTGGTTCAGCAAACCCTGGACAGCTTTGGTGCCCCCAGCGCCGGGTCGGGCCACATCTTTAACCTCGGCCACGGCATCAGCCAACACACACCACCAGAGAGTGTCTCGGTTCTGGTGGATGCTGTTCATCGGCATTCCAAGCGACAGCGCACAGACACCTGAAGCGCGGGTTTGAGCGCTTTTGAGATGACGTGTCAAGTGCCAAATTTGTCGTCAAATTGGTCTAGTGGGCTTGACTTATCCCCATTTTGGCGCATGCCCCGATTCGACTTGGTTTTTGTCGCGGTGCACGATGACCATTTCGTGAAATCACTCTAAGTTATTGATTTTATTAAGAAGATCTTGTTGCCACGAAAACAGGCAATCTGGGTACAAGCCAGAGAAATCAAGGATTTAGGCCTTTCATGACAAGGTTGCCCACAAAGTTATCCACAGAACGAGTGGATGACCTGCAAAGCCCAGTAAAAACATGCACTTAGCCAAGGTTTATGAAAGTCACTTCAACTTGGGCCGGCAAGTTTGGCGGCGCGCAATTTGAGTAGTTCAACCACGCTTCAGGTGGCTGTGGACGCACCGCTGCACAGCGGCTTGAGTGGTCTGTTGGACTACACCTGTGAGCGGCCACTTCCACCTGGAACCCTGGTTCGTGTGCCTTTGGGCAAACGTGACGTGCCGGGTGTGGTGTGGCACACCGCACCACCCTCCCCATCCAGCGAGCCATCACCACGCCACACCATTCGACCGATCACGGCGGTTCTGGATGCGCTGCCCCCGCTGTCGGCCGCGTGGTGCGGGCTCGCAGAATTTGCATCCAGTTACTACCAGCGCAGCCCCGGCGAGGTGGCGTTGTCGGTGCTGCCGCCGGAGTTGCGCAAGCTGGACAACCTTCAATTGCAAAAGCAGTTGGCCAAATTGCACAAAGCCCAGGCCGCGCATGCGGCAGCCAGTGATGACGCGTTGGCCACGAGCCTGGGCAGTCCGCCCGTGACGCCAGAACAAGCCGAGGTGCTGGCGCGCCTGGCGGACGAACATCAAGCGCACACCGCCCCCACCTGTCTTCTTTTCGGTGCCACCGGCAGCGGCAAAACAGAGGTCTATTTGCAGGCCGCCCAGGCGGCCTTGGGTCGCGGCCAACAGGCCTTGGTGTTGGTTCCAGAAATCAACCTCACGCCCCAGTTGGAAGAACGCTTCAAAGCGCGTTTTGCTGGCCGGTGCATCGTGTCGCTGCACAGTGGCCTCACCCCTGCCCAGCGATTGCGCCACTGGCTGCTCGCCCATTTGGGGCTGGCCGACTTGGTGCTCGGCACACGGCTCGCGGTGTTTGCCTCCATGCCGCGTTTGGGATTGATCGTGGTTGATGAAGAACACGACCCGTCCTACAAACAACAAGACGGCGCGCGTTACTCCGCCCGCGACTTGGCGGTGGTGCGCGGCAAACGCGAGGGGCTGCCAGTGCTCCTGGGTTCAGCCACCCCGTCACTTGAGACTTGGCAACGCGCCAACGAAGGGCGTTACCTTCGCCTGGCCATGCCCACACGCATCGGCGGGGCCGTATTGCCGACGGTGCGTGTCGTGGACATGAACCAGCAACCCAAAGGTAAAGGCGTCAACACCGCCTTGTCACCACCCTTGCTCGCAGCCGTGCAACGGCGCATTGATGCAGGTGAACAAAGTTTGGTGTTTTTGAACCGCCGTGGTTATGCGCCGGTGCTTTTTTGTGGCGACTGCGGTTGGAAAAGCGCCTGCCCGCACTGCAGTGCATGGCGTGTTTTTCACAAACTGGATCGCACACTGCGCTGCCACCACTGCGGCTACACCGAGCGCGTACCCAAGGCCTGCCCCGATTGCGGCAACTTGGACATCGCGCCCATGGGCCGAGGCACCGAGCAGTTGGAGGAGCAGCTCGGTGCCCTTTTGCATGCGCGAGACGACGTCAACACACCTGCGCGTATCGCCCGCATCGACGCTGACAGCACCCGCCTCAAAGGCTCATTGGAAGCACAGCTCGGGGCCGTGCACGCCGGTGAGGTGGATGTGCTCGTGGGTACCCAAATGATCACCAAGGGACACGACTTTCGGCGCATCACTTTGGTGGCTGCCGTCAATCCCGACACCTCGCTTTTTTCCAGCGACTTCCGTGCGCCCGAACGTTTATTCGCTCTGCTGATGCAAGCAGCCGGACGCGCCGGACGCGACGCCGCCCATGCCGCGCAAAGTGAAATGTGGGTACAGACCTGGCACCCGCAGCACCCCTTGTACGCAGCGCTCAAAGCACACCACTTCGAAGCGTTTGCAAAGAGCCAACTGGAAGAACGTGAAATGGCAGGCCTGCCCCCCTATTCCTATTTGGGGCTCATGCGCGCGGAAGCTAAAACCGCGCAAGCCGCGCGCGACTTTTTACATGCGGCCGCTGAAATCGCCGCCACGCTGCCGGGTCACGAGGGTGTGATGGTCTACCCACCGGTGCCGACGTCGGTTGCCCGCGTCGCCAATGTGGAGCGCATGCAAATGCTGGTGGAGTCCACCTCACGTCTGGCATTGCAGCGTTTCATGGCGTTGTGGCTGCCAACGCTGCATGAACTCAAACGCGAGCGCGGCGGGCCTGGCGAGCGCATCTTGCGCTGGGCCATGGATGTGGATCCCTTGATGATCTGATGCGGGCTTTGCTTGTTCGACCTCCCCTATCTGAGGGGTGGTTTGGTTGCAGTTTGAAACATCCAGGCGCAAACATCCCGATACAGTCTCGCAACGATGTTGGGAAGCGCCATTCATTGATCGCGCGGCCAACGGGGAGCTCCCAGCAGTACCCCACGCCCACATCCGTCACACCACCAATTGCACACCGACAGGCCCGGTTCGACGGTACGCATTGGTTAAGAACTTTTCGCAAACGACAGGGATATAGCAATGAAGACAGTTTGGTCCAGTAGCCTGGTTTTGGGTTTGGTTGCCACGTTGGTGGCAGGTTGTGCCAGCACGGGCAGCGGCTCGGGAAGCACCGCTAGCAGCGGTTCTGCAAGCGGGAAAAGCAGCTCGTCTAGCAGTTCGTCTTCCAATCCATTGGCGGGTTTGAGTTCCGCGCTTTCATCGGTGGATTCCGGTGGTCAAGGTGCCTCATCGAAAGAGAACAAGGCCGGTGCTGCCCTGGACTTGTTCAAAGCCGCCACCGTATCGGAAGAAGAACTGATGCAAGCGTCCATGCAAATGCGCGCCTATGAGGACAAAAAACGCCGCGTGGCACCAGCAGGCAACAAGTACGCCGCACGTTTGGCCCGCTTGACCGCTAAGCATGTGAATGAAGACGGACTGAAGCTGAACTTCAAGGTTTACATGAGCAGTCAAGTCAATGCCAATGCCTCGCCCGACGGTTCCATTCGTTTTTACAGCGGCCTGATGGACATGATGACGGACGCAGAATTGTTGGGCATCTTGGGCCATGAAATTGGACACGTGAAAGCCAAACACTCCCTGGGCAGAATGCGCACGGCTTACATGGCATCGGCAGGCCGCAAAGCCGCTGCCAGCAACAAAGGTGCTTTGGGTGCCATCGCCGACTCCGACCTCGGCGGCTTGGCCGAGGCCGTGCTCAACGCACAGTACTCGCAAAGCAATGAAACCGAGTCCGACGACTACGGTTTGGCCTTCATGAAAAAACACAAGTACGACGCCAAGGCCATGGAATCGGCATTCCGCAAACTGGGCTCCGGTGGTGGAGGCATGTTGTCCAGCCACCCCAACTCGCAAGAACGCGCCAACCGCATGCGCGACAAGCTGGCATCGGGCAAATAACTGTCTCAGATGCGCAGAACAGGGCGGCCGTGGCCGCCCTTTTTTTGAACCTGGATCCGGCAGTTTGCCGCTCTCGTGCGCTGCGAGTACCCCCACTTGCCGCCCACTTGGGCGCGTCCAACTGCGGCTTCTGGGTTGAATGTGCGAAACTCCATCCCCTGATGTTTTCCCAAACCCGCACCCCACCCCATCGGCACGCAGCTGCCGTGGCGTTGCTGTGCGGGTCCAAAGCGCCGATCTGCCGCGCCACCACTGCCTCCATTCGAATTAGCCTGGGTCGTTGAGCTGCGGCTGCGTGCCGGTGCCCTTCGACCCGAATGAACGTTTTGCCTTGCCCGCGCCCGTGCGGCGCCGGATTCATTCTTTGGCCCCGAATTCATTGGAGAAACACATGTCTTTGAACCCCACCACCCCCTGGGATTCCTCGCTCGACCTCACCCTGCAAGACTTCCAGCAAACCGCCGCCCGCTTACAGGGCCAGGTACTCACGACGCCCGTGTGGCGCTGGCAAA
The DNA here is from genome assembly GCA_046049865.1 of Pseudomonadota bacterium. Classification (GTDB taxonomy): domain Bacteria; phylum Pseudomonadota; class Gammaproteobacteria; order Burkholderiales; family Burkholderiaceae_C; genus JANPCX01. Next base: position 18,915 of record JBJOQO010000033.1, on the reverse strand, counting down.
CGGGCGTGGTGCAAACCGCGCTCAGCCCGCAGACCGAGGTCTGGCTCAAGCTCGAACTCTTTCAAATCGCAGGCAGCTTCAAACTGCGCGGCGCACTGAACTGCATCCAGGCGATGGGCTTGGAGGCCAAACGGCGCGGTGTAGTGGCCGTCAGCGCGGGCAACCACGCCATTGCGGTGTCATATGCCGCCCGTTTGGCGGGCACCTCGGCCAAGGTGGTGATGCCAAAGCATGTCAGCCCAGCACGCATCCAAGCCTGCCAAGAACTCGGCGCCGAAGTGGTGTTGCAGGCCGATGTGCACGCGGCCTTCGCACATGCCGATGAACTCGTCGCGAGCGAAGGCCGCACCCTCATCCATCCCTTCGATGGTCCGCTCACCGCCCAAGGCACAGGCACGGTGGGCTTGGAGTTGATGCACCAGGTCAGCGGCCTCGATGCAGTGGTCGTGCCTGTGGGCGGCGGCGGTTTGCTGGCGGGCATTGCCAGCTGCGTGAAACGCATGAACAAACGCTGCCAGGTCTTTGGCGTGGAACCTGACGGCGCAGATGCCATGAACCGCAGCTTTGAAGCCGGGCAACCCGTGCGCCTGGAGCGAGTCAATACCGTCGCCGACAGCCTGGGTGCGCCCTATGCCATGCCGTACAGCTACGGCCTGTGCAAACGGCATGTGGACGGCATGGTGCGTGTGTCCGACGACGCCATCTGCCAAGCCATGTACTACACCTTCCGCGACATGAAGTTGGCGGTGGAACCCGCAGCTGCCACTGCGCTGGCGGCACTTTTGGGGCCGCTGCGCGAGCAACTCAATGGCAAAAAAGTGGCGCTGATTGTGTGTGGCAGCAACCTGGACGCGGGGCGGTTTTCTGAGTTGGTGAGCAGGGGCCAGGCCCTGGCCACCGACCACATGAATTGACCGATTCAGTGTGACGACAACCCAGGCGTTGCCGCCAGCAACGCCTGGGTGTAAGCCGTCTTTGGCGCGCTGAACAACGCACCCACGTCGCCCTCTTCCACAATCGCCCCATCCTTCATCACCAGCACCCGGTGCGCCATGGCGCGGATCACGGCCAGGTCGTGGCTGATGAAGAGGTAACTCATGCCGTAGCGTTTTTGTAAATCGGCCAGCAGCGCCAGCACCTGCTGCTGGACTGACACGTCGAGCGCAGACGTGGGCTCGTCCAGCACCAGGAGTTCAGGTCGCAGCACCACGGCGCGCGCGATGGCAATACGCTGACGCTGTCCGCCAGAGAATTCATGCGGATAACGCGACAGCAAATTGGCCGTGCCCGACGCCTCGCTCAAGCCCACCTCTTCCAGCATGGCCACCACGCGGGCTTCGCGCTCGCTGCGGCTCAATTCGGGGAAGTGCAACTCCAACCCTTCTTCGACAATTTGGCCCACGGTACGACGTGGACTGAGCGAGGCAAACGGGTCTTGGAACACCACCTGCATTCGTTTGCGCATGGCACGCAACTCGTTATTGCCCGCGTTGTCGATGCGCTGACCACCGAGGTGCACCTCACCGCCCACCATCGGTTGCAGTGCTAGCAAGGCCATGGCCAAGGTGGTTTTGCCTGAGCCCGATTCGCCCACCAGCCCCAAGGTTTCGCCGCGACGCACTTGCACCGACACCTGGCGCACTGCCTCCACATGGTGTTTTTTGAACCAACCCTCGGAGCGGCTGAACCGCACCGCCACCTCTTTGGCTTGCAGCAAGACCGGGGCGTCTGCTGCCACCTCGGCCACCACACGTTGCGGGCGGCTGGCGAGTAAACGTTGGGTATAGGCATGCTGAGGATCAGCAAAAACAGTGGCCGTCTCGCCCACTTCCACGAGATGCCCTTTTTCCATCACGCCCACGCGGTGTGTGAAACGGCGCACCAGATTGAGGTCATGGGTGATGAAGAGCAAGGCCATGCCGAACTCGCGCTGCAGGTCGTCCAGCAGGGCCAAGATTTGCGTTTGCACCGTGACATCCAGCGCCGTGGTGGGCTCATCACAAATGAGCAGCTCGGGCTGGCAAGCCAAGGCCATGGCGATCATGGCGCGCTGACGTTGGCCGCCGGACAACTGGTGCGGGTAGGCATTCACACGCCGCTCGGGCTCGGGGATGCCGGTGCGCGCCAGCCACTCAATGGCTTTTGTATGCGCTGCGTTTTTGTGCAACCCCTGGTGCAGCCGCAGCACCTCGGCAATCTGGTTGCCCACGGTGTAAAGCGGGTTCAGCGCCGTCATCGGCTCTTGAAAAATCATGCCGACACGAGCCCCCCGCACGCCCCGCATTTGGCGTTCGCTGTAGGCCATGAGGTCGTCGCCCGCGAGGCGAATCGCCCCCGACGTTTGTGTGCTCTCCACCAAACGAAGAACAGACATGGCCGTGATCGACTTGCCCGAACCCGACTCGCCCACCAGCCCAAACTTTTCACCCGCAGCGACGCTGAACGACACATCATTCACCACGGTGCTGGCGCCGAAACGCACGCTCAGGCGGTCAATCTCTAAAAGAGCTTGGTTCATGATTTGCGGGTGTCGAAAGCGTCGCGCAAGGCGTCGCCAATGAAGGTGAGCAGCAGCATGGTGAGCACCAGCAGCAAGAAGGTGGGGACGATGATCCACCAGGCGTCTAAGTTGTTTTTTCCTTGGCGCAGAAGTTCACCGAGCGAGGGCACAGAAGGCGGAACACCCAGCCCCAAGAAGTCCAAGGAGGTCAGCGCCAAGATGGCACCGCTCATTCGAAACGGCAAAAAGGTGATGATGGGTGTGAGCGAGTTGGGCAGCACATGACGCCACATGATTTGGCGGTTGGACAAACCCAGCGCTCGCGCAGATTTCACGTACTCCAAGCCTCGGTTGCGCAAGAATTCGGCCCGCACATAGTCGGACAAACCCACCCAGCCAAACAAACTCAGCAGCACCAAGAGCAAGAGCAGCGAGGGCTCAAAGATAGAGGCGAAGATGATGAGCAAGTAAAGCTCCGGAATCGCCGTCCAAATCTCAATGAAACGCTGCAAGAACAGATCTACCTTGCCACCGAAGTAACCCTGGAGCGCACCCGCCAGCACGCCTATCAAGGTGCCTGTGAGGGTGAGGGCTAAAGCAAACCAAATACTGACGCGAAAGCCGTAGAGCAAACGAGCCAACACATCGCGGCCATAAGGGTCGGTGCCCAACAGGTTGTCCGCATTGGGACGAACCGGACTGGCTTCAGGATTGAAGTAATTCACCGAGTTAGCCGAATGCGGATTGAGTGTGATCCATGCGCTGTTGCCCCCTTGCTTGAACTGCTCAGTGATGAAGGGGTCTTTCCAGTCGGTGGGCGTACCAAAGTCGCCACCCAGGGCCGTTTCAGGTGGGTTGTTCAAGACAGGAAAAAGCCACTGGCCTTGCAACTTGGCTGCCAAGGGTTTGTCGTTGCTGATGAGTTCGGCGCAGGTACTGAGCAGCAGCATCGCCACAAACAGACACAAGGACCACACACCCAAGCGGTTGCGTTTGAAGCGGGCCCAAGCACGTTGATTGGGTGACAGCGGGCGCGCGGGTTGAGTAACGTTGCTCATGGGTTCAATGCCCAACCGATGAAAACTGCACTCGAGGATCCACCGCCACATAGAGCAAGTCAGACACCAACTTAACCACCAAACCGATCAAGGTGAACAGGTAGAGCGAACCCAATACCACCGGATAGTCGCGTCGCAATACGGCTTCATACGACAACAAGCCCAGTCCATCCAGCGAAAACAAGGTTTCAATCAACAGCGACCCTGCAAAAAATGCTCCAACGAACGCCGCTGGAAAACCCGTAACCAAAGGGATAAGAGCATTGCGGAAGATGTGTTTGTAGAGCACCTGCTTTTGCGACAACCCCTTGGCACGCGCCACCAGCACATACTGTTTTCTGATTTCTTCGACAAAGGTATTTTTGGTGAGCAAGGTGGTGACGGCAAAGCTGCCAAGCACCATACAAATCAAGGGCAAGGTCAGGTGCCAAAAATAATCGGCAATGCGCGCAGGCCAAGAGAGGTCGCCCCAATTGTCCGAGGTCAGGCCGCGCAGCGGGAACCAGTCTAAGAACGTGCCCCCCGCGAAAAAGACGATCAGTAGCAAACCCAACACAAAGCCTGGAATGGCATAACCCAGCAGAACAAACCCGGTGGTCACCACATCAAAACGCGAGCCTTCACGCACGGCCTTGAGCACGCCCAAGGGAACGGAAATCAAATAAGAAATCAGGAAAGTCCACAACCCCAGGCTGATGGAGACCGGCAACTTTTCTTTGATGAGAGTCCACACATCTTTGTTGTGCCGAAAACTGCGCCCAAGGTCGAACTGCAAAAAATTCTTCAGCATTTCAACGTAGCGCACGTGGGCGGGCTTGTCAAAACCGTAAAGTGCTTTGAGTTCAGCGAGTTGTTTGGCGTCAGTATCGCGGGCCGATTTATAGGTGCTTGATTTCGCCCCGCCGTCGATTTGACTGGCCTTGGCCTCAGCCATGAATTGCTCCACCGGCCCCCCCGGAACAAACTGAATCACGACGAACGTAATGGTCAGCGCCCCCAAGAGCGTGGGCACCATCAACAGCAGACGTTTGAGCACGTAAGACCACATGATTTACACCAGTCCTTGTTCAGCGAACCGCGCCATCTTTGATCCACCAGTTGGTCACGGCCCAAGGTGGTTGCTCGGCAGACGGTGCTTCTAGCGTGAAGTATTTGGGGCGAACTGACGGCATGCCAAAACGGTTCCAGTAAGACGCGGGCTCGTCGGCGGTGTACAGGTCAGGGACTTGCCAGTGGTTCCACATCACCACCCTATCCAAAGCGCGCGCCGCGTCTCGCAGGGCATCAAGAGTTGTCGCTTGCGACATGGCTTTAATGAGGTGATCGACCGCGGCGCTTTTCACCCCACGGAAGTTTTGATTCCCTTTTTCATCGGCTGCCTTGCTACCCAGAAGCTGCTCATAAAGCGCCGCACTGGGCAAGGTGAAGTCGCCACCTGCAAGGGTGATTACGTCAAAGTCATATTCGTCCAAGCGGGTTCTGAACAACGCAAAGTCAACGACCCGAATGTTCATGCGTATGCCCAGTTTGCGCAGATTGCCCTGCCACATGGGCGGACGCGGATCCTCTTCGCGCGTGGTGAGGTACTCGAACTCGAATGAATCGCCTTTGGCATTGCGCAAGAGACCGTCGGCAGCCAGCTTCCAGCCCGCTTGTTCCAGCAGGGCCCTGGCCTTGAGTAAATTGGCACGCAGTTGTTTCGGCTGCAACCCGGTTTCCGGTGCGCGGTATGGCGGGCCGAACACCTCAGCGGGCAACTGCGCCCGGAAGGGCTCTAGCAGTTTTAACTCGCCTTCGGACGGCAAGCCATCAGCAGCAAACGCAGAGTTGTTGAACAAACTGTTGGCCCGCTTGCGCAGTTTGAGTTTGTTGGCGAAATCAAAGTCGTAGGCGTGGGCCAGGGCAAAACGAACCCGGGCATCCTGAAACAGGGGTCGGCGCAAATTGATCACATGGGACTGCAAGCCTTGACCCGTTTGCGTTTCAAACGGGTCTTTCAAGATGCGCCCATCCCGCCACTTCGGCCCTTGGTGTTGGCGCGCCCAACTCGCGGCCACGTACTCTTTGTACAAGTCAAACTCACCCGCCTTAAAGGCTTCGCGTGCGACGGGTTCATCCAGGTAGTAGCGGTAAACCACGCGACTGAAGTTAAAGAATCCCTTTCGAACGGGCAGGTCGTTGGCCCAGTACTGTGGGACACGTTCAAACTCAATGCGACGACCCGTGTCCACCTCAGCAATTTGGTAGGGGCCACTGCCTATGGGGTACTCGGTGATCACTTCGTCGAACTTTTTGCCCTCACCCCATTTTCTTGAAAACACGGGGAAGGCCCCGGCGGTGAACAGGGCATCGGTGTTTTTTTCGTTCAAATCGAAACGCACCGTGCGCTCGTCCAACACCACCACGGCTTTGATGACAGACAACACGGAACGAATGGCGGGTGAGCTGTATTTGCTCGTCAGCTGCGCGTGGCTGTATTTCACGTCTTGCGCCAACACAGGGTCACCGTTGTGGAAACGCGCCAAGGGGTTGAGTCGAAAAGTGATGGAGGACTTGTCGGACGCGATGAGCATTTCTTGCGCCAGCAAGCCATACATGGTTTGCGGCTCGTCGCTGGATGACACGGCCAGCGGTTCAATCAAAAACATCGTCACCCCTGCTGGGGCGCTGCCTTTGATGGTGTAAGGGTTGAACTTGTCAAAACTGGTGCGCCGGTCCGGGTTGCGCAAGTACAAAGTGCCGCGTTTGGGCGCATCCGGGTTCACATACTCGAAGTGGGTAAACCCCTTGGGATATTTGGGTTCACCATAGGCTGCATAGGCATGCACCCAGTGGCCTTCGACGCTGTAGGCCGATGCACTGAAAAACAATAGCGTCGATACAACGACGGCACAACAAACGCGAAAAGCTGGAGCCAACATCTTCAGTGTCATGACGCGCATCCTAACCAAGCCCGCGCCCCGCGCCCAGCAACCAGGCCAAAAAGCTGAAAGTCACAAAAGCCATCACCGTGCTGGCCATGATGATGCGGGCCACGCGGCCATTGTCGGCGCCATAACGTTCCGCCAGCAACGAGACATTGCTGGCGCTGGGCAGGGCAGCGGCCAGCACCAGCACGGTCAGACCGAAAGAGGACACCGGCAGGCCCAAGGCCCGCGCCATCCAACCCACCAGCAAGACCAAGAGCGGGTGCAGCAGCAGTTTGATCAGGGCCACGGGAACGAAGTGGCGTGGCGGTGTTTGGCAAGTTTTTCCAAGGGCAGGGCTGTGCTGGCCGGATCGCCAAAGCACCGCGCCGATGGTGAACAGGGCCACAGGTGATGCGGCATCGGCCAGCATCTTGATGACTTGGGCCACTGGGCCAGGCACGGTGACGTTCAGCGCTGCCACCGCGGCCCCGAGGGCAATGGCCCAGGGTAAGGGGTTGGTCATGGCCCCCCGCAGCGAGCGCGACACGGTGTGCCAGGTGTTGCCTTGGGGCCCCGCACCGCCGCTGGGCTGGACCTGGGCCAAGGCAATGCACAGGGTGCTGGTGAGAATCAAGTCCACCAGCACGGTGCCAATGACCGGCCCGGCTGCGGCTTGCCCGAGCAGGGCCACGAGCAAAGGTACACCCATGAAGCCGGTGTTAGGGAAAGCGGCCACGAGGGCGCCAAAGGCGGCGTTTTTAAGATCGACGCCCTGTTCGTTTTCACGAAGACGCCAAGTGAGCATCACTGTGAACAATACGATCACCAGCGCACAGACGGCGTAGATGCCAATGAGAACCGGGTCAATCAACTGTGTAAACGGCATGCTGGAACCAAAACGAAACAGCAAGCAAGGCAAGGCGAAAAAAAGCACGAACACATTCAAGCCCGGGATGGCCGCTTCCGGCAACACCCCTCGATGGGCGGCGAGGTAACCGCACAGCACCAGGGCGAAGAAGGGAATGGTGACGGAAAGAATGGCTTGCATGGCTGCGATTGGGTTTGGGCAAGCGGGAGTATCGCAAGGAAAGGCAGCGAGCCTACCGCTATGATCCGCCGCCCCTGTTATCGCTGACCCATGCCCGCAACGCCACCCCGTGTCCGAACCCGCCACCTCCCTGAACAACGCCCAAATGGAGGCGGTGCATCACCTCAGCAGCCCCTGCCTGGTGCTGGCTGGCGCAGGCTCGGGCAAAACACGGGTCATCACCCACAAGATTGCACGGCTGCTGCAAGCGGGGTATGAGCCTGGGCAGATCGCCGCCATTACCTTCACCAACAAAGCCGCGCAAGAAATGCGTGAGCGCTCCAAGGCGCTGGTGGGGCCACGTGCGGCGAAAAATTTGGTGGTCAGCACCTTCCACTCGCTGGGCGTGCGCATTTTGCGTGCCGAAGGTGCGCGGCTGGGTTTGAAAGAACAGTTCAGCATCCTGGACAGCGACGATGTGCTGGGTGTGCTGAAAGACGCCGGCTCCACCAGCGACAACGCCTTGGCGCGGCGCTGGCAATGGACGATCAGCTTGTGGAAGAACCAAGGGTTCAACAGCGAACAAGCCGAAAGCGTCGCCACCAACGACGACGAACGTGTGGCCGCCCGCGTGATGAAACGTTATGAGGAGCGACTGGCCGCTTACCAGGCCGTGGACTTCGACGACTTGATCAGCCTGCCCCAGAAACTGCTAGCCCGTGATGCCGAAGCGCGTGCCAAGTGGCAAAACACCTTGCGTTATGTGCTGGTGGATGAATACCAAGACACCAACGCCACGCAGTACGAGCTGCTGAAATCCATCGTTGGCGAAGCGGGCCTATTTACCGCCGTGGGCGACGACGACCAAAGCATTTACGGCTGGCGCGGCGCAACGATTGACAACTTAAAACGCCTGCCGCAAGAGTACCCGCAGCTCAAGGTGATTCCACTGGAGCAAAACTACCGCTCCACGGGCCACATCCTGCGGGCGGCCAACCAGGTCATCGGCAACAACCCCAAACTCTTCGAGAAAAAACTCTGGAGCGATTTGGGCGATGGTGAACCCGTGCGTCTGTTGGAAGCCGATGGTGAAGAACATGAAGCGGAACGTGCCGTAGCGGCCATTCAATCGCGGCGAGGAACAGACGCTCAGTCCAAGTTCTCCGATTTCGCCGTGCTGTACCGTGCCAACCACCAGGCGCGCATTTTTGAAAAGGCGCTGCGCAAAGCCAACATCCCCTACAAGGTGTCGGGCGGCCAAAGTTTTTTTGACCGCGCCGAGATCAAAGACCTGTGCGCGTGGCTACGACTTTTGGTGAACAACGACGACGACCCGGCATTTTTGCGCGCCGTCACCACGCCCAAACGTGGCATTGGCCACCAAACTTTGAGCAGCCTCGGAGAGTTTGCGGGCAAATGGAAAACCAGCCTGTATGAAGCCTTGTTCGCTGAAAGCCTGGGCACTGCCCTGAGCAGCAAGGCCGTGGGCTCGCTGCACGAGTTTGGTCGGTATGTGAACGACCTGGAGTACCGCGCCCGCCACACCACCGGGGCCGAAGATGCCAAGGCCTTGCTGATGGGCTGGCTCAAGGACATCGATTACGAAAAGCATTTGATGGACGGTGAGGACAGCGAAAAACTCGCCGCCGCCCGCTGGGGCAATGTGCTGGATTTTGTGGACTGGATTGCCAAACGCTGCGGTGGCGAGATTGAAAACGACGGCGGCATCAGCGTGGAGACGGAAAAAAAATCCGTGCTGGATGTGGCGCAAACCATCAGCGTCATCATCAGCCTCGCAGAACGAGGCGACGAACAAGACGTGGTGACCTTGAGCACCCTGCACGCCGCCAAAGGGTTGGAGTGGCCCCACGTGATGCTGGCCGGTGTGAATGAAGGCCTGCTGCCCTTTCGCAGCGAAGACGACGAGATGACGCCGCAGCGTCTGGAAGAAGAACGCCGCTTGATGTACGTGGGCATCACCCGCGCCAGGCAAACCTTGATCGTGAGCCACCTGCGCCGCCGCAAGAAGGGCCGCGACACCGTGCAGGGCGTGCCCAGCCGTTTCATCCAGGAGATGAAACTGCACGAGGGACAAGTCAAAGAAGACCCACGAGAAAAGCTCAAAGCCTTGCGCGCGGCGGCCGCCTCAAGGGCAGCTGCCGCCCAGCAAGCGGCAGCGAACAAACCCAGCTGACCCGTTCAAAAACGGGCTGCGGTCATCGCACCGCCACGCACACATCGAAGCCTGTGTGCCACGCCACAGCGCCCTGAACCGGTGGTCAGCATCGGCAAACCGCCCGTCTGAATCCGACCGTAACAAAGTATTTCAGCGTGGTATGCCCACCTAGCATTCGCAGCACTTCGCAGAACATCTCCATCGACCACATTCATCAGGCGAGTCACATGAACCACACCACACAAGCCAACCACTCCCTTGTGCTTGAGCGGTCATCAAGCTTCAGTCGCACAAGCGGACGCAGCGGGTTTTGGAATCGTTTGGCCGTGGTGGGTTGTTTGGTTTTGGCAGCTACAGGCGCAGCCGCACAAACCGCAGGCACGCTCACCGTTCGTGCTTGGGCGACCCTGGCAGCGAACGTGGGCCCGCAAATGGAGGTGAGTATCAACGGTGCACTGGTGGGCAGCACGGAAGTGCGCGCAACGAACTATCAGAACTACACCTTCCCCGGCATGAGCGTTCCCGCTGGCGCCAAGCTGGAGCTGGTGTTCAACAACGACGCCTTTGCCAGCGACGGTGACCGCAACCTCTTTGTTGAATCGATCACCGTCAACGGCACCACCATTGCTTCTGACGCCCCCGGCGTGGTGTTTGACCGTGGCGCAGGTGCGCAGGCCTTTGACAATGCAGATGTGTTGCCGGGCTTGAGCACCTTGTACTGGAACGGTGCGCTGCGGTTTCAATGACGGGTGGAGGCTCCACCACCCCACCCGTGGTGACGCCACCCGTCACCACCGACACGCCGCCTGCAGGCTACAGCCGATGCGCTTCGGAGTCGGAAACCTGCGGCTTCAATGGGTCGGCCAATGTGGTTTATGGTGCCCTGGCCACATGGACCAGTCCGCGCAGCTTCACGGGCGGTACGGCCTGCACCAATGCAGTCTTTGGTGACCCGCTCAGCGGCACGGTGAAGGCCTGTTACTTTCAGGCCACCTCTGCCACCACTCCTACGCCACCACCACCGACCGTCGATACACCGCCCGCCGGTTACACACGTTGCGCCACAGAGTGGGGGACTTGCAGCTTCACTGGCTCAGCCGATGTGGTTTATGGTGCCCTGGCGACATGGACCAGTCCACGCAGCTTCACGGGTGGCACGGCCTGCACCAACACAGTTTTTGGTGACCCACTGAGGGGCACGGTCAAGGCCTGTTACTTCAAGCCAAGCGCCACAACACCCACGCCATTGGGCTTGAACCTCACGATCACGGGCGCCGGCGGTGTGGGTTTCTCCGATGGCAGTTCGTGTTCGGCCAGTTGCGCCAAAACCTTCAACAGCGGCAGCACCATCACCTTGGCGGCAGCACCTGCGGCGGGGTTTACCTTTGCGGGCTGGGGCGGCGCTTGCGCGGGCACCTCCTCCACCTGTACGGTGACGATGAGCGAGGCCAGAAATGTGTCTGCCACTTTCTCAGCCGCCGTGGTCACACGTGCGTTGAACCTCACCATCTCGGGCACTGGCGGCGTGGGCTTCTCCGATGGCAGCTCTTGTGCCTCAAGCTGCAGCAGAACCTTTAACAATGGCACTGTCGTCACTTTGGCGGCAGCCCCTTCAACGGGCTTCACCTTCTCCGGATGGAGCGGTGCTTGCAGTGGCACATCATCCACATGCTCGGTGACGATGGATGCGGCCAAGACGGTGTCGGCCACATTCGCTGTGAGCCCTGCCACGCTGAGTGTGGCTGTCACTGGCTCAGGCACGGTGACCTCCACACCCTCGGGCATCAACTGCACCAGCAACTGCTGAGCACCGTTTGCAGTGGGCTCGAATGTGACGTTGATCGCCACCCCGGCCACGGGCACTACCTTCAGTGGCTGGAGCGGCGCTTGCACGGGCACGGCTGCTTGCACGTTGACCTTGAGTGCATCTAGCAACGTCAGTGCAACCTTCGCGCCTGCATCGGTAGCGGGCTCATGCCCCACCACCAACACCACCGTCGCCTCAGCCGGTGGGCAGCAACTGGGTTTGAATGTCAGCCGCAACTCGGGCGTGGCTCCGCTGGCGGTGTTCTTTGATGCCTCAGGCACCACGGCCACCGGCACGACGCGGCCCTTCCACGAGCTGGAGTACCGCTGGAACTTTGGCGACACCGCCAGCCGCAATGAGGCCATGGGGCCAGTGGCCGCCCACGTGTTTGAGAACGCGGGCACTTACCCCATCACCGTCTCGGCGTTCAATGGCACCTCTACCGTGACCTACAACTGCAACATCACGGTGTTGCCAGTGGATGTGGAATTTGCCGGGAACAAAACCATCTGCGTCTCCGGTGTCGGAAACTTTGCGGGCTGCCCGACAGGCGCACTTCGCGTGACCAGCACAAACCCGACCACTGCAGTGGCCAGCAACATGGGCACGGGCAATAAGCGCATCTTGTTCGCGCGAGGGGAGACGTTCAGCGTGGCCTCGACCATTCAGATCAACAGGAATGGACCGGGACTGATAGGCGCCTTCGGCAGTGGTGCGAAACCTAACTTCGTCAATGCAGCGGAAATCGGCACCATCGCCCTGTCGTCAATGACAACACCCAACATCGCTGACTGGCGCATCGTTGACTTGAGAATTGATGGCAATGGATTTGGAGGCAACAGTGTGGCCGTTTACGGCGCGGGGTCCATCAACAATTCGCTGGTCAGTCGCCTGGACATCCAGAACTTCAACTCAGGCATCAAATTCTCCGGGTCCAATTTGGACGCCATCAACAACAACGGCTTCACCTCGCCGATGTGGGACGGCGTCTTCCTCACCGACAACACGGTCTACAACCTCGTGGGCACGGGCGCCAACGGCGGCAACGGTTTTTATGTGGGTGCATGGCGCTTGGCGGTCATGGGCAACTCCATCGACAACAACCTCAACGGAGAGCACGGCATGCGCTCGCCGCATTCGCGTTTCAGCGTATGGCAACACAACACCACCCAGCGTATTGCCAGGGCGCACATGACATTACGCTCTGGTGGGCAAGGTGGCTCTACCCTGACCGCCCAACTCGGTTCCGGCATTCACTACACGGAAAAGCTGCTGGCGTCTGAAAACCGCTTCATCGGTGGCCCAGAGCCACACGCCTTCGGTGGCACTGGCCCCACCAATTCAACTTCCAACGGCAGAGCGCGTGAGCAAATTTGGGAGAAAAACTTGATGGTCGGGGGTGCCGGCACCAATGGCTTCATTGGCATCACGGGCTCTGAAGTGACGGTGCGCAACAACGTCTTGCTGATGCATCCTGGCACGGGTTGGTCGCCGTTCAATGTGGGCGCCTACGACACCGCCTATGCAGCAGCGCAAGGCATACCGCAGCCCACCAACATTTGGTTCTACCAAAACACCATTTACTACCCAGCCACAAGCCCGTTCTGGCTGATGCAATTGATTGGTGACCCGCTGACCAACAGCGAAATCACGGTGAAAAACAACCTGATGTACTCACCCAACAACGGCGCTACCCAAGACGGCAGAGACTGGCTTTGGAACCCCAACAACACCACGGTGTACAGAACGCCACTGAACACCAATACATTGATTGCCGAGCTGCAAACCAGCCCGAACTTCACTGTCAACCCACCCACCAACGCAGCGCATATGAAGCCACTGGCTGGAAGCTACGCGGTTGGACGTGGCGCGCCCGTTCCCGTGTGGTCGGACTATTTCGGTGCGCCCATCAACCCAGCTGCGAGGGATTTGGGTGCGGTGAAACGTTGAGCCCAGCGCGCCCGCAGCTCGAGGCTGCGGGTGTCAGCTCGGGCGGGGCTTGGTGGCGTGTTCGGTGAAAGCCGTCAACAAAGCCAAGACCTTGCTGTCCAAGCTCAGCCACTGAACACCAATTTGGTAGTCATCGCCTTTGAGCACCTGGAACACCACCTTGCCGGATCCAGTGATCACGTCATATTGCCCCGGCATCTTGGGCTTGGGCAATTGCACGGCAATTTGCACCATGGATTGCGCGGTCAACGGCTGTCGCAATATCAAACCAACGCCCCCGGCGCTGAGGTCGTGGGTACGGCCCTCCAGCATCGTTCCACCGCCGAGCAAAACGCGCGCTTTGAGCGAGACCACCTTGCGAACCGTGGCTCGCATCTCGACCCCAGGCGCTGGTTTTGCCGGGGCAGCAGCTTTAGGTGCGGGGGTTTCCAGGGGATCGGTCATGGTCACTCAAAATGTACAACCCCGGCATATTAGACCAAGCCTGCGTGAAACCCTTGCACAAAGTACCGTGAAGGCTTGCAGGACAAGCCCGATGGTGCACCCCTTAAACAGGGGCCGTGAAGTGAGTACAAACGTGAATTCATCCCCTCGCCACCAAGCCCGGCCTGCGCTAGCATGCGCGGCCTGACCGAGAAGATGGGCCCTAACTGGCCTGCAGTTGACTCGTCAGCGCGCGTCTTCATTCCCAGGTTACATCTCCCATGCGCCAGAATTTTTTTCCATCCGTGGTCAATCTAAGGTTGGTCCGATGCATTGGGCTTGCCTTTTGTGCGGCGGTGTTGGTCAATGGTTTGGCGGCACACAGCGCTCGGGCTGCAGGCGACCCCAAGGCGTCACGCTTTTACGAAGACGCCCTCACTCGCTATGAAAAACGCGACATTCCCGGCGCCATCATCCAACTGAAGAACGCGCTGCAAATCGATAAAAACATGCTGCCTGTGCAGGTGCTGCTGGGCAAAGCCTTGTTGGCCAATGGTGAAGCTGCGGCCGCCGAAGTGGCGCTCAACGAGGCGCTGCGTTTGGGTGTCAACCGCGCAGAAATCGTGGTCGCCTTGGCCAATGCTTATATCGGCCAGGGCAAACAGCGACAAATGCTGGATCAGCCGCAGTTCAGCACTGCAGGCCTGCCGCCCACCACACAAATGCAGCTGATGTTGGTGCGCGCTTCTGCGATGGCAGACTTGGGTGACGCGCGAGGAGCGCTCAGCGGTATTGAATCGGCCCGTGCCATCGATCCTCGTTGGCCCGACACCTGGTTGGCCGAGGTATCGGTTCGTATCCGTGACAGGCAGTATCAACAAGCAGAAGCAGCCGTAGAGCAAGCGTTGTCTTTGGCACCCAGTGCCGCTGAGGCTTGGTATCAAAAAGGGTCCGTGGCCCACGTCCAGGGCAACTTGAAGCAGGCGGTGGCGTCATACGACAAGGCCTTGCAGCTTGACGGGAAACACGTCGAGGCTCGGGTCGCCAGAACCGGCTTGCGCATTGACAACGCGCAGTTTCGCGAGGCTGAAGCCGATGTCCTGGAGTTGCGCCGGGTATCCCCGCGTGAACCTCGTGGCGCCTACATGCAGGCGCTGTTGGCAGAGCGCGAGGGCAAGAAAGAAACAGTCAATAAGGCGTTGGCCGAAGTGACCAACTTGATCGACCCCGTACCACTTGAGTTCATACGATATCGCCCGCAGCTTCTCATGCTCAATGGACTGGCCCACTTTGGTTTGGGGCAGCGTGACAAGGCGAAAGCCTATTTAGAGAACTTCCAAAAAGTACAAGGCAACAGTGCGGTGTCCAAACTGCTGGCGCAGCTCTACCTGGACGAGCCTGATGTCGCACGCGCGGTATCGGTTCTGGAAGGTTATGTCGCTGCGCAACCTGCTGACGCCCAGGCCCTGACCCTCTTGGCCTCGGCCTACATGGCGCAAGGGCGCAACAACCGCGCCACCAACTTGATGCAAGAAGCGCTGAAAACGCGAGACGACCCCGCGTTTCGCACCGCACTGGGCTTGAGCTTGATCGGCGGAAAACAAAGCGGGCTTGCCCTGAAGGAATTGGAAGAAGCCTGGCGCAAGGATTCCACGCAGACGCGTGCTGGCATGGCTTTGGTGAATTTGTATCTACGCTCGGGGCAGGCCACCAAAGCCCTGACAGTGGCAGAAAGCCTCGTCAAACAACAACCGAACAACGCAGGTTTGCACAATCTACTGGGCATGAGCCGCGGGGATGCTAACCAATTGGAGGCGGCCCGCGCCTCCTTTGAGCAGGCACTGAAGCTGGACCCCAACTTGGTGGCCACACAACTCAATCTGGCCCGCCTGGACATCCGCAGCCGCGCTTTTGATGCCGCCCAAACCCGCTTAGCCACCCTTATCAAGGCGGATGAAAAAAATACTGAAGCACTCCTGGAAATGGCAGCACTGGCTCAGCAGCGGGGTCAAACCGAAGACATCCAACGTTGGTTGGACAAAGCCAATGATGTCGAGGGCACCAAAGGCACTCGCGCAGGGTTGGCGCTGGTGGACTTCCACCTCTCTCAGGGCCGAGCCCTTCCCGCGCTCGAGGTGGCCAAACGCTTAACAGCCCGGGCTGCGCCAGACAACCTCAGCGTGCTACTCGCCACTGCCCGCGCCTTGATTGCGACTGGCGACCAGCCCGGTGCGCGCGCCACACTGACCAGCGCAGCCCGTTTTGCAGAGTTTGATGCGCCGCAGCAATTGCAAGTCGCCTCCTTGCAACTGGCCGCCAACAATCCGCCGGGTGCGGCCTATAGCTTGGACAAAGCGCTGGCGGGTCGGCCCGACTATTTACCGGCATTGGCCTTGTTGACTGAAGTGGAGTTACGCCAGGGCGATGCCGCTGGTGCGGAAAAACGCGCTCGAAATATCGTGGACAAACACCCTCGGTTGGCCATCGGCCACAGCCTGTTGGGCGATGTAGCCTTGTCTCGCCAACAACTCTCACCCGCCATCGAGCACTACCGCCGCGCCCACCAGACAGAACCTTCGACCGACACGTTATTGCGCTTGATGCGCACCCAATTGCGTGCGGGCGAAGCACGAAGCTCACTGGGGTTGGCGGAACAATGGGTTAAATCACGTCCCAAGGACTTCATGGTTCAGCGTGCACTGGCCGAGGCCTACAACAACCAAGGCCAATTCAAACAAGCCAAAGCCACTTACGAGAACCTGCTCAAAACTTTGCCCGAAGATGCCCCGGCCATGAACAATTTGGCGATGGTGCTAACCCGACTCGGTGACCCCGCCGCCGTGGCCATGGCCGAACGGGCGCTGAGCAAGGCACCCAACCAAGCCGAGGTGATCGACACCCTGGGTTGGGCCCTGTTTCTGAACGGCCAAACCGACCGGGCCCTGCAATTGCTTCGAGATGCGCGCCTGCGCAGCCCAGCCAACCCCGACATTCGTTACCACTTGGCGTCGGTGTTGGCAAAAAGCGGTCGTCAAGCCGAAGCCAAAGAGGAACTGGAAGCGGCGTTACAAACCGGTCCTGGTTTTGATTCCTATGCAGATGCCGATAAGTTGTTGAAATCCCTGAAAACGCGGTAATTTCCCCCGAAACTCGGGGTGGCAATGAGCGTCGAACCTTCTTACACTTTCGCATCGAATCGAAGTCCACTCAGATACAAGTTGTTGATTTGTAATAAAAACTCGTCGTGGCATGGTTCTAGCTTGCTAGGCGCATTGCTCGTGACTCCCGCTTGAAAGAGTTCAAAATGAAAAAATCAGTGTTCGTTCGCAGCGCCCAAGTGGCGATTGCCTCAGCAACCCTGGCTGCAGCCCACTTGGCCAGCGCTGCCACCTGGGATTTCGCCAACAACGGCGTGGACATCTCGGGATCCAACCCGACCAGCGTGACTGTGTCGGGTTTTTACGTGAACAACCTGTCCAGCGGCGTGATCAACACGGGCTCGGCGTTCACCTCCGGTGCCTTGAGTGATCAAGGCACATCTGGTCGCGGCATGTACTCCGTGCCTGATCCCGATCACTCCATTGACAACAATGGCAACACCGAGATGATGTCCCTCCAATTCGGAACGAAAGTGGACTTGGACTCCGTCACCGTTGGTTGGTCCTCGACCGATGCCGACCTCAGCGTGCTGGCCTACACCGGCAGCGGCGCACCAACCACCCCCTCGGGGCAGAGTTGGTCTCAGTTATTGATTAGTGGCTGGTCCCTCATCGGTCACTATGCAGGTTCGGGATCCGGGATCCGCAACATCAATACAAGCAACATCACCTCCAGTTGGTGGTTGATCAGTGCCTTCAACTCTGGTTTCGGTGGCTCCACTACGTCAGGGCTGGACAACAACAACGACTACGTCAAACTGTTGGCTGTGGCTGGTTCTGCGGTTGCGCCTTGCACCCCAGGCACACCTGGCTGCGGTGGACAACAAGTGTCTGAACCCGCGTCTTTGGCCCTGTTTGGTTTGGCCGCACTCGGTGTGGTGGCCGTGCGTCGCCGCAACGCCAGCTGATATTTCTCGTTCAGCCAGGCTTCATGAAACGGCACCTTCGGGTGCCGTTTGCATTGGTACGCCTTAATCTGCCGCTCCCATGACGGCAGCCATGGCCACGGCGGTGGCCTCCACATTGTTCGAGTTCAACCCTGCCACACACATGCGGCCTGAACGAAGCACATAGACCGCGTGCTCTTCGCGCAAACGATCTGCCTGAGCGGCCGTGAGGCCGGTGTAGCTGAACATGCCACGTTGCGTGAGGAAATAACTGAAGTCTCGGCCCGGCAGTTTGGCGCTCAAAACATCGAACAGTTGCTTGCGCATGGTGGCGATGCGTTGCCGCATAGCCCCGAGCTCATCTGCCCACAGGGCCCGCAATGCCGGTGTCTGCAAAACCCGCGCAACGATCTGGCCACCATGCGTCGGTGGGCTGCTGTAGTTTTTGCGGATGGTGGCCTTGAGTTGCCCCAATACCAGCTGGGCTTGCTGTAGGTCGGGGCACACGACGCTCAAGGCGCCGCAGCGTTCGCCGTAGAGTGAGAAACTTTTTGAGAATGAACTGGCACAGAAGAAGCTGAGGCCTGCATCGGCCAAGGCGCGAATGGCAAAAGCGTCGGCTTCAATACCGTCACCAAAACCTTGGTAGGCGATGTCGAGGTAAGGCAACAACTTACGCTCTTGAATCACTGGGATCAGCTCGGCCCACTGCGCGGCGCTCAAGTCCACACCGGTAGGGTTGTGGCAGCAGGCGTGCAGCAACACGATGCTGTTGTGTGGCAACGCCTTCAACGCGGTCAACATCTCGGCAAACTTGAGCCCACCCGTTTTTTCGTTGTAGTAGGGATAGGTGTTGACAGAAAAGCCCGCGCCTTCAAACATGGCCCTGTGGTTGGGCGAGCTCAAATTTGAAGTGCGACACCCTACAACCTGTAAGGTGTCACTCCAATGGGAACAAACTACTCGCACATTTCTGAGGCTGATCGCATGACGATTCAAGCCCTGCTTCTGGTACCTTTG
>JBJOQO010000032.1:0-33160 GCA_046049865.1 Pseudomonadota bacterium | reverse complement strand
GGCTCGTCCAGCAGCAGCATGTCGGGCTTGGACAGCAGCAAGCGGCACAACGCCACGCGGCGCTTCTCACCGCCCGAGAGTTTGCCAATCACCGCTTCCCAAGGCGGCAGGCGCAGCGCGTCGGCGGCCAATTCCAATTGCAGGTCGGTGTTTTCGGCACCGGCCGTGGAAATGATGGCTTCCAGCTCGGCTTGTTCGGCTGCCAGTTTGTCAAAGTCGGCGTTCTCGTCGGCGTATTCCGCATACACCTCGTCGAGCCGTTTCTTGGCCGCCAACGCTCCGCCGATGCCTTCTTCCACGGCTTCACGCACGGTTTGCTCGGCGTTCATGACGGGCTCTTGCGGCAAATAGCCGATCTTTAAGCCCGGCATCGGGGTGGCTTCGCCCTCGATGTCTTTGTCTACCCCAGCCATGATCTTGAGCAAGGTGCTCTTGCCCGAGCCGTTCAACCCGAGCATGCCAATCTTGGCGCCGGGGAAAAAGCTGAGGGAGATGTTCTTGAGGATTTGACGCTTCGGCGGCACGATTTTGCCGACGCGGTTCATGGTAAAGACGTACTGGGCCATGGGATATGAACTCTCGTAGTGAATCTGACGCCGCCCGAAAGGCGGCTTTTGAAAGCGCTATTGTCGCCGCAGGGAGGCTGTCGGGCTGGCACGCGATGTCAGCGCACCGAGCCCGACGACCCGTCCAAGCAGTAGGATGCGCCCTATTCCCCCACCAACCCGTGCCGAATGGCGTACACCGTCATCTCCGAGTTGTTGGACAGCCCCAGTTTCTCCAGCACCCGCGCACGGTAGACACTGACCGTTTTGGGCGACAAAGTCAGCTCTTCGGCAATGTCAGACAGGCGTTTGCCCGAGGCGATCATGACCAAGGTTTGCAGCTCCCGGTCCGATAGTTTTTCGTGGGCGTTTTCCTGCACCGGGGTGGTCAGGCTTTCAACCAGCATTTGGGCAATTTCGGGTGTGACGTATTTGCGGCCCTGAGACACCGTGCGCACCGCTGTCACCAGCAGCGCGGGGTCGCCGCCTTTGTTCACATAACCAAAGGCACCGGCACGCAGCGCACGAATGGCGTATTGCTCCTCGGGGTACATCGACACCACCAGCACCTTCATCGTGCTGCCTTCGTCCTTGAGCACATGCAGCACGTCCAAACCACTGCGGCCCGGCATGTTGATATCCAGCACCAGCACATCGCAAGTCGTGGTGCGCAGCAGTGAGCGCAGCTCGCTGTACTCGCCCGCCTCGCCCACGACTTCAATGTCGGGTGCGTCTGAGAGCGTGTCGCGTATGCCACGGCGGATCAGCGCGTGATCGTCGCAAAGAATGACTCGGATCATGGGACCTAGTAACGGTAGTTGGACGCGGCCGAGTGGGCTGCGATACGGGACGCTGACAAGGGTGTAGCAGGGATTTCGGACAGCATGCTGTCCGCCTGCGGAACGACCAGCGCATGAAAGCGATGGTGCGCCCTGCAAGGGTGACGAGGCTGCGGGCTGGTGCCCGCAACGAGGAGCAACGCGGTCAGCGTGCCGTAGCGTAGCTCAATCGGGTGCGTAGCGCTTTCACCCAATCGGCCATGGTTTTCGTGGGAGGAATTATCAGTATCCATCTCGTGTCGCAAGCGGAAGAAAGCGGTCAACTACTGTTTCTAGGTCAGGTTACAGACTTCCCCAACCTGTGGGGTCGGCGTCCTGGTTATTTGAAGAGAAGTTCGGATCAACCGCATCGGGTTGCCCAGAAAGTGGTTCGGTTCGGGCTGAGGTTAGGCCCGTAGGCAGCGGCACAGACAGTATCAAGGTAGTGCCCTGTTGCCCAGACGGATGGGTCGCTTCTTGGTGGCTGCTGAGGTCCACCCACCCGCCGACGGTGTGGGCGCGTTCGTGCAGGCCACGAATACCAAATGAACGCACTTTTTCCAAGTCGCTGGTGGTCAAACCTCGGCCGTTGTCGCTGATTTCCAAGGACAAGACCCCGCCGGCCAAGGACAAATCAATTTCGACCTTGGTGGCCTGGGCGTGTTTGGACACATTGGTCAGCGCTTCCTGTGCGGTGCGGTAAGCGACCAGGGGCACACCGGCTGGCAAATCGGGCATGTGGCTGGGCAAACGCAGCACACAGGTGATGCCTGTGCGGGGTTCGAACCGCGCTGCCATCCACTGCAATGCCGCGACCAAGCCTTGTTCCAAAATGGCTGGACGCAGGTTGTGCATGATGCGCTGGCTGGCTTCTATCGCAGAAGTCACGGTTTCCAGGGCGGAGTTCACGCGCTCCAACACGTCGGGGTCGCTGCTGCGACGGGCCATCCAGGCGAGGTCAAACTTCAGGGCCGTCAGCGAGCCTCCCACGTCGTCGTGGATTTCACGGGCAATAGCGGCGCGTTCTTGCTCCACACTGGTTTGTAAGTGCTGCGCCAATTCGTGCAGCCGCTGTTTGGACGCGCCCAGCTCAAAATCGGCCAATTGCCGCGCCTGCCGGGTGCGGCTGGCCTCGACCGCGTGCAATACGGCCGGGGCCAGGCGTGACAGGTTGTTTTTCAGCAAATAGTCGCTGGCGCCATTGCGCATGGCTTCCACAGCGGTTTCTTCGCCAATTTCACCGGAAACCAAGATAAAGGGCAGGTCTTTGCCGCTGACTTTGAGCAAATCAAGTGCGACCAGGCCCGAAAAGCCCGGCAAGTTGTAGTCGGACAGGATGACGTCCCAGTCCCGCTCCAAGGCCTGCAAAAAGTCAGCCTCAGTTTCCACCCGAACCACTGAAAGCGGCACCCCTGCACGGCGCATGTGAGCGAGCATCAACTCGTGGTCAAGCTCCGAGTCCTCCAGGTGGAGCAGGCGCAGGGGCTCACGCGGGGTGGGTGTCATGGACGGGAGTATGCCGCGAGTGCGGCCGGTCTTCATGTCATTCCCCCCAAGGCGCATGAACGGTGATGTTGAAAAGTCCTTGAGGTCGGGACAGGTAGTACCTCGGTTTGAGGCACCGCGCCGGGTGTTCGGCCCGGCGGCCGAGTAACTTCTTTTGCTGGTGCAAAAGAAGTCACCAAGAAAACACCCGAACACCAGCCTATTTTGGGAGAGGTGGCTTGGCGCGGGAGCACAGACGTGGGGTCTGGGTTCAGCCAGTAGCCACTGGCGTTCGGGCAACGTTTTCGGCGCGTCTCTTCGAGACATTGCCTCCCCCGGCAGTTAGGTACTTCTTTTCGTCATTCCCGCGAAGGTGGGAATGACGGTGGTGGGCGACCATTCTTGAGGGAAGAACAAGCCTTTAACGTCGCCGTGAATGCTTGTTGCCACTGACCGAACAACCCGTTGCAACCGAGCCAAGTGGTTGGGCCAACTCCGCTCAAATAGGCTGGTGTTCAGGTGCTTCTTTGCCTACTTTCTTGCACCAGCAAGAAAGTAGGTCGCCCGCCGGGGCGAATTCCCGGCGCGGTATACCAAACACACCCGCCCCCCAAGCGAAGAACGCAAAAAAACCGGGCAATTGGAGCCGGTCGGTTCAACATATTCATGCTCCTTGCACCCAGGCAGCAGGGCTATCCAGAGAAATAGACGGTCTTTTTGGCTGTCATCACCCTAATGTTGGCCGATGGTCTGCCGAAAATGCCTCACATGGGCAAGAAAACCGGTAAGACATGTGAGGGCCGCATGCCATACCAACCTCTTGCAACGAACGACACGCCAATCGTGGAGCACGACGTTAATGAACGAAGCCCCCGCCCAAATTGAAGCTGGCTTCCTGCCGCTGCAGGCGGCTGCGGACTTGCAGGATCACCTGATGACGGCGACCAATGACCTGGAACGCCTGCAAACCCTGCTGTCCGATGCTTGCGTGGTGCTGTTTGCTGGCTTCCAAGGGGCCAGCGAACAAATCCAGAAGATGAGCGCCACGGATCCCGATCCGGAAGGCGACGTCAGCCGCGCGATTCAGTGCCTAGGCACCGCCGTGACCGCCTTGCAATTTCAAGACATGGCCTCGCAACTGATTACCCACACCAACAAACGACTGCGCAGCTGCGCGGACACCTTGGCGCGGGAAACCTTTGGCGAGGACGAAGAGGGTGCTGCGGTGGTGGAAATGCCACCGCTGCGCCCCAACCCTGTGACCCAAGCCGAGATGGACGTTGGATCCATCGAATTGTTTTAACCCCTGACCCTCCCTTTCATTCACACCCACTAGAGACCCCCGGAGAACGTTATGCATTCAATACTCGCTGTGGACGACTCAGCCTCCATGCGTCAAATGGTGACCTTCACTCTCAAGAGTGCGGGCTACAACGTGGTGGAAGCCGTAGACGGTCAGGACGCCTGGGAAAAATCTTCCAGCCGCGACTTCGACCTCGTGCTGACCGACCAAAACATGCCGCGCATGGACGGCATCAGCCTGACCAAGAAATTGCGGGACAACCCCAAGTTCAAGGCCACGCCGATTCTGATTCTGACGACAGAGTCCAGTGACCAAATGAAGCTGGCCGGCCGCGCCGCCGGGGCCACGGGTTGGTTGGTCAAACCCTTCGATCCAGCCAAGCTGCTCGAAGTGATCAAGAAAGTGGTTCGCTAAAGCGCTTAACGCGAACAGCGAACAGCGAACCCAAGCAAGTCAAGCACGTAAGCACACAGGAGAGCGCCATGGGCGACATGACGTCTGAAGGTTCCAACCTCAGCGCAGGCATCGATCTGAGCCAGTTCTACCAAGTCTTCTTTGAAGAGGCGGGTGAGAACCTGGATCGCATGGAACAACAACTGCTGGAAATTGACATCGAAGCGGCCGACGATGAGGAGTTGAACTCCATCTTCCGATGCGCGCACTCCGTCAAAGGCGGCGCCGCCACGTTTGGTTTCAACGACGTGGCCGAGCTGACGCACCAGATGGAAACGCTGCTGGACAAATTGCGCCGCCACGAGCTGCAACCCACTTCGGCCATGGTCGATGTGCTATTGCAATCAGGCGATGCGCTCAAAGCCCAACTCGCCCGCCACCAAGAAGGCGGTGCAGGCCCCGAAATTGATACCACCGAACTGCTGTTCAGCATTCGGGCCATGGTGGCAGGAGAGAAGCCGCCACCCCGCGTTGCTGCTCCTGCCCCTACAACCGCGGCTGCAGCATCTCCGGTCGCCGCGCCTGCACCCGCGGTCGATCCGGCCAACCACGCTCGCGCGCTGGAGCTGCGTGTGGGCCCGCTGTCCGACGTGTCGCTGGCCGATAACTTGGTGGACTTGTTCAAAGAGATTGTGGATCTCGGCACCATTGAACCCTTGGACGGTGGCAAACCCTCCGACGGCATGCGCCGCTTCAAAATCATCACCAACAGCAGTGATGCTGACTTGATGGATTTGTTCACTTTCCATGTGGCACGTGAACAAGTCGCCCTGCTGCCTATGTCCACCGGTTTTGGATTCCACGAAGGTGCGCCAGGCGCACCTGTCGAAAGCGCAGCGGAAAAAGCAGAAGTTGGCTACGGCTTTTTTGACGACGCCCCTGGCGCGCCTGGCTCTACCCCAGTCAGCGCAACCGAGGTGCCAAGTAACAGCGTAGCACCGGTGGCCACACCCACAGCCGCTGCGGCCAAGCCGCGCGTCGAAAAAGCCGCAGCAACACCCGAAGCTGCAACCCTACGCGTCTCAGTTGAAAAAGTGGACCAACTCATCAACTTGGTCGGTGAGCTCGTCATCACCCAAGCCATGCTGGCGCAAAACAGCAAAAACATTGACACCGGCCTCTACCAACAACTGGTGGCGGGCCTGGCGGACCTGGACCGCAACACGCGCGACCTGCAAGAGTCGGTGATGTCGATCCGAATGATCCCCATGTCCATGGTGTTCAGCCGCTTCCCGCGCATGTTGCGCGACCTGGCCGCCAAACTGGGCAAAAAAGTGGAGTTTGTGACGCAAGGTGAAGCCACCGAGCTGGACAAAGGTCTGGTGGAAAAAATCACCGATCCGTTGACCCACTTGGTGCGCAACAGCTGCGACCACGGTATTGAAATGCCGGCTGACCGCCTGGCCAAAGGCAAACCTGAAAGCGGCACCATCACTTTGTCAGCTTCACATCAAGGCGGCTCCATCGTCATTGAAGTGAAAGACGACGGCCGTGGCCTGTCGCGCGAAAAACTCATCAAGAAAGCCCGTGAGAAAGGCATTGATGCGCCCGACAGCATGAGCGACAAAGAAGCCTGGGACTTGATTTTTGCCCCCGGCTTCTCCACCGCCGACGTGGTCACCGACGTGTCGGGCCGCGGTGTCGGCATGGACGTGGTGAAAAAGAACATCGCCTCGCTCGGCGGCACGGTAGACATCGACTCCGCTGAAGGTTACGGCATGCGTGTCAGCGTGCGCCTGCCACTGACCCTGGCCATCATGGACGGCATGAGTGTAGGTGTGGGCGAAGAGGTTTACATCCTGCCGCTGTCCTCGGTGGTGGAGTCCTTCCAAGTGCAAGACGGCATGATCAAAACCGTGGGTGGCGCAGGCCGCGTGGTTCAAGTGCGCGACGAATACATGCCCGTGCTGGAAATGGAGCAAGTCTTCAACGTGCCGCGTTTCGACTTTGAAAACGTCAGCGGCATCATGGTGGTGGCAGAAGCCGAGGGCGGGCGAGTGGCCCTCTTGGTGGACGAGTTGCTCGGCCAACAACAAGTGGTCGTGAAAAACCTGGAAGCCAACTACCGCAAGGTCAACGATGTTTCCGGCGCCACCATCATGGGCGATGGTCGCGTGGCCCTGATTTTGGATGTGGGCAGCCTGGTGCGAAGAGCACGGCATTGATCGTCCACCTCGTCCTTCAAGCCCTCTGAATCAAACAAACTTAGATTGGAAAGCACCATGAAAAATTCCATGTCGATTGGCACCATTTTTAAACTCTTAACCGCACAGTCGGTGGGCATGGCGGGCGTGCTGGGGGTTGGTGAATACATGTTGGCCACATCCACCACCCACACCTCCACGAGCACCACCTTGGTGGGCATCGGTTTGGGGCTGGCTATATCGATGGTGTTCACCATCGTCTGGGCCAAGAAAAAAATTCACAACCAGCTCGGTGCAGAACCTTCTGAGGTTCAACAGATGCTGATGCAGGTGTCTCAGGGCGACCTCTCAGGTTCCGCCAACGACCGCAGCTACCCTGCTGACAGCGTCATGGCCACCGCGATCAGCATGCAAGATGGCCTGCGCAGTTTGGTCTCCAATGTACGCAGCTCTGCCGACAGCATCTCCACCGCCAGCGGCGAGATTGCCGCAGGCAACCAAGACTTGTCGGCTCGTACCGAACAAACCGCCAGCAATTTGCAGCAAGCGGCCTCTTCCATGGACACACTTAACGGCACGGTGCGCCAGTCCGCCGACTCCGCGCGTCAAGCCAATCAGTTGGCGGCCTCGGCAGCCCAGGTGGCCGCACGCGGCGGTGAAGTGGTCTCCCAGGTGGTGACCACCATGGACGAGATCAATGCCTCCAGCAAGAAGATTGCCGACATCATCGGCGTGATCGACGGCATTGCCTTCCAAACCAACATCCTGGCGCTGAACGCGGCGGTCGAAGCGGCCCGAGCCGGTGAGCAGGGGCGCGGTTTTGCCGTGGTGGCCGGTGAAGTGCGCAGCTTGGCCGGTCGTTCAGCCGAAGCCGCGAAAGAGATCAAAACCTTGATCGGCGCTTCGGTTGAAAAAGTAGAAGGCGGCTCACGTTTGGTGGCCGACGCAGGCGACACGATGAAAGAAATTGTCGGGTCTGTCCAGCGCGTCTCCGACATCATCGGTGAGATCACTGCCGCTGCCATGGAACAAAGCGACGGCATCGGCCAAGTCAACAGCTCGGTCGGCCAGCTGGATCAAATGACACAGCAAAACGCCGCCTTGGTGGAACAAAGCGCCGCAGCGGCAGAAAGCCTGAAAGACCAAGCCAACCGCTTGGCCCAAACCGTCGCCACGTTCAAACTCGGCAATGGCATGGGCAACAGCGCCGCAGCGCCCAGCAGCTACAAACCTGCAACGCCAGCCAAGGCAGCAGCGCCAAAACCCGTGGCCGCAGCTGCTCCGAAAGCACCTGCAGCCAAACCCAGTCCAGCTCCGGCACCCGCAGCCGCCGCACCCGCCCCTGCGTCATCTGGCGCCTCGGACGACTGGGAAACTTTCTGACATTCCCTCGCACACCACACCACGTTAACCACTGACGGCGCGTTGAACCGCGCCACCTGAGAGGACCATCATGGACATGATCAGCGACGCCAAACAAATTGCCAAGCATGAGGCCGCACGCGCAGCCACGATGGGCGGCGAGTTCTTGACCTTCCGCCTGGGTGCCGAGGAGTACGGCATCGACATCCTGAAGGTCCAGGAGATTCGTTCTTACGAAAACCCGACCCGCATCGCCAACGCACCCGAGTTTGTCAAGGGTGTGGTGAATTTACGCGGCGTGATTGTTCCCATCGTCGACTTGCGCTTGAAGCTGGCTTGCGAAACCGCCGAATACAACAGCTTCACCGTCGTCATCGTGCTCAACGTCAAGGGCCGGGTGGTCGGTGCTGTGGTGGACTCCGTGTCTGACGTGATTGAGTTGGGCAAAGACACCGTCAAACCTGCACCCGAGATGAACACCACCGTGGACACGAGTTTCATCACCGGCATCGGCAGTGTGCAAGGTCGCATGCTGATCCTGATGGACATTGAAGCGCTGATGAGCAGCGCCGACATGGGTTTGATCAACGACCTTGACATCTGAGCCAGCGAGACGCCATTTGAGCCGGGGCTGAGTTCAGCCCCGTGTTTATTTCAAGAAAGAAAGACCCCCATGCACGCCATCAAATCTTTGATCCGCAGCTTCACGATTCAGTTTCGCATGATGGGTGCCATCGTCATGGTGGTGGCCCTGCTGGTGCTGGTAGGCAGTACAGGTTTGTTGGGCATGCTGCACATTCAAAAACTAGGCAAGCAAGAGGTAGAACAAGCCATAACGGTTGGCGACCACTTGGCATCCCTTCACAGCACCGTTGGTGACGTGAGACGGTTGGAAAAAGACATCCTGCTCAGCCGTGAAGATGTCGGCCGCGTCGCAGGGTACAGATCGCAGTGGCTCAAGGCGGTCAAAGCCTTACAAACCGGAGCGCAAAGCGCCAGCACGAACGCCTCGCCTGAAATACAGGCCTTCTTGGCAGAGCTGGATCAGCAGGCCATCAGCTACCAAAAAAAAATGGAGAGCCTCATCAAAGATATTGAAGATGGGAAATTTGAATCCTTGGGCGCGGCCATCGCAGCCGTCGATGTCGCCAAGGCCGACATACAGAACGCGCAAGGCAATATCTTCAACTTTCAGAAAGCAGCCATCGTACAAGCCAATGCCAACCTGGCTTACATCGACACCCAAACGCTCCGAACACAGTGGCTGGCCGGTGCGGTGCTCTTAGTGGCCCTGCTTGTCGTGGTGCCGCTGACCTTGCTCAACTCCAGCTCCATCGTGCAACCCATTCAGCAAGCGCTGGGAGTGGCGCAGCGCATTGCGCAAGGCGACCTCACACAAACCATTCGAACACAGGGCAAAGACGAAGCCAGCCATTTGCTGCACGCCCTGCAAGCCATGCAAGATTCGCTGAGCAAGCTGGTGGGCGAAGTGCGACAAACGTCGGCGAACATCCAAGTCGCCAGCAGCGAGGTGGCCGCGGGCAACCAAGACTTGAATGGCCGCACCGAACAAACCGCTTCCAACTTGCAGCAGACCTCGTCATCCTTGACCCAACTGACGGGCACGGTGCGCCAAAGCGCCGACTCTGCGCGACAAGCCAACCAACTGGCCTCCTCAGCGGCAGAAGTGGCTCAGCGCGGCGGCGACGCCGTGGCGCAGGTGGTGACCACCATGGACGAGATCAATGCATCGAGCAAAAAGATTGCTGACATCATCGGTGTGATTGACGGCATTGCCTTCCAAACCAACATCCTCGCGCTGAATGCAGCGGTAGAAGCTGCCCGTGCGGGCGAGCAAGGCCGCGGCTTCGCTGTGGTGGCCAGTGAGGTGCGCAGCTTGGCTGGCCGCTCTGCAGAAGCCGCCAAAGAAATCAAGTCGTTGATCGGTGCATCAGTGGAAAAAGTCGAGGGCGGCTCGCGCCAGGTGGCCCAGGCGGGAGAAACCATGAAAGAGATCGTGGGCTCCGTACAGCGTGTCTCCGACATCATTGGCCAGATCAGTACCGCTGCCATGGAACAAAGCGAAGACATCGTCCAGATCAACGGCTCGGTGACGCAGCTCGATCAAATGACCCAACAAAACGCCGCCCTGGTGGAACAAAGTGCTGCCGCAGCACAGAGCATGAAAGACCAGGCGTCCCGACTGGCCCAAGTGGTTGACACATTCAAATTGGTTTGATGGGCCCGGCAAAAAAATCTTGCTCTTGCTCGTAGAGCACACACCAGCCAGGAACGCTTCATCATGGTGAATGCCTGGTTGTCGAAAACACCTTAAAAGGATAGAGCCATGACTATTTTGGAAACCTTAAGCGTACGAGGCCGTTTTTACTTTTTAGTGATCATGGTATCGATGTCGTTGGTTGTGCTGGGCTTGTGGAGCTACATCTCAAGCCAAAGCACGAATCAAAAAACCGCAGCAGTTTTCGAAAGTACCACTGCGGTGGCATCGAATATCGCCGATCTGCGTGAGGCGATGAGTCAAATTCGACGCTGGGAAAGTAGCGCCATCGCGCAGGGCAATCAGGATGCAGCGGAAAGCCAACGCTTGAGCGAGCTTTGGCACAAAGAGCTCGGCAACATCAAGACCCTTGTTGAAAAAATCACAAGCGCTGCGGCGGGTAACGAGGAGATTGAGGAAATCATGCGAAATCAGGCAGTGTTGCTGTCCTCATACGCCGAGTACATTGCCCCTGTTTTTGGTGAACTCAAGAAAGGCACGATCGACAGCGTCACAGCCTTGTCACGTGCGCGACAAGCCGACGAAACGATTGAGTATCTCAACGAAAATACAAACAAGTTACTCAAAGTTCAACAAACCTGGTTGAACGAACTGAAGGAAAAGGTAGCACAAGAAGCCACCCAAGGATCCCAATTTCGGCTTGTTTTTGCAGCCCTCACGCTGTGCATATTGGTTCCTCTGATGTGGCTCACCTTGCGATCTGTTTGTGCGTCACTGGAGAGGGCCGTTCTTGTTGCTCAGCGCATTGCAACGGGCGACCTGAGCGAACCGGTTGATGCCAACGGCAAAGATGAAACAGCCCGGCTGTTGCGCACGCTCGGCGCCATGCAACACTCGCTGAGCAATGTCGTCGGCATGGTGCGCTTGTCCGCTGAGTCCATCAAGGGTGCCAGCGCAGACATGGTCACTGACAATCAGGATCTGAGCAAGCGCACGAACGACTCAACTGCGAATTTGCAGCGCACCGCCTCGTCCATGTCGGCATTGACCAGCACCGTGCAACAGTCCGCCGCGTCTGCCAAGCAAGCCAACGAACTGGCGACGTCTGCAGCACAAGTCGCCGCCCGAGGTGGTTCAGTAGTTTCTCAAGTGGTGACCACCATGGACGAGATCAACAACAGTTCCAAGAAAATTGCAGACATCATCACCGTGATCGACGGCATTGCTTTTCAAACGAACATCTTGGCACTCAACGCGGCGGTAGAGGCCGCACGCGCTGGCGAACAAGGCCGTGGTTTTGCGGTTGTCGCAGGTGAAGTGCGTGTTCTGGCCAGCCGTTCGGCCGAAGCAGCCAAGGAGATCAAATCCCTCATCGGTGCCAGCGTCGAGCGTGTAGCCGCAGGCGCTGAGCTGGTGTCGGCCGCGGGCAAGACCATGAGCGATATCGTTGATTCAGTGGAGCGAGTATCCAAAATCATTGGCGAGATATCCATTGCCGCTGAGGACCAGAGCCGCGGTATCGACCAGGTCAACGTCACCGTCGGTGAGCTTGATCAAATAACCCAACAAAACGCGGGTTTGGCTCAACAAAGCACCTCAGCCGCAGAGAGTTTGAACGACCAGGCGACACGATTGTCCGAGGTGGTAAGCACATTCAAGCTCGGCTGTTGATGTTTTCATCAGCGTCGAGAAAACGTCGACTCCCCGGGGGTGCGATTCAAACTGATGTGACGATTCACCCCCCTCACCCCAACCCTCTCCCAGAGGGAGAGGGAGCCAAAACCCCCTCTCCCTCTGGGAGAGGGTTGGGGTGAGGGTGCATGAATACAAACGCATCACTTTGAATCGCACCCACTCCCCGGTTTGTCATCGCCAAGGGCTACGAAGGTGTTTTTGCGGGCCCCTGGTGCCCGAAGCACAGCACCGAGGCTGGCTTTTCACGAATAGGTTCTGAAAAAAACAGAAACCATACCCTCAAGTTCCTCGCTCAAACGCCGATAACACACTGAGGGCATGACTTTTGCGCTTGCCCACACCAACCCTCAAGAGGCCACCGCATGGACATGATCAACGACGCCAAACAAATCGCCAAACATGAAGCGGCCCGTGCGGCCTCGATGGGTGGTGAGTTCCTCACTTTCCGACTCGGCGCCGAGGAGTACGGCATTGACATCTTGAAAGTGCAAGAAATTCGCTCTTACGAGAACCCCACCCGCATCGCCAATGCACCGGCTTTTGTCAAAGGTGTGGTGAATTTGCGCGGCGTGATTGTTCCGATTGTTGACCTGCGCCTGAAGCTGGCTTGCGAAACCGCCGAGTACAACAGTTTCACCGTCGTCATCGTGCTGAACGTCAAGGGCCGCGTGGTGGGAGCCGTGGTGGACTCGGTGTCTGATGTGATCGAGCTGGGCAAAGACACGGTCAAACCCGCTCCCGAGATGAACACCACGGTGGACACGAGTTTCATCACCGGCATCGGCAGCATCCAAGGCCGCATGCTCATCCTCATGGACATTGAGCGCTTGATGAGCAGCACCGACATGGGGTTGATCAACGCGGACGAGTGAGGCCGGCTGCTGGCTGCTGGCTGCTGGCTGCTATTGGATCGGTACTCCAAGCACCGCGCCGGGTCTCGGCCCGGCGGCCGAGTAACTTCTTTTGCTGGTGCAAAAGAAGTCACCAAGAAAACACCTGAACACCAGCCTATTTGGGGAGTGGTGGCTTGACACTGGAGTGCAGACGTGGGGTCTGGATTCGGCCAGTGGCCACTGGCGTTCGGGCCACGTTTTCGGTTGGTCTCATCGCGACATCACCTCACGCGGCAGTTGGGTACTTCTCTTCGTCATTCCCACCTTCGCGGGAATGACGGTGGATGGAAATGTGTGCCGGAAGAACAAGTCTTTAACGTCGCCGTGAATGCTTGTTGCCACTGACCGAACAACCCGTTGTAACCGAGCCAAGTGGTTGGGCCAACTCCGCTCAAATAGGCTGGTGTTCAGGTGCTTCTTTGCCTACTTTCTTGCACCAGCAAGAAAGTAGGTCGCCCGCCGGGGCGAATTCCCGGCGCGGTATACCAAACCGAGAAAATCCCACACGGAGCGAAAACAAAGAGGCGTGCCAAGCTGCGCCCCTCAGCCCCCCCGGTCACACCTGCATATTCATGATGTCGCTATAAGCCTGCACCAGCTTGTTGCGCACCTGCAAAGTCGCTTGAAACCCAATTTGCGCCTTTTGCATGGTGACCATGGTTTCTTCAATGCTGGCCGTCGGTTTGCCCATTTGCAGATCGCGCTGCATTTGACTGGCCTGGGTTTGGGACTGGCTCACCGATGACAGCGCCTGGCTCAGCGCCTGCGAAAAACCCGCGCCTTCAACCTCTTTGGTTTTGGGCAGGGGTTGCCCATTGGTTTGCAGCCCCGCACGGGCCACGGCCTGGGCGAAGTCGAACGGTTTGAGGTTGACGTTCATGGTTCTCTCCTAACGCTGCTTGATCGGCAACAACACCGGTCAAAAGTCACGCTCTGCCACCACCTGAGATGGGCTTTGGCAGTAACGACATCTTAAGAACTGAGGCTGCATCCAATGGCACGAACTGAAGGACGAATTGCGGGCTGTTTCGGCATTCATTTCCCTTTAGTTTCCAAATAATGGGATCACTTCGGGAAGCGCCGCGCCAAGTCGGCGGCGCTGCAGCCCGACGGGGATGGAATAAGACCTGAAAAATTTGGACAAGCCGACCATGAGCAATGCCGTCGTACTGAAAGACAACCCAGCAGCAGATGCTGGTTTTGGGGGCCGACTGGCCGCCCTGCCTGCCAAAGCCAAATTTTCGATGGGACTGGGGATCGCCGCATTGGTGGCCGTGGTGTTGGCCATGACGATGTGGAGCAGCCAAGGCGACTACAAGGTGCTGTACGCCAATCTGTCCGACAAAGACGGCGGGGCCATCATTGCCCAGCTGTCGCAGATGAACATTCCCTACCGCCATGCCGATGGCGGCTCTGCCATCTTGGTGCCCGCAGGCAAAGTGCACGATGCACGTTTGAAGTTGGCGACGGCCGGTCTGCCCAAGGGTTCGGTGGTGGGTTACGAGTTGATGGACGGCGCACGCTTTGGTCAAACCCAGTTTCAAGAACGTTTGACTTTTCAGCGCGGCCTGGAGGGTGAATTGACCCGCTCCATCAATGCCATGGCGGCGGTACAAAACTCGCGGGTTCATTTGGCCCTGCCCAACCAGAACGGCTTTTTCCGCGAGCAGCAAAAACCCAGTGCCTCGGTGATGTTGTCACTGCACCCTGGCCGCACACTGGACCGCGCACAAATCGCAGGCATCGTGCACCTGGTGGCGTCGAGCGTACCGGAGATGACGCCCAAGGCCGTGAGTGTGCTCGATCAAACCGGCGCGCTTTTGTCCGGCGCCGCAGACGGTCCTGGCAGCGTGGGGCTGGACGCGCAACAACTGCAGTATGTAAACCAAATTGAGACCGGCTACAGCAAACGCATCATGGAGCTCTTGGAACCGGTGGTGGGCCGCGAGAACCTGCGCGCCACGGTGACCGCCGAGGTGGACTTCTCGCAGTCAGAAGCGACGTCAGAAGAGTTCAAACCCAATCAAGGCGATCAGGCCCAGGTGGCCATTCGCAGCCAACAAACCAATGAACAAGGCGGCACCACACCGGCCGGTGCCACAGGCATTCCGGGTGCCGCCAGCAACCAGCCACAACAACCCGCCACCGCGCCCATCACAGGTGCAGCAGGAGCTTTGCAAACAGCCCAAACGGGCGGGGGCGGCAGCACCACACGGCGCGATGCGGTGACCAACTATGAAGTAGACAAAACCGTGCGTGTGACCCGCAACGCCACCGGCACCGTCAAACGTTTGAATGCCGCCGTGGTGGTCAACCACAAAAGCAATACCGACGCCAAGGGCAAAACAACGGTCACACCCTTGACCAAGGACGAGCTTGAAAAATTGGAGTCTTTGGTCAAAGAAAGCGTAGGCTTTAAGGCCGACCGGGGTGATTCGGTCAAGGTCATCAACGCGCCCTTCAAGGTCGAACCGAACACCCAAGTGGATGTTCCCTTGTGGAAACAACCCGAGGTGATTGACATCTTGCGCGCCGTTGCCGTACCACTGGGATTGGCGCTGGTCGGTCTGGTGGTGTTTTTTGGAATGGTGCGCCCTGCCCTCAAAGCGGCTTTGGCACCTGCGCCCGCACCCGCTGGAAACAACGTGAACGCCGTGGTGGCGGACGAGGAAGCGCTGCCAGAACCCGAGCTGCAACTGATCGAGCCGCCCAAAACAAACCCGCAACTGGAGCAAGCGCGTTTGCTTGCCAAAGACAACCCCGCCGCTGTCGCAGGCATTGTGCGCGAGTGGGTCAGCGGCGAAGCCGCGTAACCAGAAATTCTTCCTGCAGCAACACACATGGCCATCACCGACACCAAGGGCGTAGAAGACGCCGCCATATTTTTGATGTCCTTGGGCGAAGAAGAAGCGTCCGAGGTCTTCAAGCACCTGGCCCCCAAAGAGGTACAGGCGCTGGGAGAAACCATCGCCAAGATGAAGAGCATTCCGCGCGAGCGGTTTGATGCGGTGCTCAACAAATTTACATCCGTGGCCGCCGACCAAAGCATGTTGGTGACCGACACCGACGAGTACGTCAAGAGCGTCCTGCGCAAAGCCCTGGGCGACGACAAAGCCAATTTACTGATCGACCGAATCTTGCAAGGCAGCGACATCTCCGGCATTGAAAGCCTGAAGTGGATGGACGCGGTGTCGGTGGCCGAACTCTTACGCAATGAACACCCGCAGATCGTTGCCGCCATCTTGGTGCACCTGGACTACGAACAAGTGGCGGGTGTGCTCAAGTGTTTCACCGAGCGGCAGCGCAACGAGGTGCTGATTCGCATTGCAACCCTGGACGGCATTCAACCCTCGGCCTTGAAGGACTTGAACGAGGTCATGAGCAAGGTGCTGGCCGGTGGCGACAAGATGCGCAAGGCCTCCCTCGGTGGCGTGAAAGCGGCGGCCGAGGTCATCAACATGATGGGCACCAGTGTGGAAACTGCCGTGCTGGACTACATCCGCGAAGCCGACAACGAACTCGCGCAGAAGATCATGGACAACATGTTCACCTTCGACGATCTGGAAAAAATCGACGACCGTGGCATCCAGGCCTTGCTCAAAGAGGTGCAAAGCGAGTCCTTGGTCATTGCGCTCAAAGGCGCTACACCCGAGATGCGCGAGCGCATCTTCCGCAACATGTCCACCCGCGCTGCAGAAACTTTGCGCGAGGACTTGGAGTCGCGTGGACCGGTACGTGTATCCGAAGTGGAAGCCGAGCAGAAAGAAATGCTCAAGATCGTTCGGCGTCTGGCCGACGAAGGACAAATTGTGTTGAGCGGCGGTGCTGACGATGACTTCCTCTAAAAAGCCCTCCATCCTCAACGTGCCGCCCCCTGCGAGCGCCAAGCCCTCGGTGTATGGCCGGTTCATTCCGCGCGAAGAACTCAATACCTTTGCGGCGTGGAACCCCGACGCGCTGTCTGGCGTGCCAGCGCATGAGGCTGCTGGCATGCACCGGCCACCAGAACCCGAGGCACCGAAAGCCACGCCGGCCGAGATGCTGTCCGCCAAGCTGCAAGCCACTCGCCAGCAAGGCTACCAAGACGGTTATCGCGATGGCATGGCCGCACTGGACGCGTTCAAACAAAGTTATGCCAACCAGTTGAATGTGCAGTTCAGCGCCATCATTCAATCGTTGTCTGGACAAATGGACGACTTGCAGCAAGACATGGCACGTGCCTTGGCCGTGACCGCCACCCAGTTGGCCAAACAAATGGTGCGTGCCGAACTGAGTACCAAACCCGAGCTGGTGGCAGCCGTGGCCAATGAAGCGCTTGAAGCCCTGCTGCTCAGCGCCAAACACATCACGGTGCGTGTGCATCCGAATGACATCGACTTCGTCACCCAAGGTGCCGCCGAGGTGCTGGCTGCGCGGGGTGGCCGAGTGGTCAGCGATGCCACGGTAGCGCCTGGCGGCTGTTTGGTGGAATCTGACATTGGCGTCATGGACGCGAGCATGCAAGCACGCTGGCGGCGTGCAGCCGCAGCAGTGGGCTGCGATCAACCATGGGAAGACGCTGAGGAAGTCCACGCTCCGCTGGCCGCCGCAGCACCAGCGGAACAAACCGAAGAGGCCGAAGAGGACCGCACATGATCTCCTCCCCACTCGAAACCCAGGCACTACAAACCACTGACAAGTGGCAGCGTTATTTGGCCGACATGCAAGCCTTCTCGGCAGAACCCGTGTCATTGGAGTCGCACGGCCTCCTGGTGCGTGTGGCCGGCCTGGTGCTGGAAGCGGCGGGCATTCGGGTTCCGGTCGGTTCGGTCTGCGAAATTCATAAAACGGGTCGCCAGTCATCAGACCAACCACCCGTGTTGGCGGAGGTGGTGGGTTTCTCGGGCGATCGCGCCTACTTGATGCCCACCGGCGAAGTACACGGGCTGGCCAGCGGCGCGAGGGTGATTCCACGCCCCACACCCGTCGTGCCCATGAAGCTCGGCGCAGTTCAACACCCTTGGCGTCGCGGTGAGGACCGCACCTTGCACCTGCCTGTGGGCGACGGCTTGCTGGGTCGTGTGGTGGACTCTCACGGTCAGCCCATGGACCGCAAAGGCCCGCTTGATTTCGTCCACAACGAGCCACTCATCCGCCGCCCCATCAATGCCATGGACCGCGACCCGGTTCGCCGCCCCTTGGACACCGGGGTTCGTGCCATCAACTCCTTACTCACCGTGGGCCGAGGTCAGCGCATTGGTTTGTTTGCCGGTACGGGTGTGGGTAAGTCGGTGTTGCTCGGCATGATGGCCCGCTACACCGAAGCAGATGTGATTGTGGTGGGCTTGATTGGTGAGCGTGGCCGTGAGGTCAAGGAATTCATTGAAGACATCCTGGGCGAAGAGGGTTTGCGCCGCGCCGTGGTGGTCGCTGCACCGGCTGACGCACCACCACTAACCCGGATGCAAGGCGCCAACTACGCCACGGCCATTGCTGAACATTTCCGTGACCGTGGCGCCCATGTGCTGCTCCTGATGGACTCGCTCACACGCTACGCCATGGCCCAACGCGAAATTGCATTGGCCATTGGTGAGCCCCCAGCCACCAAAGGTTATCCGCCCAGTTGTTTTGCCAAACTGCCCCAGCTTGTCGAGCGCAGTGGCAATGGCATGAGCGGTGGCGGCTCCATCACCGCTTTTTACACCGTGCTGTCTGAGGGCGACGATCAACAAGACCCGATTGCCGATGCGGCGCGCGGCATTTTGGACGGCCACATCGTGCTGTCACGCGAGCTGGCCGAAAGCGGCCACTACCCGGCGATTGACGTGGAACGTTCTATCTCACGGGTCATGACGAATGTGGCCGATGCGCAGCACATTGATGCCGCACGCCGCTTCAGGCAGATGCACGCCAAACATCAAAAAGCGCGTGACTTGATTCAGCTCGGTGCTTATTCACCGGGCCACGACGCAGACCTGGACGCTGCTGTGCGTTTGCACGACCCCATGAACCAGTTGCTGCAACAAGACATGCACCAGCCAGCCGGCCTGGAGCAGAGCGTGAAACGGCTGCGTGCAGTGATGTCTCTGTGAACAGCCCGATTGAAAGACGGCTATGAACAACCCCCTCGCCCCCTTGATGGCCTTGCTGGCCCAAACAGAAAAAGAGCGTGACGAAGCGCTGCAGCAACACCAACGTCTGGAAGCCGCGTTCCAAGCTGCTCAGGCACAAGCCGATCAATTGGTGAACTACCGCCGTGACTATGAACAGCGCTGGACCACCCAGTTCACCAAAGAAGGGGCGATGCCCTTAGTAAATTGCTACCAAAATTTCAACGAACGGCTGACGCAGGCCGTGGATTTCCAGCGCAACGCGGTACACCAGGCTCAAAGCCAAGCTGAAAAAGGGCGTGCACTTTGGATGGAACAAGAAATTCGCGTCGCGTCGGTGCGCAAACTGATTGAACGGCGCGTCCACGAAATTCAGCTCAGCACCGACAGACGCGAGCAAAAAACAACCGACGAATTTGCCAGCCGTGTGAGCTGGGGGAAAAACCACGGCCAAGGAGCGGCTGCAACGTCTTGATGTTGAGACAACCGCCCCGTCCCACAAACGTTTGAGGTCCACTGTGATGCAACTCGCCAAACCCGTGTCGCCTTCTTTGCCGCAGGCCGCTGTGCTCGTTTCTCCCACTGCGGGCAACCCCGCCCCATCGGCACCCACGGCGACACCTTTTGCGGCGATGTTGGAGTCGCATCACGAGGGTCAACAACCCAATTCAGTCAAACATAACCTGGCTCACACGAACGAAGACCGGTCAAGCGCGAAGAACACCCAGCCAGCCGACAAACCACAAGATTCAAACAGAGCGCCTTCGACCGAGCGCGCCACAGAGCGGCAGCTTGAGCGCAACCGCCTAAACGCGCAGCGCGAGGCCCGATCGCTCAACAACCGGCCCGCCACGGTGTCACCGAACAAAGATGTTGCGCAAGGCCCCAATCGGGTCGGTGCGCACTCAATGCAAGAGACTGCGGCACAGGATGAAACCGCATCGGCCAATGACGCGGACATGGACAACAAAGACCCCGTCGAGGCCGAATTCAACCCACTGAGCTTGTTGCAATGGATCGGTGACCAGGCGGCCCAATCGGCGCTGATACCCACTGGCGGTGCCGCGCAGGCGGATGCCCAGGACGTCACCGCTTCGAATACAGAAGACGGTACCGAGCCATCTGCGAATACAGCTGTCTTGTCAACTTGGCACACCATCAAAACCGCAGCCGACACCCCTGCCGCCGGAACACCCGACTCCATGGGCGACAAAACACCCAGCGCACGTTCCGGCTTGACCGGAAAAGTGCCGCTCGCAAGCGGCCTGCTGGCCCCCGCAGCCCGTGACCAGGCGACGCAAGAACAAACAAACACTGACAACCCAATCAACTCAAGCGGCCTCGGTGCGAGCGGCGGCCTCAAGGCCGGTGCAATCAGCTTGGAAGGGTGGCCCCAGGCCACGGCAAGCGCCGCGGCCGACCTCACCAGCACCATGCCGGGTGCGCTGCAAAAAGCCGCGACCAGCGCGGTTGAGGTCAGCACCAACCCGCAACCCTTCGCGCTGAACGCTGGCAACAGCAGTTTGGCTGACAGCACAGCGGTCAGCGTGAACCTGCCTGCGCCGGTTCAGTCGCCCGAGTTCCGTGAGTTACTGGGCAGCCAAATCAGCCTCTTGGCCAAGGACGGTGTGCAAAGCGCAGAGTTGCACTTGAACCCCGCTGAGATGGGCCCCATCTCTGTACAAATCACCTTGGATGGGACGCAAGCCCGAGTGGACTTCGGCGCCGATTCCGCACAAACCCGCCACATCATCGAAGCGGGCTTGCCCGAATTGGCCAGTGCCCTGCGGGATGCCGGTTTGACCCTCAGCGGCGGCGGCGTTTCTCAGCATGCGGGAGGCCGAGGTGAACAGGCCGAAACCGGCCGCTCAAACAAGAGCGGCACCCGCCGTGGCGACGACAACGCCGTCGATGCGGTTCAACGTCCGAGCGTCAGCACACGGCGCGTGGCCTTGGGCGGCGTGGACTTGTACGCCTGAAACCGGAAAACCAGTCGTTTGAGCTGAAAAAAGCAGCCCCCAGGTCTGACCTGGAAACCCCCCTTTATTCAAGGCATCCGCCTGCGGTTCGCGCTTCCAC
The DNA here is from genome assembly GCA_046049865.1 of Pseudomonadota bacterium. GTDB lineage: Bacteria > Pseudomonadota > Gammaproteobacteria > Burkholderiales > Burkholderiaceae_C > JANPCX01. Next base: position 12,055 of record JBJOQO010000032.1, on the reverse strand, counting down.
AATGGGACGCATGAGACAAGGTACGGGCGCACAGTGGGGCGAAGTCAACCCTCACCCGATGCCCGCCAACGCAACCGCTTGAAGGATTGAACATGGCCACCAAAGCCGCCGCAGCTCCACCCGCAGCGCCAGACGCGGCGCACACCGAAGAAGCCGCGCCTGTCAAAAAGGGCAAAAAGAAACTCATCATCATCATTGCGGCTGTGGTGTTGGTGCTGGCGGCAGGAGGCGGCGGTGCGGCCTTTTACTTCAAGAAAAAAGCAGCCGCAGCGGCAGAAGCTGCGGAGGCTGAGGGCGCAGACCACGCAGAGGCAGAAGCTCACCCCAAAGTTGATCTCAACGTACCCCCTGTCTTCGTTCCGCTGGAACCCTTCACCGTCAACCTCGCAGACAAAGATTCCGACCGTTACGCACAAATTGCAGTGACATTGCAAGTGGAGGATGCGAAGTTCGCCGAAAAAATGAAAGCCTTCATGCCGGCCATTCGCAACAGCATTTTGATGGTCTTGGCGCACAAAACATCGCATGAATTGTTGGAACGCTCCGGCAAACAAGCACTGGCGGAAGAGATCATGCGCGAAGCCGCTCGGCCCATGGGCATTCATGTCGAAGACACCACCCATGAAAAACCCAAAGCAACAGAAGATCACAAAGAAGAAGGTGAGAAAAAAGGCAAAAAAGCCAAACCCGCTGCAGAACCGGTTGTCAATCCGATTCAACAAGTTCACTTTGCCAACTTCATCATCCAGTAAGCCATGAACTCGGCCTGTTTGATCGCTCCGCTTGACAACCGCGCAACGCCTAGGCAGGACCTCGCATGAACCAGCAAATTCTGTCGCAAGACGAAGTTGATGCGCTTCTCCAAGGCATCACCGGCGAGAGCCAAAAGCTTGAACAGGAAGAGGTTCAAACCGGCGGCATACGCGACTATGACATCTCCAGCCAAGAGCGCATTGTTCGCGGGCGCATGCCCACGATGGAGATCATCAACGAACGTTTTGCTCGCAACATTCGCATTGGCCTCTTCAACTTCATTCGCAAAAGCCCGGAAATTTCCATTGGTGGCATCAAGGTGCAAAAGTACAGCGCCTTCCTGCGCGAGATCGTGGTGCCCACCAACTTCAACATCGTCAGTGTGCGCCCGTTGCGCGGCGCAGGGCTCATCGTTTGCGACCCGACCTTGGTGTTTGCGGTGATCGACGCACTTTTTGGCGGCGCAGGCAAGTTCCACACCCGCATTGAGGGCCGCGATTTTTCACCCACCGAGCAGCGCATCATCATGCGTTTGGTGGAAGTGGTGACCGCCGAATACAAAAAAGCCTGGTATGGCATCTACCCCTTGGAGCTGGAATACCAGCGCTCGGAGATGCAGCCGCAATTTGCCAACATCGCCACCCCGAGTGAGATTGTGGTGGCCACCTCCTTCACGCTGGAGATTGGTGAAACCTCAGGGACGATTCACTTTTGCATTCCGTATTCCACGCTGGAGCCGATTCGTGATGTGCTGTATTCCACCATTCAGGGTGACAGCAACGAGCCAGACCGGCGCTGGGTGAATTTGCTGAAAGAGCAAATTCAATCCGCCAATGTCGACTTGGTGGCCGAGTTGGCACAAGCACCTGCCACCGTGGAACAACTGCTCGCATTCAAACCCGGCGACTTCATTGAACTTGATTTGAAGCCCGACATCGTGGCCAAGATCGCAGGCGTGCCGATCTTGGCGTGCCACTACGGAACGGCGAACGGCCGCTACGCCCTCAAGGTAGACGAATTACTGACTACCTCAAACACCGGTTGGTTAGGAGAAGCTAATGTCTGACGACAACACACCCCAGTCTGAAGAAGACGCGATGGCCGCTGAGTGGGCGGCTGCGCTGTCGGAAGCAAAACCTGAAACCACCACAGACAACGCCATCGCCGCCCTCGGGGCAGATGCAGCCACGCCCGCAGCCTTCACCAACTTTGGTGAAGATGTGCCTGCCGTCGCGGGCAACGACATCAACATGATCTTGGACATCCCCGTGCAACTCACGGTGGAGCTCGGACGAACCCGCATCCCGATCAAACACATCTTGCAGTTGGCTCAAGGCTCGGTCGTGGAGCTTGAAGCCATGGCGGGCGAACCCATGGACGTGCTGGTGAACGGCTACCTGATTGCACAAGGTGAGGTGGTGGTGGTGAACGAGAAATTCGGTATCCGCTTGACCGACATCGTGACCCCTTCAGAACGCATGAGACGATTGAGCCGCTCGTCGTGAGCGACTACCTGGACTACTTTCAATGAATGCAACAGCAAGCCCCATCGGCATGAGTTCGGTGCTGTGGTTTTTGGCCATCGTCGCCCTGATTCCCATCACGCTGTGGTTGCTCAAACGCACGCCCATGGGCAGCGGCACCACCAATCAATTGATGCGCACCGTCGCCGTGTTGCCGTTGTCACCCAGCCAACGCATCGTGACGGTGGAAGTGGGTCAAGGGGAAGAGCGCCGCTGGCTGGTATTGGGTATCACGCCACAAACTATCAGCACCTTGGACACCATGAATCCGCAAGACAACGCCATCGCGCCCTCCACCCCAGCCACCGCCGCGGCTTCGTTTGCCGAGCTGCTGGGCAATCTACGCGGCAAACGCTGAGACTCAGGGCATGACGCCAAGCGCCAAATTCATCGCCAAAAGCTTGTTGGGCTTGTTGCTCACCGCACCGCTTTTGGTGTGGGCACAAGCGGGCGGTGCAACAACCAACCCAGGTGGCGCCAGCTTGCCCTTGATGGTGGCTCAAGGCGCGGGTGGCACGAGCTACTCGGTGCCCATTCAGACCCTGCTGTTCTTCACCGCATTAAGTTTTTTGCCCGCCGTGTTGCTGATGATGACCAGCTTCACGCGCATCGTGATCGTGCTGAGCTTGTTGCGCCAAGCGCTGGGCACACAAGCCGCGCCACCCAATCAAGTGATTGTGGGCCTGAGCCTTTTCCTCACTTTTTTTGTGATGGGACCCACGCTGGACAAGGTGTACGCCGATGCTTACGAGCCGTACAGCGCCAACAAGATTTCGTTTGATGTCGCACTCAAACGCGGTGAAGTCCCCATGCGCGAGTTCATGCTCAAACAAACCCGACAAGCCGACCTGGCCTTGTTCTCCAAACTGGCCAAGGTGGACAACAAAGTGCCTGCCGCAGAAGTGCCATTCAAAGTGTTGGTGCCCGCCTTTGTGACAAGCGAACTCAAGAGCGCGTTTCAGATTGGCTTTTTGATCTTCATTCCCTTTCTCATCATTGACATGATCGTCGCCAGCGTATTGATGAGCCTCGGAATGATGATGCTCAGCCCGGTGCTGGTGGCCCTGCCCTTCAAGCTGATGCTCTTTGTGCTGGCCGATGGTTGGAATTTGTTGATTGGTTCACTCGCTGCGAGTTTTGCCACATGAATGCACAAGGCGTCCTCACCATCGGGCAACAAGCCCTCTACATGCTGCTGATGATTTCAGCGCCGGTCTTGCTCACGGTGTTGGTCGTCGGTTTGGTCGTGAGCATTTTTCAAGCGGCCACACAAATCAACGAAGCCACCCTGTCCTTCGTGCCCAAAATCATTGCTGCAGTGGCCGTGTTGGCCTTGGCGGGGCCGTGGATGCTGAACACCTTGGTGGAGTACTTGCAGCGGACGTTGCAGGCGATTCCCACAGTAGTGGGGTAGGGGCGCTGATGGGCGCAGCTTGGTACGCTCTTTGTTTGCTTCGCTTGGGTGTGTCTGTGCTCGGTGTACCGCGCCGGGAATGCGCCCCGGCATGGCGCCTCACTTTCTTTGCTGGTGCAAAGAAAGTAAGCAAAGAAACACCTAACACCAGCCTATTTGAGCGGAGTTGGCTCAACCGCTTGTCCCGGTTACAACGGGGTGTTCGGTTAGTTGCAACAAGCATTCACGGCGGCGTTAATGGCTTGTTCTTCCAACGGCGTCAGACCGCCACTTTCGCTTCCGTCATTCCCCCGAAGGCGGGAATGACGAACACAGCAGGGCACACCAAGCGTGATGTGATGTCTCGAAGAGGCGCGCCGAAAACGTGGCCTGAACGCCTGTGGCTACTGGCCGAATCCAGACCCCACGTCTGCACTCCAGCACCAAGCCATCGCTCCCCAAATAGGCTGGTGTTCAGGTGTTTTCTTGGTGACTTCTTTTGCACCAGCAAAAGAAGTTACTCGGCCGCCGGGCCGAACACCCGGCGCGGTGCACCGAGAAACAACCCCCACACAGCAAGCAACCCAAAAAAGCAAGAGGATGAAAGGTCATCGCCATGTTGACCTTCACCGAAGCCGATGTACTGGCCTGGGTCACCCCCCTCCTGTGGCCCTTCCTTCGTGTGCTCGCCCTCTTCGGCGCCCTGCCTGTGCTGTCGCAACGTGCGGTGCCTGTGCGGCTGCGTATCGCGCTGTCCGCCCTCATCGTGCTTTGCGCACAAGTGAGCCTGCCGCCCATGCCCGTCGTGGCGCTGGACAGCAGCGTCGCGTTTTTACTGGTGGTTCAGCAACTGTTGATTGGGTTTTCTTTGGGCTTTGCGGTACGCATCATTTTCGCCGCCGTGGAGTTCGCCGGGGAAATTGTGGGCCTGCAAATGGGCCTGAACTTTGCGGGCTTTTTTGATCCGGCCACCGGCGGGCAAACCACAGCGGTGAGTCGATTTTTTGGCGTCACGGTGAGCTGGCTCTTCATGGTGATGGGGGGACATTTGCTGCTCATTGCAGCCGTGGTGCAGAGTTTTCACTCCTTCCCGGTGTCAGCAGAACCTTTTGCATTTTTACGCGCCACCCAGCCGCAAACCTGGGGCAGCGAGATTTTCTCGCTGGGGCTGTGGATTGCATTGCCCATGATCGCCATGCTGCTCTTTGCCAACCTGGTACTGGGCATCATCTCGCGCGTCGCGCCACAAATGAACATTTACGCCATTGGTTTTCCGGTCACCGTCTCACTGGGGTTGATTGGTTTGCTGCTCACCCTGCCCGTCATGGAAGCCCCCTTCACGATGGCTCTGGAGCGCATGCTGGCGCATTTTCTGTAGCGGTCAACGCCCTCCGGTCTCGCACATCTTGCGCTGGATCAAAGCGGCGTCTGTGTCCCCTTCTAAGATGAATTGCCCATGACCTTCAGGGCACTGACTTAGAACCAAGGGACCGTGAGATGAACAACCCCAGCCCAATCCAAACCGAGTCCCTCACTGGCGGCTCGGTGCGCGTCCCCAGCACCATCTTGACCAGCTTGGGTGCGCAGATCGCGCAATCCGCTGTGCGCTTACAACGGGAGACGAGTTTGTCTGCCCCCGCCAAGCAAACCTTGTGTGAACTGGAGGCTTTAGGACTGGAACTTCAGGAGTTGGTGCATGGCCTGGGTGTGCCCACGTGGCGCAACGCTGAGCCGGTGGACTTGCTCGCAGCATTGCACCACGCTCACGGGCTATGGTTGACCGAGTTGGCCCGGCGGGGCAGTGTCATGCATGTCAAAGGCCAGTCCGTCACGGTTCGAATCAACCCCGCCCTTTTGCAGCAAGCCATCGACTTGTTGATTGAACATGGCAGTTCAGGATCTGGTCACTTCACCTTGACAACCGAGAGCCTGCAAACCGAAGGCCCAGCGCTGCTGCGCATGACGAGCACGGCCGAAGAGGCCTTGCCCCATGAATTGCATTGGCAATTGCTGCGTTTGGTCGCACGCGCCCATGGCTGGGTACTTCAACACGAACCGTCTGTGAGCAGCGTGGGACCACTTATGCAGCGCATGACTTGCCAGTTTGGCGCGACCACGGCGTTTGCCAGCACAGAGGGCCTGCCGCGCGCCAAGATTCCCTCACACGCCCGCATCCTCGTCATCGACCACGACGAGTTCACACGCTTGCACGCTGGCCAACTGATAGAGGCCGTTGGCGCACGCGCGGATTGCGTGAGCAGCATCCACCAAGCCCGCCTGGCCCTGAAAGACGGCGACCCCGCGGCGGTGGTGACAGGAATTTCCGTGGACGACCCCGAGGCCCAGGAATTTTTCGAAGATTTGCGGGAACGTTTGCCGCATCTGCCATTGATCGAACTGGTCGATCAGGCCTTCGTATTCACAACCTCAGCACCGCAAGGCGACGCGCCGGCCCGCATTGCGCGCCAGGACCTGGCCAACACCCTCGTATGGTCTTTGGGGCAAGAGATCGCGGTGTCGGCCTGAGCCAGCCAGGGGCGTGGCCGCAGCAGTCAAACCTTGCGCGAAGGGGGGCAGCCTCGCCCGGGAGATGAAGGACGTGCTCGCATCGAACGCTCGGGGGGACGCGGCCCGCGGTGCTGTGGCGCCGGGCGCATGGCAGCCTCTTTGGCCTCTTGTTCCGCCTGGGCCAACACGGCATCCAGCGCTTCTTCGGCCAAACCGTTCAGCGCGCAAAAGTTGGCGCGGGTGAGCGTGGTCTTCTGGAAGTTTCGCAGCAAGGAGGCGCGTTTGAGACGCCCTTGTTCTTCTTGCTCTCGCCTGGCTTCGTTGTTGGCACGACGACGTGCCAGCTCGTCGAGTGCGGCTTGTTTGTGCTCGCTGGTGATTTCACCTGCGGCCTGCCCATCCAGATCCACACGGTGAGGTGCTTTGCTCACAGCAATCAAATAAGACGTGCTGCCCGTGTGGCGACGAAAAAATGAAGACAGCACTTGTTTGCTGAACACGCCCGGCGCACGCTCTTGGATGTCCACCTGAATGCGCAACTTCAGCGGCTTGGCGGCTCCCGCGAACAAGGCGGGGAAAAGTGCTTTGAGGCGCTCACCGCACTGGGCGGGTGACATCGCAGGCACTGGCTTGCGGGGCGCAGAACCCGCTTCAACCCCCGTCACTTCTGAGGGGGCCGGCCCGTCGGACTCGCCCTCTGGGGACGGCGCAGCGGACTCCAAGTGCGACTCAGTATCCGGCGCAGCAGACACAGCAACTTCAGTAGGGGAAACAGGGGCAGAAATGGCAGAAGACATGGCACAAGGTGACGCAAACAAAAGCTGCAATTGTGCCCTTGTCTGCACCACGTTCCCTGCCATGACCATCCGCTGTTGTTACCAAGCCTGCACGGGCGGCCTCAAACCGGAGCCAAACCATCCTCCCGGAACATGGCCTTGATGCCCCGCACCGCCTGCCGGATGCGGCTCTCGTTTTCAATCAAAGCGAAACGCACATGGTCGTCGCCGTGGTCACCAAACCCAATGCCGGGCGAGACCGACACCTTGGCGCGTGCCAACAATTGCTTGGCAAACTCCAGCGAACCAGCAGCGCGGTAAAACTCTGGAATGCGCGCCCAGATGTACATCGAGGCCTTAGGCAAGGTCACCTCCCAACCGGCTTCGATCAACCCTTTGTAAAGCACGTCACGCCGCTTTTGGTAGGTGGCGCAAATCTCTTTCACACATTGTTGGTCGCCCTCCAGCGCCGCAATGGCCGCGATTTGCAGCGGCGTGAAGGTGCCGTAGTCGTGGTAACTCTTGATGCGTGCCAAGGCTGCGACGAGGTCGGGGTTGCCCACCATGAAGCCCACGCGCCAACCCGCCATGTTGTAGCTCTTGGACAGCGTGAAAAACTCCACTGCAATGTCTTTGGCACCGGGCACCTGCATGATGCTTGGGGCTTTCCAGCCGTCGAACACGATGTCGGCATAAGCCAGGTCATGCACCACAAAAATATCGTGCTTGCGTGCCAGCGCAATCACGCGCTCGAAAAAATCCAACTCCACACATTGCGCCGTGGGGTTGCTGGGGAAACCAAACACCATCATCTTCGGCTTGGGGTAGCTGCCGCGTATGGTGCGCTCCAACTCTGCAAAGAAGTCCACGCCCGGAACGTTGGGTACGGACCGAATGTCGGCCCCCGCAATCACCGCGCCGTAAATGTGGATGGGGTAACTCGGGTCAGGTACCAACACGGTGTCGCCCCGGTCCAAGGTAGCCAGCATCAGATGCGCCAGGCCTTCTTTAGAGCCTATCGTCACGATGGCTTCTTTGTCAGGGTCGATGTCCACCTGGTAGCGGTCACGGTACCAGTGCGAGATGGCACGGCGCAAACGCGGTATGCCTTTGCTGGCCGAATAACCGTGGGTGTCGGGCCGATGCGCGGCCTCGGTGAGTTTGGCAACGATGTGCGCCGGCGTGGCCCCATCGGGGTTGCCCATGCTCATGTCGATGATGTCTTCACCACGACGCCGCGCCGCGGCCCGCAACTCGGCGGTGATGTTGAAGACGTAAGGGGGGAGACGATCAATGCGCGCGAAACGGCGCTGGCCTGAAGAGGACATGTTGTGAACTTTCACGTGAGCGCCCGGAACCGTCCGAGCGACGTTGTTGCGTGAGGCAACGGGTGAGATGGTAGCGGAAAGTGCGATGTCGCTCCGTAAATTGGGAGCGCACCGCCGTGCCACATCGACCGAAAATCTCCGACTGAAGGGGAGCTACCGATGGCAGGATTCAAGTGAACTAGCAGACGGGTTTGCTAGAGTCCCACCATGAATACAAAGCACCTACTCCGAGTTCTCCTGGTAGCTACGTTGCAAGCAGCAATCACCCCGAGTATCGCAATGGCCCAAACCTCACAGCACATTCAGCTCGGCCAGCTTGAGGCCATGTTCTCGAACATGCGGGCTAAGGCCCCGTGGAACGTAGATGGTCCACTCTTGTGTATGCGTTCCGCAAACCCACCTTGACGGCGTCAACGATCAGATGTTGACCGGTGCAGTGTTCGGTGCGCTGGAAGTTTCGGGCGGCACCCAGCGGTGCGGCAGCAGCTCGTGCAGTCGGCTGTTGGGCCAAGTGGGCAGTTTGGTGAGCACGTCTTTGAGATACACCCACGCATCATGCCCATTGAATTTGGCCGACTCAATCAAAGTCATCAGCACCGCCGCGCGCTCACCAGCTTGCTGGCTGCCCACAAAGAGCCAGTTCTTGCGCCCCAGCGCCAGCGGCCGGATCGCGTTTTCTACTGCGTTGTTGTCAATCGGAATCCGTGCATCGCTGAGGTGACGGGTCAATGCCGCCCAGCGCTTGAGCGTGTAGTCCATCGCCTTGGCCGTCACGTCGGCATTCATGAGTTGCTGTCGCTGTGTGAGTAACCAAGCCTTGAACTCTTGGAGCAGTGGTGCGTTTTGGGTTTGCCTGAGCAGATGTCGCTGCTGCTGATCAAGCTGCGCACCCTGGCGTTCCAATTCATACAGCTGTTGGATTCGATTGAGCGCCTCTTTGGCGATCTCGCTTTGGTTGAGTTTGTGCGCCTCGAAGAACTTTCTCCTGGCATGGGCCCAGCATCCGGCCTCTTGGATTGCTTGTTGTTTGAACAAGGCTTTGTAGTCGGCCCTGCAAAATTCATTTCACCCCGCAAGCCATCACTGACGATGGCGTGAATTTCCAACCGAGCAAGTTTTTTGCGCCGAGCCGTGCCATGGCTGGCCTGAGTTGACCCCATAAGCTCAGCCCGAGCAGGGTCAACAAAAACGCCTTCGCGTCTTTTGCAGACTTGGCCGCGATAGCCCGCAACAGCCAGCGAATGTTGTACCCCGCCGCGCAACTCAGTGCGTGCAGCGCATCACCTGACTCCCCTTTGAGCCAACAGCGCTGCATGCCGTGGTCCGCCTTGGTGTGACCGATCATCGGCTCGATGGCTTGGCGGCGTTTGAGCCACTTGCGTTGAACCTTGGTGAGTGACTTGTACTTGCCACGGTGGATGATCTCCACGTTCGGGTTGTCCGCCTCCACGCCCCGGAACCCCAAGTCCACGACCACTTGCTTGGGCACACGCCCCAGGTCTTGCATCAGGTTGTTGGTTTGCTCCAGTTGCTCGGCCAAGGTGTGCCCATCAAACGGGTTACCGGGAAAACTTCTGGCCCCCACCATCAAACCACGCAGGTGCGTGACGGCCAGGCTGACCTTCACTCCAAACTCATAGGGCTTTCTGGCCTTGCCTTTGCCGATGCATTCCACTTCGGGCGCGTGCAGTGCGTACAGCTTGTTCTTGTCGCTGCGCTTTTGTGTGCGGATTCGTTCGGCGCGTTCCAACCAGGTCTTGAGCGCACTGCATGCCGCCTGCTCGGGGGCCACCAACACATTGAGATTGCGCTGCACTTCACGCATCACCACCCCGAGGATCGTGCGCTGGCGCTTGATGGCCTTCTTCAGCCGCTTGAACTGCTTGGCGTGCGCGTAGCCGCCTGCCTTGCGACGCAGCACTTTGGCCTCAGCTGCATGCGTTTGCTTCAAACTGATTCCCGCTTGTTTGGCGGCATTCACGACCTTGTGTCGTGCAATCTCCAGCAACCGACTGTCCACCGGGTGGGCGATAGCCTTCTCCTGTACCGTGGTGTCCACGATCACACGCTCCAACTCGTTGGGCTTGATGGCTTTGATCTCTACCGCCATCTCGATGGTGGCCTTGAGCAACTGCTCCAGACCTTCTTCGCCCACGGCACGGCGGAATCTGCCGATCTGGGTTGGATCGCAGGGCAGGCGTGGCTCGTAGTACTCCATGCCACTGAAAAACTGCCACACCACGTTCTCGCTCCAGCGTTGCACGAGTTCTTCGTCGCTGAGATTGAAGGAGTTCTTCAGGTACTGCAAGCTGGCCATCAACCGAATCGACAGGCGCGGGCGGCCAGCGGGGCTGATGCCGTTGCCGAATTCGACTTCATGCGCTCCCAACAAGTCCACCGTCACTTGCTTGGAAAGCCTCGGGCGTGGCTGGCGTGCGAAGTGGGGTGCCAGGGCTTGTTCAATTGCGGCCCACGGCAGCCGTTTGCTCAAAATCACCAGCGGATGTTTGTGATCGACCATCCCGTCCAGCCGGGCACGAAAGAAATCTGCGGTATCGGCCATGCATATCCCCCAGAAAAAATACTCTCAGATAACGATTCCCGAGAGATTCCGTCGTCAGCATTTACCCCACATCACCAGCATTCATGCGGGTTGGCGAGATTTTGCAGGGCCGACTACGCAGTTCGCTGCCCTGTTTGACCAGAACCAAACATGCCTCATCACCGTTGTGAGTGCCGATTTGCAGGCGATAGTCACCGACGAAACCGGCCAGGTACGCACGACGTTCGTTCAGCCGAGCGCTCATGCGATCTTGGACGCGTTGAATCCATTGACCACCTTGACTTTCGCTGCGATTAGCGCGCTGCATGGCTTCAGCCATCTCGACTTTCAACGTTTCAAGCGAAAGCGGTGTGCGGACGACGTCAGCAACGATTCTTCCGTTTTCGATCTGAAAGCCAGGTGCGATATCTACCACCTTGACAGAGCTGGTTGGAAACCGTGCCTGGAACACATCGGTCGGTCGTTCGGTGTTATGGGTTGCCTGATTGACCCACTGCAGTTCTTCTTGGAGAAGCACAACATCTGCGGCGAACGGGAAGGCATAGATCGGTTTGAGTTTGTCGACAAGCTTCACCCACTGACGATTGAAGTAGGCTTGGCGCTGGGCCGCAGTGGACTCCAGATCCTTTCCTGGAATCCGGTAACAGTTCGGGAAATGTGATGCTACGCCATAGCCGCAGAACATGTAGTCGATGCGCCGATACTGTTTGATGAGGCGCTGGCAATGAACATCCTGCACGTGAGAGGGCGCAGAGTGCAACGCGTCATTGAGGTTCAAACACACCTCGCTGCCGTCCTCAATTACCATTAGAGTGTCGTCTCCGTAGGTGGGTGTGATGCGTACCTTGACGGAACTACCAGGTAGGGTGATTTGTTCGTTTGGCTCGATCTCGATCACCTCAAATCCAAGGTCGCGCAGTGGCTGGCAAATATCCAGCATGCTGGATACAAGTATCTTCGCCGTTTTTGGTAATTTGTTGAGGGTTCCCGGGTGGAAATGGTCATGGTGACCATGAGACACATAGATGAAGTCGATGCACTGACCACTAACTGGTTTCAAATAAGGTGCGGGATGAATCCACCATTGGGATCCAAAGCATGGCCCATGGCGAGCTCAAATTTGAAGTGCGACACCCTACAACCTGTAAGGTGTCACTCCAATGGGAACAAACTACTCGCACATTTCTGAGGCTGATCGCATGACGATTCAA
>JBJOQO010000031.1:0-33391 GCA_046049865.1 Pseudomonadota bacterium | reverse complement strand
GCCCCCTGGGCGCTGGAGGTGATACCAAAATGGATCGGTTTCTCGCGCGTTGCAGCCGACGACCTTCTGCCGCGCAGACTCCTAGTGTCGCGGGTCAGAAATATCGAGACACTAGCTGAACAGGCGCCGCGCCACGGCCGACCCCGCCGCCATGTCACGCTGTGCCAAAGCCTGGTACAGCTGCTCCAGTTCACGCCCGATGGCTGAAAAACCTTCACCGCTGAGCGTTTGACCGTTGTCATCGACGATGGCGGCATCCATGCCCAAGGCCAGTGCCTGAGCGCTGGCCTGCCAGGCAGCAAAAGGTTGGGCTTCCTGCGAGGTTTGGGGCACGTCAAAAGTCAGGGTGACATCGCGAACAGCGGCTTGTTGGGGGTCGTCCGCCAAAGCAGCTTGGGCGTCGAAGGTCAAACTCAGGATGGGCGGCGCGCCCTCTTCTTGCGCCGACAAGACCAAACGCCCAGGCAAGGCACCCGGTACAAAACCATGCCGCCCCGCATGCTGCAGGATGTAGCCGACACTCCAGGCCGCCGCACGGGCCCGCAAATGCACAGCAAGTTGTGCGTCGTGGGCGCTTGCAAAGGCGTCGAGTTCACGTGCCCGGCCGGTGGCATCCAGCATGTCGGGCATGTCGGGCATGCCGCCCAGCAGCTCGGCGAAGGTTTGAACCTTTTGGGCGAACTCGGAGAACTCAATGTTGTTCAACGCCCCGGTGCGATTGGCCAGTTGCACACCCGCTTGCACCTCGCTGTAACGCTGGCCTGCCAGCGCAAATTCCCACTCGCCGGTGTTGGCGTTCAAGCCTTCGATCAACATGGGCTTGCTGCCCGCTCGGCGGCTGGGCGGCAAATGCGACAAGAGCATTTCTCCGCTAATGGGAGCGTCCAGGGAGATGGGCGCAATAGCATCAATCAAGGCGTCTAAGCGCAGGGCTGGGCGTTTGTAGATCGGAGAAGCGTGGGTGGCCAGCCGGTCAGTCTGCGCCGCTGCGGATCCGAGGCTGTCAGTCAAAGACAACTCGGGTTGAACGGCCAAACCTGGGTGTGCCGGATCAAGTGAGGGCTCGACGCGGTCGAAACCTGGATCCAACCGAGCATGGCTCACAGCATGGCCATCGGCGCTGTTTGCATTTTTCTCCGCCCGTTTCGGGCCCGCTTTACGGGTTTGCCAGGCGCCATGAATGATCACCGCAGCCAAAACGATGCCACCCAATATCGCCAGTGAAACGGTCAGGCTCATGTCAAACTGCTTCCGCCAAGGTCATGGCGGCTTCCATGTCCACGGCCACGATGCGCGAAACGCCCTGCTCTTGCATGGTCACGCCCACCAACTGCTCGGCCATTTCCATGGCAATTTTGTTGTGGCTGATGAAGAGGAACTGGGTGCTGCGCGACATCTCACGCACCAGCTTGGCATAGCGGTCGGTGTTGGCATCGTCCAGCGGTGCGTCCACCTCGTCCAGCAAACAAAACGGCGCTGGATTGAGCTGGAAGATGGCAAACACCAACGCAATCGCAGTGAGTGCTTTTTCGCCGCCCGACAACAAATGAATGGTGCTGTTCTTTTTGCCCGGCGGCTGGGCCATGACCTGCACACCCGCATCCAAGATTTCATCGCCAGTCATCACGAGTTTGGCCTCGCCGCCTCCGAAGAGGCTGGGGAACATGCGGCCAAAGTGGTGGTTGACTTGGCTGAAGGTGCTGGAGAGCAGGTCGCGTGTTTCCAAGTCAATCTTGCGAATGGCGTCTTCAAGTGTGTTGATCGCATCTTGCAGATCGGCGTTCTGCGAGTCAAGAAAGGTTTTGCGCTCACGCGCTGAAGTGAGTTCGTCTAGCGCTGCCAAATTCACCGCGCCCAAGGCGTTGATCTCGCGCTGAATGCGGTCGATCTCGGTTTGCAGACCGTGCAGCTTCACGCCTTGCTCCAGGATGCCCTGCGCAAGCAACTCCAAATTCACCTCGGCCGCGGTGAGCTGCTCCATGAACTGGGCACCGCCCAATTGCGCGGCTTGTTCTTCCAGTTGCAGTTTGGTCACTGCATCACGCAGCGGCTGAAGGCTTTGTTCATGGGACAGGCGTTGCTCATCGAGGCGGCGCAAACGCTGGCTCAGGTCGTCGTAATTGCTGCGTGCAGCGCCCAACAGGCCCTCACGCTGCAAACGCAAGGCCAGCGCAGTCTCCAAACCCGCCTGGGCAGACGCATCGGTCAAACGCGTCAGTTCTTCTTGCAGTTGCACCACTGCTTGCGCGTTGTTTTGCACTTGCTGCGCAGCCGTCTCCATAGAACGCTGCAATTCACTTTGCCGTGCGTACAGGCTGCGCGATGCAAACTGCGCCTCCTGCGCTTGTCGCTCCAAGGTGCGCAACTGCTCGCGCGCTTGATTGATGCGGCGCTCTTCTTGAATGACCGCTTCATCCAACTCGGCGTGGCGCTCTTGGGTGGTGGCCAGTTGCATGTCCAGCTCTTCAAAGCGGGCTTCACCTTGGGCGCGGCGCTCTTGCAGCTCTTCCAACTGCGCGTCCACCTCGGTCAACTCATCATCCAGTTGGGCACGACGGGTTTGGCTTTGTTCGGCTTGTTGCGAGAGTTGAAGCACCTCCACCTGCAACTGGTGGGCGCGGGTTTGGGTGTCGGCAGCGTCTTTGCGAACGCTCACCATGCGACCCGAGGCTTCAGTGTAGGCCGCCTCGGCCCTCACCAAACTGCTGCGGGCTTCGTCGGCCAACAGGGCTTGTGCTCTGACTTGCCGCTCCAGGTTTTCAATCTCTTGCGCCCGCGCCAACATGCCTGCTTGTTCGGAATCAGGTGCATAAAAACTCACCGCGAACTGACTCACCGCCTGGCCCTCTCGGGTCATGATGACTTCGCCGTGGGTGAGCTTGGTGCGCACAGCCAAGGCCTCGTCCAAATTGGAGGCGGTGTAGACGCCCTCCAACCAGTCGTTGAGCAGGGCTTTGAGGCCACCACCAGAGGGTGCAGCATCCAAACGCAGCAAATCGGACAGGCGCGCAAGCGTGTGGTGGCTGTTGGCGATGCCGGTTTCGGGCAAGGTGTAGAACGCCAACTTGGCCGGTGGTGCGTCGTTGGCAAACGCGCGCACGGTGTCAACACGGCCTACCGCCAGCGCATTGATGCGTTCGCGCAGCGCGGCCTCCAACGCTGTTTCCCAGCCGGTTTCAATGTGAATTTGGGTCCACAAACCTTGCAGACCATCGAGCCCATGTTTGGCCAACCAGGGCTTGAGTTTGCCTTCGGTTTGCACTTTTTCTTGCAATGCTTTCAACGCTGAAAGCCGGGCGGTGAATTCAGACTGCTTGCCTGACTCCAGATTGAGCTGTTCTTGCTTGTGGCGCCTGTCTTCGTCCAACTGTGGCAGCTGTTCAGCCAATTCGTGCAAACGTGCTTCGGCGACGCTTTGCGCCTCTTGGGCCAGGGCAAATTGATCTCGCAGCCCTTGCAGGCGCGCCATGTCCGGGCTGGCAATTTGCTGGCGCTCTCCAGCCAGGCGCTCGCGCCGGGAACTGAACTGCTTGACTTGCTCGTCAACGCTGCGGCTTTCGCTGGCCAGCACCTGTATTTGCTGCTGAACCACCACGACCTGGTTGCGCTGCTCGTTGGCCTTGTTCTGCGCCGCACGCAGTTGGTCTTCCAGCTGCGGCAAGGTGTTGTTCTGTTCTTCGGCTTGCGCGGCCAACAACTCGTTTTGCTCATCTGCAGCGAGCATTTGTTCGGCAATGCGCTCCAGTTCATCTTGCGCTTCTTGCTGACGCGCGCCCCATTGATCATTTTGGGTTTTGATTTCCAGGAGGCGCTGCTCAACACGCTGGCGTCCCTCCACCACATAACGGATGCGCTCTTCCAAACGGCTGACTTCAAGCGCCGCCTCGGCCAATGATCCTTGTGCGCTATGCAGTTCATCGCCCGCTGCGTAGTGGGCCTGGCGCACCGTTTCCAATTCGGCTTCGCCTTGACGCAGCTCGGCGGTGCGCGCCTCTAACGCATTGATCGCTTCGAGTGCTGCTTTTTTTACACGTTCTTGTTCCTGGGCCGCGTCGCGGTGTTTCAAGAACCACAACTGGTGCAGCTTGAGCGTGCCCTGGTCTTGTAAACCACGGTAGGTGGCGGCAACCTCGGCTTGTTTCTCCAACTTGTCCAGGTTGTTGTTCAACTCGCGGAGGATGTCGTCCACCCGGGTGAGGTTTTCGCGTGTGTCCTTGAGGCGGTTTTCAGTCTCGCGACGGCGCTCTTTGTATTTCGAGACGCCAGCAGCTTCTTCCAAAAACAAACGCAACTCTTCGGGTTTACTTTCAATGATGCGGCTGATGGTGCCCTGGCCAATGATGGCGTAAGCGCGTGGGCCGAGCCCCGTCCCCAAAAACACATCCTGCACATCGCGGCGGCGTACCGGCTGGTTGTTGATGTAGTAGCTGCTGGTGCCGTCGCGGGTGAGCACACGCTTGACAGCGATCTCGGCAAACTGGTTCCACTGCCCACCGGCGCGTGCATCTTCGTTGCTGAACACCAGCTCCACACTGGCGCGGCTGGCCGGTTTGCGGTGACCGGAGCCGTTGAAGATGACGTCTTGCATCGACTCGCCACGCAACTCACTGGCTTTGCTTTCACCCAGCACCCAGCGTACTGCATCCATGATGTTGGACTTGCCACAGCCATTGGGGCCCACCACGCCCACCAATTGGCCCGGCAGTTGAAAGTGGGTGGGTTCAGCGAACGACTTGAAGCCGGAGAGCTTGATCGAATTCAGGCGCATGGGCGGCGGGTGTGCGGTGAGGCCTGGCCGAACGCAGTCACTGCGAAGTCAGCCTAAGGCTTTAAGTGGTTGATTTATCAGCAAAAACTGCGCTTCTTCACGCGTGCTGAGCGGGGCGGATGATACCATCGCAACCCTTTTCGCCCCCTCTTCAACTGTGACCGCCATGGCCTCCCGCAAGCTCTCCACTTCTGCTGGAAAAAAATCAACTTCTCCGGCCCCTGCCCGCGAACGGCCCATGCCGCCGAACCCGCCCTCCAAGCCCAGCAAAGAGCTGCTTGTATTTGACAACCCCGCGCCACAGCGCGACTACGTGATTCAGTTCCAAATCCCTGAGTTCACCTGCCACTGCCCGCTCACAGGCCAACCTGACTTTGCCCACTTCACCATCGACATGGTGGCGGACAAACGCTGCGTTGAACTCAAAAGCTTGAAGATGTACATGTGGAGCTACCGCAACGAGGGTGCCTTCCACGAAAAAGTGACCAACGACATCCTGGACGACATCGTCAAAGTCACCCAACCGCGCTTCATCCGCATCACCGCCAAGTGGTATGTGCGCGGCGGCATCTACACCAATGTCGTTGCTGAGTACCGCAAGAAGGGGTGGAAGCCGCAGCCAGTGGTCGCACTGCTCGGGCACGGTATTCAACCCTAAACCGCATGCAGTGCCAAACAAGCACTCGTTTTCATCATGGCGTCATGGGCCACCGCATGCGCCGCAGCTGCGTAGAATCGATCCGCTCGAATTCGTCTTCAATTCATGGCTGAACCACGATGAAAATCAGTCCAGACACATTGAAGCCCCTGGCCAGTAAGTAGATCTGGTGGAAAACACCCGACGAAGCCGTTGCCATGCCCGAGCGCGTGATCGCCCAAGTGATGAACATTGGCGATCAGGTCGATGTTGAGTTGCTTGCATCGCAAGTGGGCAACGAGACACTGCGTGAAGTATTGCTGCACGCTCAAGCGGGGCAGTTCAACGAGCGCTCATGGGCGTATTGGCACTACCGCCTTGATCTGGCGAGCGTCGGGAACGTTCCAGCCTTGCCCGTGAGGACGTTCGTGTGACTGGAAAATTCAAGCCCTGCATGGACATCTTGCCGCCAGCTCAAAAACGCTTGTGGCCGCACCTTCGCAACGCTGCCCATTTGGGGTTCACGCTTTACGGCGGCACCGCCATTGCGCTGAGGCTGGGCCATCGCCACTCCGTCGATTTCGACTTCTTTTCCGAACAGCCGCTTGATCGAGAGGCCATCAAAGCAGCCCTTCCATTCATCCCGCAGTCCACCACCAGAAAAGACGAGCGGAACACTCGGTTTTGGCCGCGTGGGGCAGCCCGACTTCACTGACGACGGCGCACTACAAGTCGCCGCACTGGATGACTTGATGGCCACCAAAGTCAAAGTGGTGCTTCAGCGAGCGGAGGCCAAGGACTACCGAGATGTGGCCGCCATGGTCAATGCGGGTGTGAGTTTGTCTCATGGCCTGGCATCCGCCCGCCTGTTATTTGGACCCAACTTTCAACCCGGCGAAAGTTTGAAGGCCTTGGTTTATTTCAATGACGGTGACCTGCACACCCTGACAGAAGCAGAGAAAACAACGCTGGTCAATGCCGTCAAAGCGGTGCGCCAGCTTCCGGAGGTGGTGCTGCGCTCCACCTCCTTGAGTCACGCCATTGCCTCATCCCATCCAGATTAGAGGCATACCCCAGCCGTTCGCCCTGAGCCTGTCGAAGGGTAGCGCAGAGCACCATACGCTGGCTTCGACGTGCGCAACCCGAATAGAGATTGGAGCAGGCTCAGGACATTCGCGAATCAGGCATGCCAGATTGGGTCGGCCCCAAGTGGCTTGAATTGCATCACCCCTTCTGCTGCAACCGCACCAAGGTTTTCACCATTTCAAGCGCCAGCTTTTGGTAGTCGGGCCGCAAGCGCCTGAAGTGACGCCGCATTTGCACCGCATCTTTCTCCAGGTCGGCGGGTTGTAGTCCCACGGCAGAAGAAACGCGACCCAGTGTCTTACCCTCGGCCAGGGCATACAACTCAGCCGCCGTGCAGCCAAGCGCCTTGGCAATGGCCTGCAAACCGTCGGCAGACACCCTCTGTACGCCCCGCTCAATGCGAGAAAGGTTGCTTCCATCCGTTCCCGCGTCAAGCGCCACAGATTCCAAACTTTGGCCTTTGGCCATGCGCAATGCGCGAATCACGCCACCGATTTCCATGGGCGCGATTCTGAAAATCACCGCCAACCCACGCAACGGACATTGCGCAGAACGCCAATTATTTATGGCGAATACGCCCGTACAATGCGTCCGCGCTTTGCGAGGGGTTGAGTGAGTCCATTCATCAACAAGCAACCGAGCCCATGAAATACGGGCATTGCCAAGGTCGCCAATGCATTTACGCCAAGAAAAAATTCCGCGAGGAGAAACATATGACAACACTCTTTTTGAAACGCCTGCGCCTTGCAATGAGCACCGTCATCCTTCTGATCGGTTTTCAGAACGCGGCATATGCGGGTGAGGAAATTTGCAGCGAAAACGGCGGCTCTCTCGACTGCAGAAAAGGTGATATTTGGTTTCGCATCAACGATGGCGATTCAACGCGCTATGCCAGTGGCTTGGCAGCGTGCCTAGCCAAGAAAACGGGAGTCGATTTACGGAACTTCTCCTATTGGGCCAACCATCCAACGGCAGGTTTCTACACTTGCGAATACGACTTTTACAGCTCCGCTGGCGAGTTTTTACTGCGCCAAGCGTCGGGCAATTGGGTGACGCCTTACCAGGCGTGTCCCTCAGTACCGAACTTGGCATTGGTTGCCACTTGGAATGACCTTGAGGAAAAGGCAGAAGATCCACGGGGTCGTTTATGGTGTGCATACAAAAACATCATTGAAGAGCAATGCTGTAGCGTTGGAAATCCCACATTGCCTGGATCGGGCGTGAAGCAGCACCGCGAGACAGACCATCTCGGTTTTGGCCCGCAGGCATTGACTGTTCAGCGCCACTACCGCAGCAGATGGATCGATGGGCTGAACAATGGTCTTCACTCGAGCGCTGACTTCGGCCCAGGATGGAAGCTCTCCTATCACGCGCAAATATCCAAAGTTCGACCTGAAACTCGGCGTAAAGATCGCATCTATGCTCTTCGCCCCGATGGCAGCATTCAAGTCTTCTACGGCTCCGGCAATCCACGCACCTGGAAGTCCAACAGCAATCGAGACTCGCTCACCGAGCTGTCAACCGGCTGGCGCATCAAAAACTTTGCCGACGACAGCGTTGAAAACTACAACACTGCGGGCAAGCTGATCTCCACGGTCGCACGCAATGGTGCGACTACCAAACTAGCCTACGATGCGGCGGGTCGCCTCAGCAGCGTGACCAATTCATTTGGCCGCAAGCTGACTTTCACCTATGACAGCAATGGCCGCCCGCTCACCCTGGTCGCCCCGGGCGGCGAGATCACCACCTACAGCTACGACACCAAAGGGAATCTCACCACCGTCACCTGGCCAGGTGGTGCCCAGCGCCGCTACCACTATGAGGACGCCCGCTACCCCGGCGCACTCACTGGCGTAACCGACGAAATGGGTGTGCGCATCGGCACCTACGACTATGACAACATGGGGCGCATCGCCGCCACCCAACGGGCCAATGGCACTGATCGAATCACATTTACCTATGCCGCAGATGGTCAAGGACGCCCCAGCTCCCAAGTAACCACGCCCAACAGCTACCTCAACTACACCTTCCAGGACTCCGGCGGCGTCCGTCGCCCAATCGCGGCTTCCACCACCGCCAGCGGCGACCCGAATGTGGGCAACATCGCCGCCTCCACAGCATACGCCAGCTCGCAAAACGAACCCACCAAACAAGTCGCGCTGGACGGTACGGTGACTTTCACCGCCTACGACAACAAAGGCCGCGCCTCCGAGCGGGCCACCTTCCCGGCCAGTTTCCAAACCGCCACCACCCGCCCTGCCCTGGCAAACGCCACCCGCGTCGTCAGCACCCAATGGCACGCCACCTGGAACCTGCCGCTGCAACAAGCCGAGCCCAACCGCATCACGGCTTACACCTACGACAGCAAAGGCAACCTGACCGGCCAAAGCAGCACCGCCACCACCGACAACAAAGGCTCCGCCAAGTTCACCGCCACCAAGACCGGCCCCACCACCGCCACGGGCTGGGGGTATGACGCCAAAAGTTTGAATACGAGCATTGTTGAAACAGTGGGTGGGGTTGTCGTTGCCCAGGTGAGCCTGTCTTTTGATTCAGCAGGCAACGCCATACAACTCAAAAATTTGCTCACAGGCGAAACCGCCACCGGCCAGTACAACGCCCATGGTCGGCTCATCCAAGAAACCGATCCATTCGGCGTGCGAAACGTTTCCTTCACACCCAGAGGCTTCATTCTCTCGGATGCCTTCACCAGCAGTTCTGCGGTTCCCAGCTACACACTCAGCGCCCTACACAACGCCGCTGGGCTGGTGACTGACCTCAACACCGGCACGGGCATGGTCTATCGCTGGACATATGACGCAAACCATCGAGTCACCTCCATCACGCTGAATGGCTCCTCACTTGTAGCGAGCAACACCAAAGCCCATGACCATTTGATGCGCTTGCTCGCATTGCTCACGCTGAGCGGCGACGCCAAAGCGCAAGCAGCACCGCCCATGCCCGCACCGGGTGGCGGGCTTCGTGGGCCGGGGTGGTTGGGTGTGGGCATCCTGATTTATGAGATTGGGCGAAACATTTATCAATCGCAAAACAGCACTACGCAAGGGGAGCAAAGCAAGGATGAGAAATGTGATCCTTGCAAGGATCCAAGCAAACAACCCAAATGGACCTCCAGGGGAAGCAAACACACAGTCCCCCCACAACTACCTTGGGCTTCAGTTCGCGCTGGAACAGCAAATGGCAAAGCAGCAAAATACAAACCTGAGTTGACACGGACTTACGCAACGCATGAAGCATTGGAGCAATCGGCATGGGCAACAGGGAAAGTTGTCAAGAACACAAACAGCTCTGTTCAAAAAGTTATGCGCCTCAACGTTGTCGTGGGGGCATCGGAAGGTGCGGACACCACTTGCATACTGGTTCTATGCTCCGCTGGTGAAATTCATGGCTACCCAGCTCCAGAATCGGATTGCAACAAAGCGGCTGTTCCGTATCCCTAGTGGTGAAAGGAAGTCTCATGAATAGTCAAGCCACATCACTTCCTGAAACCTCATCTTTACGCAAGATTTTTCTTTGCGTTCGTTGGGGCAATGCAGGTGACGAAGAGGGCGCTGATGGCCAGGACACCTATTTCGTAGTGACAGCGTTTTCACACGACGAAGCCGCCATCTTGGCAGACGAGGTGCTGTCCATCATGCCCACACACAACCAAGAAAGCGGGCGATCAGTAGAGCCCTTTTGCCATCGTGTGCTAGAGATTGGCTCAGACGACCAACTTCTCTCGGCTCCGGCTGTTCTGTTTGGGCCAATGATTGGTTACGCCTTACGATCCGCCAGCAACGGCTACCGGGGCTGGTGCAGGGGCGAAATTCCGGGTGAATTTTCTTGGCGACGCGTTGAGGACGTATTTGGCGAACAGCGCTGACTCGACAACCCTCAATCATTCCAAGCAGCCACTTCACGCCCAGTCACCCAGTCTTCTGCTGCACCCTTAATAAAGCCTTCATCAACGCCAGCGCCACCTTGCGATGCTCCGGCGTTAGCGACCGAAAGTAGCGCTCAAGCTGACCCGCGTCCGCCATCGGCACTTCCGGCTGCAAGCTATTCCGAAGACGAATCGGTTGCCGATCTTTTTCTCTCGACGAAGGCATAGAACTCACCGATCAAAGTTTGATTGGCATGATCGAGTCTACGTTTATCGTAGAGCTTGGCCAATCATATCCTACGAATATCGTAGGATGCAATCCTTCAAATCTGACAATTCAATCTTTGGTCAGCGCCTGCGCATGGCCCGGCTGGCCGCCAACATTCCACAGGACAAATTGGGTGTGAAAGCCGGGCTGGACGAAAGCACAGCCAGTGCGCGCATCTCTCGCTATGAAAGCGGTGTGCATGAGCCCAACCTGGCCTTCGCGCAGCGGCTGGCATTTGAGCTGGGCGTGCCGACCGCTTATTTCTTCGCAGAAGATGACGATCTGGCCCGGCTCATCCTTTGGTTTTCGCGGCTCAATGGGGCGAAGCGACAGCAGTTGCTGAAGACGGCAGCGGAAATCGGAGAGGAATAAGCCGACACAATCTCATGATGACCAAGACACTGTCACTCACACTTGCGTTTCTCGTGCTGACTTGGAGCAACTCCTCGTGGGCCAGCGATTCGTATTTACTACCGCCAGATGAAATGGTTGCCAACACCAGCCAGGAGGACTGGTCCCGTGCTTGGTGGCAATGGGCAGGTTCGTTTGAAAACTCAATCAGCCCAGTCGCCGATCAAACAGGTGAGCACTGCGCCCGCAAACAATCGGGTGATGTCTGGTTTCTCGCCGGAACGTATGAAACCAAACGAACCATTCGTACTTGCACCGTACCGAAAGGCAAGTACCTGTTCTTTCCGCTGATCAACTACGTTGTCATGCCACGCGGCAATCGTCCCACCAGTTGTTTTGCTGTGACCAGCAGCGCGGCACGAATGACAGAGCAAGTTTCCAGTCTGCTGCTTGAAGTGGACGGAAAACGTCATGGGGATCTGACCGTTCACCGCCAAGCCACGCGCTCGTGTTTCGACATGGGGATTTCGGCTGAGCCTCCGATCCCGATTTATCCGTCGGCCGCAAATGGCTATTACGTGATGCTGCGGCCACTACCGCCCGGCAAGCACACATTGAACTTTGGCGGCGCACTGCCCGGCATGCTTCAAGGTGTCACCTACACACTCATCGTTGACTAAACCGAAAAGTCAATTGCTCCTGCGTGCCGGTTCTTTCGCAACACTCTCCCAATGTTCTCACTCCAAACTCAACACCAACCGTTTTCCCAGCACCCTCGCAGCCCGATCCAGGGTTTTGAGGCTGGGCCAATGGTGGGGGTCTTCCAAACGTTTGGCTTGGGGCCAGCTGGTTTCCAGGGCGCGGGCCAGGTCGGCCAAGGTGCGATCGCCGCGTGCGTGGCGCAGCAGCAAAACGGCTTGGGTTTTGGCGTCGGGGGCGATGTAGTGGGCTTTCTTCAGGTTTTTTGACGGTGCCGGAATATCGCCCCCTTCATGGACACGCCCTTCAAGCGTCAAGGTCAAAACCTCAGCGGCGTTGAACAGCGCCTCTTCCAGGGTTTCGCCTTCGGTAAACGCCTCTTCCAGATCAACGAACTGCACAAAAAACCCGCCCGAGGGATCGGGCGTGATTTGGGCTGGGTAGGTGATGTACATGATGCGTCCTTACTTCCTGAGTTTCACGCCAGTTTGCCGTTCAATCGCCATGAGCGTGCCGATCTTCACATCCCGTGCGCCATGCAACGGCACTGTGGTTCGTGCTGAGTCTTTTCCGAGCCGCACATGGCTTCCCTCTTGCCGGAGCACTTGCCAGCCGTGGGCTTTGAGTTTGTGAATGATGTCTTTGCCATTCATACTTGCATGATAAATCAATAATGATCTATCCGGTGTACCCCCATGCCAAACGGCCAACATCTTGGCTCCGATCATGTGGCGCAGAGGCCGTTCGTTTTCGTGCCTCAAAGAAACTCGGTGAAAATGCGGGCAATGAACCCGCTTCTCTCCCGCCTGCAGCCCTACCCCTTCGAGCGCTTGCGCCAACTCACGCAAGGCATCACACCGAACCCGGCGTACAGGCCTATCAGCCTCGGCATTGGTGAGCCTAAACATCCGACACCCGCGTTGATTGAGCAGGAGTTGGTGGGCAACCTCAAGGGCTTGTCCAGCTACCCGGCCACGGCGGGTGAGCCTGCGCTGCGGGAAGCCATCACACTTTGGATTGCTCGTCGCTACGGCTTGAGCCTGGACGCGTCTGCACAGGTGCTGCCTGTGAATGGTTCACGCGAAGCTTTGTTCGCATTGGCTCAAACCGTGATCGACCCAAACCTTTCACGCGCCACCGTGGTCTGCCCCAACCCTTTCTATCAAATTTACGAGGGCGCGGCCTTGCTCGCTGGAGCCGAGACTTACTTCGCCAACAGCGACCCAGCGCGCAACTTTGCGGCCGACTGGGATGCGGTGCCGGCAGACGTATGGGCCCGAACCCAACTTCTGTTTGTATGCTCACCTGGCAACCCCACCGGCGCTGTGATGCCTTTGTCAGAGTGGAAAAAGCTCTTTGCGCTGAGTGATGAACATGGTTTTGTGATTGCCTCGGACGAGTGTTACTCCGAGATTTATTTCCGCGACGAAGCACCTCTCGGATCGCTTGAAGCGGCTTCGCAGTTGGGTCGCAGCGACTTTCGCAACTTGATCGCCTTCACCAGCCTGTCCAAACGCTCGAACGTGCCAGGCATGCGATCGGGCTTTGTGGCCGGCGACGCCAAAATCATCAAACAGTTTTTGCTTTACCGCACTTATCACGGCAGCGCGATGAGCCCGGTGGTGCAGCAAGCGAGCATCGCGGCTTGGAATGACGAAGCCCATGTCGTGGCCAACCGTGAGATGTACCGGCAAAAATTCGCGCAGGTCACGCCGCTACTGGCAAGCTGCCTGAACGTGGCCTTGCCTGACGCTGGTTTTTATTTATGGGCCGATGTCACCCAGGTGCAAGCCGGCATGGACGACATCGCCTTCGCTCAAGAGCTGCTCGCTCAATACAATGTCGCTGTTTTGCCAGGCAGCCTGTTGGCGCGTGAGGCGCAAGGCGTGAACCCCGGAACAGGTCGCATCCGTTTGGCACTGGTGGCCGACACCGCCGAATGCTTGGAAGCTGCGCAGCGCATCTGTGCTTTCGTTGTCGGCTTGCGTAACAGCCCGTAATCGTTTCTTTCAGAATTTTTTCCATTGCAAATCCAATTCACCATGACACAAGCCCTGCAACAACTCATCGACAACGCCTGGGAACAACGCACCACCGTGAGCGCCCAATCGCACCCCGAAGTGGCCAATGCCGTTGAACAAGTGATTGCCGGGCTAGACAGCGGCACCATTCGCGTGGCCGAGCAACAGGGGGTGGGTGAGTGGTCGGTGAACCAATGGGTCAAGAAAGCCGTTCTGCTGAGCTTTCGCTTGAAGGACAACAAAATCATCTCGGCGGGCGACTTGGGCTTTTACGACAAGGTACCGTCTAAGTTCGAAGGCTTAGTCGCCGCTGACTTCCAATCCCGCAACCTGCGTGTGGTGCCCCCTGCCGTGGCGCGGCGCGGCAGTTACCTGGCCAGCGGCGTCATCATGATGCCGTCCTTCGTCAACATCGGTGCCTATGTGGGCGAAGGCACCATGGTGGACACCTGGGCTTCGGTAGGTTCTTGCGCACAAATTGGCAAACATGTGCACTTGAGCGGCGGCGTGGGCATTGGCGGCGTGCTCGAGCCCATGCAGGCCAACCCCACCATCATTGAAGACAACTGCTTCATCGGCGCACGCTCGGAAATCGTGGAGGGCGTGATTGTTGAAGAGAACTGTGTCATCTCCATGGGCGTCTTCATTGGTCAAAGCACCAAAATCTACGACCGTGCCACGGGCGAAGTGACTTATGGCCGCGTGCCTTCGGGCTCGGTGGTGGTCAGCGGCAGTTTGCCCAGCCCGGACGGCAAATACAACTTGAACTGCGCTGTGATCGTGAAACGTGTGGACGCTCAAACTCGCGCAAAAACCAGCATCAACGATTTGCTTAGAAGCTGATAGGCTTGTTGCAGGCAGCCCGTCAACACAAAACAGGAGGAACCCCATGAGCGGTGGAAACATGGAGCGCGTGCTGCGCCTGATGTCAGAAAAGGGCGCGTCTGACGTTTATTTGTCGGCCAACACACCCATCCTGATCAAGATCAATGGGCAAATCCTGCAACTCAGCGACCAGCCACTGACACACACCCAGCCCAGACAACTCCTGGCCGAGGTGCTCAGCCCCACACAATTGGAAGAACTTGACGACACGGGCGAGCTCAACGTGGGCGTCGGCCTGGCAGGTGTCGGCAGTTTTCGTTTGAGCGGATTCAAACAACGTGGCTCCATAGCCGCCGTGTTTCGCTGCATTCCCTTTGTCATTCCCGCGCTGGACACACTCGGTGTCCCTGCCTTGCTGAACACCTTGGTGCTGGAAAAACGCGGTCTCATTTTGATGGTCGGAGCGACAGGCACCGGCAAGAGCACCACGCTGGCGTCCATGCTGGAGCAGCGCAACCAGCAGCTGGCGGGTCACATTTTGACGATTGAAGACCCGATTGAGTTTTTGTTCAACAACAAAAAATCAGTGGTCAATCAGCGTGAAGTCGGGCGCGACACGCAGTCCCTGCAAGTCGGACTGAAGAACGCATTGCGCCAAGCGCCGGACTGCATTTTGATCGGCGAAATTCGTGACCGCGAGACCATGACAGCCGCCATCTCTTACGCGCTCTCAGGCCACTTGGTTTTGTCCACACTGCACGCCAACAACAGTTACCACGCCCTGGGCCGAATTTTGTCCTTCTACACCCCCGAGGCGCGTCCCGCTTTGCTTGCCGACCTGGGGGCTGGCCTGCGCTCCATCGTGTCGCAACGTTTGGTACGTGCCACCACAGGCGGCCGCGTGCCAGCGGTGGAGGTGATGCTCAACACCAAGCTGGTGTCGGAATTGATAGAGCAAGGCGACTTCAGCGGCATCAAAGAGGCCATGGAAAAGTCCTTGGCCGAAGGCTCACAAACGTTTGAGCAGGACCTGGCCCGCCTCATCAACAACGGCACCATCACCCGCGACGAAGGTTTGGCATTTGCCGACTCACCCACCAACTTGATGTGGCGTCTGCAAAACGACATGTCGCCCATTTCACGCATCGTCCCCAAAAAAGAAGAGCAAGAAGACCATGCCACGTTCACAGAAATCACGCTTGATGTGCGTGGCGACTGATCGCCTCTCATTGAATTATTTGTTGTGACCTCTGCCGCCCTTGCCCTCACCGAGCAACTGCTCAGCCGCGCCTCCCTCACGCCCGATGACGCGCGCTGCCAAGAACTCATTGCCAATCGCCTCAAGCCCTTAGGTTTTGAATGCCACACCCTGGTGTTTGGTCCAGCGGATTTTCGCGTCACCAATCTCTGGGCGCTGCGCCGTGGCAACGACCCACAAGGCCCCTTGCTCGTTTTCGCGGGCCACACCGATGTGGTGCCCACAGGCCCCTTGGGTCAATGGATCAGCGACCCTTTTGTGCCCACGCATCGGGACGGCATGTTGTACGCCCGGGGCGCTGCTGACATGAAAAGCTCGCTCGCCGCGATGGTCGTGGCGGTGGAAGAGTTTGTTGCCGTCCAACCCAAGCATCGAGGCTCAGTGGCTTTTTTGCTGACCAGCGACGAGGAAGGCCCGTCTGTGGACGGAACCGTCAAGGTTTGCCAGTGGTTGCAAGAGCAACAAATCAAACTCGACTACTGCATCGTCGGCGAACCCACCTCGGTCAACAAGCTGGGCGACATGATTAAAAACGGCAGGCGTGGATCCCTGTCGGGCAAGCTCACTGTCAAGGGTGTTCAAGGTCATATTGCTTACCCGCACCTGGCCAAAAATCCCATCCACCTGTTGGCGCCTGCATTGGCGGAACTGGCCAGCACGCAGTGGGACGAGGGCAATGCCTACTTCCCGCCCACGGCTTGGCAGGTGTCCAACATCCAGTCGGGCACGGGTGCCACCAACGTCATCCCGGGCGAATTGGTGTTGCAGTTCAATTTCCGCTTCTCGACAGAATCCACCGCTGAGTCCTTGAAGACTCGGGTGCATGAGGTTCTGGATCGCCATGGTTTGCACTACGACCTGGCCTGGACACTGGGCGGGGAGCCCTTCATCACCGAACCGGGCGCGCTCAGTCACGCTGTCAGCCAAGCCATCCAACGAGAGACCGGTGTGACGACAGAACTGTCAACCACCGGAGGCACATCCGACGCCCGTTTCATCGCCAAAATTTGCCCCCAGGTGGTGGAATTTGGCCCGCTCAACGCCACCATCCATCAAATCAACGAACACATCGCCGTTGACAGCATTGAACCCTTAAAAAACATCTACCGGCGCACCTTGGAAAGCCTGCTCACATGACTTTGATTGAACTCATCACCGCGCAAAGCGCCCGCCTCAAACAGGCGGGCGTTTCGTTTGGGCATGGCACGCTCAATGCCTTTGACGAAGCCGCCTGGCTGGTGCTGTGGTCGCTGGGACTGGACATGGACGCGCTGGAAACCCTGGCCTCAAAAACATTGACGGCAGAAGAACAGCACAAGGCCGACGCCCTGATCACCCAGCGCATTGAAACCCGCCGCCCTGCCGCCTACCTCACCCAAGAAGCGTGGCTGCAAAACGTCCCCTTCTATGTGGACGAACGCGTCATCGTGCCGCGCTCCTTCATCGCCGAACTGCTGGCAGACGGCGAAGGCACAGGGCAGCTCGATGCCTGGCTGTCTGAGCGAACCTCGCGCGTACTGGACCTGTGCACGGGTAACGGCAGCTTGGCCGTGATTGCCGCCATGGCCTACCCCGACGTGACCGTGGACGCCGTCGACATTTCAAACGACGCTTTGGCCGTGGCCCAAATCAATGTCGACAAACACAAACTGCAAAAGCGCATCAAGGTCTATCCGTCGGATCTGCTCAACAGCGTGAAAGGCCCTTACGACCTCATCATTTGCAACCCGCCTTACGTGAACAGTCAAAGCATGCAAGCCTTACCTGCCGAGTACCAGCACGAACCGAGCCTGGCGCTGGCTGGCGGCGAGGATGGCATGGATTTGGTGCGCCGCATCCTGACCGACGCTCCTTCTCGCCTGACTGACATTGGCGTCTTGGTGCTGGAGATCGGCAACGAACGCGCGCACTTCGAGCACGCCTTTCGCCGCTTGGAGGTGGCATGGATGGAAACCAGTGCCGGAGACGACCAGGTGTTGTTGGTTGAAAAATCAGCACTGGAGCGTTGGGCACAAAACCCGCACAGCAGTCACCGCGGTCAAGGCAAAGAGAAAAGAAACACCCCATGATCGTCATCAAAAACGTCACGCTGCGCCGTGGCACCAAAATCGTTCTTCAAGACGCAAGCGCCACCTTGCAGCCCGGCGAAAAAGTCGGCCTGGTGGGCCGCAACGGTGCAGGCAAATCCAGCCTGTTTTCCCTGTTGACGCACCGCCTGCAATCCGACTCGGGTGATGTGGACATGCCGCCGCGCTGGATCGTGGGCGAAGTCGCTCAGTCCATGCCAGAAACAGAGGACTCCGCCACCGACTTTGTATTGCAAGGCGACACCCGCTTGATGGCCGCCCAAGAAGCCCTGGCCGCAGCCGAAGCCAGCGACGACGGGCACGCCATGGGCGACGCCCACATGGCGATTGCAGAAGCCGGGGGTTTCGATGCACCGGCGCGTGCTCAAGCACTGCTGATGGGTCTGGGCTTTCGTACCGACCAGTTAGATCTGCCCGTGAACAGTTTCTCCGGTGGTTGGCGCATGCGTTTGCAGCTCGCGCGCGCCTTGATGTGCCCCGCCGACTTGATGCTCTTGGACGAGCCCACCAACCACTTGGACTTGGACGCTTTGGTGTGGCTGGAAGCCTGGCTCTTGAAGTACGAAGGCACGATGATCGTGATCAGCCACGACCGCGAGTTTTTAGATGCCATCACCAAGGTCACCCTGCACCTCGATCAAACCCAGCTCACACGTTACGGCGGCAACTACACTGCTTTTGAAGAAATGCGCGCAGAGCGAATGTTGCAGGCCCAGGCGCAAGCCAGCAAACAGCAAGAGCGCATGGCGCATTTGCAGAAATTCATCGACCGCTTCAAAGCCAAAGCCAGCAAGGCCAAACAAGCGCAAAGCCGTGTCAAGGCCCTGGCGCGCATGGAAAAACTTGCGCCTATTCTCACGAGCAGCGATTTCAATTTTGAGTTTCGCGAACCGATGAGTCTGCCCAATCCCATGTTGGCGTTCTCCATGATGAACTGCGGTTACATGCTGCCCCCGGTCGCCGGGTACGGCGACGCACCCCCCGAGGGGGTCGACCCCGCCTTGGGACGGCCCGGCGGCGGGGTCGCGGCCCGCGCGAACATCATTGTTAAAGACATCAACCGCTCGGTGCTGGCGGGCCAGCGCATCGGTATCTTGGGCGCCAACGGCCAAGGCAAGTCCACCTTGGTCAAAACCATTGCCAAAGAAATTCCATTGATCTCGGGGGAAGTGACCGAGGGCAAGGGACTGTCCATCGGTTACTTCGCACAGCAAGAACTTGACGTGCTGCAACTCGAAGATGGACCGCTCATGCACATGATTCGCCTGGCCCGGGATGTTGGCCCGGCGGGGCGAGAACAAGAATTACGCGACTTCCTGGGCAGCTTCCGTTTCGTCGGCGACATGGTGACCCAGGCCGTTGGCAGTTTGAGTGGTGGAGAAAAAGCCCGGTTGGTGCTGGCGATGCTCGTGTGGCAACGCCCCAACCTGTTGCTGCTGGACGAGCCGACCAACCACTTGGACTTGGACACACGCGAAGCGTTGTCGATGGCGCTGAACGAGTTCGAAGGCACGGTGATGCTGGTCAGCCACGACCGCGCACTGTTGCGTGAAGTCTGTGACGAGTTTTGGCTGGTCACAGGCGGCAAGGTAGAGCCTTTCGACGGCGACCTGGACGACTATCAAAAATGGTTGTTGGACAACTCCCGCGAACAGGCCAAAGCGCTGCGCGACGCCAACTCAAAGTCCGGCGGAAAAACAAAAGGCAAAGAGCCACCCATCACAGCGCAAAAGCCTGCGTCCAACAGCAAAGACGAACGCAAGGCCGCCACCCAGGCACGGCTTCAGCGCACCGAAGACCTCAAGCCCCTGCGCAAAGAGCTGAACAAAGTCGACAACCGCTTGGGCGTCCTTTTTGCCGAGCGTGACCAGTTGGAAGCTACATTGGCCAGCAGTGACACCGCACCCAAAGACTTGGCGGACAAAGGCAAGAAGCTCAAAACGATACTGGACGAGATTGCCGTGCTGGAAGGCCGCTGGTTGGAGTTGAGCACCGAGATCGACAGCTTGAGCGCAGCCACATAACATCCACTGACATCCGCACCACTCTCGGTGTCATACCTTGCGGGCATCATTCACCCCCCCTCAACATCAACAGGACTTCAACATGGCACTCGACAAAATCCTCTACACGGCCCACGCCACCTCAACCGGCGGCCGTGATGGCAAATCGCGCAGTGATGACGGCAAACTGGATGTCAAACTGGCACCACCGACCGAGATGGGCGGCAATGGCGACGGCACCAACCCTGAGCAACTCTTCGCCGCAGGCTACTCGGCTTGTTTTTTGGGGGCCATGAAGTTTGTGGCGGGTCAGCAGCAAATCAGTTTGCCGAGCGACACTTCGATCACCGCAGACGTGGCCATTGGCCCCATCCCAGCGGGTTTTGGCATTCAAGTCGCCATGGCCATCAGCATTCCTGGCATGTCGCGTGAAGGTGCGCAGAAACTCGTCGCGGCCGCCCACGGCGTATGCCCCTACTCCAACGCCACACGCGGCAACATCGACGTCACCTTGACCGTCGTGTGACGAACTCAGCCAACACGAGATAATCTCAATCTGACCTGTGCGCCGACGCCGTTGGCGCACTTTTTTCTTGGCCCGCTTCCTGGGCCCTCGCTTCAAACGACCATGACCCGCTCTCACTCCACGACTGCTGCCCCAGCCGACCCCAGCCTCCCAGGACTGATCCAAGCTGAACGTTTCATTCAAAACGGCAAGTTGAAAGAAGCCGCTGGCCTCTTGAACCAAATGCAAACCCAAGTGACGGGCGACCCTCGCATTTTCATGATGGGCATGCGCTTGGCAGAGGCCGCAGGTCAACCTGAGGCCGCTCTCAAAGCAGCCCGCCACGCGGTAAAAATTGCGCCGCATTGGGCACCGGCTGTGTTGGATCTG
This sequence comes from Pseudomonadota bacterium, assembly GCA_046049865.1. GTDB lineage: Bacteria > Pseudomonadota > Gammaproteobacteria > Burkholderiales > Burkholderiaceae_C > JANPCX01. The sequence continues at coordinate 12,607 of JBJOQO010000031.1, read as the reverse complement.
GCCCTGCTGCTGGCCAGGCAAAACCAGTTCGGCGAAGCAGCCACCGAGGCGCAAAAAGCTGTTGCCTTGGCACCGGAGCATCTGCCAACCCTTCAAGGCGCGATTGATGTCGCCCATCGTGCAGGCTACTCAGCCTTGGCGCTTGAGTTTTTGCCTCGTGCCATTGAGCTGGCCGCACCCAACAACCGCCTGCTCCAAACCCAGATGGCGCAAGACTTGAGTGCCGTGGGTCAACACGCGCAGGCGATTGCTTTGTTCACCGAGCTGCTGAGCACCCAACCCGAAGATGTAATCGCTCTGCAAGGCAGGGCCGGCGCGTTTTTGGCCTTGGATGACAAGGCCAGCGCTCAAGCCGATTGGCAGCAACTGGTGTCCCTGGAACCCACCAACGAGAACTTCGGCTACCACCTCGCGGTGGCATCGGGCCAAACCCCTTCAACTCAACCCGTGAGCATGCCGCGCCAGTTGTTCGACGCCATGGCCTCTGTTTACGACCAACACATGGTGCGTGGACTACGCTACCAACTGCCGAAAAAAGTTGCAGATTGGATTTTGGCCACCTACCCCGACCGAAAAACCAACGTGCTCGACTTGGGTTGCGGAACCGGTTTGTTAGGTGTGTGCCTGGGCCGTTTGGACGGCTTTTTAATCGGTGTGGACGTCTCTGAGAAGATGATCGAACAAGCCGCCCGCCATGGGGTTTACGACCGCTTCCACACCGTGAACGTGCTCGATGCCTTGCAAGCCACTCCTGCTGACCTGTACGAGGTCATCACTGCGCTTGATGTGTTCATCTATGTCGGCGACCTGACGCTGGCCATTCCCAATGCCCAGCGCATCGTCAAACCCGGTGGTCGATTCGTATTCTCGTGCGAACGAGCACTGGAAACCGAAGCCGACTGCATGCTGCGCCCGAGCAACCGTTACGCGCACAAACAAAGTCACATTGAGCAACTCTGCCATAGCGCGGGATTTGCCGAAGTGACGGTGGAAAACACCACGATTCGTTTCGAAGGCAGCGAGCCCATCGATGGCTTCTTGGTGGTGGCGCGTAAGGCGGCTGAAGGCGAAACGGTGAGCAGCAACGCAGAAGCCGCCAGTCCCAAACCCAAAGCTGTGCGCAAACCACGCGTGAGCAAAAAGAAAGACGCGGGGGAAACGACCTGAAGCGGCTGCCGACTGTCGTGCCAACAACGACAGCGTCTCTCGGCTGCAACCGTCGGAATTGGTCAAATCGCGTTTCGCGTTGAGTTCTGGAGGTGCTCAGGCCTCATCCTGCTCGTCATCCACCTTCAAATGCCCAGCACGTTCGGTTTTCGTGCGGATATAGCGCTCGTTGTGCGGATTGGTCGGTGGAATCAAGGCGATGCGCTCCACCACCTTGATGCCACCGGCGCGTAAGGCCTCGATTTTTTTCGGATTGTTGGTGAGCAACTTCACTTCGGAAATCCCCAGAGCGCGCAGCATGCTGACCGCCACTTGGAAGTCGCGCTCATCGCCTTTGAAACCGAGGTGGCGGTCGGCATCGATGGTGTCCAGACCCGTGTCTTGAAGGCGGTAAGCCCGCAGCTTGTTGGCCAGGCCAGTGCCGCGACCTTCTTGCGACAGGTAGAGAAGCACACCACCCTGAACCGCCAACTGCGCCAGTGCGCGCTGCAGCTGTTCACCACAGTCGCAGCGCAGGCTGCCAAAGATATCGCCAGTCAGGCAGGAGGAGTGCAAGCGCACCTGAACGGCTTGGTTGAAATCCGGCCTGCCAACGACGATGGCCACATGCTCTGCGGTGCCATGCGCCTCGCGAAACAGCACCGCCGTGCAAGATCCAGCCAGTGCCAAAGGGAGATCCGCGTCACTGACACGAAACAGCTCTGGACGGGATAAGGACTCTGGTCCTTGCGCCAACACGTGAACATCGGACGCGTGCACCTTCAACCACGGGCTTTGTTGAAGTTGGATGTCATCGACCGCCACTTCAACCACCAACAAAGCCGGTGTCAGCCGCGCGTGTTTGGCCAGCCACAACATGGATTCAGCAGCGCTGGTGGCCGTCTGGGGATCGCTGAGCAGCTCCACCTTCGCGGCTGTAGCCCGTACCGCCGCTAATGCTTGAATGTCTGCCAAAGCAGCTTGTGGTGACAGCAGCATCGAACGCGCAGTCGACGCCTGCGCCCAACCCAGCGCATGCAGACGCTCAGCGGTGAAAACAACTCGCCAAGGCAATCGGCTTGTTTGGTAATGGCGCCAGCCGCCCGGCGTCAACGCCTCGATGGCCACTGCCAACAGCACCCTACCGGGACTGTTGTCACTGGACACCAGCAACAAACGACCCTGGCGCAATTCCGTCAGCGCGCGGTCCACGCGCAACTGGGCGTTGCTGTGCTCATCGCCCGGCAGCGGAAACAGGAGGTCGGGAGGTGTCATCTCACCAGGTGTTGAAGCAACGCACAGAAGAAAAATAGCTCGAACAAAAAAGCCACCCGAAGGTGGCATTCTGTTTGGCGGAGCCGGAGGGATTCGAACCCTCGATGCAGGTTTTGCCCACATACTCCCTTAGCAGGGGAGCACCTTCGGCCACTCGGTCACAGCTCCTAAAACCAGGCGACATTCTAACCTGAAGCAATCCAACCACGGACGACAAAGGCCAACGCCGTATCCACATTAAGCGGCTGGCTGGTCCAGATCAAACGCTTTGTGCAATGCACGCACGGCCAACTCCATGTATTTTTCGTCGATGACCACACTGGTTTTGATCTCGCTGGTGGTGATCATCTGAATGTTGATGCCTTCCACACTCAGCGACTGAAACATCTTGCTGGCCACGCCGACATGGGAGCGCATGCCGATGCCCACGATGCTGACCTTGCAAATTTTGGTGTCACCCGCCAGGTCGGCCGCGCCTGTCTTGGGGATGACCACGGTCTTGAGCAACTCCATGGTGCGCGCATAGTCGTTGCGGTGTACGGTGAAGGAAAAGTCGGTTTTGCCTTCATGCGAGACGTTTTGAATGATCACGTCCACGTCGATATTGGCCTCGGCCACGGGGCCCAGAATTTGGAAAGCGATGCCGGGCTTGTCGGGCACGCCGAGCAAGCTGATCTTGGCTTCGTCACGGTTAAAGGCAATGCCCGATACAACGGCTTGTTCCATTTTTACGTCTTCCTCAAAAGTAATCAGGGTGCCCGAGCGGGCCTCTTCGTCAATGGCGATATCCCAAGGGGTGAAGCTGGACAGCACACGCAGCGGCACGCGGTATTTGCCCGCAAACTCAACCGAACGAATTTGCAGCACCTTGGAACCGAGACTGGCCATCTCAAGCATTTCTTCAAAGCTGATGGTGTGCAGGCGACGCGCCTCCGAGACGACTCGCGGGTCGGTGGTGTAGACACCATCGACGTCGGTGTAAATCAAACACTCGTCGGCCTTCATGGCGGCGGCAACCGCCACGGCAGAGGTGTCGGAACCACCGCGCCCCAGCGTGGTGATGTTGCCATCTGGATCCACCCCTTGGAAGCCGGTGATGATCACCACCTTACCTGCGGCCAAGTCGGCCCGCACACGTGCATCGTCAATGCTCTCTATGCGTGCTTTGGTGAAAGCGCTGTCAGTTTTGATAGGCACTTGCCAACCGGCATAACTCACCGCTTGCATGCCCTCGGCTTGCAAGGCAATGGCCAGCAAACCAACGGAAACTTGCTCGCCTGTGCAGGCAATGGCGTCGAGCTCCCGCTGCAAAGCTGGCGTGACTGATTCCGGAGAGAGTTCTTTGGCCAAACCCAAGAGGCGATTGGTCTCGCCACTCATTGCCGAGGGCACGACCACCATTTGATGCCCTGCCCGGGCCCATTTGGCGACGCGTTTGGCGACATTACGAATGCGCTCGGTCGACCCCATGGAGGTGCCGCCGTACTTGTGAACTATGAGTGCCATGGTTGTTGAAGAGTCAGGAGGGACGGGGCAAGGGCTGCCCCGCGTAAACCCTGAATTTTAGCCGGTCGACTGCATACCGGCACGCCCTCAATCCAACGGCTCCCAAAAGAGCATGGCTTGGGCCTGACCGGGTAAGGCCAGAACACGGGCATCCAGCCCCAAGCCGGGCACAAAAATCAGCTGACCACCGCTGTAGATCAAGGGACCATTTCGCTCCCAGTCCGGTACAGCCGCCGCCTGAAACTGCTTCTTCAGGCTGCGTGGCGGTCTGCCCAAACCCGCTTGAAAGCGCTCCCCACCGGTTCGCGGCAAAAGGGCCAGTTCGCCCAGCCAGGCCATGGGAATACCGTTTTGCGCGACACGTTGAACGCGCAACTGGCCACCCCAATCTGCCAGCCGATAGGTGCCTGCGCGGCGCACGCGAAGTTGGCCACGTGGCTGCCCAGCCAAACGCTCGGTGACGTTTGGCTCCGTCGCGCTCCAGGATAAGTTCGCCCGATAACGACGCAACCCACCACCGGCGTGGGACCAAGTCGCACTTCCCTGCTCTGGCAGTTCGACAAGCAAACGTTGAATCAGTGCCGACGATGCCGCCTGACCTGACACCTTCAACACCCAAGCCCGGAAGGCATTGCTGCGCCGAGCAAGCGTCAGCTCAAGCCAAGGCCCCAACTGCAGGGTGTGACCATCGGGGGCCACCAGCGCCAGATCGTTGTCCGCCCGTTCTTGCGTCACATCCAGGGCTTGCTGGGCCCAGGTCGCTGCGTCGGCAAGCGACTCCTGCGCCTGCGGAAACGCCTGCGTTAACGCGGGCCAAACCAATGAGCGCAAGCGGTTGCGGGCGAACCGGGTGTCGGTGTTGCTGTCGTCGTCGACATAGGTCAAGCGGTGCAGCCGAACATAGTGTTCAATCGTTTCACGCGAACGTTGCAACCAAGGGCGGCACCAGACCACACCGTCACGCTCGGCCTGCTTGGGCATGGCGGCCAAACCGGCCACCCCTGCACCACGCAAGGCTTGCAGCAAGAATGTTTCTGCTTGGTCTTGGCGGTGGTGTGCCAGCAGCACCACATCGGCACCCGCGGCACGGGCCATCTCGGTCAAAGCACGGTAACGCTCACGCCGCGCCCAGGCCTCGATACTTTCACCGCTTTCTGGCCGAACCTGAATGCGCCGCGATTCAAAAAACAGCGGCGCTCCCTTGGACGCCCACTGCGCACACTGTTGTCGCGCATGCGCCAACCACGCGTCCGCTTGCTTGCTCAATCCATGGTGAACATGCAGTGCCAGCACAGTCCAGCCACCCTCGTCCTGCGCCGCGCGCCACGTGGCATGCAAGAGTGCGGTGGAGTCGCGGCCACCGCTGTAGGCCACAGCGACCACAGGCCGGTGATGAGGGTCTGTTGACATATCAACTGCCCCGCGCTTGAGGCTGACTCAGAGCCCTGGTACGGCGACTCAGGTCTTAGCGCTCAGTGGTGTCGGTGAAACGACCATAGGACTGCAAACGTTCGTAACGACGCTGCAGCAGCTCTTTCACCTTGAGGTCACTGACTTGGCGCAGCGCGTCGTTGAGCGCGCGTTTGAGGTAGGCCGACATTTGTTTCGGATCGCGCTGCGCACCACCCACGGGTTCGTTCACGATTTTGTCAACCAACCCCAGGGCTTTCAGGCGGTGTGCTGTGATACCCAGGGCTTCAGCAGCATCGGACGCTCTTTCAGCGGTTTTCCACAAAATGGAAGCACAGCCTTCCGGCGAAATCACCGAATAAACAGCGTACTGCAACATCAGCACTTGGTCGGCCACACTGATGGCCAAAGCACCACCGGATCCGCCCTCACCAATGATGGTGGTGATGATGGGCACTTCGAGTTGTGCCATTTCGAAAATATTGCGGCCAATGGCTTCAGATTGGCCGCGCTCTTCTGCACCAATACCTGGATAGGCCCCAGGTGTATCCACAAAGGTGAACACCGGAATGCCAAATTTTTCGGCCAACTTCATCAACCGCAGCGCTTTGCGGTAACCCTCGGGGCGGGACATGCCAAAGTTGCGCAGACCGCGCTCTTTGGTATCGCGGCCTTTTTGATGCCCAAGCACCATGCAGGCTTGGCCGTTAAAACGCGCCAACCCGCCCACGATGGATTGGTCGTCTGCAAAGTGGCGATCGCCGTGCAACTCTTGGAAGTCAGTGAAGATGTCGGCAACGTAGTCCAGCGTATAAGGCCGCTGCGGATGGCGCGCGGTTTGTGTGACCTGCCACGGGGTCAGACTGGAATAGATGTCTTTGGTGAGCTGTTGGCTCTTGACACTCAGTCGGTCGATCTCTTCCGAGATATCCACTGCGGATTCGTTTTGCACGTAGCGCAGTTCTTCAATTTTGCTTTCCAAGTCAGCCACAGGCTGCTCGAACTCTAAAAAATGCCGTTTGCTCATTGGATGGATCCTATGTGCCGAAGTTAATAGTCTACCGGGACGGGATCCAGGCTGCGCCAGAGATACCAAGTGGCCACCGAACGGTACGGCGCCCAGGCGTCACCGACTTCCCTGGCTTCCGCCCGCGAAACGGGTTCACCACTGAAATAGTTCAAGCTGATGCCTTTGATCAATCCCAAATCATCCAGCGGCATCACATTGGGTCGCATCAGATAAAAAATCAAGAACATCTCTGCCGTCCAGCGGCCTATGCCCCGGATGGCGACCAGCTCGTCAATGATGGCTTCGTCGTCCATGGTTTGCCACTGCGCGACATGCACCGCACCATCGCTGAAGTGGCGGGCCAAGTCGCTCAGGTACTCCACCTTACGAGCCGACAACCCCGCTGAACGCAACTGGGCCGTCTCCAACCCCAACACCGCCTGCGGCTCCATGCGGTGGGCTTTGCACTGCGTCGCCAGCACAAAACGCTCCCACACTGATTGGGCGGCCTTGACCGATATTTGTTGACCCACGATGGACCGCGCCAAGGTCGTGAAAGCGTCACCTCGACTTTGCAAACGCGCTTGACCAAACTGCGGAATCAACTTGCGCATGACGCGGTCGCGTTTGGACAGATGCTTGCAAGCGTCATCCCAATAGCCGGGGGTGACCTCGGGCGCGACCGGGTCGGCGCTTGTGTCGGTCTTGCTGCTGCGTGTGGACATCAAACTTTCGTCCAGGTGGTGCCTTGCGGCGAGTCTTGCAACACCACCCCTTGGCTGAGCAACTCTTTGCGAATTTGATCCGCCAGGGCGAAATCGCGGGCGGCCTTGGCGGCTGCGCGTCGTGTGATGGCATCTTGAACGATGTGCGCCAGATCGATGTCCGCATCACGACCGCCATCTTGCAAGTAGTCGCGCGGCGCTTGTTGCAACAAGCCCAAGGTGCCCCCCAACTGCTTGAGCAACAAACCTGCTTGAATCGATCGCGAGCGATTGACCTCACCCGCCAGGTCAAACAGCACGGCCAAGGCTGCAGGGGTATTGAAGTCTTCATTCATCGCGTCGCGAAACTTCGCGGCTGCGGTGTTGGACCAATCGATGTCTTGTTCGTCGGGCAGCTCCAGCGTATCCAAAGCGGTGTACAGGCGCTTGAGGGCACTGCGCGCGTCATCCAAATGCGCGTCGCTGAAATTGAAGGGGCTGCGGTAGTGGGTGCGCAACATCAGAAACCGAATGGTTTCACCGTCGTAACGTTGAAGCACCTCGCGGATCGTAAAAAAATTGCCCAAGGACTTGGACATTTTTTCGTTGTCCACGTTCAAGAAACCGTTGTGCATCCAGTAATTCACATAGGGCTTGCCGCTGGCCCCTTCACTTTGGGCGATCTCGTTCTCGTGGTGGGGAAACTGCAAGTCAAGGCCCCCGCCATGGATATCGAAATGTTCGCCCAACAAAGCGCAACTCATCGCCGAGCACTCGATGTGCCAGCCAGGTCGTCCTGGGCCGTAGGGACTGGGCCATTTGGCGTCTTCAGGTTCTTCCGCTTTGGCCGATTTCCAGAGCACAAAGTCAAACGGGTCCTCTTTGCCATCTTGCACGGCCACCCGTTCACCGGCTCGCAGTTGGTCCAGCGTTTTGCCAGACAACTTTCCATAGGCCGGAAATTTTCTCACTGCGTAGTTCACATCACCGCTGCTGCTTTGATAGGCCAGCCCCTTGTACTGCAAGGTTTGAATGATGGACAACATGCCAGACACGTGATCCGTCGCACGGGGTTCGAAGTCAGGCGGCTGGATTCCAAGCGCATCGGCATCCTCGTGCATCGCCGCAGTCATTTCATCTGTCAGCTGCTTTATGGGAATGTTGCGCTCCAGGGCACGCTTGATGATTTTGTCGTCGATGTCCGTCACATTGCGCACATAGGTCAACTTATAGCCAAGCACCCGCAACCAGCGCGCGACTAGGTCGAACGTGGTCATGGAACGAGCGTGACCCACATGGCAATGGTCGTAAACCGTCATGCCGCAGACATACATGCGAACGTGAGACGGATCGATGGGCACAAACGTCTCAAGACTGCGAGACAGTGAGTTGAACAAACGCAAAGTCATTTGGAAACAGGAATAACGAACTGGGTGCTGACATGAGGATCGGCGGCAGCAGCGCCGATGCAGTGATGGATCCTAAGGCAGCATGACGCATGCATAGGTACAGCTTAAGACCCTAGAATCCGGGTCAGTATAGCGGCCGTCCCCGGGGCGGGTCGTTCGTTATCTCGCACACTTGCGCTTGTTCCAACGGCATTTGTACATCCTTTGAGCCCAGCAAACTTCATGGCACCTGCAGACCTAGTTCGATGGGCAACGCGTTTTCTGGCGCTTACAGCCCTGTGCTGTTCAACGGGCATGGCTCAGGTTGCTGAAAACAACACACCACCAGCAACTCCGCCCAGTTTCTCGGCCACCGTTAAATTGGTTGAAGCGGGCCAGACCGACCGCGCGCTGTCTGCCATTGACGAGGCATTAAAAACACGCCCTCTCGACCCACAGTGGCGCTTTCTCAAAGGCACCGCCTTGACACAAAGCGGTCGATCGCTTCAAGCCATGGCGGTATTCACAGCCTTGACCGAAGACCTACCGAATTTGCCTGAGCCGCACAACAACTTGGCGGTACTTCAGGCCGCCAACGGGCAAATGGGACAGGCACGGGTATCACTGGAGGCGGCCATCCGCGCCGACCCCAAATATGCCGTGGCGCACGAAAACTTGGGTGATGTGCATCTACGTCTGGCTCTGGAGTCCTACCGAAATGCCGTGTCCTCGGGTGGCGACCCGGGTGTGCTGGCCAAAAAAATGAAACCCTTGCAGTTGATACTGGACACCACAGCGACCTCGCTTGGAAACAAGGTCGGGTCGAAATCTCAATGAAGAATGCTTGACAATCTCTAGTGTCGCGTCAACCCTGAAATGTCGGTATGTCACGCAGCCATCGGCCTGCAGCGCAAGGCGTGAAGAGGAGTCATAGCAGTGGCTATGGCGACGATGAGCAACGCCGCGATGCAGGTCGAGGGCAAGTGAGATGCCGGCATTTCGGAGTTGACGCGACACTAGGCCCCATTCCTGAGGCCCGTGCTCACGTCCCCCTACACCGGCTACTTTCGTCCTCCTCTTCCCGAAACAACGACAACCACCATGAAGCAACTTCTCGGCACCGTTCATCGCATGTTGCTGTCTGCTGTAGCAGCCACCTCTTTGCTCGTTATCACCACTGCCTGTGCCGCGCCACCCACGAAGGTGGACGCTCCCCGGGTCAAGCTAGTCACAACGCAAGGCGACATCGTGATTGAGTTGGACGCAGCCAAAGCCCCCAAGTCCGTCGAGAACTTCCTCGCTTACGTCAAAGCAGGGCACTACAACGACACCATTTTCCACCGCGTCATCGACAACTTCATGATTCAGGGCGGCGGCTTCACTGCCAACGTGCAGCAAAAGCCCACCCAGGCTCCGATCCCGCTTGAAAGCCGCAACGGCCTGAAAAACGACCGTGGCACGGTGGCCATGGCACGCACCAATGTGCCTGATTCCGCCACCTCGCAGTTTTTCATCAACGTCAAAAACAACGACTTTCTGAACGGACAAGAAGGTCCCGTGCCCAATGGTTACGCTGTGTTTGGCAAAGTGGTTGTTGGTATGGATGTTGTCGACAAGATTCGCGCCGTTCAAACCAACGGCAACTCAGGCTCCCCCATGCCCAACATGCCCACCACACCGATCCTCATCAAAACCGCCACTTTGGAGAAATGAACATGGCCCAACAAGTTGACTTGCAAACCAACCACGGTGTCATTCGCATTGAATTGGACGAAGAAAAAGCACCCGAGTCCGTTCGTAACTTTTTAGCGTATGTGGCCAAAGGGCACTACGACGGCACGGTGTTCCACCGCGTGATCAAAGGTTTCATGGTTCAAGGCGGTGGCTTTGACGCCACCATGAAACAAAAACCGACCGACGCGCAAATCCGCAACGAAGCCAACAACGGTCTCAAAAATAACCGCTACACCTTGGCCATGGCTCGGACCTCCGATCCACATTCGGCGACGGCCCAGTTTTTCATCAATGCCACCGACAACGAGTTTCTCAACTTCAAGTCAGAAAGCGCGTCCGGTTGGGGTTATGCCGTGTTCGGAAAAGTGATTGACGGAACGGCCGTGGTCGACGCCATTGAACGCGTAAAAACCGGCCGCAAAGGCTTTCACGACGACGTGCCACTTGAAGACGTGGTCATCGAGAAAGCCACCTTGGTTTGAGTTGGTGACTGCAGATTCACGCCTGCCGCCCTTGCCTCGTTTTTGCGAGGTGACGGCGCAGCCGTATTGGCAAGCGATTGATTTCATCAGTGACCTTCATCTCGCAAGCAGTACACCGCTGGCCTTCGCTGCACTCTCAAAACACCTGCTGCATACCCCCGCCGACGCCGTATTCATCTTGGGCGATTTGTTCGATGCCTGGGTGGGCGACGATTCTCGGCACCATGGGGTCGAAGCCCAATGCACCGAGGCATTGGCCCAGGCCACCTCCAGAATCACGGTCGCTTTCATGGCAGGCAACCGCGACTTTCTCGTCGGCAGCAGTTTCCTCAGTGAATGCGGTGTGATGGCCTTGGCTGACCCCTCCGTGCTGCTGGCCTTTGGTGAGCGCTTGATGCTGTGCCATGGCGATGCACTTTGTTTGTCCGATATTCCATACCAAACCTTCCGCGCTGAGGTCAGAACACAAGAGTGGCAACAAAGTTTCCTCAGCCAACCTTTGGCAAGACGCCAGGAACTGGCCAAGGCCATGCGCGCGGAAAGCATGCGGCGGCAAGCAGACGCCACCATGGAAACTCAAGGCGACGTTGACACCACGGCCGCAGTGTCTTGGATGCATGCCGCTGGAACACCCACTTTGATTCACGGGCACACCCATCAACCCGGCAGTGAGCCCATGGCGCCTGGGTTTGTGCGTCATGTGCTCAGCGACTGGGATCTGGATGGACAACACGGATCAGCTCAATCTCAATCCGGCCGTGGAACACCACGAGGCGAAGTGCTGCGATTGACTGCGCGCGGCATCAACCGCCTGAGCTTGGAAAAAGCCCTGCTACCGCTGTCCATGGCGGGCGCGGCAACCCATCCTGCACGACGTTAACCAGCATGCTGTTGCGGCGATGGAACGAGTGGCGCGAGCAGCGACTGCTTAAGCGCTACGCCATTGACGAACGGCTGTGGACGGGCACCTTGCTGCGCTATCCCTTCCTACGCAACCTGGCGCCCAGCGACCAGCAGCAGCTGCGCAAACTGTCCAGCCTTTTTTTGTCCAGCAAAGAGTTCCACGGCGCAAGAGGATTTGTCGTGACCGATGAGATGGCAGTGGCCGTGGCAGCACAGGCCTGTTTGCCTGTGCTGCACCTGGGTCTGTCCGGGTATGACGATTTTGTTGGCATCGTGATGCACGCGGGTGATGTGGCAGTACACCGTGTATTCGAAGACGAGGCGGGCGTCGTTCATCACTACCTGGACGAACTCGCCGGTGAGGCGATGCAAGGGGGCCCCATGATGCTCACCTGGCAGGCAATGCTCGACGCGGAACAAGACCATCCGTCGCCCTACAACGTCGTGATTCATGAGTTCGCACATGTATTAGATATGCGCGAAGGTTTGTCCCGACGATTGCCGGGTTTCGTTACAGCCTATGAGATTTTTTGTGAACAAGTCGATGCGGGCGTTGACGCCCTGATCGATCCATATGGCAGTGAATCCCTTGAAGAATTTTTTGCCGTCTGCTGCGAGACGTTTTTCGTCGCCGGACACGCCATGCGGCAGACCCATCCCATGCTCTACGAGTCGCTAGGGAAGTATTTTCGCCAAGGCCTCGATCAACGCAGCTTGGACTGAAACGAGCAAATACAGATCGGCGGGGCCACCATCGGCTGACGGTGGACGCCAATGCCTGAGCTGGACTGCCCTGAGTCGATGACGCCATGTAGGGCCGTGCGCCGGTCGCTTTGCAATCACGAAGTCCGGCGAGAAGAACTAAGGCGGATGCGGAGGCAATCAGTCCATACGCTGGACTAGGCAATTGGCATTAGCCGCCGATTCAGAAGAATGTAAGCGGTCACCGAACGTATGCGTTCGGCGAACCCACCTTGACCGAATCAACGATCAGGTGTTGACCGGTGCAGTGTTCGGTGCGCTGGAGGTTTCAGGTGGCACCCAGCGGTG
>JBJOQO010000030.1:0-33791 GCA_046049865.1 Pseudomonadota bacterium | reverse complement strand
AGTCGCACTCAAAGACTTTGAGCTAGACACCCAGCGCATCCATTCCATTGTCGCTTGGCCTTGGATTATTGATGCCTTGTTGATATAGAAATGGAATAACCCACCCGGTCGGCATAACGACCGGCACGCAGTGCAAAAAACATCGGGCCTAAGGCAAACAATGCCATCAGCACACCCACCGCCCAGGCATCATGACCACTGCGCAACGCGTAAAGCGGTGCGGCGACACGCACGCCCGCCATGCAAGCGTGAATGCTGATTTGGCTCAGGATCAGGCCTAGCAGGGGCCGCGTGAATCCTGCGTTCACCCGCTGTCTCGCGCCGTTGGTGAGCCGTCGGCATCGGGATCATCCAACTCTTGCGAATCCGCTAAGGGCAACAAGGCTTGCGCACGCAGCTGCGGCAAACCCTCCACCGATTTGAGTTTGCGGTTCATCACATTGGCACGGGTTTGCGCCAGTTCAATCGTATTGCTGGCTTCATCTAATTTTTTCTTGGTTTTGGTCAGCACATCGCCAAACTTGGCGAACTCGGTTTTCACCGCACCCAGCACCTCCCAGACCTCGGCCGAACGCTGCTCCAGTGCCAGGGTGCGAAAACCCATTTGCAGGCTGTTCAACGTAGCAAGCAAGGTGGTGGGCCCGGCCAGCATGACTTTGTACTCGCGCTGCAGCGACTCCATCAAGCCTGGGCGGCGCAGGGCCTCCGCATAAAGCCCTTCGGTGGGCAAAAACAGAATCGCAAAGTCTGTGGTGTGGGGGGCCGCAATGTATTTTTCTTTGATGGTCCGCGCTTCCAAACGCAAACGGGCTTCGATGGCCTTGGCCGCCGCTTCAGCCGCTGGGACATCAGCCCGGTCTTGGGCATCCAGCAGACGTTCGTGGTCTTCACGTGGAAACTTCGCATCGATCGGCAACCACATCGGCAGACCATCGTCGCGTCGACCCGGCAACTTCACCGCGAACTCCACCCGCGCACCCGAGCCAGGCACGGTCTCCACGTTGGATGCGTATTGCTCGGGGGTGAAAACCTGCTCCAACAAACCGGCCAGTTGCACCTCGCCAAAAATGCCGCGTGTTTTCACATTGCTGAGCACCCGGTTGAGCGAGCCTACGTCCTTGGCCAGCAACTGCATCTCGCCCAAACCTTTGTGCACTTGTTCCAGTCGGTCGGCCACCTGTTTGAAGCTCTCGCCCAAACGTTGCTCCAAGGTCGCGTGCAGTTTTTCATCCACCGTCAACCGCATTTGTTCCAACTTGGCTTCGTTGCCTTGTTGCAGGGCGGTCAGGCGCTGCTCCACCGCGCCGCGCACCTCATTCAAGCGACGCTCATTGGCCTCCGACAACAGCCGCAGTTGTTCGTTGAGCGTATCGGCAAACCGTTTGAAGGCACTGTCCTGCGCGTCGCGTGAGCTCTGCGCTTGGTTGGCCTGCGAACTCACCGCCGATTGCAGGGCTTGGCTCACTGCCGTTTGCAATGAGGCGAGCTGGATGCGAAAACTGTCGATCTGCTCGTTCTGCGTGCGCGCCACATCACCTTGCTGGTTGAGCAGGGTTTGCTGAAACAAACCCAAGGTGCCCGCAATTTCTTGGCGTGTGCCCTGGGCACTGCGGCCTACCTCGTCGCGCAGTTCTCGCTCCAGGCGCTCGGATTGTTGCTGGACTTGATGGGGGTCAGGACCGCGCGAGGCACGTAGCACCCACCACATCAACACCAGCAAATTCAAAGCGGCGAGCAGCACCGCGATCCAGGGCAAATAACTCATGCCGTGGATTGTCGCAGGGGATGCTCCGAAGCCATTTGATTGCTGACCAGTCCGGCGGCACTGCCTCGAGTTCTAAACCTGATCGATTAAAGTTAAACCCTCGCGACCGATAGAACTGCATTGACTCAAATGTTCCAGCCACATCAAACCATGCGCAGCACACTATTGATTCCAATGTTGATTGTTTCAACCCTTTTTGCCGGGTGCGCAGCTAGAGCCCTTTCACCGGAGGAGGCAAAGGCGTTCGCTTCTCTTAGCCTCAGCGAATTCCTAAAAGCTCGATTTGCTGCTGATAGGCAATCGAAAAGCGTACAAAACGGATATGTGTACGAAGCGTTCTTCAATGGAGTGAATTTTTCTCAGCTCGAGCGTCCATTCCGCGAACTGGCATCATTTTGTTCGGCCCAAGGCTCAGACTTCCGTTTGGTGAAGGCGTTTGATGGAGATCCAATTGGACGCTACGTGGCAAACCCATTGGTTTGGGCGAACTCATACCGCGAGGACGCCAAAGCAGTAGCTGAAAAGATGCGCCTCCATCCAATGGTCGTCCAACTAACTGGCGAAAATGCTGCGGAAAGTGGGTTCAAGGACGCCCAGTTGTACAACTCAAAGTTCAAAACTGTCGAGGCAAAGATGGCATATGAAAAGGCGGCACTGCGTGGTGCTTTTGGATTGTTCGACTGCATCAACCCAACTACAAACAGTAAGCGCTGGTCGTCTGTGGTGCTCCCGGTTGGTTTTCAATTGAAACAGGCGAATAACGACCTACTAAACAACGCTTTGCTCATCCAGATAGCCCCAACCGAAGTGAAGTAGCTACGTCCGAACTTTTCGGAACACACAACTCGCCAAGTTTTCAAACCACAGAGCGCCATCAGTCGCTGTAAACCGTCAACGGCAAATTTCGTTTCGCCGGCAGGAAAAGCCGCAACTCGTAGAAACGTTTTCGTGTCAAAACAACAAACGGTTAGTCAAAATTTGACCAAAACCTCAGGATTGATCGGCGTCGGTGGCCGCCCCGCCTGCGGCCCACGGCCCAGCGCGGCAATCAGGTTATCCGCAGTCAACTCCGCCATGGCCCGGCGTGTCGCCAGTGTGCTGCTGGCGATGTGGGGGGTGAGCACCACATTGGGCAGCTTGAGCAAATCAGGGTGCACCTGAGGCTCACCTTCAAACACATCCAAACCCGCAGCGGCGATGCGCTGCTCTGCCAAAGCCTGAGTCAAGGCAGCGTCATCCACGATGCCGCCTCGTGCAATGTTGGTGAGGGTGGCGGTGGGCTTCATCAGGGCCAACTCGGCTGCGCCGATGGTGTGGTGTGAAACGCTGGAATAGGGCAGCACCAGCACCAAATGATCGGCTTGGCTCAGAAGGTCTTCTTTGCTGACGTAACGTGCGTTCAGCTCAGCCTCAGTGGATGCGTCGAGTGGGGAACGGTTGTGATAAATCACCCGCATACCAAAACCCAAAGCGCCACGCCTGGCAATGCCTTGGCCGATGCGGCCCATGCCGAGGATGCCCAGGGTGGCACCGTGTACATCGCTACCCGCGAGCAGGTTGTAGGTCCATTTTTTCCACTGGCCACTGCGCAGGAAACGCTCCCCCTCGGCCATTCGCCGTGCGGTGGCCATCATCAATGCGAAACCGAAGTCGGCAGTGCTTTCGGTCAATACATCGGGCGTGTTGGTGCAGATCACACCCGCCGCAGTGCAAGCAGCGATATCGATGTTGTTGTAGCCCACCGCCATGTTGCAAACGGCTTTGAGCTGAGGGTTGGCCGTGATCATGGCGGCGTCGATCTTCTCGCCCGCCGTGATGAAAGCGCCCTGTTTGCCCTGCAGGTGTTGGCTCAACTGAGCGCTTGACCAGACCTCGTCAGTCTCATTGGTTTGCACGTCAAAGTACCCGCGCAGTCGCTCGATCACCTCCGGGAAAACTGCTCGGGCGACAAGAACCCTAGGACGAGGCTGCTTGCTCATCAACGGAACCAAATCACGGTCATGATGGCAAACAGCGGCAACAACACCGCCCCTGACCATGCCATGTAGCCGAAGAAACTCGGCATCTTGATGCCACGGTCTTCAGCAATGGCTTTGACCATCAGATTCGGCGCATTACCAATGTAGGTGTTGGCACCCATGAAGACCGAGCCCGCAGAGATGGCGGCCAAGGTGGTGGCCAAGGTGGTCATCAGCACTTTAGGGTCACCGCCGGCGGTATTGAAAAACACCAGGTAGGTGGGTGCGTTGTCCAAAAAGGACGACAGCGCGCCAGAAGCCCAGAAATACATGGCGTCAATCGGCTGCCCATCGGGCCCTGTCACGGCCGACACCACCTTTGAAAACGCACCGTTCGTGCCCGCTCGCAACATGGCGATGACGGGGATGATGGTGAGAAAAATCGCCGCAAAGAGTTTGGCCACCTCAACAATCGGGCCCCAAGTGAACTGGTTTTTTTCGCGCGCTTGCTGTGAGGCCAGGTGCAGCGAAGCCAAGGCCAGGGCAACCAAGCCCACATCGCGCAGCAAGGCAGCCCAAGTGACATCGGCACCGGCCACGCTAAAAGCCACGCCGGACTTCCACAGGCCGCTCATCAGCACCAAGGCCACCACACCGCCCAGGAATACGAAGTTCACGCCCCCCTCGAAACCAAAAGTGGCGGTGTTGTCGGGTGTGGGATCGACGGGCAGGACACCTGCCTTGCGGTAGTAGTAGGTGTCAATCACGTAAAAAATGGCGAGTAAAGAAGCGAGCAAGAAGAGTGTTTCAGGGAAGATGTGCTGGAGCGTCCAGAAAAAATCCACACCCTTCAAAAACCCCAAGAACAGGGGTGGATCGCCCAGGGGAGTCAAAGAACCGCCTGCGTTGGACACAATGAAGATGAAAAAAACAATCACATGAGCCGCATGCTTGCGGTTGTCATTGGCGCGGATGATGGGACGGATGAGCAGCATGGATGCGCCCGTGGTCCCCATGAAGCTGGCCAAGACCGCCCCAATGGAAAGAATCAGAACATTCATGCCGGGGCTACCGTGGATGTTGCCGCGAATGAAAATTCCACCGGCGACCACGAACAAGGTGCCGACTAAAACGATGAAAGGGATATATTCCGCCACCAGAGCGTGAACCAACCCCGTCGTGGCTGCCCCGCTACCAAACGAGTAGGCAAAGGGCAACAAAAATGCCGCCGCCCAAGCCAACATCAACTTGCCATAGTGGTGGTGCCAAAACGCGGGAAGGATCAAAGGCATCAATGCGATAGACAGCAACACCCCAGCAAATGGCACGCCCCACCAAATGGCCAACTGAGACCCGTCCAAGTCAGCGGCCTGGCCCAGGCTGGGCCACAGGCACATCAGCAGGCCTAGCGCTGCGGCCAGGGTTCGGGGGTTCGAGTTCATCTTGTCTCCTACGTGAGTTGCCCGTGGCGCTGGTGCCGCACCGAGGTCAATGTTTGGTTTGCAAACTTGGGGGGTATCTGTGACACACGGCCTGCTTGGTTCATAGGTTTTTTGACGTCCCCAGACGCCAAGCGAATAGGCCTACTTTAGGCAAGGAATTGTAGTGAGGCGGTGCTCTGCATCCTACGTAGGGAACAACCCGCGTAGCGCAAGGCGGACGTCCCCACGCACGCGCAGTGCGGCCGCACTGCGCGTCAGGTCATGAAACGGGTGAAACCCTCAACCGGCTCTCGGTCCGTCACCAAACTGTTCTCCACCGCGTTGGGATCGGCCCAACCCAGGGACATGCCGCAGACCAGCATATCGGTCGCAGGCGCATCAATGTGCTCCAAGATGATTTTGTGAAACGGCGTGAAAGCCGCCTGTGGGCAGGTGTCCAGTCCGCGTGCGCGCGCGGCGACCATGATGTTCTGCAAAAACATGCCGTAGTCCAGCCAACTGCCTTGTTGCATGACGCGGTCAATGGTGAACATCAAACCCACGGGTGCATCAAAAAACGTGTAGTTGCGACCATGCTGGGCATGCATGCGGGCTTTGTCGGCTTTTTGGATGCCGAGCAAGCCATACAAGTCCCAGCCCACCTTGCGCCTGCGATCGACATAGGGAGAACGCCACTCGGAGGGGTAGTAGGCGTATTCCTCGGTGTGGGTGGCGGCGACGGCAGGGTCATCAAAAGCGGCCAACACTTTGGCGGCCAGCGATGTCAAAGCGTCGCCGGTCAGGACGGTGACCTTCCAGGGTTGGGTGTTGGTGCCAGAGGGCGCGCGCGATGCACCACGCAGGATGTCCACAATGGTTTCCTGCGGCACCGGCGTTGGCAAAAAAGCGCGGATCGAAGCGCGTGAGGTGATGGCCGCATCGACGGCGGCGGTTTGATCTGGGGTGAAGCTTGGGCGTTGAGGCATGGACAGAATCTCCAGAACAGGTGGTTGATTGTTTCACCGCACGTTTTGCAGCGTGGTTTACCGCGCGTTTTCCAGATTCCCCCACCGAGCCCAACTGTCCAAGCCGGCGCGGTAGGTATTGACTTGAACTGCCACAGTGTCTTCGATCACGCGGCCATAACCACCGGCCATCGAAAACGCCAGTGGAATGTGCCGCTCACGTGCAAAGTCGAACACACGTTGATCTCTTGCGCGCAAACCTGCCGTGGTGAGTTTGAGCCGACCGAGCCGGTCGCCCTCGTGGGGATCGGCACCAGCAACATAGAAAATCAAACCGGGGGAACCATCGGTGTGACGACGTTCCATGTCCATCAGGGCCTGGTCTAGCGCAGCCAGGTAAGCGTCATCCGAACAGCCGTCGGGCAAATCAACATCCAAGTCGCTGGCTTCTTTACGAAAGGGGAAGTTTTTCTCGCCATGCATCGACAGGGTGAAGACTGTTGGGTCGTCCGCAAAGATGGCCGCCGTTCCGTTGCCTTGGTGCACATCCAAATCCACCACGGCAATGCGCAACAGTTTCCGGTGCTGACGATGCGACTCCGCCTGCATCAAACAGGCGGCAACGGCCACATCGTTGAAAACACAGTATCCGCCGCCCTTGTCCGCGTAGGCATGGTGCGTCCCCCCGGCCAAGTTCGCCGCCACACCTTCACGCAAAGCGGTGCGTGCAGCGGCAATGGTGGCCCCAACCGACCGCCTGGAACGCTCGACCATTCGTGGCGTCCAGGGAAATCCGATTTCGCGCTGCGCTGCGGCACTGAGCGTGCCCTGAACCACGGCCTCCACATAAGAAGGCGTGTGGGCCAAAGCCAGTTCGCCATCGCTGGCGGCTGGGGCTTCTTGCAAGGAGACGGCAGGAAGCACAGCCTGCAATTGGTCGCGCAGCAAACGGTACTTTTGCATCGGAAACCGGTGACCTTCGGGTAGAGGCAAAACGAAATGGTCGGCGTAGTAAGCCTTCATGGGCGGCGTGCTCTCGGTGGGGAGTAGACCGCCCCATTGTCTCCAGATGTTCTATTTCTGGACGCTCACCGCCGCCCGACCTATCCTCGCGGCCCGGTACAGGGTTTCACCAAAACGCAGGCAACGTCAAACCGTGTACCAGTCCGAATTTGGGGAGACTCCTCCAATTTGCTGCGTTGCAACAAAAACTGCTTGATTTGTCATGTTTCGCCCTTATACTTACTCCCATGGTGCAGTGCAACAAACGCTGTGTCAGGTTGCATAAACGGCTAGATTTCTTGCAGTACCCACCCGTTGTCCATCGTTGTACTTTTTTCACCCACTTCATTCTTAGGAGAACCTCATGAGCTTCACACCTGAACAACTGATCGCCGCCCACAAAGCCAATGTCGAAACCCTCTTCGGCCTGACCAACAAAGCCTTCGAAGGCGTTGAGAAGCTGGTTGAACTGAACCTGCAAGTGGCAAAAGCCGCTCTGGGCGAAGCCGCTGAAACCACCAAAGCTGCTCTGTCTGCCAAAGACGCGCAAGAGCTGATGGCCCTGCAAGCTGCTCTGTTGCAGCCAGCCGCTGAAAAAGCAGCTGCCTACAGCCGTCATCTGTATGACATCGCTGCGGCCACCAACGCTGCCGTGGGCAAAGTGGCTGAAACCACTGCTGCTGATGCACAGAAAAAATTCACCGCCGCCGTTGACGCTGCTGTGAAGAACGCACCTGCTGGCTCCGAGAACGCAGTTGCTTTGGTGAAATCGGCTGTTGCCGCCGCCAACAACGCATACGAAAGCGTGAGCAAGGCTGCTAAACAAGCCGCCGACGTGGCCGAAGCCAACTTCACCGCTGTGACCAACACCGCGTTGAAGACCGCACAAACCGCTTCCAAAAAGCGTTAATCACCAACGAGCCCGGCCTTCGGGCTTGGCTGGTGTGATTCAAGAAGCCCGGTGATCCACCGGGCTTTTTTTCGTCATGAGGTTTGTCAAAGCGTTTTCTCCGCCATCTTGGCTCGCAGTGCAGGCAACAGCGCCTGCATGGCGTCACGCCCTGCCTGAATGGACTGCTTGCGAGCGGCGAAGGCCGTGGCGGAGACGCCGGGCAGCAAAGGGCGCACCACCACATCGGCATCGCGCAGTTCAAAGTGGTTGATGCTGCGGCTCATGATGGCGAAGGTTTGCAGCAGCATGCGAAACGGGTCGCCGGTGGGGCCGCCTTCGGGCGGCGCGGAAATGTCCACAGCAATCACCACCTCCGCCCCCATTTGCCGGGCGAAACGAACTGGCACGGGCGACACCAACCCGCCATCCACATACTCACGCCCGGCAATCTTCACCGGCTGAAACACCGCCGGTACGCTGCTCGACGCCCTGACCGCCATGCCGGTGTCGCCACGCACAAACAAAATGGGCTGCCCGGAGTCCAAATCCGTGGCGACTATGCCCAGTGGCAGCTTCATTTGTTCCATGTTGCGTCCGCCCACCTGGTCACGCACATATTTAGCCAGCGCCTCACCGCGGATCAGGCCACGCCCCGGGAACCCCCAGTCTGTGATGGCGGCCTCGTCCATCTCGCCGGCCAACTGGCCCAATACCGTTCCTGACTTGCCGGAGGCATAAAGCGCAGCCACCAAGCTACCGGCTGAGGTGCCCACCACCATGTCCGGTGCGATGCCGGCCTCCTCCAGCACCTGAATGACACCAATGTGCGCAAAACCCCGGGCCGCACCGCCTCCCAAAGCCAAGCCCAAGCGAGGGGGTTTGGGTGGCGGTTTGGGTGTGGCAACGGGTACAACGGGTGGCACATGCACCGGCTCAACCGCTTTGGGCCTGGTCTGACAGCCCGCGAGCCCCAGGCACAGGGCCAAGAGCCCCAGAATCATCTTCATATTCTTCATCAGCATAATCACAATACAAATATGTAGTTCCCAAATATATAGGGACTGCCTACAGTCGCGCCTTCAGCGCTGAAAAGCGCCCAAGAAAGCAACGATGGACTGGATGGCGATTTTGAGCGGGTTGGGGGTCGGCATCATTGTCGGCATGACCGGTGTGGGCGGCGGCTCCCTCATGACGCCGCTGCTGCTGTCGGTCTTCAAACTCAACCCGGCGGTGGCCATTGGCACCGACCTGTGGTTTGCCGCCATCACCAAAATTTCGGGCTCGGTAGCCCACCACCAGTCTGGCCACGTGCAGTGGAAACTCACCGCCTGCTTGCTGGCGGGCAGCATTCCCGCCGCCCTGGCGACCATCGCCTTGATGCATTTCACCGGCATCACCAAAGGCTGGGCCAGCGCGCTGACGTTTTCGCTGGGCATTGCCCTCTTGCTCACCGCCGTGACCGTGGCCTACCGTGAAGCTTGGCACGCCGTCGGTTTAAGGCTGGAGCGCTGGATACCCGACAATCGCAAGCCTGCGCTCACCGTGATCTGCGGTTTGATCCTCGGTGTGCTGGTGTCCCTCAGCTCGATTGGCGCGGGTGCCATTGGTGCCACGATGATCATGCTGCTGTACCCACGCCTGGAAAGCCACAAGGTGGTGGGCACCGACATTGCCCATGCGGTGCCGCTGACCCTGGTGGCCGGCATTGGCCACGCGACCCTGGGCCATGTGGACTGGGGTTTGTTGGCTTGGTTGTTGATGGGCTCGGTGCCGGGGATTTGGCTCGGTGCCAAGCTGACTCGGCGCATGCCAGAAAAACTCGTTCGCACTTTGTTGTGCATTTCGCTGGTCACCGCCGGCCTCAAAGTGATTCACTGAGATTTGTTTTAAGAAGCCATGTACACCTACACAGAATTCGACGCCCAATTCGTGCGCCAACGCGCCGCGCAATACCGCGACCAGTTGCAGCGCAACTTGAAGGGCCAACTCAGCGACGAAGAGTTTCGCGCCTTGCGCCTGCAAAACGGCTGGTACATCCAGCGCCATGCGCCCATGCTGAGGGTGGCCGTTCCCTACGGTGAACTGAGCAGCCTGCAGTTACGTGCCCTGGCCCGCATTGCCCGGGAGTTCGACAAAGGGTATGGTCACTTCACCACCCGCCAAAACCTGCAATACAACTGGATTCCACTGACCCAAAGTGCCGACGTGATGGATGCGCTGGCGGCCGTGAACATGCACGGCATTCAAACCAGCGGCAATTGCATCCGCAACATCACGAGCGACTGCTTCGCTGGCGTGGCGGCCGATGAAATTGTTGACCCTCGGCCTTATTGCGAAATCTTGCGCCAGTGGAGCACGCTGCACCCAGAGTTCGCCCATTTGCCCCGCAAATTCAAGATCGCCGTCAGCGGCGCGAAAGAAGACCGCGCCGCCATCGCCTGGCACGACATCGGACTGCAGTTGCTCAAAAACGCCGCCGGTGAAGTGGGCTTCAAGGTGTTGGTGGGCGGAGGCATGGGCCGCACACCAGTGATTGGTTCGGTCATCAACGAGTTCTTGCCGTGGCAACAAATCCTGGTTTACATCGAAGCCATCGTGCGGGTCTACAACCGCTACGGCCGGCGCGACAACATGTACAAGGCGCGCATCAAAATTTTGGTCAAAGCCGAAGGCCAGGCTTTTTTTGATGATGTGAACAAGGAATTCCACAACATCCTGACCCGCGACGTCGAAGGCAGCGCCCACCTGATTCCGCAGGCCGAGTTTGACCGCGTCAATGCCTGCTTCGTGCGCCCCGCAGGTGTGCAGCACCATGCCAGCACCCACCATGTGGACGACAACGCGCCTGTGGCGTTCAAACGCTGGTTGGAGCGCAACGTGCATCCACACCAAGTCATTGGCTACCGCGCGGTGACCTTGTCGCTCAAACGTCTGGGTCAAGCGCCAGGCGACGCGACCGACGTGCAAATGGACTTGGCTGCCGACTTGGCTGACCTCTACAGCCACGGCGAGTTGCGTGTCTCGCACGACCAGAACCTGGTGCTGCCCTGGGTGCGCGAGTCTGAGCTCTACGCGCTGTGGCAAGCCGCACGCGATGCGAGTTTTGCCACGCCCAACATCGGCTTGCTCACCGACATGATCGCCTGCCCGGGCGGCGACTTCTGCTCGCTCGCCAATGCACGTTCCTTGCCCCTGGCCGAAGAACTCACCACCCGCTACCAAGACCTCGACGAGCTCTACGACATCGGCGACATTGACCTGCACATCAGCGGTTGCATCAATTCCTGCGGCCACCACCACAGCGGCCACATTGGCGTGCTCGGCGTGGACAAGGACGGCACCGAGTGGTACCAGGTGACGCTCGCAGGCTCCGACGGATCTACACAAAGTGGCGACTCCGTGCCGGGCAAAGTGATTGGCCCGTCGTTCGCTGCCGATGAAGTCGCCGATGCCATTGAGGCCGTGATCGACACCTACCGCGAAACCAGAGCGGCGAATGAACGTTTCATCGACACCGTCAAACGTGTCGGCCTGGACCCCTTCAAATCAGCCGCCAACGCAATCCGCCGTTCAACGGCCAAGGCAGCCTAAACGCGCCGTTTGACCCAACACGAAACCATGAAATTCATAGACCCCCAACGCGACCCCTGGCACAGCGTCATCGGTGAAGATGGCCCCATGGTCACCCTCACACCCAAAGAACACAGCTTGCTCACACTGTTGCAGTGGCACGGCGTGCGCGCTCTTTGGCCACAAGACATGAAGGTCGGGGTGATCTTCCCCAACGACGCCGACATTGAAGAACTGGAAGCCGACCTGCCCCGTCTGTCCCTGATCGCCTTGGAGTTCCCCAAGTGGGTCGATGGCCGCGCCTACAGCCAGGCCCGGCTCTTACGCAACCGCTACCGCTTTCAAGGCGAAGTGCGTGCCACCGGTCAGGTGCTGGTGGACATGCTGCAACTCCTGCAGCGCACCGGTTTTGATGCAGTACAGCTGCGGGCCGATCAATCGCGCGAGGCCGCCGAACGTGCCCTCACCTTTTTCCCGGCTTACTACCAGGCCGATGTCAGTGAGCATCGCCCGGTATTTGCTCGCCCAGAAAGCGGTAAAGCGGCGGTGCCTGAGTTCAACCAGGCGGGCTCCTCCATATGAGTGCCATCAGTCTGTACGCACGTGCCACCGCTGGGTTTGATCAGCGCGTGGCCAATGCGCTGGCGGTGCTGCGCCAAGCGGCCACCGAACACGCCGGCCATGTCGTGCAAGCCACCAGCCTGGGTGCCGAAGACATGGTGATCACCGACTTGATCGCACGCCATCAAATCCCCGTGGCCATCGGCACACTGGAGACCGGCGCGTTGCATGAACAAACGGTGGCCTTGATTTCGCGCATCGACGCCCACTACGGACTGTCGGTCGAGGTTTACCGCCCGCAAGCCGAAGCGGTGATTCAGTTCGTCAAGACGAACGGCGAACGCGCCATGTACGACAGCATAGCTCTGCGCAAAGCCTGCTGCGGCATTCGTAAGTTGGAGCCACTGTCACGCATGCTGGATGGCCGCACCGCCTGGGTCACTGGCTTGCGCCGCGAGCAGTCGAACAACCGAGGCGACGTACCCTTCAGTGAACTGGACGACAAAGGCCGCACCAAATGGAGCCCACTGGCCGATTGGAGCTGGGCTGACGTCTGGCACTACATCGCCACCCACAAGGTGCCCTACAACCCACTGCACGATGAATTCATGCCCAGCATAGGCTGTGCGCCTTGCACCCGCGCCATCGCGGTGGGGGAGGACTTCCGCGCAGGCCGTTGGTGGTGGGAAAACGAGGACGCCAAAGAGTGCGGCTTGCACAAGACGCACCTCGACGCGCCAGCGGCGAGCGCCTTGCGAAGCGAGGCGTCTGGCGACCTCGTTTCGGCGCAGGCTAACTTCGGTATGTCCGAAGTTAAGGGCTCGAATGAGCCCGGCCGCAGCCACGATGAGAAGGCCAAAGAATGCGGTTTACACGTGCATGGCGCAGAAGAAGCCGCTGTATCAATGATTGGAGATAGACAATGAACGCCCCCCTGACCATCGAGCAACTGCTGCCCCAGCTCGACCACAGCCACCTCGACTGGCTGGAGGAAGAAGCCATCTTCATCCTGCGCGAAACCGTGGCCGCGTTTGAGCGCCCTGCCCTTTTGTTTTCGGGCGGTAAAGATTCCTGCGTTGTTTTGCGCTTGGCCGAAAAAGCCTTCAAAACCAAAGATAAAACCGGTGAGTTCAAAGGCCGCCTGCCCTTCCCGCTCTTGCACGTGGACACCGGCCACAACTTCCCCGAAGTGATCGAATTCCGCGACCGCCGTGTGGCCGAGATGGGCGAACGTTTGGTGGTGGGCCATTTGGAAAATTCCATCAAGCGTGGCACGGTGCGCTTGTCGCACCCGCTTGAATCACGCAACGGCCACCAAACCGTGGCACTTTTGGAAGCCATTGAAGAACACCGCTTCGATGTACTCATGGGCGGCGCCCGCCGCGACGAGGAAAAAGCCCGCGCCAAAGAACGCATCTTCAGCCACCGCGACAGCTTTGGCCAGTGGCAACCCAAAGAGCAGCGCCCCGAGTTGTGGACGCTCTTCAACACCCGCATCAAACCGGGCGAGCACATGCGCGCCTTCCCAATCAGCAACTGGACGGAACTGGACGTGTGGCTCTACATCGCCCGCGAAAACATTCCGCTGCCGAATTTGTACTTTGCGCACGACAGACAAATCATTCGTCGCAAAGGGCTGTTGGTGCCGCTGACCGAAGTGACTCCACCTGAGGGCGATGAACAAATTGAAACCGCACAGGTGCGCTTCCGTACCGTGGGCGACATGACCTGCACCTGCCCCGTGGAGAGCCCCGCCGCCAATGCCACCGAGATCGTCGCCGAGACGCTGAAGGTGACGGTGAGCGAACGTGGGGCCACCCGCATGGATGACCGTACCTCCGACGCCTCCATGGAGCGTAGAAAAAAAGAAGGCTATTTCTGATGACGACCGACAAACCAAAATCCGCCCCTGCCGACCACCGCGCCCTGCGCTTTCTCACCGCAGGCTCCGTCGACGACGGCAAGAGCACCCTGATTGGCCGTCTGCTGTATGACAGCCGCGCCATCCTCGCAGACCAGCTCGACACGCTCGAGAAAAAAGCCGCCGGTGCGCCCATCGATTTGTCCCTGCTCACCGACGGCCTGGAAGCCGAGCGCGAACAAGGCATCACGATTGACGTGGCCTACCGCTATTTCGCCACCAAGTCGCGCAAATTCATCATTGCCGACGCACCCGGCCACGAGCAGTACACCCGCAACATGGTGACCGCCGCCGCAGGCAGCGATGCCGCCGTGGTGCTGGTGGACATCACCAAACTCGACGTCAAAGCGCCGGTGCTGTTGCCGCAAACCCGCCGCCACGCTTTGCTGGCGCATTTGCTGCGCGTGCCCAGCATCGTGTTTGCCATCAACAAACTTGACGCGATTGACAACCCCGGCGCGGCCTACAACACGGTGAAAGCGGCGCTGGAAGCATTCGCCCAGCAAGCGGGCATTGCAGTGGCCGGCATCATTCCCGTATCCGCCTTGCGCGGTGACAACGTGACCCAACCCTTGGATGCCGATTGGTACAACGGCCCGTCGCTGCTGCAACTGCTGGAGAGCCTGCCCGCTTTGCAAGAGCGCAAAGACGGTGACCTGCTGATTCCCGTGCAGTACGTCAGCCGCGAAGGCGAAGGCACCGGCAACCAGCCCCGCACCTTGTATGGCCGCATCGCCCATGGCCGCGTCAAGGCAGGTGATGCGGTGCAGATTTTCCCCAGCGGTCAAACCGCAGTGGTGGCTGAAGTGCGCCTGGCCGCCGAAGTGGTGGACGTGGTGGAAGCTGGCCAAAGCGCCGGTGTGGTGCTGGACCGCCAGCTCGATGTGTCGCGTGGTGACTGGATCAGCACGCCACAAACCATCCACGAAGCCCAACGTTTCACCGCCACCTTGGCGTGGCTGGATGTGGAGCCCGCCGTGGTGGGCCGCAAATACTGGGTGCGCCATGGCAACCGCTGGGTGCAGGCACGCATCAGCAGCATTGAAAGCCGCCTGGACATCCACAACCTGCAAAGCATGGATGCGCATGAACTGGCGGTGAACGACATTGGTCACGTCACCATCGAAACCCAGCAAGCCCTGCCGGTGGAAGCCTATACCGACAACCGCGTGGGGGGCTCGCTGATCATCGTGGACCCGACCAGCAACCGCACCAGTGGTGCGTTGCTGGTGAAGGCGGCGGCTTAAGTTGTTGCGGCGTTTGAAAGCAAACCGACTCATGTCGCAGCCCCAAGCCCCTCACCCCAACCCTCTCCCACAAGTGGGAGAGGGAACAAACTCCCTCTCCACCGTACCCGGGGGAGAGGGTGGGGGTGAGGGGGTTGCCAAAGGACAAACATCTCCATGAACACCGAGGGTCATGTCATCTTCATCGGTGCCGGCCCCGGCGCGGCCGACCTGATCACGCTGCGCGGTGCACGCGCCTTGGCGCAGGCCGATGTGGTGCTGTTCGACGCCCTCACCGACCCGCTCTTGCGCGAGTTCGCACCGAAAGCGAATTGGATCCACGTCGGCAAACGCGGCTTTTGCGACAGCGTGGCGCAAACCAAAATCAACGCCCTCTTGGTGCAACACGCACAAGCCGGCCTATGCGTGGTGCGCCTCAAAGGGGGCGACCCCAGCGTATTTGGTCGCCTGGAAGAAGAACTCTTGGCCTTGGCACAAGCGGGCATCAGCAGCGAGGTCATCCCTGGCGTCACCGCGGCCATCGCCGCCGCAGCCGCCACACAGCGGCCGCTGACCCGGCGCGGCACGGGCCGCAGTGTCAGCCTCACCACCGCCATGACACGCAGTGGGGACTTGCAGGCCCAGCGCAGCGCCGACACCGAGGTGTTTTACATGGCGGGCAAACAACTGGCCGCGCTGGCCCGCCAACTGATTGATGCCGGCTGGGAAAGCAGCACGCCCGTCAGCGTGGTATCCCGCGCCGGTTGGCCCGACCAACTGCACAGCGACCACACGGTGACCACCCTGGCCCGCGCCAGCCTGCTGCACGCGGGGCGGCCCACCGTGGTGACTGTGGGCGCTGGCGCGGCTGATCTGACAAATGCAACGCCAACACCCACGAACACAGAATCCAAGGGCTTTGTATTGCGCCCGCCCCTGGTAAAAACACCGAGCCCTTAAAATCACGCCTTCTTATGTAGCGGCAGCCACCCGAAAAAGTGCTTACTGCTGCTACCCCACTTTGTTTTAACTTCCGAACCTGAGTCATGACCCACGTTGTCACCGAAGCCTGTATCCGCTGCAAATACACCGACTGTGTGGACGTGTGCCCCGTCGACTGTTTCCGCGAAGGCCCCAATTTCCTCACCATCGACCCGGATGAATGCATCGACTGCGCCGTCTGCATTCCCGAGTGCCCGGTCAATGCCATCGTGCCCGAAGAAGATGTGCCAAGCAGCCAGCAGCACATGATCAAAATCAACCTCGACCTGTCCAAAAAATGGCCCAGCATCACCAAACGCAAAGCGCCTTTGCCGGATGCGGATGAGTGGAAGGACAAGACAGGGAAATTGGGTGAGTTGATCAAGTAGTTGAGCTTCGAAGGCCTGCCTGTGCAAACCTTGGAGGTGTCGGTCAAGTCCTGGTTTGCAAGTAAATGAACTTACCTTTCGTCATCGGGTTCTTGCTTTTTCCTGCCGTAGCAGCAGCCACGGGAGCAGCCACGGAGTTGGTGAGTACAAAACAGGCCTGGTTCATTTTTTTGTTAGCTGGTGCCACCGTTGCCCCAGCCGTCGCAGGGTTCTCTATGGGCCGCAATGCGAACCCGTTTTCATCGGTGCCGATCAGCAGTTGGTGGCGGTCTGCTGTGACTGGAGCACTCGGACTCGCTTCGGCGTTAGTCGGTATTCCAATAGGATTCTGGATTTATGTGCACCTCGCACACACCGGCATTTGGCAGACCTTGGTTGCAGGTTCATGGTTCTTGATATTTGGCATGGTTGTGGGCTACGGCTACGGCCCGCTATTCCGGTTAGCCTCGAAACTCATGCCATTCCTTAGGAACGGCGAGCGTGTTGTCTAGTTCACCGTTGACCGCGCTCATAGCTCGTCTGGACATTCGCTCGTGCCCATAGAAACCGACGCCCTCATCATCGGCGCCGGTCCAGTGGGTTTGTTCCAGGTGTTCGAGCTGGGCTTGCTCGGCATTCAAGCGCATGTGGTGGACTCGCTGGACCACCCTGGTGGCCAATGTGCCGAGTTGTACCCTGACAAACCCATCTACGACATTCCCGCGCTGCCCGTCTGCACAGGCCGAGAACTGGTCGACAGGCTGCTGGAACAAATCAAACCCCTGGGTGCCCGCTTTCACATGGGCCAGGAAGTCAGCCTGGTGCAGCGGCGCGAGGATGGGCGGTTTGATGTGGCCACCGCCCAGGGCCAGGGTTTCATCACCAAAACCATTTTTATCGCAGGCGGCGTGGGCTCGTTTCAACCACGTGCGCTGAAGGTGGATGGCGTCGAGCCGTTCGTCGGCAAACAAGTTTTTTACAGCGTCAAAGACCCGGCCTTGTTCCAAGGCCAACACATCACTATCAATGGCGGCGGCGACACGGCCCTCGACTGGGCCGCTTACTTTGCACAACCGGGCCCGCACCAAGCCGCCAGCGTCACTCTAGTGCATCGCCGCGATGGTTTCCAAGCCGAACCTGCCCGCGTGGCCAAGGTACAGGCCTTGTGCGAGGCGCAGCAGATTCAATTCCATGTGGGGCAGATCACCGGCTTGGAGGTCAACGGCGGACGTCTCCAAGGCCTGCACATCACGAGCATGGATGCCACCACTCGAACCTTGCCGCTGGATGCGCTGCTGGTTTTCCTGGGCCTGTCGCCCAGGCTCGGCCCGATCGCGCACTGGGGCTTGGACCTGGAGCGCAAACAGGTGGTGGTGGACACCGAGAAATTCCAAACCAGCGTGCCGGGCATCTTCGCGGTGGGTGACATCAACACCTACCCTGGTAAACGCAAGCTCATCCTGTGTGGCTTTCATGAGGCCACGCTGGCCGCCTTCGCGGCCGCTGCCATGGTGTTTCCCGATCAGCCGGTGCGGTTGGAATACACGACGAGCAGTTCCAGGTTGCAGCAACTTTTGAATGTGCGCCCAGCGGCGGAATCACCCACGGGCTGAAAGAGAAAAGAATTGAAGCGATAATCTCAGTTGCGGCAACAAAAGGTTGCCGCATTCGCTAGGGGTGTTGGGCCGTGTTCGCCACGGCTCGACTGAGAAAGTCCCTTTGAACCTGATTGAGGTAATCCTCGCGCAGGGAAGCATGCTCCAAGCATCGCCGCCACTTGACGTGGCACCGCTTGGTTGGGGCCGCCGACCTGCCATCGCAACACGGAACCACGATGGCAAATTTCTTCGCATCACACACCACCCGTTCGACCAAGTTTCTGCGTCATTCAGCGCTGAAGCCCATTGCACAGGCCGCTCTTTTGCTTTGCATCAGCAGCAGCGTTTGGGCGCAGACCACCAACCAGAACACGCCAACACTTGAACCTGTCACGGTCACAGGCCGCGCCAACCCACCTGCCGACGTGAGCGGCTGGGGTGAAGTACCTGCCGCAAAGGCCCCGTTTCAAGCCAGCACCATCAACCTCGAAGCGCAGCGCGACCGCAGCTTCTCTCGTTTGTCCAACACCACCAAACTCGACCCTGCCGTGAGCGACGCCTACAACAGCGAAGGGTATTGGGACTACCTGACGATTCGTGGGTATGTGGTGGACAACCGCTACAACTACCGACGTGATGGTTTGCCCATCAGCGCAGAAACCTCGCTGCCGCTTGACAACAAAGAACGCATCGAAATCCTCAAAGGCACCAGTGGCGTGCAAACTGGCGTGAGCAGCCCAGGCGGTTTGGTGAACTTGGTGGTCAAGCGCCCCTTGGCGGAGCCGCTGCGCAGCGCCTTCGTGGAATGGCGAGACAACGGCGCACTCTTGGGGGCGGTGGACATCAGCCAGCGATTTGGCAAGGATCAAGCATTCGGCCTGCGGGTGAATGCGGCTTATGAACGTTTGGATTCTTTCGTACGTCACTTGCAAGGCCACCGCAAGCTGTTGGCCGTGGCCGGTGATTGGCGCATCAACCCCGACGTCCTTTTGGAAGCCGAGTTTGAAACCAGCCACCGCAGCCAGCGCAGTCAACCCGGCTTCAGTTTGTTGGGCAATACGCTGCCCGCAGTGAACGATGCGCGTATCAACCTGAACAACCAGCCTTGGTCCTTGCCTGTGGTGATGGACGCAGACACCTACTCACTGCGCTACACCCAGCGTCTGAATTCGCAGTGGCGCTGGACAGCCCACGCCGCCAGCCAACGCCTGCTGACCCAAGACCGCCTGGCCTATCCCTATGGCTGCAGCGCAGAGAACAACTACGACCGTTATTGCTCGGATGGCAGCTTTGACATGTACGACTTCCGCAGCGAAAACGAGCGCCGCCATTTGCATAGCTTGGAGGTGGCCGTGCATGGCCAATTTCAAACGGGCAGTTTGGAACACCGGCTTTCCTGGGGCTTGCAGCAGAACAAGCTGATCCAACGTTTTCAGATGCAGGCCTACAACTACGCGGGTAGCGGCAATGTGACCGGCACGGCCATCACACCGGCCGACCCAGCCTTGACCGATCAAAACACCAACCGCGATGAACGCAGCACCGAATTTTTTGTACGCGACGCGGTCAAACTCACACCCCACCTCACCGCATGGCTGGGCCTGCGTCACAGCCGGTTGGAGCGCGACAGCATTCGAACCAATGGCTCACGCGCGACGAGTTACCAGCAATCGTTCACCACCCCATGGCTGGCAGCAAGCGTCGCCCTGAACAACACCACCACGGCCTACGCCAGTTGGGGCCAAGGTATTGAAAGCGATGTGGCACCCAACCGCGCACGCTTCACCAATGCAGGCCAGTCCTTGCCGGCACTGCGCAGCCGACAAACCGAGATTGGCCTGAAAAACAGCGGCCGACCACTGGGCTGGTCGGTCGCGTGGTTTGACATCAGTCGCCCTGTTTCGGCCAGCGTCGGGCCAGATTGTTTCAGCGACACCCCGGGCGGCACCTGCACGCGCCAGGCGGATGGACAAGCACGCCACCAAGGCATCGAGCTGACCACGAACCTGCGCAGCGGTCCGTGGTCTGTGCAGGGCGGCTTGCAGTGGCTGCATGCAAGGCGGCAAAACAGCCAAGACCCGAACATCAACGGCAAAACGCCTGTGAACGTACCGACCACCACGGTGAAGTTGCAAGCGCGCTACGACGTGGCCGCGCTGCCGGGTTTGGCGTTGTTGGGCGATGTGATTTCTGAAAGCCGCAGACAAGTGCTGCCCGACAACAGCGTCAGCATTCCCAGCACCCAGCAGGTGGATTTGGGCTTGCGTTACCGCACGGCGGGTACAGGAAACAAATCCAGCAGCCAGTGGATTTGGCGTGCCGGTGTGAGCAATGTGTTCGACCAACGTCGCTGGCGCGAGTCGCCCTACCAGTTCGACCACGTCTATCTCTACCCCATGGCACCACGAACCTTCCGCTTGTCAGTTCAAACGGATCTCTGAAGCGCCGTCGCCAAGACACCAAAATTAAGGCTATAATCTATGGCTTAATTCCTCGATAGCTCAGTCGGTAGAGCGCCGGACTGTTAATCCGTAGGTCCCTGGTTCGAGCCCAGGTCGAGGAGCCATATAAAACAACGGGTCACGCCAAAAGCGTGACCCGTTTTGTTTTGTCTTGGAATGCTTACATTTCCACGTCAAGGAAGGTCTCTCGGCGCTGACCGTCCCTCAGTCCACGATCAGGGCTGTGCTCAATCAGATGTGTTGGTCATCAACCGCAACATCAGCTCCACACGCGCCTTCACGGGTGACAGCGACGTGGTGGGCAACGAGGGCGGTGCACCCTCACCCGCCGAGCTTGGACCGTTGACCACACTCCCCATCAAGCACCGGGTGCTGCGCCACACCAGCACCCCTTGGGCTTGCGCTTGCCTCAGCGCCTGCTCAAGCTGGGTGTGCACGTTGCCATTGCCGCAACCGGCTACGACCAGCCCGGCGGCACCTGCGTTCAAGAAGGCCTGAACCACCCGGCCATCGCTTCCCGCATGGCTGATCAACAGGTCCACTTTGGGCCAGGCGGTGGTATCCGTTGGCAAAGCAGACAAACCCACACCCGCCCCGCCGACAGGCCACGGGCGCAGTGGCCGAACCTGGCCTTCCTCGATCAAGGCAACGGGGCCGCTCTCACCCGAGCTGAATGCATCAAGCTGGTAAGCATGGGCTTTGAACGCATCTAGCGGACTGTGAACACGCCCAGCCATCACCACCATCACACCGGCGGCACCTGCTGTTTGTGTCAAGGCGGTGGCATCGACCAGGTTTTGCGGACCATCTGCTTGGCGCGAAGTCGCAGGGCGCATGGCCGCAGTCATGACCACGGGTTTGGTCGGTGCCAACACACGGTGCAGGAAGTAAGCGGTTTCCTCCAGGGTATCGGTGCCATGGGTGATGACCAAAGCGCCCACCTCGGGCCGCGCCAGATGGGCCGCCGCCTGCTGCGCCAAACGAAGCCAGGTGGCGTGGTCCATGTCTTTGCTGTCGAGTTGGGCGACTTGCTCAAATTCCAGTGGCAAGGCGCGCAACGCCGGTATGGCCTCCACCAGATCGGCTGCCGAGATTTGCCCTGCAACGTAGCCCGTGTTGTCCTCGCTGGTCGCAGCGCGGCCCGCAATCGTTCCACCCGTACCCAACACCACAATGATTTTGTTTTGCATTTTTCGAATAACTGGATAAAAATACAGCCACTGGATGAAACGCCAGCCACCCAAGGGAACCCACGATGTTTGACGCCCCCAAACTCACCGACCGCCAACAGCAAATTCTCGACCTGGTGCAAAGCGCCATCGAACGCACCGGCGCACCACCCACACGTGCCGAAATTGCCTCTGAACTGGGCTTTCGCTCAGCCAATGCCGCCGAAGAACACCTACAAGCTCTGGCACGCAAAGGCGTGATTGAGCTGGTGGGCGGCACCTCTCGCGGCATTCGTTTGAAGTCTGACACATTGCGGGCGCTGAACCAAAGCCGGGTCAAACAGTTTTCGCTGCCGCTGCCCAGCCTGGCCCAACTGACACTGCCCTTGGTGGGACGGGTCGCCGCAGGCAGCCCCATCTTGGCGCAAGAACACATCGACAAAAGTTATGTGGTTGAAAGCAGCCTCTTCGCCCGCCGCCCCGACTATTTGCTCAAAGTGCGTGGCATGAGCATGCGCGATGCCGGCATCATGGATGGCGACCTGCTGGCCGTCCAAAAAGCCGTGGATGCCAAGAACGGGCAAATTGTGGTGGCGCGGTTGGGCGACGAAGTGACGGTCAAACGTTTCAAACGCACCAAACAAGGCATAGAGCTGCTGCCCGAGAACCCTGAGTTTGAACCCATCTTGGTCGCCGATGGTGACGCCAGTTTTGCCCTGGAAGGTTTGGCTGTGGGCCTGATACGCAACCACATGCTGATGTGAAAGCCGACCATGGCTGCTAGCGCCCCCCGCCGCCAACACATCAAAGCGCCCAAGGCAAAGTGCCCCGCTGAGTGTGATGCCTTGGAGCAATTGCCCAACATCGGGCCGTCCTTGGCCGCTGATTTGCGTTTGATTGGTGTGTTGAACCCCCAAGACTTGGTCGGTCAAGACGGCTACACGCTCTACCGTCGCCTGTGCGAAGTAACCCGTGTGCGGCACGACCCCTGTGTGCTCGACACTTTTTTGGCGGCCACCGATTTCATGCAAGGAGCACCCGCCATGCCCTGGTGGCAATACACCCAACAACGAAAGCAGCTTTACGGGTCTGTTTGATAGGGCAGCCTTGGCGCTGTCATGGCCCCATCGAGGATGATTTGAAGGAAGACTGAACAGGTTCTTCGCAGGTCGCAGCGCCATGCGGACACTTATTCAGCGCCGCCTCATGAGAAAACGCCGGGCCGCTCCCAAGTTTTCTCATCCCCAAGGGCCACGAAGGGGCCCTTTCAAGCCCCTGGGGGCCTGGCGCAAAGCGACAGGTCTGGGGGCGCTCAACACCAACAGACCATCGACGCGCGGCCCATTGACTTGCAGCGATTGAAGGAGAAAAGGAAGTCTTTTCCTGCTTTTGCATCTGACACATCTGTTGACAATTTGTTCACCGACTACCGTGGCTTGATTGAATTGAGCACGGCAGCCAGATCAACAACATCTTTGTCAGCCGAATGCCATGTTCTCCTCCTGGATCTATTCTCTGCGTCAAAGGTTCTCACAGTGGCGCTCGCAACGTCGCCAACCACGCTTGAACGCCATCGGTAAAGTACGCATCGCCGTTCGCCCCCCTGCTTTGCAGCCGTGGTTGGACAGTGATTCGGGCCTGGGCAACCTGCCGGACTCCAGTTGGTTGGACAGCAGCCCCTACGTCGCGCGGGGAGACACATTGCGATCGCCGCTCGCAGCACTGAGACCCAAACGCATCACGCCGCTTCCTGCGGTTCGTAATGAGTTCTTGTCGTCACTGCAGGACTTGCCCGGCGAAGCCTGCGACGACCTGGAGAGCCGCATCCGTGGGTCCAGGTCATTGCGCGAGCTGTGGCATTTGCGTGCTGAAGTATTCAAACTGGTCGCGCTGCACCGCGATCAACGCGCTGCGCAAGAGCGCCTGACCAGGCTGAACCGGCACTTCCCGAGCAATGTCTCGGGCGGCGCTGCGGGCTCCAACGTTCTACCCCTACGGACTGCGCCATGATCATCTCCTCTACAGCCTACGCACAAACCCAAACGGGTGTTGAACTGGCGCTGAGCGGCGCCGCATCCCAAAGTTTTGGAATGCCCAGCGAACGACTGGCCCGCGTGGCGGCGCGCCGCGCATTTGTAGAAATGAAACTGCGCTTCATGCAAGCCGCCAAGGACGTGCCGGGGCCCAGGGGCGAACGTTTGGCAGCGCGTGTACGCAGCAGCACCCAGGCTGTCGAGCTTTGGCGACTGAGGGACGAACTCTTTGACGCCTTGGACTGCGGTATCGAACGCAACGAACTTCACCGGCAGGAAATACGCCAACAACTGAGCCACGTTTTTCAGTTCTGAGGGCGCAGCGCGACAACACAATCGGTGGCGGCCCAGCAGCAGGCACAATCGCGGCTCAACTGTTCTGTGCCGCACCTGCCTGTGAACATCATCATTCTGGACGACTACCAAGACGCGGTGCGCAAACTGCCCTGCGCCAGCAAACTCGAACACCTGCACGCCAAGGTTTTCACCAACACCGTCAAAGGCATAGGGCAACTGTCGGTTCGGCTGCGCGATGTGGACGTGCTGGTCACCATCCGTGAACGCACTCAATTTCCGCGCCAGTTGCTTGAAAAACTGCCCCGCCTGAAGCTGATATCCCAGACCGGGCGTGTTGGCAGCCACATTGATGTCGAAACCTGCACCCGCCTGGGCATTGCGGTGGCCGAGGGCGTGGGCTCACCCATCGCGCCCGCAGAGCTCACCTGGGCGCTGATCATGGCCGCGATGCGTCGCTTGCCTCAATACATCGGCAACTTGAAACACGGGGCCTGGCAACAGTCGGGGCTGCGGGCCGCGTCCATGCCACCCAATTTCAACCTGGGCATGCAGCTGCGAGGAAAGACCCTCGGGGTTTGGGGCTACGGCAAGATTGGCCAACAGGTGGGCCAGTACGCCAAAGCCTTCGGCATGAAAACCTTGGTGTGGGGCAGCCGCTCAGCCCGCGATCAAGCCGCGCTGGATGGCCACGAAAGCACTGAGAGCTGCGAAGAATTTTTCGCCCAGTGTGATGTGCTGTCTTTGCATTTGCGCCTCACCGACGCCACCCGCGCCATCGTCAAACCCGAGCACTTGTCTCTCATGAAGCCCACGGCCCTGCTGGTCAACACCTCGCGCGCCGAACTCATCGTGGAAGGTGCCCTGGTTCATGCCCTGAACCGTGGCCGCCCGGGCATGGCGGCGGTGGATGTGTTTGAAAGTGAGCCCATCTTGCAAGGGCATCCGCTTTTGCGTTTGGAAAATGCCGTGTGCACCCCCCACATCGGCTATGTGGAGCAGGACAGCTACGAGATGTACTTCAACGCGGCGTTTGAGAACGTGGTGAACTTTGTCAACGGCCAGCCCAGCAACATCATCAACCCCGACGCACTGAAGGTCATCCGCAACTGAGCCGCAGGTTCCAGACAGACACCCACAATTCGTCAAAGCCAACACCTTGAACGCCAAACCGCGCAGCCCCTCCTCCTGCAGCGAGCTGTTCTGGGTTTTTACCCGACTGGCGCTCCAGGGTTTCGGTGGCGTGCTCGCAGTGGCCGAGCGCGAGTTGGTCGAGAAACAGCGCTGGCTCACGGCCGAGGAATTCCTGCAAATGCTGTCGCTTGCACAGGTGCTGCCGGGACCCAATGTGGTCAACCTGGCTTTGATGCTGGGTGATCGGTTTTTCGGTTGGCGCGGCGCGCTCGCAGCCTTGGAGGGCATGTTGTCTATCCCTTTGGTCATCGTGCTGGTATTGGCCAGCAGCTATGAACACAGCCGCCATCTGCCTCTGGTCAGTGGTGCCCTGCAGGGCATGGGCGTCGTAGCGGCTGGATTGATTGCGGCCACCGCCCTGAAGCTCGCGCCGGGCCTGGGCAAGAACCCACTCGGGCGTATGCTGTGCGGTATATGGGTCGTGGTGACGGTGTTGACCGTGGCGATCTGGCGCTGGCCTTTGTGGACCGTGGTACTGGGTTGCGGGGGGTGCGCTATGGCAGCCGCTTGGTATGCCATAGGGCGACATCGTCGCCACGAGGAAGAGGCCCCCCCCCATGCATGACCTCACCGTTCAAGAGCTGTGGCAGTTGTTTTTTCATTTTTTGAGCCTGAGCCTGCTGGCTGTCGGAGGGGCCATCACCACCACCCCCGACATGCACCGGACGCTGGTCACCGACAACGCTTGGCTGAGCGAAGCGCAGTTCACCGACTCCATCGCCCTGGCACAAGCAGCCCCGGGCCCCAACGTGCTGTTTGTGGCTGTGATGGGTTGGAACGTCGCAGGCGGCTGGGGCGTGCTTGCAGCCATGGGCGGCATCTTGCTGCCGTCCACCACCTTGGCCTTGTGGGCGTCGCGTTGGCAGGGCGCCCATCGCAAACACCCTGCGGTGCTGGCTTTCACCAGTGGAATGGCGCCCATCACGATCGGTCTTTTGTTCGCCACCTCCTGGCTGCTGATCGAACCGCTGCTTCGTGGCTTGTGGCAGTTTCCCGTGGACGGGCCAGAAAATGGCTTGACGCAAGCCGTTGTCAGTGCGGTGTTGTTCGTCGCCAGCATGCTCGCCATGGTGTGGCGAAAATTGGGGCCACTGGCGTTGATCGGACTGGGTGCGGTTGTTGGAGCCGCCATGAGTATTCCCGTCAAGGACTGGTTTTAGTCCGGAACCCGTGCGCGAGAAAAAAGAACCCGATCAAGACAGACCGCCAGCAGCCAGCACAGCCAGGCGGACCACAAGGTGTGGCTGACGTAGTGGGCACCTCGCACCAACTGGGCCGCACCAAATAACAAGCCCATCACAACAATGGTCCACAACACATATCGAGCACGTTGCGGTGCATCACGGCGCAAGGCGAAATAGATCGGGATAAAACCAAAGGCGGCTACCGCATGACCCGACGGAAAACAGCGGCCCGGCCCAGCGTCCCGCATGCGGTGAACCAGAGCATCCCAGTGCGAAACATAGGTCGCAGCACCACCAAACTCTTGCAAATCCCAGGGGCAACTGGTCGAACTGAACTGTTTGAGCGCTGGGACAAAAGTGATGCACAGCAACACCGCCACAAGCATGAAGATTCGCTGCCTTCGGTTCTGCGTGACTGAAATCAGCTGCAGCGGTCGCCAGCAATGCAGGATCAAGACGGCAACCACGCACCATGCCACTACACGCCCACCTTGGTGCAACAAGCTGCTCGCCACCCAGGCATCGCGCCAGACAAAACCGCTGGCGTCGCCAAACCACCGCGACACATCACGGTCCCATCCCAGCTTGTCCCAGCACAACAGCAACAACCCACCCAACAGCAGCACCACGGTATCGACGCGGGCGTGATCTGGGGCGACGGGCCGCGCCAGTGGAAGAACTGCGCTCATAGCGATGACGCTGATCCGGTCGCTGCGGGTTTTCGACAGGCTGCCGTCACGTCCCACTGGTGTTCATAAAGCGATGTTTTGACGTCGAGCAAACCCAGCACGGTATGGAACAAGTGGTCGTGCGCAGCAGGTGCACGCGCACGGTGCTGCAGACACTGCAGATCCAGCCCCGTGTTTTTAACCATTCCACTGGATGACCACATCACCATCGGAACCTTGGTTTGCACCTCGGGCGCAATGGCGTAGGGAATGCCGTGCAAGTAGAGGTTGTTCTCGCCCAGCGATTCGCCGTGGTCCGACACATAAATCATGGCCGAGTCCACCCGCCCCTCATGCTGCTTCAGGTGCGCGATCAAACTGGCCAGCACGTGGTCGGTGTAAAGCAAGGCGTTGTCAAATGCGTTGACGATTTCTTCTCGCGTGCATTGGTGCAAATCGTCGTTGTGGCAAGCAGGCTGAAACTTGGCAAAGGCCGGTGGATATCGCCGGAAATACGATGGCCCGTGGTTGCCCAGCTGATGCAGCACCAACACATTCACACCTTTGGCAGACTTCAGTCGCTCGTCCAAGCCGTAGAGCAAACCTTCATCCATGCAGTGCCCGTCTTCACACAGGCCAGGCGCATTGGACGGCTGCACGGTGTCATTGGGCAAGTCGTCGCAGACGCCTTTGCAGCCGGATTGGTTGTCACGCCAAAACACGTTCACACCGACGCGTGCCAAGACATGCAAAAGCGAATCGCTGCCACGGATACGGGACTCGTTGTAGTCCCTGCGGCCCACCGGGGCGAACATACAAGGCACTGAGGTTTCGGTGTTGGTGCCGCAGCTCGTCACGTCAGAAAAATTGGTGACATCCAGCGCTGCCAGTTGAGGCGTCGTTTGCCGGGAATACCCATTCAAGCCCCAATTGGCCGCTCGCGCTGTCTCACCCACCACCACCACCAGAAACTGGGGTTTACGCCCGTGATTGGCCCAAGAGGGCCCAGGTGCAGCATCGAGCCCAATCTCCTGGCGCGGCTGCGCGGCCGCGCGGGAGTCATCCGCCGCCACCTTGGCCAGTGACCACAGATAGTTTGCAGGTGTAATAAGGTACCGCAGCTCTTTTTGATTGCGTGTGAGGGAAGAAAAGGGCTGGAAGATGGCCCACAAGCTGCCCGCCGCCACAACCAAAGCCAAAAGCGCAGCGCCCA
Organism: Pseudomonadota bacterium; assembly: GCA_046049865.1. Classification (GTDB taxonomy): domain Bacteria; phylum Pseudomonadota; class Gammaproteobacteria; order Burkholderiales; family Burkholderiaceae_C; genus JANPCX01. The sequence goes on along the minus strand of JBJOQO010000030.1, from coordinate 5,346 downwards.
AGCGCCAGGCCAGTGCGCGCACCAATGGCTCGCGAACAATACGCACCTGGCGCAGCAGGACCAAGGGCAACACCGCATACACCAAGAGATGCGGCAGCAGCGACCAAGTCAACAACTCACGCGCCTCGCTCACATCGGTGCGCATCACATTGCGCAGCATGCTCGGGTCAAGGTAGACGCCAAACCGCTGCATGTAGTACGTGGCCATGGCGGTGGCCACAATCAGCACGGCCAGCACCGGCTTGACAGACCACCGGTTCACCAGAATCGAGAGAATCAAAAAATGACCCGCCGCGAGCAGCGTGGACAAACCCAACAACCAACCCCAGGTTGCAGGTTCCTCGAGAAATCGGTCTTTGAGTGCTGCGGAAAAAAACGAGGTGTTCGCAGCCAATGTCCACAACACGCTGGCGACGAGCGCCACCTGATTCACGCTGGCAGAGAGGATGTGTCGAGGCGATTCACGAGAGGTCATTGCCCGCAGTAGGCCCCCCCCACCTGAAGCACACCTGAAGATTGAAGCCTGCAAATTGGGTCGTGTTAGCTGAGCTGTAAAGTGCTGAAGAATCTTCGCCCTGAAAACCACCCCCCATGCGACTGCTGCTGATTGAAGACGACGACATCTTGGGAGAAGGCCTGCGCGATTTTTTGCAGGCTGAAGGTCATGTAGTTGATTGGTGCCAAGACTTGCGCGCCACGGAGTCTTACCGTGGCGAAGCCTTTGACGCCTTGCTGGTGGACTGGCAACTGCCCGATGGATCGGGGCTGGCATGGCTGGGCCAACGCCGACGCAGCGGAGACCCAACCCCCGCCCTGATGCTGACCGCACGCGACCTGCTCAGTGACCGCATTCAAGGCCTGGACGGCGGTTTTGACGACTACTTGGTCAAGCCCTTTGCGCCCGAAGAGTTGTCGGCCCGTTTGCGTGCGGTGTCGCGCAGGCGGGCGGGCAGCAGCGACCGCAGGCTCCGGTTTGCGGGGGTAGAGGTTGATCTGACAGCCCGCTGCGCCATGCTGGAGGGGCACGCCGTGGCGCTGACGGCACGTGAATGGGCGGTACTGGAAGCCTTGGTTCTGCGCAGCGACCGCATCGTGCCCAAGGCGGATCTGGAACAACTGGTGCTGGGCATGGACGCTACGGTCGCCAGCAACGCACTGGAAGTGCATGTCTCGTCGCTGCGCCGAAAGCTGGGGCGCGATTTGATTGAAACCGTGCGTGGTTTGGGCTACAGAATCAACCGAACAAACCAAGAACCGACAGCATGACCCCCATCGACAAATTCACATGAACACCAAACTCCCCTCTATTCGCCTGCGTTTGGCGCACTCCCTGTTGATCTGGGCCGTGATTTGGGGTGTGGCCGTGTCCTTGGCGGTGTGGTTGGCCGTGCAGCAAGAGGTAGATGAACTGCTGGACGACACCCTGGCCGCATCGGCCGCCTTGCTGGGATCATTGCTGCCCGGCAACCAACCAGGGATGACACCCAACGATTGGCTGGTGCGCCAAAAGAACATAGAGGTTTCGGCCCCCAAGGGCGACCAGTTTGCTTGGCAAGTGGTGGGGCCGGATGGTCAGGTGCTGCTGCGCTCACCCCTGGCCCCCATGCAGGCGCTGCACCGAGCGCCGCAAGGCGGCCTCACCAACGTGCCCGGTTGGCGCGTTTTTGGGTTGGCCTTGGGGGCAACACCAACTGCGCCTGCCGAGCCCGCTCAGGCCCCCATACCCGGACACATGCTCTACGTGGCGCAAGCCCGTGAAGAACGCGACGAAGTGCAAGCCGAGATCGCGCTGAGTGCAGCGTTGATCGCCTTGGCGGTGGGTTTGCTGGGCCATTTGTGGCTGCGCAGCCAAGTGCAGCACGAAATGCGCCCCTTGCAGTCACTCTCAAGTCGACTCGGTGATTACGACCCATTGGATGCCAACGCCCAACTCGGGATGGCAGAACGTGTCGAGCTGGAGCCGATACACCAGGCCATCGACGCATTGGCAGGGCGACTCAAAGTACGGCTGGCCCATGAACGTGCATTCACCGCCCACGCCGCACACTCTTTGCGTACACCGTTGGCCGGCATCGACGCACAACTGGCCATGGCGCTGCGTGAATGCCCACCGGAACTGCAAGCCCGGCTGCAACGCGTGCGTGATGGCGCAGGACGCCTGCAACGTGTGGTGACGGCCCTGCTGACCTTGTTTCGCACGGGCGTGGACATTCAGCGCCATCCCATCGATCTCAAAACACTGGTGGCGCGCCTGCCCTCGGACGGGCTGCAAGTCGAGGTAGACGCCAGCCACCCGGTTCTGGCCGACCCGGACTTGTTGGCCGCAGCCCTGTTGAATTTGTTCGACAACTCGCTGCGTTGTGGCGCCCGCCGGGTCACCTTGTCGACACCTGCGCCCAATACCGTGCTGGTGTCAGACGACGGGCCGGGTTGTTCTCCACAGCAGCGTGAAGCAATGGAGAAGGCCTTGGCAACACAATCCTACGAAGGCCAGACGGGCCTGGGTTTGATGCTGGCCGACTTGGTGGCACGCTCGCATGGCGGGCGACTGAAATTGATGCCGTCGGACACGGGGTTTGCCGTGACTTTGATACTCGAATGAATCAGCCACGCGAACCTCGGAGCCACATCGCCACTCAGCGCGGGTTTTCGAAGAAGACGTAGTGGGTGAAGTCGCTCACCTCAAAGTAGACGCGTTTTTCCCCGGCATCAACGACGCCATTGAGATTTTCATCAAGCACACCATAACCAAAACGGTAGGCCCTGGCCTTGCCGTCGTCGGTGCCCAAGGCGGTGGAGAGTTTGTCTATCTTCAAAAAGCGTTTGACCACTTTGTCGCCTCCATAAACCTCCAGCACGCCGTTGGTGCCGGTCCAGTTTTGGATGTCGCGTTTGATTTGGTTTTGCCGCTCTTGGGTGCAAGCCGCCAAGCCGAACGAACAGGCGGCGACCAAAAGGATTGATGAGATTGTCTTCACGGAATTCCTTTGGAAGTTGATCAAGTGCCACCGTGCTCGCGCTGCCGGACCGCTTCGTAAAGACAAATGCCACTGGCCACCGACACGTTCAAACTCTCCACCGCACCGCGCATGGGAAGCCGCACCAGCACATCGCAGTGGCGGCGTGTGAGCTGGCGCATGCCGCTGTCTTCCGCACCGAGCACAAAAGCGATGGGGCCGGTCAGGTCGAGGTCGTACAGGGTTTGTTCGGCATCGTCCGATGTGCCGATGATGCGGATGTCACGTTCCTTCAGTTCGCCCAAGGTACGCGCCAGATTGGTCACCATGAAGTAAGGCACGGTGTCGGCCGCGCCGCTGGCCACCTTGGCCACGGTCGCATTCAAACCCACAGCGTGATCCTTGGGCGCAACCACGGCATGCACACCGGCACCATCAGCCACACGCAGACAAGCACCCAGGTTGTGGGGATCGGTCACGCCGTCCAGCACCAAAAGCAAGGGGTCACCTTCGACCGCGTCCAGGGTGTCGTCAAGTGAGTGCGACATGGCCAGTGCATCCACGCGCGCCACCACCCCTTGGTGGCGCGATGAGCCACACATTTTTTGCAAACGCTCGTCGTCCGTCTCGACGACCTTCGCGCCGGCCTCAGCCGCTTTTTGCAAAAACTGGCGCATGCGCTGGTCACGACGAGTGACGTCGACGTGCAGTTCAAGAATGGATTTGGGTGCCGTCTTCAAACGCACACCCACGGCATGGAAGCCGAAAAGAATTTTGTTGGCCATGGTGAATGTTAGTTCAGGGGTGTTGCGGGAACGGGTTGACTCATCGCAGCCACCAGACGATGGCCATCATTAACCCGAACAAAATCGGCTGATGCAGCATGTAGATGCTCAGGCTGTAGCGACCCAGTGTTGCCAGCGGTTGAAATACTGCTGGCAAGCCCCCTTGTATCCACGCGGCGCGGCTTTGCAACACCCAAGCACCCGCGATGAAGCCCCAAAACAGCACACCCAACCATGGCAGCACCGGCACATAGTCTTCGGTGGCGGGTTTGACAGTGGCAAAACCCAGCCAATAAGTCCAGCGTGAATCAAAAAACGGGTGTTGCCAGTACCAAGGCAAAAAAATGCACAAAGCGCCCACCGCGAACAACATCCACAGCACCTTGCCCAGCACCAAGCCGGGCCACACATGCGCCACCACACGCTGCACCAGCAGCATCACAGCCACCCCGTGCAGCACACCGAAGCTGATGAAACGTGGCCCAAAGACCAACCAGGATCCAGCGCTCACCAACACGGCGCAAATTGCCACCTGCGCCCAGCGTTTCCAAAACCGCGACCAGCTTCGACTTTGCGCTTGGGCCACCGCCTGCCCCACACCGGCGCAAAACAAAAACAAGCTGACGATGACGGTACGCTGCGTCGTCCAGAAGGGATCGGTGTAGAAGTTTTGCTGCGTGAACCGAAAATGGCTCAGGTCATAAGAAAAATGAAAAACCACCATCCACAACACGGCCAAGCCGCGCAGGGCGTCCAGGCGTGGGTAACGTTGTGCAGTATGGTCGCTCATTCGTCGGTCAACCTCAAATCACTGGTGAGCATCATTGGCAATCGGGGACCTTTTCAGGGGGGACCTCAGTCCTCCTGGCCTGCGCCAATCAGCGCTCTTCGCGCGTGTGCCAGACGCGAAGAATGTAGAGGGTGTGGTCTGCCACCTCGTAGCGCATTTCATAGTTGCCAACAATGATGCGGCGCACCTCGCGAGGCAGGTATTGATCCAGCCGCCGTCCACTTTGGGGGCGATCAAGCAGCCGCCTTGGTGCCAATGTCAAAGTTTGTACGGCACGTGCAGCGGCAGTGGGGTTTACTTTGGCCAGAAAGTCATGAAGCCGTGCCACATCGGCCGCGGCTTCGTTGGACCACTTCAACTTCATCGTTGCGGTGCGGGCAATGGATTGTCGGTTGATAGGCTCGCCGCCCATGCCTCCACATCTGCTTGGTCAACGACGCGACCGGCGGTGACGTCCGCCATGCCCTCCAATGTCAAGCGATGGCGTTCTTCTTCCTCGCTGACCCAGGCGGCCAAGGCTTGCTTAACGATCCAAGCGCGCGGGCGATCCATCTGTGCAGCCAGTTGGTCAATCTTTTGGGCCAGCGGCAGCGGCACATGGGCAGTCAGTACTTTTGTATCCATCGCAACCCTCCACTTCAATCGCGTTCAATCTTATTGATTAAAGTTGATTAACGCAAGATGTCCCGTATGCGTTCGGCGAACCCACCTTGACCGAATCAACGATCAGGTGTTGACCGGTGCAGTGTTCGGTGCGCTGGAGGTTTCAGGTGGCACCCAGCGGTGCGGCAGAAGTTCTTGAAGCCTGCTGTTC
>JBJOQO010000029.1:0-34904 GCA_046049865.1 Pseudomonadota bacterium | reverse complement strand
CTGCAAGGCGGGGTCGGTCATGGCGTTGCCGCCGTACTTGATAACGATGGTTTTACCGTGGAACTTGCGGATATAGGGCAATGCCTCGGCCAGAATTTCGGCCTTGTCGCGTGGTGCGATGTGGGCTAGGGGGGATGCGGCGGGGGGCTCAAAGCTCATGGGTACAACCTTCGTACAAAGGAATCACGACAAACAGGGAAGAGAAATTGTAGGTTCTGACGGTCTACCGAGGACAAAACCGAAGGACTTCGTCTTTTGACGACATCCGTCATCTTTTGATCGGCGTCGTACTGGAAGCCACCAGTTGCCGCGCCAGTCGATCTGCAGTGGTCGCGCCTGGCATCCGATAACCGTCCTGAAAGATGATGGTAGGTGTGCCGGTGATGCGTTGACGTCGTCCGAACTCTTCGTTGCGCTCCAAGACGGTGGTGTCACAAGACATGAAGGTCAATGGTGGCTGCTCTCGGCCCAACATCCATTTCAACCAAACCCGTGCAGGGTCCCTGGCGCACCAAATTTCTCTGCTTTTTTTGACCGACGCAGGCCCGAGTGAGGGATACAAAAACACATAGACGGTTACGTCGTTGAGTTTTTGCAGCTCCACTTCTAAAAACCTGCAGGGACCACAAAACGGATCAACAAAAACGGCCACCTTGCGACTGCCATTGCCCGATTGCCACACCATGGCGTCTTTGAGTGGCAGGATGGAAAAATCGATGGCCATGGCCCGGGACAGGCGGTCTTCCGTGAGATTGACACCGGTGCGTGTATCGAACAGCCCACCGCCTTGAATCACATAGTTCGCCTGCTCATCCACATAGAGCAGGTTGTCGCCAATGCGCACTTCATACAGACCGGGCATGGGTGTCTTGCGGATTTCATCGATCTTGGCCCAACGGGGATTACGTTCTGCCAAGTTCTTGCGAATGGTGGCTTCTTGGGCTTGGGCACCAAACACGCACCACAGCATCGCCATCAAAAACAATCTGCTCACCGGCGTGGAAACATACCTGTTCATTCAATACTCCTGGGTTCCAAACGCACGCCTGACCAATTGACGTTTTAAAAAGGGCAGTTGCTCTAAGGTGGCCAAACCAAGGTTGCGGGCCTTGTGCATCCAAGGATTGTCGGCGGCAAACATTTGCCACAAAGCATCCACGCCCTGGTCCATGACCCCAGTCGGGGCTGCGCGGGCGCGTGGATAGCGACGCAACAGTTTTTCATCCCCCAAACCACGCCAGCTTTCACGTTCGCTCAGTACCCGTGCCAGACAAGCCACATCGGCCAATCCCAGGTTCAGACCTTGCCCCGCAAGGGGATGAATCGCATGCGCCGCGTCGCCAACCAGCACCCAGCCTGGGCCACACCAAGTTTGAGCCTGTGAGCGCACCAAGGGCCAAGCGGCGCGCGGTGACACCAATTCCAAACGTCCCAAGACGCCCTGAGATGCATCGAACAACGCCTGCTCAAAGTCGGCCTGCGGCAACGCCCGCAATTCGGCAGCTCGGGCATCAGGCACCGACCACACCAAGGCCACGGTGCGGCCCGCAAGCGGGGCATCAACAGGCAACAGCGCCAAGACCTCGGGGTTGCCAAACCATTGATGGGCGACACCGTTGTGCGGGTGTTCACAGACCAAACGGGCTGCGATGGCCTGATGACCGTATGCGTGGCGCGTGACGGAAATGCCCAAACGCGCTCGACTGCTTGAAGCTTTCCCTTCACACAAGGCTGTCAGTGGTGCTTGGACAGTGTCCGCTGACTCATCAACCACCGTGATGTGCTGGGCATATCGCACGGCCGTTTGCAGTGCCTGCTCCAAAGCCGGCACATCGACGATCCAGGCCAGCGCTTCCACCGCTTGTTGCCACGCCGAAAACGTCAAGGCGGCCTCAGGCGCATCGCCCGCTACTCGCATTTCAAGAACCGGTGTCACCGCCGATGGCGGCAAGGCATCCCACACCTTCAAGGTCTGCAGCAAGTGGCGCGACGCGGCATTTAAGGCGTAGGCTCGCACATCAACGCTCGCCGCCGAAGCACCTCTTGATGCACCAGCCAAGGCCACTTTGAACCCTTCACGCGCTAGCGCCAAAGCCAAGCTGTGCCCGACCACGCCCCCGCCTCGCACCAACACGTCAGCTTGCATCATGGCGGGGATTGTAGGCAGGGTGCCTCTGCCCTGCCCCGTAAAATACCGGTCTTTCAGGCCTGTCGCTGCACCCCGCTTTTGGGCTGACGCAGCGCTGCCTCCCACCGAAAGCACCTCCATGAGCCTCCAATGCGGCATCGTGGGCCTGCCCAATGTTGGCAAGTCCACCCTATTCAACGCGCTGACCAAAGCCGGCATCGCCGCCGAGAACTATCCGTTTTGCACCATTGAACCCAATGTGGGCGTGGTGGAATTGCCCGACCCACGTTTGCAGCAACTCGCTGACGTCGTCAAACCCGAGCGGGTCGTGCCGGCCATCGTTGAGTTTGTGGACATTGCCGGTCTGGTGGCCGGGGCATCGAAGGGCGAAGGGCTGGGCAATCAGTTCCTGGCACACATCCGCGAAACCGATGCCATCGTCAACGTGGTGCGCTGCTTTGACGATGAGAACGTGATCCATGTGGCCGGCAAGGTAGACCCGATCGCCGACATTGAAGTCATTCAGACCGAACTGTGCCTGGCGGACCTGGCTTCTGTCGAAAAGAGTCTGCATCGTTATGTGAAGGCCGCGCGCTCGGGCAATGACAAAGAAGCCGCTGCCCTTGTGAAGGTGCTGGAGAAGTGCCAAGCCGCGCTGGACCAAGCCCAGCCTGTGCGAAGCATCGATTTCAGCAAAGAAGAACGAGTCATCTTGAAGCCGCTTTGCCTCATCACGTCCAAACCCGCGATGTTCGTGGGCAATGTGGACGAAGCAGGTTTCGAAAACAACCCTTACCTGGACAAGCTGCGCGCCTACGCGCAAACCCAAAATGCGCCGGTGGTGGCTATTTGCGCCAAAACCGAGGCTGAGCTGGCGGAGATGGCCGACGAAGACCGCCTGCTCTTTTTGCAGGAAATGGGTCAAACCGAACCCGGCTTGAACCGCCTGATTCGCGCCGCCTTCAAACTATTGGGCTTACAAACCTACTTCACCGCAGGGGTGAAAGAGGTGCGCGCTTGGACCATCCACATTGGCGACACTGCACCGCAAGCGGCGGGTGTCATTCACACTGATTTCGAGCGCGGATTCATTCGCGCCCAAACCATTGCCTTTGATGACTTCATCGCCTACAAAGGCGAAGCCGGTGCCAAAGACGCGGGCAAGATGCGCGCCGAGGGCAAGGAGTATGTGGTGAAGGATGGGGATGTGCTGAACTTCCTGTTTAACGTTTAGAAAAAAACGGGTTCATGCTGAACCCGTTTTTTTTGCGTGCCCATGGGGATGCCTGCAATCATCCCCGCCACACAAATGGAAACTTGACCTGTTTCCAAAAACCGTCCGGCACGTAGTCGCCCACCACGCCGTAACGGTCTGGCCATTTGCGGTCGGACTGCACCGCAGTTCCAAAAAGATGGTCCAAAAACGCGAAGTGCGCTGCGTAGTTTTTGTCGATGGCTTCGTCGTCTTGTGAGTGGTGCCAGTGGTGAAAGTTGGGCGTCACGATGAGGTAACGCAGTGGCCCCAGGCGCACGCTCACATTGGCATGGTTGAACACGGCTTGGAAGCCGACGATCACGATGTAAGCATCGATCACTTCCTTGGAAAAGCCAAAAACATAGATGGGCGCCAACACCAAGGTTCGAGTGATCAATAGCTCGACGATGTGCTGGCGTGATCCCGCCAACCAGTCCATGTGCTTGGTGCTGTGATGAACAGCATGCAGCCTCCACAGCAAGGGAACCTCGTGATAGGCGCGATGGGTCCAGTACTGCACCAAGTCGGCCACCAAAACGATGGCAAAAAGCGCCACAACAAATGGCAGGTTTTGCACCCAGCCTTGAATGCCGTCTTTGGCAGCCCAACCAAAGAGCTTGTGCACCAAGAGGTTGGTTGCCAAAAGAACAAACCCCACCACCATGTGGTTGACGATGAAGTGATGGAAGTCCGTTTGCCATTCGGGCCTAAAGACAGGTTGATTCTTGCGCAGGGCAAACAATTTTTCGACGAAGATGAATATCAAGGCCGAACCGAGCAAGTCGAGAATGAACCAGTCCAACCCAATATAGGGTGTGTTGTCAGCGAAATCATTGACCTGTACTTTGTGACCACCCAGCAGCAGGGTCAGCACAATCAATACGAAAGACGCGGCCGCCAACCAACGGGCCCGCCCCCAAATCAGGTTGAACAAACTGACGCCACCAGCGATCACCATGGACCAGTACATGAGTCTGCGAATCAGCTCCACGTCATAGGACTGGCGCAGTTGTGGTGTGGTGAGGTATTCGGGGAAATGGAAAGCCAACACACCGAGAAAACACAAAATCGACAATGACAGGGCAATCACCCCGGACACCAGACCATGGCCCGCCTTCAACGAACCGTGTGATTCGGTCAATTGATTGAGTTTTTGAAGTTCTTTCATGAGAGGCTTCCTACGCGAAGTGATCATGAATTATCGCGGCAGGGGAGTCCGGTCCCTCCCAGCTTGTGACTCTGGATGAGCACTACCTGGCCCGGCAGACCCCCCGCTGCGCGCCGCCGTTAACATATGGCCCCACAGCACCATTGAAGGTGCGCCGCCAGGAGTCTCACATGCCGGTGATCGTCGTGGCCAATCCCAAGGGTGGGGTGGGCAAGAGCACTTTGTCCACCAATGTCGCCGGATACCTGGCTCGCCAAGGCCATGCGGTGATGTTGGGTGATATCGATAAGCAGCAGTCGGCCCGTTTGTGGTTGGGCCTGCGCCCCCCGCAGGCCGCGCCGATTCGCGCTTGGGAAGTGGCCCATGACCATGTCGTTCGCCCTCCCAAGGGCACGACTCATGTGGTGCTGGACACACCGGCTGGTTTGCACGGCAAAAGACTGGGTGAGGTCATGAAGATGGCCGATAAAGTACTCGTGCCCTTGCAGCCCAGCATTTTTGACATCCACGCCACGCATGATTTTTTGCTTCGCTTGTTGGAATACAAACGCGAAAGCAAGGTGCAAGTGGGCGTTGTGGGCATGCGGGTGCGGGATGGCTCGATATCGGCGGGGCAGTTGCAGCAATTCCTGGCCTCGGCCGACGTGCCCATCGTTGGCTATTTGCGCGACACACAAAACTATGTGCATGTCTCGGCGCGCGGCCTCACCCTCTGGGACATCGCCAAAAGCCGGGTAGAACGAGATTTGGCGCAGTGGGAACCCATCGTCGCTTGGCTCAATCACTGAAACAAGAGTGCATCCATGAAGATTCTGTTGATCGACGACCATCCTTTGATCCTGTCCGCACTGCAAAGCATCATCCGCGGCCTCGGGGACGATGTGCAAGTCAGCGGTGTCGCCAGTGGCGCGGCGGCGCGTGAATTTCTGCAAAAAGATTCGGGATTCGACCTCGTTTTGCTCGACTTGCACTTGGGCGACATCGATGGCTTTGACCTGTTGACGGAACTGCGCAGCACCTACCCTGCACTGCCAGTTGTGGTGGTTTCCGCCTCGGATCGCGCCAGTGACGTGATTCGATCAATTGACCTCGGTGCCATGGGTTTTGTGCCCAAACGAGCGAGCAATGAAACCCTGTTTGAAGCCTTGCACATGGTGCTGTCGGGTGGCATTTATGTGCCGCCGATGAGCATGACGCCGGGCCTGAGTGGCGCGTCATCGGAAGATCTCCCGGGAAGCGTGGCCAACGCAGCGCAAAGCAGAGGCTTTCAAGAGCCGGTCAATTTGAGCTCCCTTGGCCTGACGCCCCGGCAGTGCGATGTACTCGCCCTGCTGCTGCAGGCCAAACCGAATAAGCTGATTGCGCGTGAACTCGGCATCTCAGTAGAAACCGTGAAGGATCACGTGGCGGCCGTACTGCGCGTGCTTAATGTGAGCTCTAGAACCCAGGCGGTACTGGCCGTGAGTCAAATGTCGCAAACGCCCGGCAGCTTGACCATGCGTCGAAAGATCGGGGCATGACCCCGACTAACGATCAACTCCCCAGTGTTGGCGCCGCCCACATCAACGCTGCCGTGCCCGAGGAGGTGCGAAGCACCTTTGACTACATGCCGGCGACGTTGGCGGGTTATGTGGCAGGTATTGGCGTTCTAACGGCCTTGTTTTGGCAGCGCGTACCCACGCTGCACATGGTGACTTGGTTGCTGCTGTTTGGTGCGGTGTTGGGCTATCGCGGATTCATCTTTTTCCGCTACCGCCACAGCACCATTGAACGAATTGAAGACTGGTTGCGTTGGCGGGTTTTGAGCAACACGGGCAGCCTGTGCTCAGGCGCTTTGTGGGGATTGGCCGCCTGGTTGTTCTATGAAAATGGTGGCGACATCCAGCAGACAGGTTTGATTATTTTGATCTATACCTTCTGCGTGGCTGCGGTGCCGGTGTTGTCCACACAGCCGAAAATTTACCTGGCCTTTGCGGTGCTGAGTTTTCTTCCGTTGATTACCCGAATTGCACTGGAGCGCAACGTCTACAGCTACCAGTTGGCAGGATTGTTGCTGTTGATCGTGACCCTCACCACGACATTGGCCCGTACCTACCGCCAAACCTTGCAGCGTGTCATTCAACTCAAGCTGCAGGCCGATCGCCTACTGGTTCAGGTCCGTGATGAGAAAGAGGCAGCCGACGCCGCACGTCGTCAAGCCGAGGTGGCCAACCGTGCCAAAACCCAGTTCTTCACAGCGGCCAGCCACGACTTGCGTCAGCCACTGCACGCCATGGGCTTGTTCGCCGAAGCACTGCGCCAAAAGAGCCATGACGAAGAAGTGTCGCAGCTGGTGAACAGCATCAACAGTTCTGTGGACGCATTGGAGGGCTTGTTCTCAGAACTGCTGGACATCACACGCATTGATACCGGTGGGGTGGAAGTCAAACCCGCTCACTTTGCGGTGGCTGACATCCTGCGAAAACTGCGCCTGCACTTTGAGCCCAACGCATTTGAGAAGGGCTTGGCCCTGCGTTTTCGTGGCATGCACCACCTGGTATTCGCCGACCCGCTCTTGGTGGAGCGCATCCTGCGCAATCTGGTGTCCAACGCCATTCGTTACACCGACGATGGCACCGTGCTGGTCAGTGCGAGACGCCGAGGTCAACAAATCCTTCTGCAAGTCTGGGACACCGGTCAAGGCATTGCGCTGGAGGAACAGCAGCATATTTTTGAAGAGTTTTACCAACTCGCGACCAACCGTTCGTCCTCCATAGAACAGCGTAAGGGTTTGGGTTTGGGTTTGGCCATCGTCAAACGATTGGCCGGGCTGATGAATGCGCCGCTGACCCTGCGCTCAGAACCCGGGCGCGGCACGGTTTTTTCTTTGCATGTGCCGCGAGGTGAACGCTCCGCTGTGCAGCCACCCAGCAACGACCGCAAAGGGCCACTGGGCATCACGCTAGAGGGCCGTTTGATCGTGGTCGTGGAAGATGAGCCAGCCGTGCGCGGCGGGCTGGAGGCCTTGCTCAAAGGCTGGGGAGCCACTCTGGCATCTTTTGAGAGTGTCGCCGCGGCCAGCGAGTGGGCCACCTCATCCAGCCCGGAGCAAGCCAAACCCGATTTGTTGATCGTGGACTACCGTTTAGAAAATGGCCAAACTGGGGTGCAAGCCATCGACGTACTGCGGAGACGTTTTGGGGCCGAGCTGCCTGCCATCGTGGTCACAGGAAGCACGATGACGGGTCATGAGAAAGAAGCCTTGGATCACAACTTCCATTTGCTGATCAAACCCGTTGTGCCGAACAAATTGCGGGCGATGATTGCGTTCAAGTTGAGCATGAAAGCGGGGTGATGTTTGTATGAAAAGCCAAGGCCTGCAAGACTGCCGAGCGCGGCAGTAGATCAACTTGGCCAGCGCTTGCGTGAGGCGTTGACACTGGAAGATTTACACCTGCTCGATCAGTACCGACGTGAGTTTCGAGATGAATACGATGCAGTTGTGAACCAAATCCGCATTGCATTGGATATTGAAGTTAGCGGCCGCCCGGCCAAGTCAACGCCAGCGATTGTTGGCAAACTCAAACGCAGCACGATGCGGTTGTCGCAGATGCAAGACATTGCGGGTTGCCGAATGGTCGTCAAAGACATAGCGGCACAAGACGCGGTCGTTGATCGACTCATCACGCTATTCCCATCCACGACCATGGATCGACGAGTCCACCCGAGCCATGGTTACCGAGCGGTCCATGTGGTCGCCAAACCAGCAGGGCGCTGCGTTGAAATTCAGGTCAGAACCCAACTCCAGCATCTTTGGGCTGAACTGTCTGAAAAATCTTCCGATATTTATGGTGTTGAAACGAAATATGGCCGCGGAGATAATCCGCTGCGTGATGTACTGAACAAGGCTTCTGACGTCGTTGCGGGCATTGAGCACATGGAGTCGAGGCCATCATTTGAGATCAAAGCCGCCGAACTGCGGTCAAGGGTTGAGGCTTTGTTGAATGAATTTCTGACACTAGTTAGAGAGCAATCATGATTTTCTTAGTTGACTACGACCGTGCCACAGGGTCGTTGATCGAGATGACCCTTTACACCGACCTGCTCAGGGGAGAGGCAGAACGCGCGCGGTTGACGTTGGAGATGAAGCACTTGGAGAGTGGCGTCTCTAGAGAAGTTGTGCTTCTCGAAGCGGCCAGTGAACAAGACTTGAGACGCTCTCATCGCCGCTATTTTGAAGGCCTTGAGCAGTTAACACGCCCTCCAATCCCGCTGGTACTGAATGCCGCTTGAGTGCGCCAACAAGGCGCATTCTCAGCACTCCAAGTTATCAATCAACCGTGTGGTGCCCAAACGTGCCGCACCAAGTACCACCCAGGCGTCCATTGGCAAGGCCGAGCGCTCTTGAATCGTGGGGGGTAACAAATCCGCACGTCGTCGCAGGGTGAGGTAGTCAGGCTGCCAGCCCCGGGCGGTCATGGCAGCATGGGCTTGCGCTTCCAGGGTGGTCAATGGAACGCCGGGGTGCTCACGCACTTGTCTGGCCAACAACCGCAGCTCTTGCGACAAGGCCAGGGCTTCCTCCTGCTCCGCTGCGCTCAAGTAACCGTTGCGCGACGACAGCGCCAGCCCGCCCCCCGAGCGCGAGGTTTCCACGCCCTGAATAGCAATGGGCAACGCGAACTGCTTCACCAAACGCTGGATGACCATGAGCTGTTGGTAGTCTTTTTTGCCAAACACCGCTACAGCGGGTTGCACACAGGCAAAGAGTTTCATCACCACGGTGCACACACCGGTGAAAAATCCTGGGCGGAAGTGGCCTTCCAAAATATCGGCCAATGCCGGGTCAGGCAGCACCCTGTAGACCTGCGGCTGGGGATACAACTCATGTTCATCGGGTGCAAAAACAAGGTCACATCCAGCGCTTCTCAAGCCTTCGCAATCACGCTCCAAGGTGCGGGGATAACGGTCAAAGTCTTCGTTCGGTGCGAACTGCAAGCGGTTGACGAATACGCTGGCCACCACAGGCAAGCCGTGGGTTTTGGCATGGCGCACCAAGGACAAGTGCCCTTCGTGCAAATTCCCCATGGTGGGAACAAACGCGCATCGGCCAGGCACGGGCAGGGCCGCACGCAGCTCAGCAAGGGTATGGATCAGTTTCATGGTTCGGAGTGCAACTCGTGGTTCGGGACTCTCAAGAAAACGCCGGGCCGCTCCCAAGTTTTCTTGACCCCCTCGGTCTGGGGGCGCTCAGTAGCCGTGCAACACGTCATCAGGGTATTGCCGGGCCTTCACGGCGGCCACGTAGGCGCTGACCGCAACCTCAATGGAAGGTGCACCCTCCATGAAGTTGCGAACAAAACGCGGCAGCTTGCCGCGTGTGATGCCAAGCATGTCGTGCAACACCAGCACTTGCCCGCTGCAGCCGACCCCCGCGCCAATACCGATCACCGGAATCGGGAGCGAAGTGGTGATGTCTTTCGCCACGGCGCTGGGCATCAATTCAAAAACCAGCATCGAGGCACCGGCCTGAGCCAACTCTGTGGCGTGGGCCTTCAAGGTCGAGGCACCGGCTTGTTCACGGCCTTGGATGCGGTAACCGCCCAAGGCGTGAACCGACTGAGGCGTGAGGCCCAAGTGGCCACAAACCGGAATGCCACGCTCGACCAAGAAACTCACCGTGTCCGCGGTCCAACCGCCGCCTTCCAGTTTGACCATTTGCGCGCCTGCTTGCATCAACACCGTCGCGCTGCGAATGGCTTGTTCTTTGGATTCTTGGTAGCTGCCAAAGGGTAGATCCCCAATCAACCAGGCGACCTTCTTGGCCCGTGCCACGCAGCGCACGTGGTAGGCGGTTTCGTCCAAAGTGACGGGCAAGGTGCTGCCTTGGCCTTGCAATACCATGCCGAGGGAGTCGCCAACGAGCAAACAGTCCACACCCGCATCGTCCAGCAAGTGCGCAAAGCTCGCGTCATAACAAGTGAGCATGCTGATGGGCTCACTCTTTGCGTGCATTTCACGCAGGCGGTGCAAGGTGATGGGTTTGCGGTCTGGACTCATGAAAACCTCGGATTGGAGGAAGAGGGCCGCAGTCTAATCGAACGATCGTGCTGAAATTATTTGGGGGGTTGATCTCAAGCCGGCTGATAGGCCAATCGCACATAGATGGGTGCGAATGCTTCGGCCTGGGTGATTTCCAGCAAATGCTCGCGCGACAGCTCCAGCATCGCGATGAAGGTGACCACCATCACCGGAGGGCCACGTTTGACATCAAACAGGTCTTCAAACACGACAAAACGCTGACCCTGCAAACGGCGCAATACGATGCTCATGTGCTCACGCACGCTGAGCTGCTCGCGGCTGATCATGTGGTGTTGGTTGAGTTTGGCGCGTTTGAGCAAATCCATCCACGCGGCGCGCAACTCATCCACTTCCACCTCGGGGAAACGAGGTTGCAGGGATTGTTCGATCACCACCTGGGCACGCAAGAAATCTCGCCCCACCACCGGCATCATGTCCAACCGCGCCGCGGCGAGTTTGATTTGTTCGTACTCAATCAAACGGCGCACCAGCTCAGCGCGCGGGTCTTCAATCTCTTCGCCATCGGCCGTTTTCTTCGGTGGCAACAACATGCGCGACTTGATTTCAATCAGCATGGCGGCCATCAGGAGGTACTCGCTGGCCAACTCCAAATTGGTTTTGCGAATTTGATCGACGTAGGTCAGGTACTGCCTGGTGACGTCGGCCAACGGAATGTCCAGGATGTTGAAGTTTTGCTTGCGAATCAAATAAAGCAGCAAGTCCAGCGGGCCTTCAAACGCCTCCAAAAAAACTTCCAGCGCATCGGGCGGAATGTAGAGGTCCTGCGGCATGGCAAAGAGCGGCTCGCCATAAAGCCTGGCGACAGCCACGTGGTCAACCACCACAGGGGCGGCGGCCACGGCAGGCATGTCGGGGGTTTCAGGCAGTACCTGGGGCACTGCGACCGAGTCATTGCTCACAACAAGAAGGCCGGTGATCAGCCGGCTTTGTTGCCGTAGACATAGGGCTGCTGCGCGACAGTGGCCTCGCTGTAGTCGTGCTGCGCTTGGCGGTCTACCCGCTTATCCCACAGCAAGGCGCGGCCCTGCCGTTGCTCGGATTCCAGCGTCGGCTTTTTGGCCTTGAGCTCCTCAATGAAGGAGGTCACGTCTGATTTGTAGTGGGTCCAGAACAGGGGCATGGTATTGGGCGGCCCCGGCCAGGCCAAAATCGGCATAGATCGGGGAGCGCTAAAGTTGAGGCCTTCATTTTACCGGGGGTGGCGATGTTGACATTGAAACAACGTTGGTTGGGCTGGAAAAGCGGCGCTTCGGGACGCAGTGGTGTCTGGGGTGCGATAGCGGCGTTGCTGATCGGTCTGGCGGGCACCGCCTGCGACTCCCAGCGTATTGCTGAATTGGAAGAAGGCGTGGCCACCGAGGCCGATGTGCGGGCCAAGTTTGGCGAGCCCACGGCGGTTTACAACGAGGAAAATGGCGCGCGCACTTTTGAATACACCCGTCAACCGCAAGGCCACCGCAACTACATGATCACCATCGGCAGCGATGGCAAGATGACAGCATTGCGCCAAGTTCTAAAGGCCGATAACTTCGCCAAAGTCACCACCGACCTGGACAAAGCCCAAGTACGCCGCCTGCTGGGTCAGCCAGCCAAAACCATGATTTACCCCTTAAAACCCAATGAAGAACATTGGGATTGGCGTTACATGGATGGCACGCAGAGCCGTTGGTTCACCGTCACCTTTGACCCGAACGGACGCGTGCAACGCACGGCAACCACATTGGATGAGCCTGAGGGCGGTAGCAAGTAAAGCGTGCACTCAGACCTGTCGCTTTGCGCCAGGGGTTGAGAAAACTTGGGAACGGCCCGGCGTTTTCTCAAGGGCGCATCACTGCCTGGGTACAGCACGCAGCGCTGAATCCAGGCGCTTCAACGCGTTAGGCAAAAGCGCGAAAGTTGTTTTGGCCGAGTTGAAGTCGGCCACCTTGCCGCTGTGCTCCAGTCGCTGTGCCAAACGGTAAAGGTTCAGTGCCGACAAATTGCCCGCCGAGCCCATCAGGCTGTGGCCCGCGTGGATCAAGGCGGGGCCGTTCTCGGCTGCAATGGCCGCTTCCAGTTCGGCCACCCGCACGCTGGCATCCATGCGGAATGCCTCTGCAATCTCGTGCAGCAGCTCGGCATCACCACCAAAACGTTCCAAGGCTTGTGCGCTGTCGAGGTCGGGCAACACCTCATCCACGGGCTCAACAGGCGCTGGTTTCGGCGCGGGTGCTGCCTTTTTAGGCACCTTGGGGGCACCCCATACCCTCTCCATCTCAGCCGCCATGAGTGCGGTGTTGATGGGTTTGCTGACATAACCGTCCATGCCTGCATCGATGCAGGTTTCTTTATCCCCTTGCATCGCATTGGCGGTCATGGCGATGATGGGCAAGTGGCCCCCTTCGTTCTTCTCGCGCTGGCGTATGGCCATGGTGGCGTCCACGCCGCCCATGACGGGCATCTGCATGTCCATCAGCACGAGGTCGAATTCCTCTTGGGCGGTCATGTTGAGCGCCTCTTGACCGTTGTTGGCCACCTTCACGCTGTGGCCCATTTTTTCGAGCAGACGCACCGCCAACTTTTGGTTGACGGGGTTGTCTTCGGCCAGCAGCACCTTGCAACGCAGGCGGCTCTCGGTCACGGTGTGGCGGGTCACCACCTGCAACTCTGGCTGCGGGTTGGGGTCGTCCAGCGGAGCCGGTTGGGTCACACGGTCGTGCTCGGCCAGGGTGAGCATGATGGCGTCGTACAACTCGGACTGCGACACCGGCTTGACCAAGTAGCCGCCCACGCCCAGCGCTTTGCAACGCGCCGCATCTCCACGTTGTCCTCCGGAGGTCAACATCATGACGGTACTGCCGATCAAGTGCGGCCGCCCCGCCATGCCCTCGGCCACATCAAAACCAGACAACTCTGGCATTTGGCCATCGAGCAGGATCAAGTCGTATTCATGGGCCGGATCGTTGATCAAGGCCAAGGCTTCACGGCCATCGCTGGCCACCGTGGGGGTCATGCCCCACCGGGTGAGTGTGTCTTCCAGCCAGCGGCGGTTGGTGGGGTTGTCGTCTGCCATGAGTACCGACAGTCCCTGCAGATTCGTATGTTCCAAGACCGGCGCGGGGTTCAATGACACACCGACCTGCATGGTGAAGTGGAAGGTACTGCCCTTGCCGGGCTCGCTCTCCAGCCAAATCCGGCCGCCCATCAATTCACACAGACGAGCGCAAATCGTCAGGCCCAGACCGGTGCCGCCGTACTTGCGGGTGGTGGAGTTGTCGGCTTGGGAGAAAGACTCAAACACCAGGGCCTGCTTGTCGGCGGGAATACCGATGCCTGTGTCGCGCACCGCCACATGCAGCATGGAGCGGTCCAAGTCCACGGGCTCAGAGGACACCGTCACCGCCACCTCGCCTTCAGCGGTGAACTTGATCGCGTTGCCCACCAAGTTGATCACCAACTGGCGCAGTCGACCTGGATCCCCGGTCAGTTGGTCAGACACCTCAGGCGCCACATCGCATAACAGCTCCAACTTTTTATCGTGGGCTTTGACCGCCAAAGGTTTGAGGCATTCATGCAGCGTGCTGCGCACGGAGAAAGGAATGGCCTCAATGGTCATCTTGCCGGCTTCAATCTTGGAGAAGTCGAGGATGTCATTGACGATGACCAACAAAGAATTCGCCGACGCCTTGACCAGCTGTAGATACTCGGTTTGCTCAGAGTTAAGCGGCGTGTCCAAGGCCAATTCGGTCATGCCAATGATGCCGTTCATCGGCGTGCGAATTTCGTGGCTCATATTGGCCAAGAAATCGCTCTTGGCGCGGCTGGCGGCTTCGGCGTCGTTCTTGGCCTGCATCATCTCCAGCGTCATGTTCTTCAGCGCCGTGATGTCGGTGCGCAAACTCACCGTGGTGCCTTGGGCGGTGCGGGTGTCGTCGATGGTGAGCCAACGGCCACCCACCTGGGCTTCAAAGGTGTGCGAG
This sequence comes from Pseudomonadota bacterium, assembly GCA_046049865.1. GTDB lineage: Bacteria > Pseudomonadota > Gammaproteobacteria > Burkholderiales > Burkholderiaceae_C > JANPCX01. The sequence goes on along the minus strand of JBJOQO010000029.1, from coordinate 20,313 downwards.
CCTTCTTGCAAGTCTTCCCGCCAGGCTTGTCGGTACACCAGCCATTGGTTCTCGGGCAGGCTGCGGTCGATGCCACCCATGTTGCTGCGGTAGTAGGCACGCATCACCTCCATGTAAGGCGTGCCGGGTTCGAACACGACTGGATCGAGTTCGTAGTAGATGTCGCGGAATTTTTGGTTGCAGATGACGAGTTTGTCTTCTTCGTCATACATGACGAAACCCACATCCAACGCCTCGATCGCGTTGACCAAGAGCGCGCGTGTTTTGACAATCTCCTGCTGCGCCAACTTGGCTGCCGTGTTGTCCAGAATCAGCCCGTCGTAGTACTGCAACTTGCCGTCATCGTCAAACACACCCTGGCCTTTGCCATAGGCCCAGCGTATGGTGCCGTCCGCATGTTTGATGCGGTACTCATGTTCGTAGCTGGTGCGCGCCTTGTTCGCCACAACCATTCGGCGAACCACCTCAGGCAAGTCTTCTGTCATCACGATGCTGGCCAGGGTGCGTTTGCCTGAGAGGAAGTCGCCGGCCGGATAACCGCACAAGGCCTCTATGCCGCCTGACAAGAACAACATGGTGGTCTCATCGTTGGGCAAACAGCGGTACACACACCCCGGCAGGTTGACGATCATGGAGCGCAGCTTCATTTCGCTTTGCACCATTTCTTCTACCGCTTCGTCACGCTGCTCCAGCACGTCGCGCATCAGGTTGGCCAGACCCATCAGGTCGTTGTCGTCGTCCGCAATGCTCGGCATATCGAAACGGGCGAGCAACTCGTTGGTGGTCTCACGCAGGCTGTTCATGGCCTGCCGCTGGCTTTCTGACTCGACACGCAATCGGTCGTTGACTTGCGAAAGCTCCTGTGACGACATCTCCAGGCTGCGGGTGCGAAGTGTCAGGTCGCGGTCAAACTGTGTGTAACTCTCGCCGACCATACCCAAAAACTTGGGCAACTGTTGGGCCAGTTCGGCCAGACGTGGATCGGTTAGACCGGCCTGCTCCAGCGCGCCCGTTAACGCGCGCACGTCGTCCTGGCTCTCGATCGCCAAACCGCGTTTAAGCTGCCGAGCGAGAGTTTTGTTGTCGAACAAGAATTGCAGCGGCACAGCAGCGCTCCCAGTACCAGTCTGTTAGGCGACTTCGCTCAGGTGCGTGATCGTCATGGTTTGGTTGTGCAGGCGGCACTCCAAACCTTTGAGCAAGGGGCTGATTTCGCCGTTGGAATAGAAACCCGTCACGTGCGCGTGTTTTCCAAAGACCTCGGCCACGGCCTCGACTTCTTCGTCCACCCGAGAACCCATGACCAGTTTGCGTCCGACACAGCTGACCAAAATCGACAAACTCTCAGTGCTGCCGTCGGCCCCCTCGAAGGTACGTTCTGCGGCAGTTTGTGCGCCATCTACCAGAGAATCGGTGGAGGCGTGCATCAACTTCAAGTGTCCGTTTTGAACGATGTCGCCTGCGAGCACCAAACTGCCCGCCGCTTCATCCACCGCCAAAATGGTGCGGATCAAACCCACCGCGTTCAAGTCTTCACCCAACATTTCAAAGGGGAAAAGCAAACCAGAGCCGGGCAAGTCTTTGGCGTATTCGCCAAGGTAACGTTTGTAGACTTCCAGCGCCGGTTCACCGTCCAGCTCGAACAGCACATTGCCGGCTGAGCGGGTGACTTTGCGCGCGGGGCCAAAAGGCTGCCAGCCGTGGAAGGTGCCATGCCTGACCTGGGTGTGTTTGCCAAAGAAGCCCACCGCGACCACCTGACGGTTGTTGACCGCCACATCGGAGATGGTGAATGTCTCCTTGAAAGCCGCACCATCGCCAGCCAAACCACCGGACAGTGACACTGTTTGGGGCAATACGCTTGCAAAACCCTCGATCAATGCACTGCCATTGATGTTGACGCCTTGACCCAACACCACGACATTGTGCAATCCAGGGCCCGCTTGTTCGATCAGTTGTTTCGCCAAACGGCTACCGGCTGCGGCTGAGTCATCCATATCGCCCAAGGTGGTGGTCGCCACTTTGAAGTCGGGGTGGTCAAAGTGCACTGCACTGACCACCACTTCACCATCCGTGACACCATCGTCGGCGATCTCGCCTGCGGTGGTGCAACCCACCAAGGCAGCGCCTGGAAAAGCGGCTTTCAAACCATCATGAAAGCCGCTGGCGGTGAACGGTGCGACCGAACCAAAAACAAAAACCAGTTGTGGATGGATGCTGGCGAGTTCAGCCAGGTTGCTGGCGTTGGGTGCGGTGCGCAGGTTGGTTTGGCGGATCTTCATGCTGTTTCCTTGGTTTGAAGGTAAGGGGGCAAAGGACGGTGCAAGGCTGCATCGCTGGGATCGTCTCGGTACTTGGCACGGATCTCCAGGACATCCAGCCAGCTGCTGAGAAATGCCCTGACACAGGCCGGGTCAAAGTGGGAGCCTGCGTTGTCTTCGATGTATTTGCGCGCTTTGTCCAGCGGCCAGCCTTCTTTGTAGGGCCGCTCTGAGTTGAGCGCGTCAAATACGTCGGCAACGGCCACGATGCGGCCTACCAGAGGAATTTCTTCGCCTTTGAGGCCGGCCGGATAACCCGAACCGTCAAACTTTTCGTGGTGGCTGTTAGCGATCACAGCGGCGAGTTGAAGGCATGGCGAGGGGCTGTCGCGAAGAATTTCGTAGCCGATTTGGGCGTGCTCACGCATGATGGCCATCTCATCGGCATCCAAGCGGCCAGGTTTGAGCAAGATGTGATCCGGCGTGCCCACTTTGCCGACATCGTGCATGGGTGCAGCGTGAAAAAGCATGTCCAAATCCGCACCCGACATACCCAGCTTGGCACCGATCAAGCGTGAGTAATGCGCCATGCGCAGCACATGGGCACCGGTTTCGGGGTCGCGGTATTCGGCCGCTTTGGACAAACGCAGGATCGTGTCCAACTCGCGGCTGGTGATTTCGGCGGTGGCCTTAGCCACCTCATCTGCCAACCAGGCAGCGCGGTCGGACAAGGCCTTTTGGCTTTTACGCCGGGCCAACATATTGCGCGAGCGGGCCAAAAACTCAACCCGATCCACGGGTTTGGTCAGAAAATCATTCACGCCTTGGTTCAGCGCGTTGTGGCGAATTTCGGTCTCATGACTGGCGGTGATCATCAGCACCGGCACATCTTGGCAGCCGGGCAGCGCTCGAAAAGCAGCTACAAACTCCAAGCCGTTCATGGCGGGCATCATGTAGTCCACCAAAATCAGGTCGGGTTCATTGCTTTCACACCATTGCAAAGCCCGGGCGGGTTCGGTGAACTCAGAACACTCGCAGTCTGGCAAATGGCGCACCAAGGCACGCAGCACTGCAATGTTGACCGTGTTGTCATCGACGACCGCAACCTTCATGACCGTACCCCATCTGCGGGTGGCGTCTTGCTCGAAGCAAGTCCATCCATCCAGCGTGTTGATGCATGGCCAGACGTTTGATCTGGCCCTCAGGGATGCACTGCACAACTCTTGCGAGGCTGTGGTGGCGCGGATCGGGATGGGCTACAAGGCGTTTGTCTTGCCAATAGCAGTGCCATTGGCCAGACAAACAACGCCGTAGACCGCCCGAGTCCGTGCTGCCACAGTCCGCAATGGGTTGTGCAGAGCATCCCCACTACACGGGTTATCGGTTTGATGTGGGGGTTCTTGAGTCCGGCCAGAAGTCAGCGCTCGCGCTGGGACAGCGCAGCGCCGCGGGCTGCGCTTCAGGGTTCGACGCGTCTGACGTGCTGGGCACCGTCTAAAAACCTGTGGGGCTGGCCCACGATCCAGCGCGCCAGATCGTCCAGGCGGGCTGCGCTGACTTCAGCTGCGGGCAAGGTGGCCCAAACGGTATCGAAGTCGTCCAAGTTCATCAGTTTGAAAGTGACCAAACCTTCTTCGTGTCGGGGCACGAGTCGAACACTGGCCAGAAAAAGCGCCGGAAATCGATAGCGCATGTTCAACAACTTGCCACCGCCCGTATCGCGCTGGGCCTCGACGTCCACCTTGGCACCGCTTTGGCGCAAGCGGGGTTCGAGTTTTTCAATGTCGGGTGGAAAGTCTTTGTTCAGCTCCACATCCCCGCCACCGTGCAACTCCCAATGAATCACGACATGGTCATACACCTCGACCGCCTGCGCCTTGCTGCCCTTCTCGATGCGGCGGGCGTCCACACGGAAATTCATTTGTGGCAGGGCCCGGAAAACGGTCTGTTTATCCAGCGCATGGCGACCCGCAGAATTTGGCTTCAACACATTGAGTTGCTGAGACAAGGTATGGAAGTAAGCGAGCGCCTCCTTGCAGGCACCCTCCACCAGTTGGGTATTTCGGGCGACCAAGCTGGCGTTGCCCTGCTGCTCAGCCGCCGTTGCTTGGGCTTGGTTTTTGAGGGTGTTTAGAAAGCTCATGCTTCGATAAAACTCATGTTTCGACGCTAAGGAACGCGATCGGGGCACTGGCAACCACAGCGAAACGCGGCGCCCAGCACAGCCCAAGCCGCTGGCCAGCAATTGGCGATTTGTAAATTTTAAGGGGGCCATGACGGCAACGCCACCTTCATTCAGGCGATGTACGGGCTGCGCGGCCGCGCCGACGTGCGCAGACAGGCCACCCCCTCACCGCTTGGTGGCCATCAAATCGTCCAGCACGGGAATCAGGGCAATCGCCATCAAAAACGCAGCAATCGGCACCGTTGCAGCAAAACCAATGCGCTGAAACGCTACCGCACCGACCAAACTGCCGATCAAAAACAGGGTCAACAAAGTGGCCAGCACCACCAGCCGTTCTAGCTTGGCCTGCACCGGCAGCGCGGAGGGTGGCGCACCGTCGCGCCTCCAATACAGCAATCGGCCCAGCTCGATAGCCAAATCAGTCACCACGCCCGTCATGTGGGTGGTGCGAATCTCGGCGTTGGAAATTTTGGTGACCACTGCGTTTTGCAGCCCCATGATGAAACACAGCAGAAGCACCGTGCCTGGCACCAAGAGCTCGGTCCACAGATGCAAATTGGCTCCCATCAGGCCAAACACCAACAACAAAGCCGCTTCCAACATCAGCGACAGCGCATATTCGCTGTGCATGGCGCGCCGCCGCGCCCAAAGAATGAGCAGTGTGGTCGTCACCGCACCAGCCATGAAAGCGGCCAATGAGACCAATGCAGCCAATGCGAGCCATGGGGCACCCAGCACCAGGTGATCAGCAATCGACGAGATGATGCCCGTCATGTGGGAGGTATAGCGCTGCACGGCCAGGAACCCGCCTGCATTCACCGCCCCTGCGACAAAAGCCAACAAGCAGCCCAGCTGACGGTTGGCCCGCAAGGTTCTGTCCCTGCCCGTGAGTCGTCGCAACAGTTGGGCGGGCATGGCAATCAGGAGGTGATCAAGGCGCGCGCGGTCAGCGGATGCGCATGCCGGGCTGCGCGCCCGGCCAAGGCTCCAAAATGTAGAGGCCCGGGTTGGTTTTGTCATCCCCATGGCTGGCAGCAAGAACCATGCCCTCACTCAGGCCGAACTTCATCTTGCGCGGCGCGAGGTTGGCCACCAGCACGGTGAGCTTGCCGATGAGCTGCTCGGGTTGGTAGGCGCTTTTGATGCCGCTGAAAACGTTGCGGGTTTTGCCTTCGCCCACATCCAGCGTGAGGCGCAGCAGTTTGTCGGAACCTTCAACGTGTTCGCAGTTCACGATCTTCGCGATACGCAGATCCACCTTGGCGAAATCGTCAATCTTGATTTCCTCGGCCAAGGGTTCACCTCCGGGCACCACCACGGGTGCAGCGGGCGGCTCAAACAAGGCGTCGAGCAGCTTGGGATCGACGCGCTGCATTAGGTGTTTGTAGTCGCCAATGGTGTGCGCGCCCAACTCTGTCTTGGCGTCACTAAAACTCAAGGGCGAAACTCTTAAAAACTTCTCAACCTCCGCTGCCAAAGCAGGCAAAACCGGCTTCAGATAAATCGTGAGCAGTCGGAAAGCCTCGATACAGATGCTGCAAGTGTGGGCGAGCCCTACATCGTGGAAATTTTTCGCCAAAGTCCAAGGTTGATATGTGTCGACATATTCGTTGACCTTGTCCGCCAGAAGCATGATCTGCCTCAACGCCTTGCCAAACTCACGCTGGTCGTAAAGGCGTTGAATGTCTTCGCTTTCGCCGCGAATGGCGATCAATAGTTCTTTCCCGACAACGAGCGGTGCATCCTGCGAACAGTCTGTCGCTTCGTATTCAACGGCGTACAGTCTTCCTTCAAAGCGCTTAGATATAAACCCCGCCGCCCGGCTCGCAATGTTGATGTACTTGCCCACCAAATCGCTGTTCACCCGGGCGATGAAGTCCTCGGGGTTGAACTCGACGTCATCGACCTTGCTGCTGAGTTTGGCGGCGATGTAATAACGCAGCCACTCGGGGTTCAGCCCCAGCTCCAGGTACTTCAAGGGCGAAATACCGGTGCCCCGGCTCTTGCTCATTTTGTCGCCGCCCACGGTGATGAAACCGTGCACATTCACCTGGTCCGGCGTCTTGCGGCCGCTGAAGTGCAGCATGGCGGGCCAGAACAGGGTGTGGAAGTAGCTGATGTCTTTGCCGATGAAATGGATTTGTTCGGTCGCGGGGTCGGCCATGAAGGCGTCGAAGTCCTGACCGGTTTTGGCGAAGTAGTTCTTCAGCGAGGCCAGGTAGCCAATTGGGGCATCGAGCCACACATAAAAATACTTGCCCGGCGCGTCGGGGATTTCAATGCCGAAGTAAGGCGCGTCGCGGCTGATGTCCCAGTCGCTCAAACCGGTCTTGCCGTTCTCGTCAACGTTGAACCACTCTTTGATTTTGTTCAACACCTCAGTTTGCAAACGGCCCGGGGTGCTCGTCCACTGCTGCAAAAACTCGACGCAGCGCGGGTCAGACAGCGTGAAGAAATGGTGGTCGCTGCTTTTCATCACCGGCGTGGCGCCGGTCAGGGTGGAATAGGGATTCTTCAGATCGGTAGGCGCATAGACCGCGCCGCAGACTTCGCAGCTGTCACCGTACTGGTCTTTGGCGCCGCATTTGGGGCATTCGCCTTTGATGTAGCGATCGGGCAGGAACATGCCCTTCACCGGGTCGTAGAACTGTTCGATGGAACGGACGCTGATCAAGCCTTGATCGCGCAAGGCGCGGTACACGGATTGCGCCAGTTCATGGTTCTCGGGTCCATCGGTGGAGTGCCAGTTGTCAAAACCGATGTGAAAACCGTCGAGGTACTGCTGGCGCCCCGCCGCGATTTCGGCCACGAACTGCTGCGGCGTTTTTCCCGCTTTTTCAGCAGCGATCATGATGGGCGCGCCATGCGCATCGTCCGCACACACAAAGTGCACCGTGTGCCCCTGCATCCTTTGGAAACGCACCCAGATGTCGGCCTGGATGTACTCCATCATGTGGCCCACATGGAAAGGCGCGTTGGCGTAGGGAAGAGCAGTGGTGACGAAGATCTGGCGTGGCATGGGGTTCTTTGGTAACGGTCGATCGAGGCGTGAATTCTAGGCGTCGGCCCAAGGGCATATCTGCTGCGCTAGACTGCGCCGCCCCTGAATTCCAACCGGCCCCACCCATGTCCGATCTCAATACCCTGTTACTCGACGCCTTGAAGGCCGTGCGCGATCCTCACACGGGCACCGACTTCGTCTCCCAGAAGCAGATCAAAAATTTGCGCGTGCAAGCGGGGCGCGCCGAGTTTGAACTGCAGCTGGGTTACCCCGCCAAGAGCCAATTGCCGGCCTTGGAACAGGCGCTAAAACAAGCCGCCCTCACGGTGGCAGGCATCACCGAGGTGGCCGTCACCATCAACACCCAGGTGGTCGCCCACGCGGTGCAACGCGGGGTGCAACTGCTGCCCAATGTCAAAAACATCATTGCCGTGGCCTCGGGCAAAGGCGGCGTGGGCAAGAGCACCACTGCCGTTAATTTGGCTTTGGCCCTGGCTGCCGAAGGCGCCTCAGTTGGCTTGTTGGATGCCGACATTTATGGCCCCAGCCAACCCACGATGATGGGCCTGGATGGTTCGCGCCCTGACTCCGCCGACGGCAAAACCATGGAGCCCCTGGAAAACTATGGCGTGCAGGTGATCTCCATTGGTTTTTTGGTGGAGCCCGACACCGCCATGATTTGGCGCGGCCCCATGGCTACCCAGGCGCTGGAGCAGTTGCTGCGACAAACCAATTGGCGCTCGCTCGACTACCTCATCATCGACATGCCACCCGGCACCGGCGACATCCAGCTCACCCTGGCGCAGCGTGTGCCGCTGACCGGCGCGGTGATCGTGACCACGCCTCAAGACATCGCACTTTTGGACGCCAAAAAAGGCATCAAGATGTTTGAGAAAGTGGGCGTGCCCATCCTGGGCGTGGTGGAGAACATGGCGGTGTATTGCTGCCCCAATTGCGGCCACACCGAACATATTTTTGGCCAAGACGGCGGAAAAAAAATGGCAGCGGAGCAAGGCATGAACTACCTGGGTGCACTGCCCTTGACCATGAGCATTCGCGTGCAAGCCGATGGCGGAAAACCCACGGTGGTGTCCGAACCCGATGGCGAGTTGGCAGGACTTTACAAGGCGGTAGCGCGCAAAATTGCGGCGACGGTGGCGCAACAGAGCAAAGACTTTTCCGCCAAGTTCCCGACCATCACAGTGTCAAAAAACACCTGACATCGCCACACCATCGCGGGGTGGCGGGCCGGTCACTCAGATGGCCATGTCCCGCACAAAGGTTGGCCCGGCGCGGCGTTCGATTTCGGCGTTCAGCACAGGATTCCATCCACGGGCAAACAATGCCTCCGCAGTGATGAACATCGGGCCCACCAGCAATCCGCTGATGTCATCCATGAAGGCGGGTTTTTTGCCTTCGTACCAGTGGCCAATGAACTGGATCGCCCAACCTGCGGCAAAGACCATGGCACCCCAAGACAGCACGTCTTCTGCGGCGTGACCTTTGGTCAATTGATGGGACAAACACACGAGCGAGCCAACCATCAGCGTGGTCGCTCCGCCCAAAACCCAACCGGCACGCAACAGGTACCAAAACGCAACAGCAGTCAAAACGCCCCAGGCCGGGGTCCACACCCAACCAGCCAACAGCACCTTAGGCTGGGCCAAGAGCAAACCGATACCCAAAACAATCAGGGGCACACCAACAAAATGGGTGGCAATGTTGCGCTGATCGCGGTGGTAGAGCGCGTACTGACTGAGCAATTGAACTGCTGGGTGCATGAAGTCTCCCGATATCGTCACCGAACTGTCGCACAAGTAGGCCCGATTGGCGACTGGACGATCCCTAGAATACGCCCACTTTTCCAGGGAATTGCGTCATGAGCATCAAAAGCGACAAGTGGATACGCCGCATGGCCGAACAGCACGGCATGATTGAACCGTTCGAGCCGGGCCAAGTGCGTTTTGCGGCAGATGGGCAAAAAATCGTCAGTTACGGCACGTCAAGCTATGGCTATGACATTCGCTGTGCACCGGAATTCAAGGTGTTCACCAACATCTACAGCACGGTGGTGGACCCCAAAAACTTCGACGAGCGCAGTTTCGTCGACATGGAGTCCGACGTCTGCGTCATCCCGCCCAACAGTTTTGCCTTGGCACGGACCATGGAGTACTTCCGCATTCCGCGCAATGTGCTCACCATTTGCCTGGGGAAAAGCACCTATGCGCGCTGCGGGATCATCGTCAATGTGACCCCGTTCGAGCCCGAATGGGAAGGGTATGTCACGCTGGAGTTCAGCAACACCACCCCCTTGCCCGCCAAGATTTATGCAGGCGAGGGCTGCGCCCAGGTTCTGTTCTTTGAAAGCGATGAAGTCTGCGAGACCAGCTACAAGGATCGGGGCGGCAAGTACCAGGGGCAGCGCGGTGTGACGCTGCCGAAAACATGATCCAAGCTTGTCGGACCAGCGTAGGCAAGAAGGGGTTGGTGCTTTTACTGGGCTTGGCAGCACTCGCCTTTGCGCCGCAAAACTTTGCTCAGCCTCAGCGCCCATTTGTCATTGCGCCGATGATTGAGTGGTTTGGCTATTGCGCCGCCGGGGGGTCTGAGAAGACTTTTGAAGCGGCCATGCATGTTTGCAATTCGCGCAAAAATTTCGGCGTCGCCGAGCTGAGGTCCGCGCTGGATGCCATAGAACCTGGTGGTGCTCGGGGTCAAGTGCAGGTGGGCTACACCGTGGTGCTGAACTTGCTCACCTTGCAACAGGACGGGGTGCAAACAACGTTTGACCGCTTGAGTGCAACGCTGGCGGGCATAGACCGCCCGGTGGTGCTCTATTTGTTTGGCAACCACTTTGCCACCGGCACTTTGAACAAACCCCTGGCGGCCGATTCTCTCGCCCGTTTCGCCGATCAATCGATCCCAAATGAAAAGTACTTTGGCGGCGGTGTCGCGCCCGTGACCTTGGACATGTCGTCGCCCCTGGCGGTCAACCGAGTGCGGCAAGAGGCCCTGACGCAGCTGGGAACTTGGTTTCGCGGGTTACCTGACTCCTCCAAAAAGCGCATCGTTGGATTCACCCTCGCCGGTGAACTGCACCATTTTTACGACGATTTTTCCGGCGGCGTCACGCGTTATGAGCAAATTCGCGTCACCGACTACAGCCCGGCCACCACAGCGGCATTCCAAACTTGGTTGCGCGATCGTTATCCGTCCATCGATGCGCTGAACAATCTCCTTGGGACAAAGCACAGCAGTTTCAACACCGTAATACCCCCCTCCAAAGACATCCGAGGGCAAAAAGCCGCATCGATCAGTGAACACTTCGACAGCTATGCGCACGGCGTGGTGTCGATCGACGGTTGGCTAGAACAGCTGCCCCCTGGGCACAGCATCCGTGTCTATTTAAACGGTCAAGCGATTGGGACTGCCGAGTACGGCCTGAGCCGACAAGACGCCTACGAAGTGGTGGACTCCATCAAACGCGCCCAAGTGGGATTCCGCTATCAACTTGATTTCTCGTCACTCCCGCGTGGCGGCCACCATCTGCAAATCGTGGTGGACGGACCGCAGGCCTACCTGCTGGCCGAAAGAGATGTTTTAGTGATGACGGGCGCAAAGCGCCCTGGCGCGACCAACCCGCCGCGACCACCCAAGTTACTGTCCCCGCCGAAAGGCCTGCGCTTTTATGTTGATCGCCCCAACAGCCAACTTACTTTGCTCTACAACCCTTTGGCAAGAGACTGGTTGACCTTCCGCCAACAGCAGGTCACCACGGCCTATAACACCTGGTACGAGTGGGCGGTTCAGAATGGTTTACCCGGCGACAAACTGTTCAGCCACCAAATCGGCGTGAAGCTTTTTGGCGGCTGGAACCCGGTGCTGTTCGCATCGGATGCCAGCATCGAAGGCGCTCAGCGCTACAAAAAAGGCATCAACTTGTACGGCGGCACAGCCAGCATGCCCTTGTTGCGTCGCCACTACCTGGCGGATGGCGAACCCTTCGCCGTCCCCGAACTGCATACCCAGGCATGGAAAGATGCTAGCGTTCCCAAACAAGTGCTCCGAGAGCTGCGGCAGGGTGGCGCGGTTTTTGTCACGCCCTACTTCCTGTCCATGGCCCCCGACCGCTACCGCAACCCGGCCAACGCCCATGACAAGTTCAGGGTCGCGCCAGACAACCCGGCCTACGGTTCGGACCACTTCTATCGGGCCATCGTGGACATCGCCAAAGACTGAGCTGCTTCTATGCAGAAGGATGCCAGCGAACCTCGACCAAGCGATAACTGATCCACGCAAGCAGCAACGACCCGGCCACACAGACGGCTACGAAAGCAGGTGGGCGTGAATGCAAAAAATCAAGATGACGATAGACCAGCAACAGCACGGGCACGTGGTAGAGGTACACGCTGTAACTGATGCGGCCTAGAAAAACAATGCCCGTCCATCGCAACAGCCCCAGCACGGGGTTGCGCCCCTGCCAAACCACGAAACCAATCAAGGCGCTTGCAAAACCCGCACACAAAATTGTTTTGGACCAAATCACATGCCAGGCTGACACCCAGTAGGGGCTGCCTCCGAGCGCATAGACCTTGAGGCAATAGGCCACCAACCCAACACCGACGGCCATACTGGCCAGCCCCACCACTGCGGCGGAAGTGCCGCGTAGATCAAGCCAACCTTTTTGATAGCACCAAGCGACCAGCATGCCCAGGGCGAACTCGTCCATGGCGCCTGGGATTTGCACTGCAAAAAAGAAGCGCTGCGGCTCGTCAACGCCTAAAAAAACACCGGCACGCCAGACCAGCGCCACCAATAGGCATAAGGGCACAAGCAACCACCCATGACGCATGCGCCACCCAGGGGCGAGCACCATCATCACCATGTAGAAACAAAATTCGACGCCCAACGTCCAATAGGGCCCGTTGATCAAAAACATGCTCCAGGACTGCCACTGATGCAGCATCAGTACATGTAAACCGATGGCGGTCCATCCGCGTGCGTCCGACAGCATGTGGTATTCGACAAACACCAATACGAGCAGCATGGAGACGTAGTAAGCAGGCAAGATGCGCGTCAGTCTGCTTCTCGCAAAACGCAGCGGGTTCCAGTCTTTTGCTCGCAGAACGGCCAGTGAGATGAGAAAGCCACTGAGCACATAAAACAGATCAACACCAACCCACAAAAAGCCGAACACTTGACCGACTTGCGCCCCCGCTAAGCCACCCCCTTGGGGCCACCAAGTCAGCATGTAAGCGTGTAGGTGGTGCAGCAGCACCATGCCAATGGCGATGCCGCGCAATCCATCCAGGCCCGTGTTTCGAGGCGATGTGGGGTCGGTCATTGGCATAGGAGGAAGTTTTGAGGTGTTGCCTAACAATCCTTAAGCGGCAGGAATTGTGCCCTTGCCGTATCCAACACGGGAATACAAAAATTTAAGTTCCCCGCCAAATTGGCGATATGCCAACGAACGACCCACCAATCATCGCCCGGAGCAGCCAATGACCACCAACCGACGCCAGTTTTCCCGCGTCAGCTTCGACGCACCCGCCCAGCTCACCGTATTGCAGGGCAAACACATGGCCAAGGTCCTTGACCTGTCCTTCAAGGGCGCTTTGGTCAGCCTGCCCGAACCAACCCGCTGGCCAGTGGGAACGCCTTGTCAACTCACGCTGCGTTTGGCGCAGCTGGACGTCAGCATCGGCATGTTGGCGGAGGTGGCGCACAGCGAAGATACCTTGCTCGGACTGCAATGCCGCAGCATCGATCTGGACAGCATCACCCACTTGCGCAAGCTGATCGAACTGAATCTGGGTGACCCCGCGTCACTGGATCGAGAGCTACAAGCCCTCGCCGCCCACTGAGCGCCCCCCAGACCTGTCGCTTTGCGCCAGGCCCCCCGAGGGGGATGAGAAAACTTGGGAACGGCCCGGCGTTTTCTCATGACCCTGCAGTACACCCCACACGGAACAAACCATGTCACTTGCCTCCTCTGCCGCCCTTACCCCTCGCCCCGACAACGAAGCAGCTCGCCTGAATGCGGTGCTTGATTTGAAAATTCTGGATTCCGGACCTGAACCCGAATTTGAGGCTATCGCACGTGTGGCGGCTCGTTTGTTTGGCACACCCACGGCCATGGTGTCGGTCATGGACGACAGACGGCAATGGCTCAAGGCCCAGATTGGCCTCGGGTTGACGGAGTTGCCGCGCCACGATGCGCTGTGCACACTCACCCTGGCGCAAGCCGCAACCCACCACCAGCCCGTGGTGATTGAGGACCTGTGGCAAGACCCACGAACCGTGCACAACCCATTTGTCACCGGCCCCACCCAATGGCGCTTTTATGCGGGAGCCCCGCTGTTTGACGCCATGGGGCATGGCCTGGGGACCGTGGCGGTGATGGACACCGTTCCGCGGGTCTTCAACATGGCACAGCGCCACGCCTTGAGCGACTTGGCGCTGATGGCACTCAAAGCCATGGAAGGCCGGGCCCACGGCCTGAAGCTGGCCAATACCGAACACCGCGATCCGCTGACCGGGCTGTCGAGCCGCAGTCAGTTTGATTTGGCCCTGGACATTGAGCTGCGTCACGCCATGCGCACGGGCGAGCCCTTCACCGTGTTGTGCATCGCGGTAGATGGACTGCAAACCGTCTTCGATGGTTTCGGGGCCGATGCGCAAGAACAAGTCTTGTGTCAGTTGTCCAGACAGTTGGCGCCGCAAGTGCGCCTGGGTGATGTACTCGCACGCCTGCACGATGACGAATTCGCCGTGGTGATGCGCCACGGCGACCAAAGCTCAGCCGAGATGTTGGTTTCGCGCATGGTGGCGGCTGCCAAAGAACCCATCACCTTGAGAAGTGGTGACACCGTGGGCGTGGGCTTGTCGGTGGGCATCGCCGCCTACAGCGACAGTGTGGACAATGCCGCAGCCTTGCTGTCACAGGCACACCAAGCCTTGCACCATGCAAAACAAAAGAATGAACAGCGCTGGAGCTTTTTTCGTCCCTTGAAAGAAAAACCTGATTTGCGTCTGATTCAGAACGGCTGAAGCGCTGAGCTATGCTTTGCAGCGATGTCGTCGCTGCAACAATCCCTTTTTCCCTTTGAAGACGCTCACGCGCCTGAAAAGACCGAGTCCTCAACGATTGCGCCACCCGCGCAGCGTGAAGCTTTTTTGAGAGAGCGGCTGCTGGCAAAACTGCAGGCAGCGCAAAACCACGAAGTCGTGTCGCAGGGAAGCGGTGCCTGGGACACCTCGTTGCCAGGCCTGAGGGTGTTGTCTTTGAAGAGCAGTGCTACCCATCGCACATTGCGCATCGACATGGCCGCCCAGAGTGAATTGACCCGTCCCCACGAGGAGGCGCGGCATGAATGCTGGGTATTGCAGGGTGAACTGCGTTTGGGTGGAACCGTGTTGCGCGCCGGAGATTTTTTGGCCGCGCCCAAACAAGAGCCCGCCGCCCGTTGGTCTTCTGCCAGCGGCGCTCAGCTGCTGTTGATTGCGTGGTTGGACACACCCGAATAGTCCGATTCGCAGCGCTTTCACAAAGTGTTCTCGCCTACCGCATGGCCACATCACACAGCCCATGCACACTGACGCGGCCGATAGACTCACGCCAAACCCATCCCTCTTGTCCAAGTTTCCAATGAACGCACGCACCACATTCAGCCAAGCCACCGTTGCCATCTTGTCGTCGCTGCTCTTGCTGACGGGCTGCGGCCCCAAGACCGACGGCGAAGCGTCAGGCAACAACCGAGCCGAGATCGGCAGCAACACGGCCTTCTCACTGGCCGACTGCAAAGCGCGTTTGCTGGACGGCTCGCCCGCCGTGGCCTTGATGTTCACGCAGCCCTTGGCACGTTCGCAGGACTGGGGGAAATTGCTTCAGGCCAAAGAAGGCGACAAACTGGTGAGCAACCGCTGGGTGCTGTCTGACAACCCGCGTGTGCTGATGCTGGCCAATGCCACGCCCGACAGCGAATACCACGTGCAACTCTCTGCCGATGTAGCCAGCAGCGGTGGTCAAAAACTGGCCACCGCGCAAAACTGCACAGTCAAGGCCGAGGCCATGCCCGAGTCGTTTTACTTCGCCAGCAAAGGCGTGGTGCTGCCAGCGGGCCAAAACGGTGGGTTGCCTGTGGTCACCGTGAACACACCCGAAGTGGACATGCAGTTCCTGCGCATCAATGCCGACGCCTTGCCGCGTTTTCTGGAGCAGGTGGGCGGACGGCGTGAGCCCCAGGCAGACAACGCCGAGGGCGAGTATGAAGGCGACTACTACGACGACAACCAGCGTAAGCTCAAAGGCACCATTTCCGGCTACCAACTCGATGCCCTGCGCGAGACGGCCACCAGTGTTTACCTGGGCCGCTTTGCCACTGACGAACGCAAGAACCGCCGCAATGTGAGTTTTTTGCCCGTCGAAAAAATCAAGGAACTGCAAGAGCCCGGTGTTTATGTGGCGGTGATGAACCCGCCAGGACGTTTTGGTTGGGACTTCCAGGTCACCTACTTTTACGTGACCGACATCGGACTGCACGTTCGCCGCCATGCAGCGCAAACCGATGTGTTCACGACATCGCTAAAAAAAGGCGAGGCCCTGCGCAGCATTGAGGTGAGCTTGATCGACGACGCCGGCAAAGTCTTGGCACAAGCCAAAACAGATGCCGAAGGCCATGCGGTTTTCGCAGGCAACACCGACAAAGCGCGTGCCCTGCTGGCGCGGCGCGGCAAGGAAATCTCGGTCATTGCACTGCGCGATCCGGCGCTGGACCTGTCGGAGTTCGACATCGGCGGCCACCCCTCACGCAACCTCAAACTTTTCGTCTACGCGGGCCGTGACCTGTACCGTCCTGGTGAGAACTTCACCGTGTCCGTTCTTGCACGCGATGCCGACGGCAAACCCCTCCAAGGTGCACAACAAAACAACGTCCCCGCTGCTCCGCTGACCCTGGTGCTCAAAAAACCCGACGGCAGCCAGGCCAGCACCCAACTGGTACGCCCTCACGAAAAAAACAATGGTTACTTTCAAGCCAGCTTGACCTTGCCCGCCAACGCGCCCACGGGTCGTTGGTTGTTGGAAGCCAAGACGGACCCCGGAGCCAAACGTGCAGACGCGCAATGGGCGTTTTCTGTTGAAGAGTTTTTGCCCGAGCGGATGAAGGTATTGCTCACCGCACCCGAAGTCGCCCTGCAAGGCAAAGCACCGCTGGCGGTGAATGTGCAAGGCGACTACCTCTACGGTGCGCCCGCCTCAGGCAACCGCTTGCTGGGCAGCCTCACGACGGAGCGTCAACGATTCCCGGTCGCCAAAAACTGGCCGGGTTTCATTTTTGGTGACGTGGCGGACGACAACAGCCGCAAACGCCAAGACCTGAGCGAAGAAGCCTTGGACGACGCGGGCAAAGCCACGGTCAGCATCCCGGTTGATTTGGCAGAACGCAACTCACCCATGACGGTGCGAGCCAGCTTCAGCCTGCTGGAAACCGGCGGCCGCCCCGTGGTGCGGTCGATTGAACGAACCTGGTGGCCGGTGCCTGAGATGGTGGGCGTGCGCCCCATCTTCGACCGGGACGTGGCGCAGGAGGGAAGCCTCGCCGAGTTCGAGCTGACACGCGTCAACGCCCAAGGCCAGTTCAGCGCAGGCAAAGACATCAGCATTCGTTTGGTGCGAGAAGAACGTCAGTGGTACTGGCGCTATGACGATGGCCGTGGCTGGAACAGTGGTTACACCGAACAAGAAGAGCTGATCCAAGCCAGAACGCTGTCGCTCACCGCACGCAGCAAGCTCAGCTTGCCCGTGAAGTGGGGCCGCTACCGCCTGGAGATCACCGACCCACAAACCCAGCACACCAGCCGCTACCGTTTTTATGCAGGTTGGGGCGCCCAAGACGCCGACGACGTGGGCAACCGCCCCGACCGTGTGCAACTCAAACTGGAAGGAGCCCCCTTCAAAGCGGGGGACAAAGCCAAACTCACCATCACCCCACCACATGACGGGGAGGCCCTGCTCACCGTGGAAGGCGACCGCGTTCTGTATCAAAAGCGCCTCGCTGTGCGCACCGGTGGCACCGTGGTGGAGATTCCCGTGGACGCCGCCTGGCAACGCCACGATCTGTATGTGAGTGTGGTGGCCTTTCGCCCCGGCAGCCAAGGCGACCGCGTGACACCCGCCCGTGCTTTGGGTTTGGTGCACCTGCCCTTGGCGCGTGAAGACCGCAAGCTCAAACTCGCCTTGACCGCGCCCGCCAAAGCGCTGCCCGAACAAAGCGTGCCGGTGAAAGTGAAGTTGCTGGATGCAGCAGGCAAACCCCTGGCCGCCAGCAGCAAGGCCATCGTCACGGTGTCGGCGGTGGACGTGGGCATTCTCAATATCACCAACTACCCCACCCCCAGCCCCACGGACTTCTTCTTCGGCAAACACCGCTACGGCGCCGATTTGCTCGACCACTACGGCAAGTTGATTGAAGCCATGGAAGGCAACATGGCCAAGCAGCGTTTCGGCGGCGACGCCGGCATGCGAGACACACAAAGCCTGCCGCGCAAGGTCCGTTTGGTGGATTTATTCAGCGGCCCGGTCAGTTTGGATGCGAACGGTGAAGCCACTATTCCCTTGCTGCTGCCCGACTTCAATGGCACCCTGCGCCTGATGGCTGTGGCCAGCACCGATACCAGCTACGCCAGCACACAAACCGAAATGCAAGTGGCTGCACCGCTGGTGGCCGAGTTGTCCATGCCGCGTTTCATTTCACCTGGCGACACCGCCACCATCGCCTTGGATGTGACCAACCTGTCAGGCAGTGCACAAACCGTCAGCGTGAAGATCGATGCCGAGCCACCGCTGAAAATCACAGGCACTCCGGCGCCTGTGAAACTCGCCGACAAAGAACGCACCGTGCTGCGTTTCCAAGCCCAGGCCTTGGACGCGGAAGGTTTGGCACCGATCAAGCTGACCGTGACTGCGGGTTCGGGTGCACTCAGAGTGGTGCGCACAGCGGCCTTGCAAGTGCAACCCGCCACGCCGCAGATTCGCGAAGTGCGGCGCGTGCGCATCGAGCCCGGCAGCAGCTACAAGCTGGATCCGCTGTTGGCCGACGGCCTGTGGGCGGGTTCCGCCACGGTCGAGGTGAGTGTTTCCAACAAACCGCCCATCGACGTACGCAATGTGGTGCAAGGTCTCTTGATGTACCCCTACGGCTGTTTGGAGCAAACCACCAGCAGCGCCTACCCCTTGGTCTTCATCGATGAAGCCGGGGCCAAGGCCTACAAGATGACACCGCTGTCGCGCGAAGAACGCGCCAAACGGCTGGATGTCGCGTTCGGCCGCTTGGCCGGCATGCAGCAGCAAAACGGTGGCTTCGGCTTGTGGGCGGCGAGCAACCCCTACGAGGCGTGGTTGAGCGCCTATGTGACCGGCTTTTTGCAAGACGCCAAAGACGCCGGTTTCGCCGTGCCCGAGAACCTGCACCAACGCGCCATGGCCTCGCTGCTGGAGCAGTTCCAAAAGGCCCCGGGCTACCAAAGCCAACCGCCCAAAGAGCCGCGCCGCGATACGAACGGCCGACTCATCGACTACCGAGAGGTCGAGTCCATCCGCATGGCCCACCAGCGTTTTGCAGAAGGCGTGCATGCGGGTTACATCCTGGCCCGTGAACAGAAAGCACCGCTCGCCACCTTGCGCACGCTGCACGACAGCCACCGCCAAAACGCGCGTTCGCCATTGGCCTTGATCCACCTCAGCCTGGCACTGAAGTTGATGGGCGACGAAGCCCGCAGCCAAGTGGCCTTGGACGACGCGATGAAACTGCCCTGGGGCATACAGCCGGCGTCCAACGACAACTACTACTGGGGCGAGTGGTTGGGCGACTACGGTTCGCGCATCCGTGACCAGGCCTTGGCTTATGCCCTGATGCAACGCCACCAACTCAAGCACCCACGGCGAGAGAATTTGATGGTTGACTTGGCCAATGATTTCAACAATCGCCAGTACTTCTCCACCCAGGAACGATTGGCCCTGTTCTTGGCCGCGAGGGCGGCTGGTGGTGACGCCGGCGATCAAGCCTGGCGTGCCGCGCTGACCTCGGCCGACAAAACGGAGCAGCTCAGCAGCAAAGAGACGGAACAACGTTCGGTGGGTGTTGCAGCACTCAAACGTGGTGCCAGCATCAGCAACCCAAGCGAAACGCCGCTCTTTGTTGAAGTGGCCGTGCAGGGTTACCCCGTGAAGCCTCTGGCGCCCAAGGACGACCGCATCAACATCGAACGCACGTGGTGGTCAGTGAACGGCGATGCCGTGAGCAAACGCCAGTTTGAAACCGGCGAGATGCTCATCGTGCGTTTGCGCGTGCAAAGCAAACAGCGCATCAAAGACGGCCTGATCGTGGACCGCATTCCTGCCGGCATGGAAATCGAAAATCTCAACCTGAGCCAAGGCGTGCAGGCCAGCGAGTTCACCGTGGAGAAAGTGAACGTTGCCCAAGCGATGGAAGACAAACGTATCCACCACCGCGAATTCCGCGACGACCGCTTCGTGGTCGCCGCTGATTTCGATGGCAGCAAGCTGGATGTCTTCTACGTGTTGCGCGTGGTCACGCCAGGTAAGTTCGTGGTGCCTGCGGCGTTTGCGGAGGACATGTACCGGCCGGAGCTGCGCGGCGTAGGCAAAGGCGAGGCGGACGTCACGGTGGTGAGTCCGCGGTAGGGTGTTGTTCGTGAATGGGGCTTTACCTTTGGGTGGGAGACCGCGTCGGGATATGCGCCCGACAGCGCACTCACTTTCTTTTGCTTCGCCAAAAGAAAGTAAGCAAAGAAAAGGCGACCCCGGTTCCGAGGCCCCGGAGTACCGGGGCTGCCTTGCGCTGCTC
>JBJOQO010000028.1:0-34989 GCA_046049865.1 Pseudomonadota bacterium | reverse complement strand
CAAGATGCGGGCCGCTCGCCTGTTGTGGTGCCAAATCATGGAAGGTTTTGGTGCCACCAACTCCAAAAGCCTGATGCTGCGCACCCACTGCCAAACCAGCGGCTGGAGCCTGACAGAACAAGACCCCTACAACAACATCGTGCGCACCACGGTTGAAGCGATGGCTGCGGTGTTCGGCGGCACCCAAAGCCTGCACACCAACAGTTTTGACGAAGCCATCGCCCTGCCCACCGAGTTCAGCGCCCGTATTGCGCGCAACACCCAGCTCATCATCCAGGAAGAAACCCACATCACGAATGTGATTGACCCCTGGGCTGGCAGCTACATGATGGAGAAGCTGACGCAGGACATGGCGGACGCCGCCTTAAAAATCATCCAGGAAGTCGATGCCATGGGCGGCATGACCCGGGCCGTGGCCAGCGGCTGGGCCAAATTGAAGATTGAAGCCGCTGCGGCGGAGAAACAGGCGCGCATCGATTCGGGCCAGGACGTGATCGTGGGTGTCAATAAATACCGCCTCGCCAAAGAAGACCCGGTTGAGATTCGTGATGTGGACAACGTGATGGTGCGTGAGCAGCAAATGGCGCAGTTGGCACGCATCAAGGCGACTCGCAACGCGTCGGCGGTGCAAGCCGCGCTCGGTGCATTGACGGCCGCCGCGGCCAGTGGCGAAGGCAATCTGCTGGCCCTGAGCATCAACGCCATGCGGGCGCGGGCCACGGTGGGCGAGGTCAGCGATGCGCTGGAGAAAGTGTTTGGCCGCCACCGTGCGGACGTACAAAAAGTCAGTGGCGTGTATGCGGCGGCCTATGATGCGTCGGGCCACGAGGGAGACACCATGGCGTACTGGACCGCACTGAAAGCCGAGATCGCCGACTTCGCGACCGCCCAAGGCCGCCGTCCCCGCGTGATGATCAGCAAACTCGGCCAAGATGGCCATGACCGGGGGGCCAAGGTGGTCGCCACCGCGTTTGCCGACCTGGGCTTTGATGTGGACATTGGCCCGCTGTTCCAAACCCCCGCAGAGTGCGCCCGCCAGGCCATTGAAAACGACGTACACGCCGTGGGCGTGAGCACCTTGGCCGCTGGCCACAAAACCTTGGTGCCCGACATCATTCAAGAGCTTAGAAAACAGGGCGGCGACGGCATCATTGTGTTTGTCGGCGGCGTGATTCCACAGCAAGACTACGACTTCCTGTACGCCGCAGGGGTCAAAGGCATCTACGGGCCTGGAACACCGATCCCAGTGAGTGCCAAAGACGTGCTGGCCCACATCAAGAAGACGCTGGCCTGAGCCGCACCGGGTCGCATCCTTATTCACTCCAGCCGCCGTACGACTTGTCCGTGAAGCATTTTTTTGTTTACATCCTGCAATGCTCGGATGGCAGCTACCACTGCGGCCACACTGCAGGCGGGCGTGCACATGACATGGACCAGCGCCTCATCGAGCACGAAGAAGGGCAGGTGGCCTACACCGCCAGCCGCAGGCCATTGAAACTGGTCTGGCAGGGCGAGCTGGAATCCTTGGAGGGTGCGGTGGCGTTTGAGCATCAAGTCAAACGCTGGACGCACACTGAGAAAGAAGCCTTGATTGAGGGCTACCAACGGGCGATGGCGCAACTGGCGCTGTCGGACCACGGACACGGGCACCGGGTTCGCATGGTGCCGCCGGTATCCATGGCCTCGGCCTTGAAGGCAGCGTCGCCTGCTGAATCTGACTCGCCTCGAAGCGCCGTGTTGGACGCCGCAAAAATTCAATCCCTGGTGCAGGCAGTCACCAGCGCGGATGCCGATACCCAGCGGCGCGGCCTGGCCAAGGCCATCACCTTGATTGAATCCACCCGGCCCGACCACCGCGACCAGGCCGATGCCTTGCTCACCGAACTCTTGCCCCGCTCGGGACATTCTTTCCGGCTCGGTATCAGCGGCGTGCCGGGCGTTGGTAAATCCACCTTCATCGAAGGGCTGGGTTTGTATTTGATCGAGCAGGGGCACAGGGTGGCGGTGCTGACCATCGATCCATCGTCCACGGTGTCGGGCGGCTCGATCTTGGGCGACAAAACCCGGATGGAGATGCTCTCCGTGCACCCGCAGGCCTATATAAGGCCCAGCCCGTCAAGCGGCACCCTCGGTGGTGTGGCGGAAAAAACCCGCGAAGCCATGCTGGTGTGTGAAGCAGCGGGTTACGACATCGTGATGGTGGAGACCGTTGGCGTCGGTCAAAGCGAGTTGGCTGTCGCTGGCATGACCGACATGTTCGTACTCATGCAATTGCCCAATGCCGGAGACGATCTGCAAGCCATCAAAAAAGGCGTAATGGAGCTGGCCGACCTGGTGGTGATCAACAAAGCCGACCTGGATGAAGGCGCCGCTACCCGCGCCCAAGCCCAGATCAGTGGTGCTTTGCATTTACTGGGCGCCCATGCGCCGAAAGACGCAGTGCATGAACCAACGCCAACCTGGCAGCCCCAGGTGATGCAAGTCAGCGCCCTACAAGGCCACGGTATTGCCGCCTTTTGGGCCTTGGTCACTCAGTTCCGCAGCCAACAGCACGCTGGCGGCCTGCACACCCACAGGCGCCAACAACAGGCGCTGGCCTGGATGTGGGAGCGCATCGACCACGACCTCAAATTGGCCTTTCGCCAACACCCCCAAGTTCAAGCCCTGTTGCCGACCCTGACCGCAGAGGTGACAACGGGCCGCTTGCCCGCATCGACCGCTGCGCGTCGGTTGTTGACAGCTTTGAAGAACTGAAAATTTCGAGACAAGGACAAACGCCATGCACGACATCCTGGAACAACTGGAAAAAAAGCGTGCCGCCGCGCGTTTGGGCGGCGGGGAAAAACGCATCGCCGCACAACACGCCAAAGGCAAACTCACGGCGCGCGAGCGTTTGGATTTGCTGCTGGACGAAGGCAGCTTTGAAGAGTGGGACATGTTCGTCGAGCACCGCTGCGCCGACTTCGGCATGCAGGACAACAAAATTCCCGGCGACGGGGTGGTCACTGGATACGGCTTGATCAATGGCCGACTGGTTTTTGTTTACAGCCAGGACTTCACCGTGTTTGGCGGGGCACTGTCTGAAGCCCATGCAGAAAAAATCTGCAAGGTCATGGACCAGGCGATGAAGGTGGGTGCGCCCATCATTGGTTTGAACGATTCCGGCGGCGCCCGCATTCAAGAAGGTGTGGCGTCGCTGGGTGGTTATGCCGATGTGTTTCAGCGCAATGTGCTGGCCTCAGGCGTGGTGCCACAAATCAGCCTCATCATGGGGCCGTGTGCGGGTGGCGCGGTCTACAGCCCGGCCATCACCGACTTCATCTTCATGGTGAAGGACTCGTCCTATATGTTCGTCACCGGCCCCGAGGTGGTGAAAACCGTGACGCATGAGGAAGTGACGGCGGAAGACCTTGGCGGGGCCATCAGCCACACCACCCGCAGCGGCGTGGCCGATTTGGCGCTGGACAACGATGTGGACGCACTCCTGATGCTGCGTCGCCTCTTCAACTACCTGCCGCTGAACAACCGAGACCAACCGCCGGTGCGGCCGAGCGACGATCCCGTGGACCGCGTGGAGTGGTCCCTCGACACCCTGGTGCCCGACAACCCCAACAAGCCCTACGACATGAAAGAGCTCATCGTCAAAACCGCAGACGACGGCGAGTTTTTTGAAATTCAACCCGAATACGCCAAAAACATCGTCGTCGGCTTCATCCGTATGCAAGGTCAAACCGTGGGTGTCGTGGCCAACCAGCCATTGGTGCTGGCCGGTTGTCTGGACATCAAGAGCAGCACCAAGGCGGCGCGTTTCATTAGGTTTTGCGATGCCTTCAACATCCCGGTGCTCACTTTCGTAGACGTGCCCGGTTTCATGCCGGGCACCGCGCAAGAGTACGGCGGCATCATCAAACACGGCGCGAAATTGCTTTACGCCTATGCCGAGTGCACTGTGCCCAAGATCACCATCATCACCCGCAAAGCCTATGGCGGTGCATATGACGTGATGGCCTCCAAACACCTGCGAGGCGATGTGAACTTCGCCTGGCCGAACGCCGAGATCGCCGTGATGGGTGCCAAGGGTGCAGTGGAAATCATCTTCCGCGAAGACAAAAACGACCCCGAGAAACTCGCGGCACGCGAGGCGGAGTACAAAGCCCGTTTCGCCAACCCGTTTGTCGCAGGCAGCCGTGGCTACATCGACGATGTGATCCAGCCGCATGAAACACGCAAACGCATTTGCCGGTCGTTGGCGATGTTGAAACACAAGAAGCTGGAGAACCCGTGGCGCAAGCACGGGAACATTCCGCTGTGATGGAGGCGGATATGTTGAGTCGTGTTCTGATATTTCGCGACAACCCCATCTCCGTTCGCACTGAGCCTGTCGAAGTGCCCTCTCCGAGGTGCGCGCAGGCTTCGACAGGCTCAGCCCGAACGGGTTTTTTCGGCGATCTTGCCGCGATGGAGACGCTGTATGTTTAAGAAAATTCTGATCGCTAATCGCGGCGAGATCGCCTGCCGCGTCATCAAAACAGCCCGCAAGATGGGCATCAAAACGGTGGCTGTTTATTCCGATGCCGACCGCGACGCGCGGCATGTTGAACTCGCGGACGAAGCAGTGCATTTGGGCCCTGCACCGAGCCGCGAGTCGTATTTGGTGATCGACAAGATCATCGCCGCTTGCCAGCAAACCGGTGCGCAAGCGGTGCACCCGGGTTACGGCTTCTTGAGCGAGAACGAAGAGTTCGCGCGTCGGGTGGAAGAAGCGGGAATCGTCTTCATTGGCCCCAAACATGGGGCGATTGCGGCCATGGGCGACAAGATTGCGTCCAAGAAGCTCGCCATGCAGGCCCAAGTCAACACCATACCGGGGCACAACGCGGCCATTGAATCGCCTGAACAAGCGGTCCAGATCGCCAAGGACATTGGTTTCCCGGTGATGATCAAAGCCAGCGCCGGTGGTGGCGGCAAGGGCTTGCGTGTGGCCTACAGCGACAAGGAAACCTTTGACGGATTCACCAGTTGCCAGAACGAAGCCCGCAACAGTTTTGGCGACGACCGGGTGTTCATCGAAAAGTTTGTGGAAGAGCCTCGTCACATTGAAATTCAGATTCTGGGCGACTCTCAAGGCCACGTCGTCTACCTGAACGAGCGTGAATGTTCCATCCAGCGCCGGCACCAGAAAGTGATTGAAGAGGCACCGTCGCCCTTCATCAGCGAGGCAACGCGCAAAGCCATGGGTGAGCAGGCGGTGGCTTTGGCCAAAGCCGTGAACTACCAAAGCGCGGGCACGGTGGAGTTCGTGGTGGGCAAAGACCAGAGCTTTTACTTTCTGGAGATGAACACAAGGCTGCAGGTGGAGCATCCGGTCACCGAATGCATCACCGGATTGGACCTGGTGGAACAAATGATCCGGGTGGCCTTTGGTGAGCCCCTGGCATTCACCCAGGCCCAGGTGCAACGGCGCGGCTGGGCCATGGAGTGCCGCATCAATGCGGAAGACCCCGAGCGCGGTTTTCTGCCATCCATCGGGCGTTTGGTGAAATTTCAAACCCCGGTGGAAACGTTGCCGCCACCCGGTGGTTGTTCTGAGGCCCACAAGGCCACAGGCCCTGCGGCCACTGGCAACGGTGTCGTGCACGGCGGCGTGCGCGTGGACACCGGCGTGGTGGAGGGCAGTGAAATTTCCATGCACTATGACTCGATGATCGCCAAGCTCATCGTTCATGGCCGCGACCGGCAGGACGCCATCGCCCGCATGCGTGAGGCCCTGAATGCCTTTGTCATTCGTGGCATCCACTCCAACATTCCTTTCCAGGCCGCGCTGCTTGCCCACCCTGACTTTGTGGCGGGTCGCTTCAACACCGGCTTCATTGCCCAGCATTTCGCCCATGGCTTTTCTTCGAGCATGGTGCGCCACGATGCGCCAGTGACCCTGCGCGTACTGGCGGCGGCCGTTCACGGCATGCACAGGCGACGGGCCAGTGGCATCACAGGCCAATTGGCAGGCCATGCGGTGCAGGCGGGACAAGAGTTTGTGGTGGTTACCGATTTGGGCCAAGGCCAAACCGAGCATTTGCCAGTTCAAATGCACCTGGACGGAGACGCCGTGGTGGTGACGGTGGAAAAACAAACCTACCGAGTGGCTTTTTACAGCGCGCTGCGTGACCCGGTGCTGCACGCCCGCATCAACAGCCAGCCTGTTTGTGCGCAAGTGGAACGCGTGGGTTTGGCCTACCGCGTGCGCCACAACGGCGCACAAATTGATGCCAAGGTATTGAGCCCACGTGCAGCGGCCTTGTCCAAGTTGATGCAGTTCAAGTCGCCACCGGACTTGTCCAAGTTTTTGCTCTCACCCATGCCGGGTTTGTTGCGTGATGTCACGGTCAAAGTGGGCCAGAAAGTGCTGGCCGGTGAAAAGCTGGCTGTGATCGAAGCCATGAAGATGGAGAACATTCTGCTGGCGACACAAGACGCCGTGGTGGCTGAGGTCACTGCGAGCCAAGGAGAAAGTTTGGCGGTGGACCAGGTGATTCTGCGGTTTGCTTGAGCCATGAAGCGACGAACACTGCTAATCGGTGCCGCCGGGTTGGCAGGTTGCCAGGGTGCAGCGATTCAGCCCAAGCACTCGCCACGCGTGGATGACACGCCTTTGCGCCGCATTGCATTCGGCTCGTGCAATGACCAGAACAAACCGCAGCCTATGTGGACAGCGGTGCTGGACAGTCGCCCCGATTTGTTCTTGTTCGCTGGCGACAACGTGTATGCCAGCGAACAACCTTGGTCGGCTGAACGTCTGGCACGGGCCTATGCACAACAAGCGTCGTCACCTGCCTTCGTCCGTCTGCGGCAAACCGTGCCCCACATGACCACGTGGGACGACCATGACTTTGGCCTGAACGACGGCGGCGCAAGCTTTCCCCATAAACAAGCTGCCAAGGACGAGTTTCTGAAGTTTTGGGCGGTGCCAGCATCCGACCCCATGCGGCAGCGCGAGGGTGTTTACAGCGCCAAACTCTTTGGCCCCCCGGGCCAACGGGTTCAGGTCATCATGCTGGACACCCGATGGTTTCGTTCCGATTTGAAACCTACCGACCAGCGCAATTCACCAGGCAAAGAGCGTTATGTGCCCGACCACGATCCCACCAAAACCATGCTCGGCCCGGCCCAGTGGTCCTGGCTGCAAGCGCAGCTTCAAGAGGACGCACAGCTCAGAATCATCGTCTCCAGTATTCAAGTCCTTGCCGAAGGCCACGGCTGGGAACGCTGGGGCAATTTCCCATTGGAGCGCCAACGGTTGTTTGAGTTGATTGGTCGCACCCGAGCCAAAGGTGTTTTGTTTCTCTCTGGTGATCGGCACATTGGCGCGCTGTACCGCGAGGCACGCGGCCTTCCTTATCCGATGTTCGACCTCACCTCCAGCGGTTTGACGCACGCGTGGAGGGAAGCCTCCGAGGCTGGTCCCAATCGCCTGGGCGGCTTGGTGGGTGAACTGCACTTCGGAACCGTAGACATCGACTGGCCCAAAGGCCAGGTCACTCTGGGGTTGCGCGGGGATCGCGGTCAGTCCTTGTTAGAACACACCTTGAGCATCCAGGCCTTACAGGCCGCCTGAATCCATTCTTTCGAGGACACCGTTCATGACAAGCAGACCCTTTCAAGTGCTCGGCATTCAACAAGTCGCCATTGGCGGTGAAGACAAAAATCGCCTCAAAAAGCTTTGGGTCGACATGCTCGGCCTCTCGGTGCAAAGCACGTTCGTGTCCGAACGTGAAAATGTGGATGAGGACATTTGCACGCTGGGCCAAGGCCTGGCTGCCGTGGAAATTGACTTGATGCAGCCGTTGGACATCGACAAAAAGCCGGCGGTTCACACCACCCCGTTGAACCACATTGGCCTGTGGGTGGATGACCTGGCGCAAGCGGTGCAATGGCTCTCTGCCCAAGGGGTGCGTTTTGCGCCGGGGGGCATACGAAAAGGGGCTACCGGGCACGACATTTGTTTCATCCACCCCAAGAGCAGTGCGGAGTTTCCAATGGGCGGTGAGGGCGTGTTGATTGAGCTGGTGCAGGCACCGCATGAGGTGATCCAAGCACTGTCGGTCAAGTCCAGCGGATCCAGTCAGGGTTGACGTTTTGGGATCAACGCGCTGCCAATGGCCACCATGATGCATGCGGCAGCCACCCAGTCCAATGTTCTGGGCACCTCACCCACGATCAAGGTGGCCGACAGCGTGCCCACCAAGGGAACAGCCATCACTGAAAAAGCGCTGGCTGCGGGTGGCAGGTTACGTGCCATGCCAAACCAAATGACCTGTGCATAACCGTAGTTCAGTACCACGCCGTAAAGCAATGACAACCACAAGCCTGTGCTGAACAGCGCGGGTTGGGGGGTGGGCTCCAGCATCGGCGCAACGCACCAGAAAAACATCGCGCCCATCAACATCATCCAAACCGTGACGGCCTCTGTCGGGAGTTGTGTGGTCGTGCGGCGCATCATCAAAGTGCCGGTGGCCCAGCTGATGGCGGCCAATTGCATCCACAACACCCCGAGCGGTTTGCCTGCCAGTTGGGTCAATTCTTGAGCCGAGAGCAAAGCCACTGCTGTGGCGGCTGCCACGACGCTCAGCAGCACCCGAGGGTTCAAGTCTTGTTTGAGCAGCAGCACGCCGAGCAGCACCGTCCACACCGGCATGGTGAATCCCAGGATGGCGGCGCGGCCTGAAGCCAAGGCTTGCAGACCGATGATGGAGAAAAAGTGCCAACCGAGAATGTTGGGCAAGGCCAGCCAGGCAATTCGAGCGATTTCTGAGCGCGGCAAATTCATTGCAACGCCACGCCAGCGAAAGAACAGGTAGAGGCCGACGGCACCGCCCGTCATGGTGATGGCACGAAAGTACAGCGGCGAGAGTTCGCGCAGGCTGTACTTCATCATCGGCCAGTTGATGCCCCACATCAAAGTGAGCAAGGCCAAGGTGCCGAGCTGGCGGCGGGTCAGCATGGCAGTGCGTTTCTAAACGGCCACCGGCGCTTTGATCGCAGGGTGGTGCTGGTAGTCGCGCACCTCGAAGTCGTCGAACTCGTACTCAAAAATAGATGCGGGTTGGCGTTTGATATGCAAGGTGGGGTAGGGCATTGGCTCGCGTGACAGCTGCAGCGCGACCTGTTCGTGGTGGTTGCTGTAAATGTGGCAATCGCCACCCGTCCAGACAAAGTCGCCCACATCCAAATTGCACTGCTGGGCCAACATGTGGGTCAGCAGCGCGTAGCTGGCGATGTTGAAAGGCACGCCCAGAAAAATATCGGCGCTGCGCTGATACAGCTGGCAACTCAGTTGGCCACGTCCGCCTACGGTGGTAGCCGGGGCCACGTAAAACTGGAAAAACGCGTGGCAGGGCATGAGGGCCATGCGGGAAAGATCGGCCACATTCCAGGCACTGACAATGATGCGGCGAGAGTCAGGGTTGGTTTTGAGCTGCTTCACCACCTCCGCAATTTGATCGATGTGGCCGCCGTCCGGTGTGGGCCAACTGCGCCACTGCACACCGTAAACCGGCCCCAAGTCACCACTGGGTGGTGCCCACTCGTCCCAAATCGTGCACCCACGCTCTTGCAGCCAGGCCACATTGCTGTCGCCACGCAAAAACCACAGCAACTCCAGGATGATGGACTTCAGGTGCACCTTTTTGGTGGTGACCAGCGGAAAACCTTCATTCAAGTTGAAGCGCATTTGGTGCCCGAAGACGCTGCGTGTACCGGTGCCGGTGCGGTCGCCCTTGAGGACACCGTTTTGTTGCACATGGCGCATGAAGTCTTCGTATTGGGAGCGGGCGGGGCGCAGGGCAGGGGAGGTCGTGGAGGCGTGCATGTTGTGATTCTAGGGACTGGTTGAGAAACCCGTGATCTGTGATGAGCTTGGTACGCATCCTGCTTGCCCGGATTGCGTTGCAAATTGGCGCTTTTTATGACCCCGCGGTTTGGTTTTTTTGCGGTGTGAGTTCGTCACGCGCAAGCGTTAGCATTCCTGTCGAAAAAAGCCATGCATCCTTCCCGGCCTGACGAGACCTTCCCTATGACATCCATGACCCTTGAATCCATCGCCCAGCAACTGGCTGAAATCACCGCAAAAAGTGTTGGCAAGCAGCCGTCCCAGATGCTCAGAGACGTCTCGCTGCGTGAACAAGGCATTGATTCCTTGGGCTTTGGCGAGCTGGTGTTTGAAGTTGAGGATGCTTTTGGCGTTGAAATTGCCAACGAAAAAGAAGTGTTTGCCAATATGGAAACCATCGACGCCATTGCGCAGTACATCTACAGCCAGCAGTCGCAAAAATGAATGTTTGCATCACGGGCACGGGGGTGGTTTGCCCCAGTGGCCTGAATGTCGATGAGACGCTCGCCAGCTTGCTCGAACACCGCTCGTCCATACAAGCTTTGCCTGCGAAGGAAAGTTATGGTTTGGTCTCGGTTGCGGCCGGGTGCTGTCCCGACGAGTTGCAAACGCCCGGGGTTGCGTCGCATTTGGTTCGTGGCGTTGACCGCAGCAGTCTTTTCGCGTTGGCAGCTGCCCACCAAGCGCTGACACAGGCTGAGCAAACTGGGCTGCTTGCGCGCGGCACCATGCCTGTGGTTTGGGGCTGCAGCATGGGCGGTGTTTCAACGTTGGATGAGGCCTATCTCGACATCCTGGAACATCAGAAAAGGCGCGTGCGGCCCGCCACGATTCCCTACACCATGCCGAGCGCACCGGCCTTTCAATTGGCGCATCACTTGGGTGTGCGGGGACCGTCCCTGACCTTGACCGTGGCCTGTGCGTCATCGGCACTGGCCATTGCGCAAGGTGCTCGGTTGATCGCGGCTGGTGAGGCCAGTGTCGTGCTGGTAGGAGGCTGCGACAGCATGCAAACGCCGCTGGTGCTGCGTGCGTGGCAGGCCGCGCAAGCAATCTGTGTAGCCGATCCAGAAGCACCGCAGCGCAGTTGCGCTCCATTTGGCAAATCACGACAAGGATTCGCCATTGCGGAGGGCGCGGCGTGTTTGATTCTGGAATCTGCCGAACATGCGGCACAGCGAGGGGCCCGCGTATTGGGCTGGGTGCGCGGTGTGGGGCACACCACCGACGCGTTGCACATCTCGCGGCCCGATGCGCCATCACAAGCGCAGGCCATGAGGCAAGCGCTGGCCCATGCGGGCGTTCAGCCCCAGGACATCAGTTACCTCAACGCTCACGGAACCGCCACCGTGGTGGGCGATTTGAGCGAAGGCCAAGCGGTGCGGGATGTTTTTGGTGAACATCATTCGCAACTGCCGGTCAGCTCCACCAAGGCCTTGCATGGGCATTTGATTGGCGGGGCCGGGGCACTGGAGGCCATCGTCACGCTGGAGGCGCTTCGTCGAGGTCGCGTGCCGGGCAACCCACACAGCCAAGATGTGGACCCGGCATTTGCCGACCTGAACATATTCCACGAGGCGATGGACCTCCCACCCGCTCCGCGCCGCTTCGGCATGAGCAACTCGTTTGCCTTCGGTGGTGTGAATGCCGTCTTGGTGTTGGAGTCGTGCAATGACGGCGCCTAGCTCCACGCCCCGATTGGCACCACCGGATACCGACCGCTGGGTGCTGGCGTCCCCCGACATTCAACGAGCCCAGGTTTGGCATTCCCGAATCACGGTGGTGCTACCGCTTTTGCTGGCACTGGCGGGGCCGTTTTACTGGCCCACCGACATCAATTGGCCTTTGGCCATTGCGAGTTTTATGCTGATGGGCGCTTTGGTCGGATGTTTGGGTATTTCGGTGGGATTTCACCGGCATTTCGCACACCGCGCATTTCGTGCCCAACCATGGGTGCGTGCGATGATGGCCACCGTGGGGCAAATGGCCGGACAAGGGCCCGTGACCTATTGGACGGCATTGCACCGCCGTCACCACTCTTTCGCCGATTGGCCCGGTGATCCCCATTCGCCGTCACTGCGTGCGGTGCCATCTCAGCGACCCCAAACTACATCGACATGGCGAGCGTTTTGGCACAGCCACTTCCTTTGGGCCACCAACCACGCGGTTCCAATGCCGACACGTTATGTGCCCGATTTGTTGGCCGACCCATTGGTACGACGTGTCAACGCTGCCTACGTCTATTGCATGTTGTTGGGTTTGCTGTTGCCCACGGTCTTGGGTTGGATGTGGACTGGCAGTTCAGCAGGTGCCATCGTTGGTTTCTACTTTGGAGGCGTGCTGCGCATGGTGCTCATGACGCAATTCATTTGGGCCATCAATTCGGTGTGCCACACCTTTGGATCGCGGCCACACGACACCGGAGATTTCAGCACCAACAACCACTGGCTCGCTGGGCTGACCTTCGGTGAATGCTGGCACAACAACCACCACCATGCGCCCACCCACGCGCGTTTCGGTCACGGCTGGTCTCAGCCCGATCCTGGCTGGTGGACGATTCGTTTCTTGCAGCGTTGTGGTCTGGTGTGGGATGTATTGGGTGAACAACTCAAGGCAGAAAACCGGGAGCGTGTCAGGTGAGTTTGTATTTGCGTTTGTTCTGGATTTACATCGGAGCCCACTTTCGCGCCAAGTTGGGCATGCAAGATCCAATTGAGTTGCAACTTCGGGTGCTGCCCAACGACCTGGACCTGAACCGCCACATGAACAACGGGCGCTTCATGACGGTGCTGGACTTGGGCATTGTCGAGGCCGTGGTTCGGTCCGGTTTCATGAAAGCAATCCGCAGCTTGGGCGGCCACTTGATGACAGGCGGTGCCCTCATCACCTACCGCCGCTCGCTGAACCCTTTTGCCAAATACACCCTGCGCCTGCGCTACCTGGGAACCGACGGCCAGTGGCATGTGTTTTCATTCGTATTTCTGCAAGCCTCTGGGGCCGTGTCAGCCAAAGGGCTGCTCAAAGGGGCTGGCGTGCGCAAAGGCAAGGGCATCATTCCCAGCAGCTTGTTGTGGCAGCAGTTTCAGGACCGCTTTGGGCTTGAGGTGAAACCACCGGCGCTGCCCGAATACGCACGCGAGTGGTTGAGTCTGGAGGCCAAGGTGTTTAATCTGCCTCACGATTGAAAGATACAAGGTTGAACACGGCCATGCGGCGGCTCCGCGTTTGCTTGGAAACACGATCTTCCCTAAGAGGGGCTACCCGATGAACACTCGACTGCTCGCACTGTTGCTCGCGCACTTACTGACCTTGTCGTCAAGCCAGACCTGGGCCGCCCCGGAACGCACGCTCAACATGGACAGCGTGGTGCTGGAGGACATCAGGGTGGAAGGCTTGGTGCAAGCCTGGAAGTTTCGCAAGGTCTGCTTGGATGGGCAGGCCTACTTGCTGATACTGGGTGGCAACCAAGCGCCCATTGCTATCTCGGCATCGTTCAAAGACGGCAAACCGGAGCAGTGCAAAGCGCCAGATTTGAAGTAGGGGCCGTGTATGCCCAGAAGCCGGGCCACACCAACCGCTACATGATGGATGCGTCAGGCGCCCGCTTTTCATCAAACTGCAGCGCGGCGAGCCGCGCGTAAAGCCCGCCGCGTGCCAGCAACTCGGCGTGGGTGCCAACGTCAACAATCTGACCTGCTTCCAGCACCACAATCTTGTCGGCGTTTTGCACGGTGGACAAACGGTGGGCAATGATCAGCGTGGTGCGGTGGCGCATGGCCTGCTCCAGTGCTGCTTGCACCATGCGTTCGCTTTCAGCGTCCAGGGCGCTGGTGGCTTCGTCCAGCAATAACAAAGGTGGATTCTTCAAGATGGCGCGGGCAATGCTGATGCGCTGTCGCTGACCGCCACTCAGACGCACGCCACGTTCGCCCAAAAAGGTTTGGTAACCCTCGGGCAAGGCGGTGATGAAGTCATGGGCGAAGGCCTTTTTGGCTGCGTCGATCACCTGCTGGTCAGTGGCTTGTGGCGAGCCGTAGCGGATGTTTTCCATGGCGTTGTTGGAGAACACCACGCTGTCTTGCGGCACGATGCCGATCACTTCGCGCAAGTCGTTCAATGCCAGGTCTTTGACCGACGCACCGTTGACCGTGATGCGACCGTGGTTGGCGTCGTACAGGCGCAGCAACAGTTGAAACACCGTGGTTTTGCCTGCGCCACTGGGGCCAACCAGCGCCACGGTTTGGCCGGGTTCCACGGTGAAGCCGCAGTCGCTCAATGCGGCGGTGGTCGGACGTGACGGGTAGTGGAAGGTGACCTGCTCAAACGCCAACCGGGCACCGCCCTGCGACGAGGGCATGGCCACGGGATTCGCGGGTGATTCAATCGGTGAACGCGCCGCCAGCAATTCCATGAGCCGTTCGGTGGCACCGGCTGCGCGCAGCAAGTCGCCGTACACCTCGGCCAGCACCGCCACGCTGCCGACGAGGATGATGACGTAGACCACGGTCTGCCCCAAATGCCCTGCGGTGATGCGCCCTTGCAGCACCGCCTGGGTGCCTTGATACAGGCCCCACAACAAAGCGCCAAAGGTGGCGGTGATGATGAAGGCCACCAGGAACGAGCGCATGCGGGTGCGTTTGATGGCGGTGATGAAGGCGTTGCGGGTCGATTCATCAAACCGCTTGGCTTCAAGCTGCTCTTGGCGATAACTTTGCACCGTGGGAATGGCATTGAGCACTTCAGCCGCGATCGCGCTGGAGTCGGCCACCCGGTCTTGGCTCGCGCGGCTGAGCTTGCGCACGCGTTTACCGAAAAAAATCGACGGCAACACCACCAACACCAAAATGCCCAGGACCTGAGACATCACATAGGGGTTGGTAAAAATCAACATGCCCATGGCACCGACGCCCATCACGGCATTACGCAGTCCCATGGACAGGCTGGAGCCCACCACGGTTTGCACCAAGGTGGTGTCGGTGGTCAGACGCGACAGCACCTCGCCGGTTTGGGTGCTCTCAAAAAACTGCGGACTTTGGTGCAGCACATGGGCATACACCGCGTTGCGCAAGTCAGCGGTGATGCGCTCGCCCAGCCAGCTCACCATGTAAAACCGGGCCGCCGAGAACACGCCGAGTGCCGCGCCCACGGCAAACAAGGCCAGAAAGTGCTCGCGCAGGGCCAGCACACGTTGCCCCGGGTCGGCGGCGATCAAGCCTTCATCGATCAGCGCTTTCAGTGCCAATGGCATCACCAAGGTGCTGGCGGCAGCGAGCACCAAAAACACCACGGCCAAAGCGATGCGGCCACGGTAGGGCCAAACAAAAGGTGCCAGGCCGGAGAGGGAACGGATCTTTTTGCCCTTGGTGTCCAGGGCAGGCGCTGTGGTGGAGGTTGTGGTCGATGGAGAAGTCATTCCCCGAGTCTATTCGCCCTGTTTGACGGCAGCAGTCACCGACCAAGGTCCGGACCTTGATCACCGGCCACGACAAGGAAAAAAATCCGCACAAAATATCAAGTGCGCCGCTGGGCTCGTTACACCATCTGGTTTTCAACTCAAGGCGCACCCCAATGAGCACCACAACCGCTGCATCTTTCGACCTCCGCCCCATTTGGGAGACCTATGTCGCGTCATGGAAGGTCACATCGCCTGTCGAGCGCCATGCGCTCTTCACCCAATGCTTGACGCCAGATTGTGAATACCGCGACCCTTTGGTGGCGACCATAGGCTGGGATGAACTGGCGGACTACATGAACCAATTTCACCAACAAGTTCCCGGCGGGCATTTCGTGACCGAGCAGTTTTCACAGCACCATGACCGCAGTTTGGCGACCTGGACGATGTGCGACGCCGGTGGCCGGGTGATCGGCCATGGGACGAGCTGCGGCCAGTACAACGAAGACGGTCAACTGGTTGCCATGACCGGCTTTTTTGAAACCCCATGAGTGAGGCGGATGGCGTGTTGCCCTACCTTGACCGCGTTCAGCTCGGCATCGATTTTGTAGAGGCCCATCTCGAAGTTGATTTCGAGTTGCAAGACGTGGCCCGAGCCGCGGGCCTGAGTTGTTGGCACTTTCAGCGCATCTTCAAGGCACTGACCCAGGAAACCCTGAAAACCTACATCCGCTCGCGCCGGTTTTCTCGTGCCTTGGGTTTACTCAAAGACACCGACCTGTCGGTACTCGACATCGCACTGGCCTGCGGATTTGAGACCCATGAGAGCTTCACCCGTGCATTCAAAGCGTGCTTTCGAATCACGCCGAACCATTACCGTCAAGCGGGCCATGTCCAGCAATTCGTCAAAAAAGCGCAGTTCGACGCCAACTACCTCCGGCATGTCCAGCACCAGGTGTCGCTGGAGCCCGTGATCGAGCAACGACCCGAGCTGCGTCTGGTGGGGTTGCAGACGGTCATTTTTGGCGTTGATTCGGCCAAGAACAATGTCTCGAAAAAATTACCACCCTTGTGGTCGGCCTTTCTGTCGCGCTTGCCCGAAGTGGCGGACGCCGTGCCGGGCTGTTGTTATGGCGTGATCAGCCCGATGACGGACGGGTCCGGTCGCTTGCAATACCTGGCCGGGATCGAAGTTCGTCACGATGCAGTGGTGCCCTCAGGCATGACCGTGGTCCAACTGCCCAGCGCACGCCAGGCTCGATTCACCCACCGCGGGCCCGTGCAGCAACTGGACCACACGGTGAATTACATCTATGGCAACTGGTTGCTGACCTCGGGCCACACCGCACGCGACCAGTGTGATTTAGAAATTTACGGCCCGCAGTATGGTGACGGCGGGATTGATTCGGTGATGCATTACGCGATCACCTTGGATTGAAGCAGGGCCCATAAGAGGCTGCGGGTTGCCCTTTTTTCAGCCCCGTTTCACAGGCCAGCGCAACCAGCCCGTCGCCAGCGCCGTGCCCACCACAATCACCACACAGCCCATCACCATGGCCGAGGTGATTGTTTCCTGCAGGAAGAGCCAACCCCACAACACGCCGAACACCGGGATCAGGAAGGTCACCGTGATGGCATTGGCGGGTCCGACACGGGCAATCAAACGAAAGTACATCACATAGGCCACACCGGTACAAAGCACGGCCAGCAAGCCCACGGCAGTCCAGGCGGTGGCCGAGGGCAGGGTGGTCGGCCAATACCACCACGCGGGAATGACCAGCAAGAGTGCGGAAGACAACTGGCTGCCAGTCGCTGAGGCCAGTGGCGGGACACCGGTGAGATAACGTTTGGTGAAGCTGGCCGACCAACCGTACAGCAAGGTGGAGGTCAAACAAGCCAACACGGCCAAACCGGTGTGCGTGATGGGCGCACCGGGCTTGAAACCCGCTTTATCCCAGGCCAACCACAACACGCCCGCAAACCCGACGGCCAAACCAAGGACACGGCCTGGCCCGGGTCGGTCCTTGAGCCACCACCACGCCACCACGGCACCGAACAAGGGCGTGGACGCGTTAAAAATGGACGACAACCCGGCTGTGATGGACAAGGCGGCATATGCGAACAGCACAAATGGAATGCCCGAGTTGGTCAAACCAACCAAGAAGATGGGTTTCCAGTGTTGGCGCAGGGCTTGAAATTGTCCCTGCTGGGCCAGCAAGAGCGACAGCACCACCGCTGCACCCGTCACACGAACGGCGGCCAATGCCACGGCGCCAAACTCTGGTGCACCCACCCGCATGAACAAAAACGACGCGCCCCAAATGGCAGCGAGCACGGTGAGTTCTAGCCAGTCTTTGGTTTTCATGGGAAGGTATGCCGCGTCAGTTCTAAGTTCAAGAGCGCTTTTTTTCGTGGCAGGCCACCGGCATATCCGGTGAGACTTCCACTGCTTGCGATCACACGGTGGCAAGGAACGACGATGGACAAAGGGTTCTTGCCGATGGCTGCACCCACGGCACGCGCGGCTTGAGGTGCGTTGATTGTGCGTGCAATGTCTGCGTAAGTGCAGGTGTGACCGCGTGCAATGCTGCGCAGGGCCAGCCACACCTTTTGCTGAAAAACGCTGCCTTGAGGATCGAGCGAAACCGTGAACCCATGGGTGCCACCGTCAAAGTAGTTCAGTAGTTCGGACGCCGCTTGCTGCAGCACAGGGTCGGAGGGTTTGGCAGGTGCTTGCAAAGGGCCGGGGTGGTGGCTTTGGCCATCAAACCACACGCCGCACAGGCCGTGTTGAGAGCGAGCCAGCAACATGGGGCCCAAAGGGGTGGTGATGGTGTGCTGCGCCACGCAGGCAGCGTGGGTGGCATGAAGGGTCGAGGGCATCCTGTTCTCCAGAGAAATCAATTCGCCAAACTGTTCCACAGCCGCAGCGCTGCGTAAGAACGCCAAGGCTGCCAAGCCTGGGCACGCAACTCTGCCGCGCGGGGTGTGGTCGTGTTGAACAACTGCAGCATGGCTTTTCGCAGGGCCACGTCACCGGGCAAGCTGGCGTCGGGCCAGCTCAATGCCCGCATGGCGATGTATTGGGCGGTCCAGGGGCCAATGCCGGGCAACTCGCACAGCGCGGCGAGCAAGGGCTCAATGGGTTGTTGCCCGAACAACGTGGCTTGCAATTCAAACTCCAATCGCGGCCAAGCCTGGGCCAGGGTGATCAAGGTGTGGGCCCGTGCCTGGGTCAGGCCCAGGGCAGTCAGCTCGTTTGGCGTTTGTGCTGCCAGCACGGCAGGTTCGAAAAAACACCGGTTCACCTCGGGCCAAGGACTGTCCAGGGGCGATCCCAGTCGCTCCACCAAGCGTGTGGCCAAAGTGCGTGCAGCCGCCACCGACACCTGCTGGCCGACAACAGCCCGCACCGCCAGTTCGAACGCATCCAAGCTCCCAGGCAGGCGTTGACCCGCTTGCCCGGGAAGATCGTGCAGCGCGGTGTCGATGACGTCGGGCGAGGCGTCCAGGTCCAACCAGCGGCGCACCAGGGCCACCAAGGCCGCTGTGTGTTGAACCCAGTGGGGAGAAAAACTCAAGTGAAGCTGTGAGCGATCTTCATCAAAAAACACCTCCAACCAGCCTGCGGCGGGGACTTGAGCAGGCGTCAGATCATCACGCCCAGGCACCAATGCACCGCCGCGTAAGCTGCGGCGGATGCGCAGTGCGCCATGGCCGGTGTCAACCGACTCCACACCAGCGATGGCCCGCTGCGCTAGGAAACGCGCGAGGCCCTGGGTGTCGTATGGCGCTCTGTATCCCAAACGCATGTTGAACGTCGAACGGCCCACTGTTGTGGCCTCCACGCCTTGTTGCCGCAGACGGCTTGGGCTCAAACGGTAGTGGTCAACGAATGCTGCGTTGAATCGGCGTACGCTGCCAAAGCCGCTGGCCAGTGCCACTTGCGTGACGGGCAAGGTCGAATCCGTCAGCAGCGCTTTGGCCAACAGCAAACGCCGGGTTTGCAGATACTGCAGCGGGGTCACGCCCCACAGCGCAAAAAAGATGCGACGCAAGTGCCGGTCGCTCACGCCGAGCTTGGCCGCCAAGGCGCCGAGCTTGGCACTTTGCGGTTCAGCCAACTGGGCATCGAGCAAAGCAGCCGCCTGCTCAGCGAGCGTGCGCGAAGCGTCCATCACACTCCAGCGTGAGGTGAGCGGGCTGGGCGCAATTTCAGGTCGGCATTTCAAACAGGGGCGAAACAGTGCCGCCTCGGCCAAGGCCGCCGAGCTGAAGAAGCGGCAGTTCAAACGTTTTGGTGTGCGCACCCTGCAAATAGGGCGGCAATAAACCCCGGTGGATGTGACGCCCACAAACACCTTGCCGTCGAAACGCGCGTCTTTGGCGACGAGGGCGAGGTAGCTGGCGTCTGGGTCGAGGTCCATGGGACGGATTATGGGCAACCGCAGTCATGCTGCTGGTCGTTTTCGGACATGCTCCTGCAGGGGGTAGCGGCTGTCCAAAGGAAAAACCCGCCGGGAGGCTGCGGGTTGTTTTTGGGGGGAATGCGATGAGGGTTTAAGGCTGACGTCGTTTTGACACGGTCTTTGAAAATGCCCGCAGACTCCAGTGGGCCGCGACATGCGCACAGCGCTCGCCTCGGCGGCATAAATGATGGCCACTAAGGCCAAGGTTTCGCCGGCGGCCGTGCAAACGTTGTGAGGCGCAAGGTGTTTCGCTGCTTTTCAGCACAAGCAGATCAGGTCGGTGCGCTGACCCCCAGTGCTTTCAACAGCGCGTGCGCCACCAACTCGGACGATTGCGGGTTCTGTCCAGTGATCAGTTGACCATCTGCCACCACAAAAGGTTGCCAGTTGGCGGTGTGCTCAAAAACCCCTCCCAAGGCCCGCAGCCGTGACTCCAGCAAAAATGGAACCACGTCGGTCAATCCGACTGCTGTTTCTTCGGCGTCGGTGAACGAATTCACCCGCAAGCCCTTGACGATGGACTCCCCATCGGCACGTCGCGCGGTCACCAAACCAGCGGCACCATGGCAAACAGAGGCGATGAATTTGCCCGCTTGAAAGGCGCTTTCCACGGCGTGGGTGACACCTGGGTCTGTCGGCAGGTCCCACATCGTTCCGTGGCCACCGGGGAAAAAGACAGCGTCAAAGTCAGCGCCTCGGTGCGATGCGGCTTTGCTGGTGTGGGCCAATGTGCGCTGAAGCGTTTCGTCGGCCAGCATCCGCTCCACTGCAGCGACGTTTTGCCCCACGGGCTTGAGACTGCCCGCATCAATCGGAATGGCACCGCCCAAAGGCGACGCCAAAGTGACTTGCACCCCGGCATCCAACAAGGTGTAGTAGGGCTGCGCCAACTCTTCGGCCCAAAGCCCGGTGGGTTTGCCCGTGCTGCCCATTTGAGCGTTGGAAGTGACGATCATCAATACGTGGGTGTTCATGGGTGTCCTCGATAGAGATTGCTTGGGCAACGCAGTTTGCGCGTTGTTGATAACACTGGTCGCGGTGTTGTTAACCCAGCCCGAAGTCGGGCTTTGGCCATTTCCTCGCAAGCCAATGGCCGACTCCTATAATTTTGCAAGTCAGCCCCAGGGTTCTCGCCCTCCCTCCCACAGAAAGCACCCGGCATGAAAGCCTCTGAGATTCGGTCCCAGTTCTTGAAGTTTTTTGAATCAAAAGGCCACACCATTGTGGCCAGCAGTCCTGTCGTTCCCGGGGACGACCCGACGCTGCTCTTCACCAACGCGGGCATGAACCAGTTCAAGGATGTGTTCCTGGGCTTTGACAAACGCGCTTACATGCGCGCCACCACGTCGCAAAAATGCATACGCGCTGGCGGCAAACACAACGACTTGG
This sequence comes from Pseudomonadota bacterium, assembly GCA_046049865.1. Taxonomy (GTDB): domain Bacteria; phylum Pseudomonadota; class Gammaproteobacteria; order Burkholderiales; family Burkholderiaceae_C; genus JANPCX01. The sequence continues at coordinate 13,853 of JBJOQO010000028.1, read as the reverse complement.
AGAACGTGGGTTACACCGCCCGCCACCACACTTTCTTTGAAATGCTGGGCAACTTCTCGTTCGGTGACTATTTCAAGAAAGATGCCATTGCCTACGCCTGGGAGCTGCTGACCGAGGTGTACAAACTGCCCAAAGAAAAACTCTGGGTCACGGTTTACGCCGAAGACGACGAGGCCTACGACATCTGGAACAAGGAAGTGGGTGTGCCGGCCGAGCGCATCGTGCGCATTGGTGACAACAAGGGGGCGCGTTATGCGTCAGACAACTTCTGGATGATGGGCGACACCGGCCCCTGCGGCCCATGCACCGAAATTTTTTACGACCATGGCCCGGAAGTGGCCGGTGGTCCACCAGGCTCGCCCAATGAAGACGGCGACCGCTACATCGAAATTTGGAACAACGTTTTCATGCAGTTCAACCGCACCGAAGACGGTGTGATGCACAAGCTGCCCAAACCCAGCGTAGACACCGGCATGGGTCTGGAACGGCTCACCGCCGTGCTGCAGCATGTGCACAGCAACTATGAGATCGACACCTTTGTGAACCTGCTCGCCGCCGCGAAAAATGCGGTGGAGTTTGCTGGCGGTGGTGCGGGCTCAGTGGATGGCGAATCGCCTTCACTCAAAGTGATTGCCGACCACATTCGCGCCTGCACCTTCACCGTGGTGGACGGCGTGATCCCGAGCAATGCGGGACGCGGTTATGTGCTGCGCCGCATTGCGCGCCGCGCTATTCGCCATGGCTACAAACTCGGCGCGCGCAAGCCTTTCTTTTACACCTTGGTTGCGCCGTTGGCGGTCGAGATGGGCGAGGCCTATCCCGAACTCAAACGCGACATGGCCCGTGCCACCGAAGTGTTGAAGGTGGAGGAAGAAGGTTTCTTCCGCACCATTGCCAATGGCATGGAGATTTTGGACTCAGCACTTGCAGGCGGTGCCAAAAGTGTGGACGGTGAAACCGCCTTCAAACTGCACGACACCTATGGTTTTCCGCTGGACTTGACCGCTGACGTGTGTCGCGAACGCGGCGTCGCCGTCGACGAAGCGGGCTTCAACGCGGCCATGAACCGCCAGCGCGAGCAAGCCCGTGCCGCAGGCAAATTCAAGATGGCCCAAGGCCTGGAGTACACAGGCAGCGACACCATCTTTCATGGCTACGAACACTTGAGCCGCGAAGGTGGCAAGGTCAGCGCCATCTACATCGACGGCAGTCCTGCGACCAGCGCCAAAGCAGGTGACGATGCGGTGATCGTGCTCGACCAAACCCCGTTCTATGCCGAAAGCGGCGGCCAGGTGGGCGATACCGGCGAGCTCAGGAATGCCACCACCCGCGTCCTCGTGGATGACACCATCAAAGTGCAAGCGGCCGTCTTTGGCCACCACGGCCGTGTGGTGGAAGGCGAGGTGAAGGTAGGAGATGTGTTCGCCGCCCGCGTGAATGGCGAGCGCCGCGCCAAGACGGTTCGCAACCACAGCGCGACCCACCTGATGCACAAGGCCCTGCGCGAAGTGCTGGGCGGCCACGTGCAGCAAAAGGGCTCGCTCGTGAACGCCGACCGGACGCGCTTTGACTTTGCCCACAACGCGCCGATGACGGACATACAAATCGCGCAGGTCGAGGCCCTTGTGAACGCGGAAATTTTGGCCAATGCGGCCACCCAGGCGCGGGTCTTGCCGATCGAGGAGGCGCAAAAAACGGGTGCCACGATGCTCTTTGGTGAGAAGTACGGCGACGAGGTTCGGGTGCTCGACATTGGCTCCAGCCGCGAGTTGTGCGGCGGCACCCACGTCACCCGCACCGGCGACATTGGTCTTTTCAAAATCGTGGCGGAAACCGGCATTCAAGCCGGTGTGCGGCGCGTTGAGGCCATCACGGGCGACAACGCATTGGCCTATTTGCAATCGCTCGAAGGCACCGTGCAGCAACTGGCTGGCAGTTTGAAATCCTCTCCGGCCGAAGTGCCCGCGCGTTTGCACCAGGTGTTGGAGCAAGTCCGTTCGCTCGAAAAAGAGTTGGCAGCGGTCAAGGGCAAATTGGCATCCTCACAAGGTGACGAGTTGTTACTGCAGGCTGTCGATGTCAAGGGCTTGAAGGTCTTGGCCGCCAAACTCGATGGCGCCGACGCCAAAGCCTTGCGTGAGACCCTGGACAAACTCAAAGACAAACTCAAAACCGCCGCCATCGTGCTGGCCGCGGTGGAGGGTGGCAAGGTGCAGCTCGCGGCAGGCGTGACCAACGACAGCATCGGCCGTGTCAAAGCGGGCGAATTGGTCAATTTTGTGGCCCAACAGGTGGGCGGCAAAGGTGGCGGCAAAGCCGACATGGCGATGGCGGGCGGCACCGACGCAAGTCAGTTGGATGCGGCGCTGGCTTCCGTGGTGCCGTGGGTTTCAGCCAAGTTGTAGCCAACTGCCCCTGAAGGAGGGCCCGGTCGTCGTGGCAACCATGCCACGCCATCGGGTTGCAACCCTTGCTCGATGGGGGGGGTGAGCGAAGACAATACCCGATGAACCCCGCCCCAAGGAGACCCCTCTGACCACGCTCGATGCCGATGATCTGAAGCTTGCGCGTTGGATTTCCAACCACGAGCGTGACAGCCAACATGCACCGGCACGGTTTCGCCGTGGCACTGCCTTGATGGCGGTGGCGGCTTACGCCTTCATATGGGCGGCGTTGGTGTTGGGTGTGGGTACGCTGGTTTGGATCGTCCAGCAGTTGCAGGACGGTGAGCGCTTGAGCAGCTGGTTTGTGCTGTTGGGCGTGGCAGCGGTGTTGTTGATCGTGGTGCTGCTGCGGGCGCTGTGGACACCCATGCCGGCTCCACAAGGCAGACGGGTGTCCCGTGACCAAGCGCCCCAACTTTTTAAGATGCTCGACAAGGTGAGTGAACGCACGGCGGGCCCTCGTTTCGACGAGGTGTTGGTCGACGGAGAACTCCACGCAGCCGTGGTGCAGCGGCCTCGATTGGGCTTGTTGGGGTGGTACCAAAACACCTTGGTGTTGGGTTTGCCTCTGTTATTTTTGCTCAGCCCACGGCAACTCGCGTCTGTTGTTGCGCATGAGTACGGTCATATGGGTGGATCGCAAGGCAAGCTGGCCGCTTGGATCTACCGTACCCGCCGAGGTTGGCTGCGTTTGGCCGAACTGCGAGAGTCAGCCCACCGTGGCAACTCTGTGGTCGATACCGCCATGGCGTTGTTCTTCAATCATTTTTTCCCTCGGTTCAATGCCCGCGCATTTGTGATCGCCAGGCAGCACGAATTGGAGGCCGACCACGCTGCCCATGCCGTGGCCGGCGCCCAGCCCAGCAGCGAAGCGCTGGTGGTTTTGCAGCTCGGTGCGCGCTACCTGGATGAGGTTTTTTGGCCCATGGTGTTTGGCCGCGCACGCCTTGGTGGCGAACTGCGTGAAACTCCTTTCCGCGAGATGCGTGCGACGCTCGCCTTGTGCCTGTCTCACCGGCAAGCTGGTGTCTGGTTGCAGCAAGCCTACAAGGCCTTGCCCAGTGCCACGGACACCCATCCGAGCCTGCGTCAGCGCCTGGAGTATGCGAAGTGCAAAGCTGAATTGCCTCCCGCAGATGCCCAAAAAGCGGCGATCTCTTTGCTCGGCAGTGCCATGGAGGTGGTGGTGGCGGCACTGGACACCCAGTGGCAGCGTCGGCATGCCACTGAGTGGGCGCAAAAGGTGCGTGTCATGTCCACGAAAGCGGCGCGTCTGACGGCACTGAATGAAAAGCGCGAAGGCGCAAGCCTCAGTTCACAAGAAACTGCGGAGCGTGCGGTCTGTATCGAGTTGACCCATGCGCCCGAGCAAACCCTGCTGGCTTGGCAAGAGGCGCACCGCGCGTTTCCCTTGGATGCCGATATTGCCTTTGGCCTGGCGCGGTGCCTCAAAGAAGAGTCTGAAGAGTCCGCTCAGAATGAAGTGTTGGGTTTGTGGCTGCAGGTGGGGCAAAGCGACAGCAGGCATGCGGTGTTGGCTTTGCAGCAGGCCATTTTGTGGCTGGAAATGAAGGAGCGTCATTCCGAAGCATCGGTTTGGCGGCAACGCCTCAAGGACCGCGTGGCACTGGAACAAGAGGCCACAGACGACCGCATGGATTTCGCGCACGACCCTGTTTTTGTCTCTGCAGGGTTGTCCCGTGCACAAGTGCAAGACTGCCTGGATGTCCTGATTCGTGAGCGTCCGGTGGGGGCGGCCTATTTGGTGCGCAAACAAACCCGGCTGTTCTCGCAGCGGCCTTTTTACGTGCTGATGATCGAGCGCTCGCGCACCCCGCGCCAGCCGTCTTCGCGGCGTTACTACCAGCGATTGCAGGACAAATTGGATTTTCCTGGCGAGTTCATGGTGATCGACAGCGCCCACGCCACATGGCGTCATCGCGACGGTTTGGCGGTGTTGCAGCAAATCAAACGCTTTCCTGATGCACGTGTCTATGGCGGCTCTGCTCTGGGCGGACGTTGATATGTCGTCTGATTGCAGGTCATCCTTTTGTCGATGAACTACGTCATGAAAATATGAAAACCTCAACAACATGGATGCTCACCGGTCTCTTGATGTTGGGTGTGAATATCGCGCTGGCCCAACAAGAAATCACCATCCCCGCGGACGCCAAAGCGCCGCAGGGTTTGAAGCTCAAGGCCCATTGGTTTCCCGTTGCGACAACGTCCAACGAGCCCGCCGCCAAGAAACCTGCCATGGTCTTGCTGCATGGCTGCGGTGGGCTCTACGACAGAAAAGGTGCGCTTTCCTCGCGCTACACCGAATACATCACCGTCTTGCACGATGCCGGCATGCATGCTTTGCTGCTGGACTCTCTCACCACACGCGGTGAAAAAGAACTGTGCACGCAAAAAGTCGGGCAGCGCAAAGTGACACAAGTTGATCGTCGGCAAGATGCCTTGGCCGCCCTGGCTTGGCTGGCGGCCCAGCCCCAGGTGAACGCAAGTCAGCTTGGTTTACTCGGTTGGTCCAACGGTGGCAGTACCGTGCTGGCAGCCACCAACACCCAGCATCCTGTGGTGCGTCAAGCAAGCAACACTGCGGCTTTTGCGGTGGCCTATTACCCAGGTTGTGCGGCTGATTTGCAGCGTGGCTACCAAACCAGCACCCGCCTCTTGATGTTGCTGGGTGCCAGTGATGACTGGACTGCGGCTGAACCATGCGAGCGTCTGGCGCAAACGGCCTCCGGGTCTCGGCCCGAGGTGGTGACCTACCCCGGGGCCTTTCATGGTTTTGATGGCACCGCGCCGTTGCGGGTTCGCAAGGATGTGCCCAACGGCATGAATCCCGGCCAGGGCGTGACTGTGGGAACCAACGCACAAGCCCGAGAACAGTCGTTTGTTCGCCTGAAGGCGTTTCTGGCCGCGCAGCGTTGAATCTTCAAACCGCTTGCGGCCAGAACTGGACTCATGCGTAACGTAACTCCGTCGCTTTGCCGCTGAACACTTTGTAGGAAAACACGGTGTAAGCCGCAATCGCCGGCACCGAGATGCAGGTGCCCACGAGAATGACCTTGAGCGCGGCGGGGCTGCTGGCGGCTTGCCACAGCGTGAGGCGGTCTATCACCACATAGGGATAGAGGCTGTAGGCCAATCCAAAAAAGCCCAGCACAAAAACTGCAACCACGAGCACAAACGGCAGCCAGCACACTTTGCCCAACACCCGGTGTGAGTTGAGCATGGCACGCGCGCCGAGCAAGGCCAGCACCGTCATCAATGGAATGGGCAAGAGGGCGATGAACTCGGGCATGCTGAACCAACGTTCGCGCACTGTGGTGCTGACAAGTGGGGTTGCAATGGAGATCAATCCCATGCCCACCACCACCGGGGCCCAGGCGAGTTTGGCCCAGCGCACGGCGTGCACTTGCAACTCACCTTCGGTTTTCATGATGAGCCAACAGGCACCCAACAACACATAGGCGGCGGGCAGGGCCAAGGCAATGGCTGCTGCGAACACGTTATAGACCCAACCGCTTTGCAGGCCGGTGATGTAGTGGCCCAGCATCCACCCCTGTGAGGTCGCCGCCAAACCAGAGCCTGCAAAAAACAGGCGGTTCCACAGCCGCTTGTGGTGGTCTTGCGCCTTGGTGCGAAAGTCAAAGGCCACGCCGCGCAGGATCAAACCGATCAGCATCAGCGTGACAGGGAAATAAAGCGCCCCCAGCACCATGCCGTGTGCTTTGGGAAAGGCAATGAGCAAAATGCCCACGCCCAGGACCAACCAGGTTTCGTTGGCATCCCAGAAGGGGCCAATGCTGGCCACCATGACATCTTTTTGCGCGAGGGTGGCGCGTGGCATCAGCATGCCCACACCGAGGTCGTAGCCGTCGAGCACCACATAGACCAACATGGACAGACCCATCAGCCCCATGAAGATCACGGGCAAGGTTTGATCGAAATTCATACTTGGACTCCGCGTGACATGGCTGTGGCTGCGTCCGCAGGCGGGTCTTCTGTGGAAGGCATGGGTTTTTCTGCCATGTACTTCAGCACGCCCACATAGGCCACAATCAATGCGAGGTAAAGCGTGACGTACATCGTCAGTGTCAGGGCGATCCACGGCGATGCCACGTTGGAAGCCACATCGGCTGTCTTGAGCAGCCCATACACCACATAGGGTTGGCGGCCAATTTCAGTCACATACCAACCGGCTACTGTGGCCAGCCAGCCCGAGAAGGTCATGGCGCTGAATGCCCAGAGCCACACTCGTGGCATCTGCTGCGCTTGCCATGCCGTGCGCCGCAAGCGCCACAAGCCGAACCAACTGACGGCCAGCATCAACATGCCCGTACCGACCATCACTCGAAAGCCCCAGAACACCGGTGCTACCGGCGGATGCTGACCTTGGAAATCATTCAGGCCACGAATTTCACCGTTCAGGTCATGGGTCAGGATCAGGCTGGCGAGTTTGGGAATGCCAATCTCAAAATGGTTTTTGCGCTCAGATTCGTCGGGCAGTGCAAACAGCAGCAGCGGCGCTCCTTTTTCTGTCTCCCAAACGCCTTCCATCGCAGCGACCTTTTGCGGCTGGTGTTCCAGGGTGTTCAGGCCGTGCATGTCGCCCGCGATGATTTGCAGCGGAATCAGGATTGCGCCCAAAGTGAGCCCCACACGCAGCACTTTGGGTGTGGACGCATTGGCCGCCCCTTTGAGCAATTGCCAAGCACTGATGCCGGCCAACAAGAAGGCCACGGTCAGGCCGGACGCCAGCAGGACATGCACCAACCGGTAGGGGAAGGACGGATTGAAGATCACTTCCATCCAACTGGTGACATGGGCTTGGCCGTCGATCACCTCAAAACCTGCGGGCGTTTGCATCCAGGAGTTCAAGGCCAAGATCCAAAACGCGCTCAGTGTGGTGCCGAAGGCCACCAAAAAAGTCGCTGCCAAATGCACCCGTTCGCTGACCCGACCGTGACCAAACAGCATGATGCCCAGGAAGGAAGCTTCCAGGAAAAACGCCGTCAATACCTCGTAGCCCAAAAGCGGCCCGGCCACGTTGCCGACTTTCTCCATGAAGCCTGGCCAGTTGGTTCCAAACTGGAAACTCATGGTGATGCCGCTGACCACGCCCAGCGCGAAACTCAGTGCGAATACTTTGGTCCAGAAACGGTAAGCGTTGAGCCACGCACCGTCCTGGGTTTTCAGCCAGCGCCACCGGAAAAACAGCAACGTCCAGCCGAGCGCAATCGTGATGGTGGGGAAAAGAATGTGGAAGGTAATGTTGGCTGCAAATTGCATGCGGGCCAGGATCAATGCGTCCATTGCAGTGTTGCCTTTGGTTAACTCTTGCTGCTACGAGCTGGCCCCGCACTGACTTTGCCAGTGAACTCCAGCAGGCGCTGCACCTTGGAGCCCATCTTCATCAGTTGGGACAGGGTTTTTTGGTCGAGTCGCTGCACGTCCTCAAACCAGTTGGTCATCAGTTCAATCAGGTCGTGCATGCCGCGCATGCGTTCTTGCGCGATGCGGTCCTCTTCACTGCTCGGGTTCTCCAGCAGGGCATTGCGCAGCATCGACAGCGTGGGTTCAATTTCGCGGCGGCGGCGTTCTTCGGCCAGGGTCTGAAAAATTTGCCAAGCGTCACTGGGGGCAGAGAAGTACTCGCGCCTGTCACCTGCGATGTGCTTCAAGTTCACCAATCGCCACGACTGCAACTCCTTCAAACCCATGCTCACATTGGAGCGACTGAATTCCAGCTTGTCGGCGATCTCATCTGCGTTCAAAGGCGCGGGCGAGACGAAGATCAAGGCATAAATTTGTCCCACCGTGCGGTTGATGCCCCAGCGGCTGCCCATTTCACCGAAATGGGCCACGAAGCTTTGAACCAGGGGAGACAGTGTCATGGCATGGTCTTGAAGGTCGCCCAATTGGCGGGCACGGGCCGAATCATGAACGAAACTTTCAGGAATTACTGAAAACTCAGGAAAGACCATACTTCGGGCTTGGGCAATGTGAAGGCGGCATGACGGCATGTTGTTGACGCCCAATGAGAACGCGTGATGCGCCTTGGGCCACAATTCCGACCTTCTATTGAGACGTCTGCCATGAGCCTATTGCCCCCCACGCTTGAACTCCGCGGTAAACACTTGGTGCTGGGCCTCACGGGCGGCATCGCCTGCTACAAAGCGGCTGAGTTGACCCGGGCCTTGGTCAAAGCTGGCGCCACGGTTCAGGTCGTGATGACGGCGGCCGCCGAACAGTTCATCACGCCAGTGACCTTGCAGGCGCTGTCCAACCGCAACGTCTACAGCAGCCAGTGGGATTCGCGTGAGCCCAACAACATGGCCCACATCAACCTCACCCGCGATGCTGATGCTGTGCTGATTGCGCCCGCCAGCGCCGATTTCATGGCCAAGTTGCTGCATGGCCGCGCCGATGATTTGCTCAGCCTGATGTGTTTGGCCCGTCCGCTGTCAACCTGCCCCTTGCTCTTGGCGCCCGCCATGAACCGCGAAATGTGGGAGCACCCCGCCACGCAGCGTAATGTGGCGCAGCTGCAAGCGGATGGCTGCACGGTGTTGGGCCCGGGTCACGGCGACCAAGCCTGCGGTGAGGTCGGTGACGGGCGCATGCTGGAGCCGCTGGAGTTGCTGGACGAGGTGGTTGCATTTTTCCAGCCCAAGATTCTTCAAGGCCAGCGCTGGTTGATCACCGCAGGCCCCACTTTTGAGCCGATTGATCCGGTGCGCGGCATCACCAACCGCTCCAGCGGCAAGATGGGTTTTGCGATCGCCCGTGCCGCACACGAAGCCGGTGCGCAGGTCACCTTGGTCGCAGGTCCCGTGCATCTACCCACCCCCCGTGGCGTGCGGCGATTGGATGTGCAAACCGCCCAACAAATGCTGGGTGCGGTGAATGAATCTGCGAAGAGCAGCCAAGTGTTTGTCGCGACCGCTGCGGTGGCCGACTGGCGTCCCGCTAACTTGTCTGACCACAAAATCAAAAAGAACGGCAGCAAGGTGGCGCCTACCTTTGAGCTGACTGAGAACCCCGACATTCTGGCCAGCGTCTCACTCGCCGCGAATCCGCCTTATTGCGTGGGCTTCGCAGCCGAGAGCCACGACCTGCTCAAACACGCCCGTGAAAAACTGGAGCGCAAGCGGCTGCCGTTGGTGGTGGGCAATCTTGGCCCCGCCACCTTCGGGCAGGACGACAACTCGCTGACCTTGGTCGATGCCCAAGGCCATCGCGAACTGCCACGCGCCGACAAACTCACTCTGGCACGCCAACTGATTGCTGAGATTGCTCACCGATTGACCACTTCTTCCAACACACCCACATGACCACGATTGATGTGAAAGTCCTCGACCCGAGGCTGGCCGAACGTTTTGACGAACTGCAACCGCGATATGCCACCCCAGGCAGTGCAGGCTTGGATTTACGTGCATGCCTGGAAAAAGCCTTGGTGCTGGAGCCGGGCCAGACCGTACTCATCCCCACGGGTTTGTCGATTCACATTGGCGATCCCAACCTCGCCGCCGTGATCCTGCCGCGCTCAGGTTTAGGCCACAAACACGGCATCGTGCTCGGAAATTTGGTGGGCCTGATCGACTCGGACTACCAAGGCCCCTTGATGGTGAGCTGCTGGAATCGCAGTGATGTGGCTTTCACCATCGAGCCCATGGAGCGTATTGCGCAACTCGTTATCTTGCCCGTGGTGCAAGCGCAGTTTCGGCGCGTCGAAGAGTTTGGTGCTTCCGAGCGAGGCGTAGGGGGATTTGGTTCGACGGGGCGGTGACGGGGCTGGGGAAAGCCGATTTTCAGTAGACGCTTATTCCTCTCCCGGGCGTGGCACTGGCAAGCCCCGAGTCGATGGGTCGAGGTTCCAGACGGTAAATGGGCGTTGTGAGATCAGCTTGTGTTCATCTAACGGCGGTCGATACACCACATCTATCAATGGTTGCCCGGGCGGAAGCTCAGATGATCCTTGATGCCCCACGCGCTCCTGTTTCGAGCCAAACCGATTCTGTTTGGATTGGGCGATTCAGCGTCGATCCCAATAGTTAAGCAGCAGCCAAGAGCTGTCCTTTGTGATTGGCGAAACTGACAGATCGACATCGAACCCGGATTTGTTCCAAGTTGCACCGCCAAAGAGCCCCGCTGGCCGCAAATCTATGTTGTTGACGGAAGGCTGGCCGTGCCTCTGAACTAGGTGGCTGAGAAGCTTTTCAAACGCAGCGCGAGTTTCGGCGTTTGGTTGAGACATCTGTGTGTGCATCATATTGACTTGCGTGAGCCGATCTTCCTTGAAATAGAAAGAGACATTGAACGGCACATCAAGATAGCGAAATGCTTCAAGCTGGATACCCTCGGCTGTCGCACCCGATTGGGGCAGTGCACGCCGTACTTCAAGTCGGCTCATTCCGAAACGAAGTTTTGACCAAGGTAGCTCGAGTGATGTTCCAGGCCGTAAGGTGGCGTCCCCCGTGGCAGTTGGCGAATTGACGTGAACAGTACCCGGGCACGGCTCTTGCTGAAACGTCGTTTTGCCGTTGGCAGCGCATTTGTGAACTTGTGCATTGATTCCGCCTGCAAACGTCACCACGACAGCGGCGATGATCCATGAGATTTTCATTCGTCGCTTTTCGTCAGGAGGAGTAAAAGTGTTTGCAGCCATCAGCGCCCTGAACGAACTAATCGAACGGACATTTTTTCTAGAAGTTGCGGGTCTGGTTCGTGAACGATGACGTTCACGGTACCTGTGAAGAAAGAGACGTACCAGAAGTTTTTGCTGTCTTTTTTCTCCATAGAACTTGACCAGTATCCCATCGTTTTATCGTCAGACGACATTGGGAAAACCGAGGTATAGGTCGCTGGTCTTGAAACTCTATCTTCACAGTGGTGTGAGACCGGCTCGAGCCCATCTGCTAAATCAATCGTGGCTAGCATCTTATTTCCCCGGCAGGAAATGAGACTGGATAGCTCACGAATATTCGGCAAGCGCCAACCGGTTACAGAGATTTTTTGCGCTTCCTGCGCTGTGAATTGTTTGGCAATCCCTTCGCATGCTGTACCACTCCACGATTGCCCGACACTACAACGGCTCCAAATCAGCCCAGTACGTGAATCGCGTACTTCGTCACCCCCGGAGAAAACATCAAAACCATCTATCGATTGCTCGACAGTTTTTGGGTTACTCGGCTGTGTCGGTACGGCTGAATCGGGATTTTCTTTGCAACCGTAGGCCGATATCGCAAAAACGCATAAAACCAAAATGATCCTAGCCGTCCCGATCGGGGCTTGCGAGTTGTGCAGGATTTCCTTAATTTGCATGTATTTCATAGTCCTGTATTTGAATTTTATAAAGCGCATTTCTTTTCAGCCACCCTGCTACCTCCCGCATCAGTGCAAATGCGGCGAACCCGGCGCAGTTGCCAGAACCGTCACAGCCGGTTCCGCCACACTGCCCACGCTGATTTCTTCTTCGGTGGCTTCGCGCACATCGCGCACCGTCAAGTCCAAACGTAAGGCCACACCGGCCAAAGGATGGTTGCCGTCCAGCACCACATGGGCCGGATACACCTCGGTCACGGTGTAGACGGCGTCAGCGGGCAGGTCGGGGGTTTGGGCACCTTCTGGAACACCGTCAAACTGCATGCCGGGCTCAACCCCGTCCGGGAACAGCGTGCGGGCTTCGAAAAAAACCAGCTCGGGGTTGTAGTCGCCAAAGGCGTGTTCGGGTTCCAGGTGCAACTGGGTTTGAAAGCCGACCTCTTGGTCGATGAGTACCTCTTCGACTTTGGCCAGCAAATCGCCGCCACCGACAAAAAACTCCACCGGATCGGTGAGTTCATCAATCAAGCTGCCGTGGGCATCTTCAAGTCGCCAGGTCAGGCTGACGACGCAGGGGTTTTGAATCAACATCGTCGAATGATAAAGCGCCTTGATGCCCCGCTCGCCCGCGCCGCCAAGCGTGACAATCACGCCATGCTCAAGAACATCAAACCCGATCAAGCCCGTCCGTTGCTGGGCGGACTCTCCGCCGACAGTTTCATGCGTCAACATTGGCAGAAAAAACCACTGCTGATTCGCCAGGCCGTGCCTGATGCCTCGGCCATTTTGAATCGAACGGCTTTGTTCGACATGGCCAGCCAAGACGGTGTGGAGTCTCGGCTGATCAAACACGCCGCCAAGGGCTGGAAGCTCTCCCATGGCCCTTTCACACGCCGCCAGTTGCCCAGCTTAAAAACACCGGCTTGGACATTGCTCGTGCAAGGGGTTGACTTGCACTGCCCGGCTGCGCATGCGCTGCTGCAACAGTTTCGGTTCGTTCCCGAAGCCCGGTTGGACGACTTGATGGTGTCCTACGCCTCCGATCAAGGTGGGGTGGGGCCGCACTTTGACTCCTACGACGTGTTTCTGTTGCAACTGCACGGTCGCCGTCGCTGGCGCATTGGGCGACTGCAAAACCCTGAGCTGCAAGCCAACGTACCGCTCAAAATTTTGGCGAACTTTGAGTTTGAGCAGGAGTGGGTTTTGGAGCCCGGTGACATGCTCTACCTACCGCCACGTTGGGCTCATGACGGCCAGGCGGTCGGTGAGTGCATGACGGCCTCGATTGGATTTCGATCAGCTTCTAAAGCAGAGTTCGCACGCGAGGTCATCAAACGAAGCTTGGACGCCCTGGAAGACGATGAGCCCGGTTTGCCTGCGGCCGAACACACGGCGCTTTATCGCGACCCGTTTCAAAGTGCCACTGCAACGCCCGGCGCCATCCCGACACAAATGCAAGACTTCGCTCGAGCCGCAGTGGCCGAGTTCTTGGCCGAAGCCAACGGTCTTCATTGCAGTTTGGGGGAGTGGCTGAGTGAACCCAAACCTTCTGTGTGGTTTGAGGACGGCGGCGCCATCCGCAGGGACCAACCTTTGAGTCTGGATGCACGCAGCCGCATGCTCTATGACCGCAGCCACATCTACATCAACGGGGAGTCCTACCGCGCAGGGGGCGCTGATGCGCGTCTGCTTCGCTGTTTGGCCGATCGGCGCGTGTTAACCGCCTCGCAAGTCCAAAAGCTCAGTGCGCAGGCCTGGGATTTGGTAAAAGAATGGGCACAAGCGGGTTGGTTGAATCAAAGCCAGTCCGTCGATTCAGGAGATGAAACATGAACCCTGACAGACCATTGGACAACGATCCTCAAAAAAAATACCGCTTGATCGAATCGCAGCGGGAATTCGAGGAGGCGCTGCGTGAGGCTTTCGCCTTGATTGCCACGCAGGGCTGGGCGAGCTCAAATTTGAAGTGCGACACCCTACAACCTGTAAGGTGTCACTCCAATGGGAACAAACTACTCGCACATTTCTGAGGCTGATCGCATGACGATTCAAGCCCTGCTTCTGGTACCTTTG
>JBJOQO010000027.1:0-35500 GCA_046049865.1 Pseudomonadota bacterium | reverse complement strand
TTCTTTTGCTTCGCCAAAAGAAAGTAAGCAAAGAAAAGGCGACCCCGGTTCCGAGGCCCCGGAGTACCGGGGCTGCCTTGCGCTGCTCGCGGAAGGCGGGAAGTTCAGAAACTCGCCCTTCGGGCTCAAACATCTGAACTTCTTTTTCCGCCTTCCGCTGCGCTGCTCAGCTCGTCTCAGGGGACCCAAAGATCCAATACACCACGGCTCGCTGCGCATCGCCTAGGTGGGAGGAATGCAAATGTTTGCAATGTTTGGCGCAGCCAAACGAGCCGCTCGCTGGTGTTGGCTCTTGGGGTCCCCGTGGGAGGCGTCGAGCAGCGCAGGGCAAGACGGATCAAGAAGTTCAGATGTCTGAGCCCGCAGGGCGAGTTTCTGAACTTCCCGGCTTGACCGAGCAGCGCAGAGCAGCCCCGCAGGGGCCGCCGGATTCGGGGTCGCCTTTCTTTTGGTGACTTTTCTTTGGCGAAGCAAAGAAAAGTTACTCGGCTGTCGGGCCGACGTCCCGACGCAGTGCGGCGCGCACAAACACCCCCACCCGAAGGCAACCAAACTGCGTGCAAGCTGCGCAAAACCAGCGCCCCGTCTGCGACAATTTCCAGATGACGCAGACCCTCACCCTCACCCGCCCCGACGACTGGCATTTGCATGTGCGCGATGGTGTCGCCATGCAGGCCGTTGTGCCCCACACCGCCCGTCAGTTTGGCCGCGCCATCATCATGCCGAACCTGCGACCTCCGGTCACCACCGCGGCCCAGGCCGTGGCCTACAGGGAACGGATTCAGGCCGCGGTGCCCGAGGGGGTTCAGTTTGAACCCTTGATGACGCTCTACCTCACCGACAACCTGCCGCCCGATGAAATCAAACGCGCCAAAGACGCGGGCGTCGTGGCCGTGAAGCTTTACCCAGCGGGCGCCACCACCAACAGCGATGCGGGCGTCACAGATCTGCGAAAAACCTATGCCACGCTCGAAGCCATGCAGCGCGAAGGGTTGCTGTTCCTGGTGCACGGCGAAGTGACCGATGCGGACATCGACCTCTTCGACCGCGAAGCCGCCTTCATTGACACCAAACTCATTCCGCTGCGACGCGACTTCCCGGAACTGAAAATCGTCTTCGAGCACATCACCACCCGCGAGGCGGCTCAATACGTGGCCGAAGCCGGTGACTACACGGCCGCCACACTCACCGCTCACCATCTGCTGTACAACCGCAATGCCCTCTTCACTGGCGGCATTCGCCCGCACTACTACTGCCTGCCCGTACTCAAACGCGAAACCCACAGACTGGCTTTGGTGCATGCCGCCACCAGCGGAAGCCCGAAATTCTTCCTTGGCACCGACAGCGCACCGCACGCCACGCACCTGAAAGAACATGCCACCGGCTGCGCAGGTTGCTACACCGCCCTGACCGCACTGGAGCTGTACGCCGAAGCGTTTGAAGCCGCAGGGGCCTTGGACAAGCTGGAAGCCTTCGCCAGCTTCCACGGCCCCGCCTTCTACGGCCTGCCGCGCAACAGCGGCACCGTGACCCTGCGCAAAGAAGCGTGGACCTTGCCCGAAGACCTGGCCTTTGGCGAGGCCAAACTCAAGCCGCTGCGAGGGGGTGAGACGGTGGCGTGGCGGCAGGTGGACTAGGCGCGGGTTACGCCTTACAGGTTAGCCCTTCTGCAAGCACATAGCTGTTGGTCATGGCCACAAACGAACTCATTGCCCTCGCCGTTGTTTTTCTCGGTCTTTTTGCCTTTATATGGGTAGCGTCTAGGGTTGATAGGCTACTCAAACGAAAAATGGATGCGCCCGGCGCAGTAACTTTCAATGAGAGTTTCGTCCAATACACCCCTCCCAATAGCGCTGAAGTTCGCCGAGTTCTTTGGGAGGAGTTACTAGAAGTTGGAATTCTCACAACCGATTCCGGCCCTGTCGTCGACGATGTCTTTTGGATGCTTGTGGATGGGGATGAGAAAGGCTGCTTGATACCAAGCGAGACAAAGGGGATGGGGGAACTCATCAAGCGCCTTCAAACACTACCGGACTTTGATAACACGTCCCTTATCAACGCCATGGCAAGCTCTGCGAACGCAAAGTTCGTCTGCTGGGTAAGAGCGTAAGGCGCAGCCTCGGCAGTCGATGGGGCACATCGAGACAGAGCCGCTCGCTCCTTCACTTCTAAATTCAATTCAACTTGCACGCCCAAACCAAGCCCAGCACACCGCCCGTCAACTGGTTGCAACCGTGGCTCGCCCCCTACCGCACTTGGGGCCATGCATTGGAGCAACCGCGACAGAACAGCCTGTCTGTTGCTAAGGGGCTGAACTGGCTGGGCGTCAGCGGCCCATTGTCCAAACCACCCGTTCGTTTTGTTCCTGCGACGGCATTGCCCGAAGGTGAGGCCTACGAAGCATTCATCCACCGCACCCGCCAGGTGCCAACGAGAGACAACCTGCACGACCTGTTCAATGGTTTGGTGTGGTGGCGTTTCCCGCAAGCCAAGAAACGACTGAATGAGTTGCAGGCGGCAGAGATTGCCATCCAAGGCGTGCAGCAGGTGCGTGGGGCATTGCGCGATGCGCTCACGCTGTTTGATGAAAACGCTGCCCTGTTGCAAGCCCCTGTGGCGTTGACGGATGCTCTCAAACGCCGCGACTGGCGGGCCTTGTTCATCACCCACCGGTCGCTTTGGCGTGACGCCAAGCTCACCCTCTTCGGCCACGCTCTGATGGAAAAACTGGTCATTCCGCGAAAAGGCATCACCGCCCATGTGTGGCTGCTGCCGCCAGGAAATGATGTGGAAGGCCTGTTGCTGGAGAGTTTGAAGCCCGATGTGCTGGCAAAAAAGCCCTTCCACCCCCTGCCCGTTCTCGGGGTGCCGGGCTGGTGGCCGGCCAATAACAGTCTCGCCTTCTACGAGGACGAAACCGTGTTCCGTCCGGCCAGTGCCACCGCCAAAACCCCATGAAGTTCAGGGCCAGGCATTGAAGTTTCGGCCTTGCCCCTAATATGTTGCCTGCCGCCGTGTGGTTACGGCTTGATTGGAGCGCGATTGCCATGAAACGTGTGTTCTTATTTTTGATGACCAACCTGGCAGTGATGCTCGTGCTGGGCATTGCCGCCAATTTGCTCGGCGTGAACCGTTACCTCTCTGCCAACGGCTTGAACATGACCCAGTTGCTCGGGTTTGCCGCCTTGATGGGTTTCGGCGGCGCCATCATTTCCCTCTTGATGAGCAAGCCCATGGCCAAGTGGAGCACCAAGGCCCAAGTCATCAACGGCTCGCCCGACGCCACCCACCAATGGTTGGTCAATACCGTGGCCCGCTTCGCAGACCAGGCCAAGATCGGCATGCCGGAAGTGGCGATTTTTGAAGGCGCTCCCAATGCCTTTGCCACCGGTGCGTTCAAGAACTCTTCGCTGGTGGCCGTGTCCACGGGCCTGCTGCAAAGCATGCACCGTGAAGAAGTGGAAGCCGTGATTGGCCACGAGGTGGCCCACATCGCCAACGGCGACATGGTGACCATGACCTTGATTCAAGGCGTGATGAACACCTTCGTGGTCTTCTTGTCGCGCGTGATTGGCTACTTTGTGGACAAAGTGGTTCTGCGCAACAACAACGACGGCCCGGGCATGGGTTATTACATCACCACCATCGTGCTCGACATCGTGCTGGGGGTGCTTGCCGCCATCATCGTGGCCTGGTTCTCGCGTCAGCGTGAGTACCGTGCGGATGCCGGTGCCGCACAACTCATGGGCCGCAAACAGCCCATGATGAATGCCTTGGCCCGTTTGGGTGGCTTGCAGCCCGCCGAGTTACCGAAGGCCATGCAGGCCCTGGGCATCAGCAGTAAACCCAGTGGTTTGATGGCGCTGTTCTCGAGCCACCCACCGATTGAAGATCGGATCCGGGCGTTGCAGCAGGCGCAGTAAGACAGGCGCTGCAACAGTATCAAAACCTCTAAGCCACCGCTTGCCGGTGGCTTTTTTACGCCTCCACGCTGCCCAGCACCTGGGGCAGATCCAACGCATGTGAGGCACCGACCAAAGCCACCAGGGGTGCGTGGATGACATAACTTGGAATGGCGGCCAGGTAGTCGCTGTAGCGCCCCTTGGCTTCAAAGCGCCGACGGAAAGGCGAACGGTGAAAGTACTCGCCCAGTGCGGGGACAATGCCACCGCCCATGTAAACACCGCCCACCGCACCCAAGGTCAAGGCCAGGTTGGAGGCGACGGTACCGAGCAAGGCGCAAAACATGGCCACCGTGTCGCAACAATGCTCATCCTGCCCTTGCAGTGTCTGTGCAGTGATTTCTGGCGCACTGAGATCTGGTGTTTGAATGCCGCGCACGGCCGCCAAGGCGCGGTTCAGCAGCACGAGGCCAGGCCCGCTGAGCACACGTTCAGCCGACACATGAGGCCACTCTGTCCACAACCAAGCAATCACCGCAGCCTCTTCGGGTGAGGCTGCGGCCAAGGTCACATGGCCGCCTTCGCCGGAGATGGCAAGGTGCCGATCCCCCACGGGCACCAAGGCAGATGTGCCCAGCCCCGTGCCAGGGCCTAACACTGCTTTGGGGCCTGGCCGTTGAGCACCACCACCGACTTGACGAAGTTGCCCCTCAGACAAGGAAGGAACGCCCAAAGCCAATGCGGTGAAATCGTTCACCAACAGCAAACGATTCAGCGCCAGGTCTTGGGCCAACTGTTTGGCAGAAAACGCCCAGGGGTGATTGGTCATTTGCACCCAATCACCCTGCAACGGGGTGGCGATGCCCAGGCAGGCGTGGCGCGGTCGTTGCGAGCGGCCGCCGTCAAGGTAATGGCTGATGGCATCCATCAGCGTGGGGAAATCGTGCGTCGAAAGCACCCGCAGCTGCTCTGGTTCGTGCCCCCCAGCCTGCACCAACGCAAAACGCGCATGGGTGCCGCCGACATCGCCGACGAGACGTGGGTAGGTTGGTGCCAACAAGGTGGGCATGTCAAACCGCCTCATCCCAGGGGGCCGACAACCGCACCGCACCGTTGATGATGCCGACCATCGAATAGGTCTGCGGAAAGTTGCCCCACAGCTCCCCGGTCACCGGGTTCAAATCTTCGGACAACAAACCGACCGGGTTGCGCGCTGCCAGCAAGGCCTCGAAACACTCGCGGGCCCGCTCTTTTTCGCCGATGCGGGCCAGCGCATCCACGCGCCAGAACGAACACACGTTGAAGGAAGTTTCGGGGCGACCGAAATCGTCTTCGGCTTCATAACGCCGCAGGTGTGGGCCGTCGCCCAGGGCCGCTTCCAGCGCCAACACCGTGCTGCGAAAGCGCGGGTCTTTGGGGGGCAGGAAACCCACTTCGCCCATCAGCAGGACGCTGGCGTCCAGAGCCTCGCCGCCAAAACTTTCGACAAACGACTGGCGTTTGTCACTCCAACATTGCTCCAAGATTTTTTGGTGGATGAGGGCCGCCCGGCTGAACCAGAACGCGGCCCGCTCGTGCAAACCCAAGGCCCGGGCGATCTTGGCCATGCGGTCGCAGGCGGCCCAACACATCAGCGACGACGAGGTGTGGATGCGAGCCCGGGTGCGCAGCTCCCACATACCAGCGTCAGGTTGGTCGTGCAACAACCACGCCTTTTCGCCAACCGCTTCCAGGCTGGCAAAGTCTTGGGCGTCGGCGCGGCGGAACAAGCGGTGGTCGTGAAACGCCTGGGCCGCGCCGAGGATAATGTTGCCGTACACATCGTGCTGAAAATGCTCAAACGCTTGGTTGCCCACGCGCACGGGCCCCATGCCGCGGTAGCCTGACAAGCCGGTGACGATGGACTCGTGCAAATGCTGCTCCAGGCCAATGCCGTAGAGCGGCTGCACATGGCCGCCACGGCTCCCACGCACCACGTCGTAGAGCCAGCGCAGGTAGTCCTCCATGGTGCCCACCTCCGAGAGGCTGTTCAGGGCCCGCACAACAAAGAAGGCGTCACGCAACCAACAATAGCGGTAGTCCCAGTTGCGGCCACTGTCGGGCGCTTCGGGAATGCTGGTCGTCATGGCTGCGACGATGGCCCCTGTTTCTTCGAACTGACACAACTTGAGTGTGATGGCCGAGCGGATCACGGCGTCCTGCCATTCCAGGGGCAAGGCCAGCCGCCGGGTCCATTGCCGCCAGTAAAGCAGGGTTTCTTCTTCAAATTCGCGTGCGGTTTCAGCCACCCCCGCACTCAAGGTTTCGTCTGGGCCCAGCAGCAGGTTCACTGGCGTGTGCAGCGTGAACCATGTGCTCTCGGCCACATAGGTGGGCGGCGCATCGGTGGTGAGCCGCAGCGTGAGGGTGGGAAACACGTAGCGCAGGTGGTTGCTGCCGCGAGTGATGCTGGGTTCGGCCTGGCCCCAGCCACCGCGCGGGTTCACCAAAAACCGCACCCGGGGGTGGCCCTGCAAGGGACGAACCCGCCGCACCAGTTGTGCGGGGCGAAACACCCGGTCGCGACGCATGAAACGCGGCGCGAAATCGGTGATCTCAATGCCCTGCCCCGCATCGCCATAAATCCGGGTCCGCAACACCGCAGTGCCGGGAATGTAGTGCTGCTCCACCCGGCATGCACCCTCCAGTTGGACGGACAACCCCCCCTCCAGCGGCAAACCGGACGCCGAATGAAGCAGCGAGTGGAAGACCGGATCGCTGTCAAAGCGCGGCATGCAGCACCAGACGATGTTGGCTTGGGCATCGACCAAGGCACTGATGGCACAGTTGCCCACCACCGCCAGATTCAGTGTCGCGGGACCCAAGGCCTGGGCGTCTGCGAAGGGAGGCATGAAAGGAGACAGCGGCTGGGACGGTGCAATCGTCATGGGTGACCTCAATGTCGGCAATCAGGCAAAACAAGCGGTGGGTGGCGCAGTGCGACCTCGTTGCAAATATCAGCGGACTCCATAATATGTTTGTACAAATGTACACTGCGCATCGTGCCAAAAATCGATGCTGACCATTGGAACCCAAGTTGAAAGAGTTCGCGCTTGGTTACTCCAAAAAGACCAACCGACCGAAAAGCGACCTGTGTTTTTTGTTCGCCTGGCGTGGCAACACGCTCCAACTGTTTTGCGGGCGTTAAAACTTCCTCATGAAAATCCTGAACCTACAGTTTCGTTTCCTGCTTCCGCTGGTGGTCACCTTGGTAGCTGCCGCCATGCTGGCCCTGCCACTGATGGACGAACTCACATTGCGCTGGTTTGCCCGTGACCTGAACAGCCGGGGCGTGCTGGTCACCAACGCGCTGTCAGACTCCGTGACGGACGCGTTAACCGGCGCACGGGTCCCTCGCCTGAAGGTGCTGTTTGATCGATCCGTGCAGGACGAACGTTTGTTTGCCATTGCCCTGTGCTCCACCTCGCACCAGCTTTTGCAACAAAGCACCAACTATCCCACCGAACTGGGTTGCGAGCGTGCTGCGGAATTGTCTGCGCAACCCGACCCCCGTTACGGTTTGACCGGCGGGGCGGTTCATGTCGGTGTGCATGGCATCGCCGGTGAATCCGGCGTCACCGCCAATCTGGTGCTGCTGCACGACCTGAGTTTCATCGACCGGCGCAGTCAGGACACACGGCGTTACCTGATCATTTTCATCGCGGGACTGGGGCTGACCATTGCCCTGATCACCATGCTGGTGGCCCACTTGAGCTGGCGCGGCTGGGTCAAGGGGGTGAAGGGGCTGTTGCGCGGCGAAGGGCTGTTGCTGCCTTGGGCAGCGCAGCCTGAGATATCGCCATTGGCCGCAGAGCTGCGCACGCGCCTGCGCGATCTGGAAGACGAATACCGCCGAGCGCTGGGGCCCCAAGCCAACTGGGATCCCGAACGCTTGCGTGCCTTGTTGCGTTCGCAACTGCGGGGCGACCAAGTGATCGTGGTGTCCAACCGCGAGCCCTACATCCACGAACTGGTGAATGGTGAAGTGGCCGTCAAACGCCCGGCGAGCGGCCTGGTCACGGCCGTGGAGCCGGTGATGCGGGCTTGCTCGGGCACCTGGATCGCGCATGGCAGTGGCAGCGCCGACCGGCAGGCGGTGGACAAACACGATCGCGTGGGCGTGCCTCCCGGCAAGAACGACTACATGCTGCGGCGCATCTGGCTCAGCCCCGAAGAAGAAGCGGGCTACTACTACGGCTTGGCCAACGAAGGCATGTGGCCTTTGTGCCATGTGGCCCATGTGCGGCCGGTGTTCCGCGAGTCCGACTGGGAACACTACCGCGCCGTTAACCAGCGCTTCGCCGATGCGGTGGTGGCCGAGGCGCGCGGCGACGACCCGGTGGTGTTGGTGCAGGACTACCACTTCGCCCTGTTGCCCGCAATGATTCGGGCCAAGCTGCCCAAAGCCACCATCATCACCTTCTGGCACATCCCTTGGCCCAACCCCGAGTCTTTTGGCATTTGCCCTTGGCGCAAGGAAATTCTGCAAGGCATGCTGGGAAGCACCATTCTCGGATTCCACACCCGCTTTCACTGCAAAAACTTCATGGAAACCGTGGACCGTTACCTGGAAGCCCGGATTGAGCACGAGCACTCCACGATTTCCTTCCAGAACGACGAAACCTTGGTAGAAAGTTATCCCATCTCCATCGAATGGCCGAATGACGAAACCCAGCGAGCATGGCCCTCGGTGGCTCAATGCCGAGCCGCTGTTTTTCAGCGCTTGGGCCTCCACGAAAAAACCTGCCTGGCGGTTGGCATCGACCGTTTTGACTACACCAAAGGCATTCTGGAGCGTTTGCACGCGGTTGAACGTCTACTCGAGAAACATGGCGAATGGATTGGCCGCTTTGTATTCGTGCAGGTGGCCGCCCCCACGCGCAGTTCGCTGGAAGAGTACCGGTCGTTCCAGGAGCGAATTGAACGCGTCACCGACCGCATCAACCAGCGTTTCGGACGCGAGGGCTACCAACCGGTTCACTTGCTGGCTAAACACCACGAGCATGACCAGGTCAACGAACTGTTCCGTGCCGCACACATGTGCTTGGTCACGAGTTTGCACGACGGCATGAACTTGGTGTGCAAGGAGTTTGTGGCGGCGCGCGACGATGAACAAGGGGTGCTAATCCTCAGCCGGTTCGCCGGTGCCGCCCGGGAGATGACCGAAGCCCTGATCGTCAACCCTTATCACGTCGAGGAAACCGCCGATGCTCTGCACAAGGCTGCGCAAATGCCACCCTCAGAGCAACGCGAACGCATGGCCAGCATGCGCATGACGGTGCGTGAATTCAATGTATTCCGCTGGGCCGGCAACATGCTGGCCGATGCGAGCCGTTCGCGGTTGCGGCAACGGATTGAAGCGCGCGTGCAGCGACACAATGGACACATTGAAAACTGACATGAAACACTTGTTCTCCACCGAAGGTGAAAAGGTGTTGGCGGACGTGCTGGCCCTGACCCCCTTGCTGGCCTTTGATTTCGACGGTACCTTGGCACCCATCGTCGCGAGGCCTGCGACGGCGCGCGTGTCCGCCACCGTGGCACTGGGCCTGCAGTCGGTGAGCCGACGCCTGCCTGTGGCCATCATCTCGGGGCGGCGCATTGACGACCTGCGCCAGCGACTCGGCTTCGAACCCCAATTCATCATCGGCAACCATGGCGCCGAAGACCCACAGGAGCCGGTGTCCGAGGCGGTAGCCGCCGCGCTGAACCAGCTTCGCCAGCGGATACGCCAAGAGCAACCATTGCTGCGTGCCGCCGAAGTCACGGTCGAGGATAAGCATTTCTCTCTGGCTTTTCATTACCGCTTGGCACGAGACCGCACACACGCGCTCCAGGTCATCAACACCCTGCTGCAAGAAGCCGGTGCCGACTTGCATGTGTTTGGCGGGAAACTCGTGGTCAATGTGGTGTCAGCAGCAGCGCCCGACAAAGCAGACGCCATGTGGCGACTCATGAGGCGCCAACAAGCAAGGTCGGCGGTCTTCGTAGGGGACGACCTCAACGACGAACCGGTGTTCGAACGGGCAGCACCCCACTGGTTGACGGTCAAAGTTGGCAGAGACAACCCTCACTCACGAGCCCGGTTTTATCTAGACCATGCGCAGGAGGTAGGGATGCTGCTCGACAAAATGGTGGCCCTCATCGGCATCGCATCGGATAACCACCCTTCCCGAAATGGCGCTCACTGAAACCTCACCATCAGACCGTGACGACGCAGCGACCAAGCTCCACCCCGACGCTTGTGCCCGCGTTTTAAGGCAGTTCCGAGTGGTCTTTAACGCAGTCAAAACCCACTTCCGCCAGGTTGAAAAATCAGCAGGCATCGGCGGAGCCCAACTGTGGGCGTTGAGCATCATCGCCAACCAGCCGGGTTTGGGTGTCGGCGAACTGGCCGTCGCGATGGACATTCACCAATCCACCGCCAGCAACCTCGTCAGAACCCTGCTCGACAGGCAGCTGGTGCTGGCCAGCAAAGAAAGTCAAGATCGGCGCAGCGTACGGCTGAAGATCGGGCCGATCGGTCAAGATTTTTTGGCCGTGGCACCGCAGCCCTTCACCGGTGTTTTGCCTCTGGCCTTGGCACAACTTGACCCGTCTACGCTGATGCGCCTGGAACAAGACCTCACAGCGCTCGTCAATGCGCTTGACGCTGACTTGGCAGCCGCCAAAACGCCGCTCAGTCATATGTAGGACTCGCGGAGGTCAACCTCATTCAGCATCCAAGCGCATGCGTCACAAAGTACCAAGCCGGTCACTGCCGTCAAAGCGTAGTTTCGACCGACCCCCAAGGCAACATCAGCGCCAACACCAACAGCTTTTGAAACTCTGGCTCGAACCGGTCGATGATTTGCTGCGGGTCAGGGCACAGGGCGCGGTCGGTGATGAGGCCGAACTGCACGCCACCGGCATAGGACAAGATGCTCACGCCCACACCAATGTCGCCCGATTGCGGCACCCAGAACAAGGTTTGTTTGAGGGTGGAGCCGCAAAAGGTGAGCGCCTTGGCTGGGCCCGGCACATTGGTCATCACCGCCGTGGCTTTTTTGGCAAACAAGCCGAGCAAAGCGTCTTGCACCGGTTTGATGAAGAGACCCGCCACCGAGAGCATGGCAAAAGCCAGCACCGGCTGATAGCTGCCTTTGAGCTCTTGCATGCGCTGGCGCACGGCATACAGGCGTTCAATGGGGTTGTCCAAACCAATGGGCAACACCAGGGGCACCAGGCCAAAACGGTTGCCCAGTTGGTAGGCTTTCTCCAAGGGACGCAAATTCACCGGCACCATGGCGCGGATGGCCTGGCCTTTAGGGTCATCCCCTTTGTCTTTGAGGTAGGCACCAATGGCACCTGCCGCGCAAGACAACAACACATCGTTGACCGAACACCCCAAGCCTTTGCCGATGGCCTTGACCACGTCCAGCGGAATCGGCTCGCCCCAAGCGACGGCCTTGAGCCCACCGGGTTTACCTTTCAGACGGGTGGCAGAGTCGTCGGGCATCATGGCAAACGCGGCCAAGTCGCTGACCACCTGCATGCCCGCGCGCGCCATGTCCACGGTTTCGCCCAAAGGCTGTGCGGGATGGGCCAGCATGTCCATGGACTTGGCCACGCCACCACCATAAACACCGATGGCTTTGACCGCCATGTCGGTCATGGGTTTGAGCAAGGCGTCGTTCCACCAATCACCGCCCTCGTCCCGTTTTGTTTTGGTTTTCCGCGGCGGAGGATCTTGGCCACCGTCGGTGATGGACAGCATCACTGAAATGAGGGCAATGCCGTCGGCGATGCAATGGTGCACGCGGGCGATGAGGGCGCTCTTCTCTCCACCAGCGCCGTCGAAGTTCTCGATCAGGTGAAACTGCCACAGTGGGTGAGCGCGGTCCAGCGGGGTGGTGGCCAAGTCGCCCACCAAGTCTTGCAAGGCTTGACGGTCGCTTCGACCACTGACACGCTGCAACTCATAGGGGCGCACATGCTGTGTGATGTCGAAGTCGTCTGCATCCACCCACATCGCACCGGAATCGTCTTCGACCACTTTTTGGCCAAAACGCCGGTATTGCAACAGTTTGGACTGCACGCGTTCGCGCAGGTCGGCGATCTTGATGCCGGGCTCCAAGAGCCACACGCCCACGATCATCATCAGGTTGACATCGCTGTCCATGCGCAGCCAGGCCGTGTCCACGCGGGACATGCGGTCGCCTTGCGGCTTGGTGGGGCCTGTGGACGATGGGGTTGCGTTGGATGGCTTGTTGGCCGAACGGGCGGACACCAGCTTGGGCATCGGTGCTTCTCCTTGTTTTGTGGCTGCAACGATGCTTGTTAGCATGCATCCCGTCAATCGCGACTTCTACCTGTTCTTCCAACTACCCCACCACAAACCCAGGAGACATGCCATGGCCGACCTGAAAGCGCAATTTGAGCAAGCCGTTGCCGATTCAAAAAACCTGCCCGAAAAACCCGACAACGCCACGCTGCTGAAACTTTATGCCCTGTACAAACAAGCCAGCAGCGGCGACGTCGACGGCAAACGCCCCGGTTTCACCGACATGGTGGGCCGCGCCAAGTGGGATGCCTGGAACGAGATCAAAGGCACGGACGGAAAGGCGGCGATGAAGGACTATGTGGACTTGATTGAGTCGCTGAAGTAAACCGCCCGGTCAGCCTTGAAACCCCAGGCAGCCTTGTTTATACTTGTTTCAACATCAACCGCCGGAGACCCCCCATGACTGGAACGAACAAGGCAGACAAAACGCCCACGCCGCAACAAACGGTGCAGGCCTGGGGCAATGGCCTGGGGGTGCGGATCACCGCCCCCGTGGCGAAAGCCGCTCGCTTCGCACGCGGGTTGCCGATCACCGTCGAAGTGGTCGAAGGCGGCATTTTTTTACGTGCTGCAGGCAAACCCAAACTGACGTTGGCGCAAAAACTCAAAGCGTTTGACCCAGACTTACACGGCGGTGAAGTTATGGCTGGCGGACGCATCGGCAAAGAAGTGTTCTGATGGCAACGGTCAGCAAAAACTGGGTGCCTGACCGGCGCGACATGATTTGGATCGACTTCAACCCACAAGTTGGCAGCGAGATGAAGGACGAACACCCGATGCTGGTGCTGTCAACCAAAGCCTTCAACGAAAGAACCGGCATCGTGATTGGCCTCCCGATGACCCACGCGGCATCCAACGAAACCAATCCCTTTGCGGTGAAGTTTGTTGGTGGCAAAGGTGAGGTGGGTTATGTACTGGCCCACCAACCCAAGTCATTTGATTGGCGACTACGCGGTGCCAGACCCCATCCGTGGAAACAGGTTTCACCCAGCGTTTTTGCCGCCTCATGTGAGGAACTCAACGGCATCATTGCCATAGGCAATTGATGCCTGTCGTTTGATCTGAGACAACCGCGCAGGCAAGCCGCAATGGCTCGATTCCAACGACATGCTAGGTATCTCCTGCACGGACAAGCTGCACGACTGTCCTGCGGTTTTGGATGCGTTCAAGCGACGAGAGGCTGCGCTGCCGATTCATGAACGTTAGAGGTATGCCTCGGCGCGCCACCTCCTGAGAAGCACGATCGGCTGCCCACTTGCCGATGAAAACAACGACCCGGGGGGCAAGGTTGTCCAGCCACCGACCAAAGTGATTGTTAAGACAACTGTTCACGCTATTGATGCCAGGCTTCGCGTCGCCACTGGTTCGGCAGCGAACCACATTGAAGTAGGCGATGTCTTGGAGCGATAAGCCGCACTCATCAAGTGGGAAGTAGTTTCCGTGCACAGGCCACTGAGGAATAAAAGACTGAAGCACCTTGTGAAGTTCCTGGTACTTGTCGTCGCTCGGCGCTTCTCTCAAGCGCCGAAGGGCGGCCGTGTAGGGCTGGTCTTGGCGTTCAAGGGTCTTGGGCGTACCCGGGTTCTGCCCGACGAGAACAACGCGGTGCTTCCAGTAGTTCTCCCCGACGTAGCCGGGCTGAGGTAGGTTCTCTTCTGTGTCCCGCAAAATCTTGCCGTCCGTGGTAACGGAACAAGCGGTGCAAGATATGACTTTGGCGAATTCAATGGGCCAACTGGTGGTGGACATGCGCGGCCTAACTCTTTCTGGAGGCTGTCACTTTCTTGGTGGACGCCGCCTTGGCCTCTTTTTTGCCACTCTTCTCCAGCAAGCTGTCCAGATTCTTCTCAATCTCACTTTGAATCGTCGCGCTGAAAGCGCCGAGCAAGAACCCAAGTTTGGCTTCCAAGTCGAAGTGGTCTGGGGCCACGATCAAGCGGCCTTGCACGCCAGAGCGCGCGAACTCCACCGTGTCGCTGGTTTCGCCTTCGATCACGGTGCAGGACATGTCGAACTTCTCCTCGACCGCCTCAGCCCATTGCCAGGCGACTTTGCGGGCTTTCGCAAGGCCCAGGGTGTGTTGGCGGTGGATTTGAATGTCGGGCATAACTGTCCTTGTGGGTTGATTGGAAGCGGCGCTCAGGGCGCCCGCATTTGTTGTCGCCGCTTCTCCGGCGGTAGCAGGGCCAGGCGTTGCACAGCAGCGTAAAACTGTTCAAAGTTCCGGCCTTCGCGCTCAAACAGGCGCTCGAAATCGGGCACCAGTTCGTTGTACGCGGCCAAAACACCAAGTGACGCATTGTTGGCCTTCTCGAACCAGCCGTCATACCCGGAAAACCCACCCCAGCGTGTCTGCTTCAACTGCACATAGTCCGCGCGCATTTGCGCCATGAGTTGAGCCTTGCCAGCGCGTTTTTCCTCGTCGGATGTGGACCCACGAAAAAGTTCGTCCAGCTTGTTGCGGTAGCGCATGGTCAATTCGCGGAAATCGTCGCGACGCGCGTCTCGTTGGGTTTGTTCTGCTGCGACCTGCTCACTTGCAAACCGCGCCAACCACTGCCGGCTGCCGATGCGCTCCACGGCGGTGGCGAAGGACTCGTTGAACACGGTGTCGTTGTCGGCGTACACCACCTGGTGGCTCAGCTCGTGAAAAATCATGCGGGCCAGCTCGCCTTCGGGGTAACGGATGAAGGTGCTCAGCAAGGGGTCAGCGAAAAACGCACCTGGTAACTTGCCTAAAGTGGAATAGGCGGGCACGCCGTAAACCAGCACCTCCAAACCTTGCTCCCGCAACTGGGCGGCGTAGGCCTGGGCTTCGTCTTCGTGGTAATAGCCCCGGTAGCCCACACAGCCCATCACAGGGAAACACCAGGTCTTGAGCTGCAAGCTCAGTTCTGGCGTGGCCACCACGTTCCACACCGCCGCGCCACGCTGCAAATCGGCGTACCGGCGGTAGCTGGCGTTGTCTGGCAGTTTGAGTTCGGTGATCGCGAAGTCGCGCATGCGCTGGCTGAGAGCCAGGCGGTCTTTCAGGGCAGCCGGGCTCTTCTCGTCTGCCAGCCATTCAGGAACCGGTTTGGCCGCACCGACCAACTTCATGTGGCCTGTGATGGACTGGGCGTAATAGGCCAAGCTGCTGCAGCCTGTGGTGAGGCACAGTGCCGCAGTGGCAGCGACTAAGGTGGTGACGAGGCTGCCCACGGCCATCAAGGTCCAGCGCGACGCAGGACGCACCGTGTCACGCGGCCACCGTGCAGGCTTGTACCTGCACCAAGCAGTCGTAGAAGGCAGGCGCTCGGCCGATGTCGGTCAAGTGCTGATGCGTCAACTCGTTCACGTTGTGTCCGTCCACCCCGAGTTTGCGCCACCACACGCCGAGGCCATTGACCACGCCTGGTCGCGCACGTGGGCTGATGCGCAGGGTGCACTCATAGCTGCCTCTGTCGTTGAAGATGCGCACACGGCTGCCGTGTTCGAGGCCGCGCGCAGCGGCGTCCAGCGCGTTCATCTCCACAATCGGCTCCCCTTCGATGTCACGCAGGCTTTTCACGTTGACGAAGGTGGAGTTCAAAAAGTTGCGTGCCGGCGGCGAAATCATGGCCAAGGGATAACGCTGCGCTTGTTCCGGCGACGACAAACGCGATTCGTAATTGGCCACATGGTCGGGCACCCCCAGCCCCGGCGCGTCGATCAAACACTTGCCGCTGGGCGTGGGGAATTGGCCCGTGGCCAAAGGCGCATCGGGCAGCGGCAACTTGACCCA
This sequence comes from Pseudomonadota bacterium, assembly GCA_046049865.1. Classification (GTDB taxonomy): domain Bacteria; phylum Pseudomonadota; class Gammaproteobacteria; order Burkholderiales; family Burkholderiaceae_C; genus JANPCX01. Next base: position 19,473 of record JBJOQO010000027.1, on the reverse strand, counting down.
ACCGTGGGCACGCAACTCCTCAAACTTCACTGCGCCTTGAAATGCTTGCCGCGCCAGATCTTCGTCGTTTTCCTTGAAACAAGGTTCATCAAAACCCATGTGCGCCGCCAGCTCGCGAAAAATCTGCGTGTTGGGTTTGGCCTGTCCCAGCGGAGCGATCGCTTGCTCGTTGATCAGGGCGTAGGTGTGGCCATAACTGGTGTGCACATCCAGGTGCTCAAGCTGCGTGGTGGCGGGCAGCACGTAGTCGGCCAGGTCGGCGGTGTCGGTCATGAAATGTTCCAGCACCACCGTGAAGAGGTCTTCGCGCGCGAACCCAGCCGCCACTTTGGGGGACTCCGGGGCCACCGCCACAGGATTGCTGTTGTAAACGATCAAGGCTTCTATCTTGGGTCCAAACGCTGGGCTGGCTTGGCGCAGCAAGTCGTCGCCGATGGTGCTCATGTTGATGGTGCGCGGTGCCCTGCCCTGGAGCAGATCGGGCCGCTGCAAGGCGGCGTCGTTGCGCACAGACTTGAACCAGCCCGAGCTGGACAACAACAGACCACCCGCTGGGTGCCGCCACGCGCCGATCAAACACGGCAGGATGGAAATCAAGCGCACCGCATTGCCACCGCCACGCACGCGCTGCATGCCGTAGTTCAGCCTGATGGCGGCGGGTGGGGTTGTTGCGTAATCACGCGCCAGACCGCGCACTTCTTCGGCCGTGATGCCGCAAACCTCAGCCACGCGCCCAGGGGGCCAGAGCAGTGCTCGTTCGCGCAGCAAGGGCCAGCCTTCGGTGTGCTGCGCGATGTAGTCGTCATCCAGCCATTCGTTTTGGATCAACTCATGCATCAAGCCCAATGCCAAGGCCCCATCGGTGCCCGGCAAGAGGGCAATGTGCTGGTGGCATTTGTCAGCCGTTTCGGTTTTTCGTGGATCGATGCAAATGAGTTTGGCACCGGCCCGTTTGGCCGCTTGGGCATAGGTCCAAAAATGCAAGTTGGAACCAACGGAATTGCTGCCCCAAATCAAAATCAGCTTGCTCTCGGCGAAAAACTCGAGGTGCATGCCGATCTTGCCGCCATAGGTGGCTGCCAATGCTTCACCACCTGCACTGGCGCAAATGGTCCGGTCGAGCAAGGACGCGCCCAAGCGGTGGAAGAACCGCGCCGCCATGGACTCGCCTTGCAGCAGGCCCAGGGTGCCTGAATAGCTGTAGGGGACGATGGCTTGCGGGTCTCGGGCGGCGATGGTTTGCAATCGCTGGGCAATGTCACGCAGCGCCTCGTCCCAGCTCACCTGAGCGAATAACCCCGAGCCTTTTGGGCCCACCCGCTTCATCGGATGCAAAACCCGCTCCGGGTGGTAGCTGCGCTCGGTGTACCGCGACACCTTGGTGCACAGCGCGCCGTGGGTGGTGGGGTGGTCAGGGTCGCCCTGCACTTTCACCGCCACGCCGTCCGTCACGGTGACGCGCATGGCGCAGGTGTCGGGGCAGTCGTGGGGGCAGGCGGCGCGGGTGGTGACAGTAACGGTGCTCATGAATCAACTATGGCACAAAGAAGCCAGTGCCATTCTTGCAGGGGTACACTGAAAATTCAGGTTCAACATGCGTCGCCCAAGCTGACCTTGTGCGGCGATCCAACGCCATGAAACTCATCGACACCATCGTCACAGACGCGCCCCTCATCGCCAAGGTACGCCGCGACATCCATGCCCACCCCGAGTTGTGTTTTGAAGAACACCGCACATCCCAGCTGATCGCAGACCAGCTCACCGCATGGGGCATCCCGGTTCACCGAGGCCTTGGGAAAACCGGCGTCGTCGGCATCATCAAAAACGGCAACAGCCCCCGCGCCTTGGGCCTGCGTGCCGACATCGACGCCCTGCCCATGACCGAGCACAACACCTTTGCCCACGCAAGCAAGGAAGCGGGCAAGATGCACGCCTGCGGCCATGACGGCCACACAGCGATGCTGCTGGCAGCGGCGAAACACCTCGCCACGCATCGCCACTTTGACGGCACCGTGTATTTGATTTTTCAACCCGCCGAAGAAGGCGGCGGCGGCGCGCGCGAGATGATGCGCGATGGTCTGTTTGAAAAGTTTCCCATGGAAGCCATCTTCGGTGCCCACAACTGGCCTGGCCTGCAAGTGGGGGAGTTCGCCATCAAGAACGGGCCGTGTTTTGCCAGCAGCAATGAGTTTGTCATCACCATACGCGGCAAAGGTGCCCACGCCGCCATGCCGCACCTGGGCATTGACCCCGTGCCGGTGGCCTGCCAGATGGTGCAGGCGTTTCAAACCATCATCACACGCAACAAACGGCCCATCGACGCTGGTGTGATCTCGGTGACCATGATTCACACCGGCGAGGCCACCAATGTGGTGCCCGACAGCTGCGAGATTCAAGGCACGGTGCGCACCTTCACGCTGGACGTGCTGGACATGATTGAGCGGCGTATGAAAGAGGTGGCCGAGCACACAGCTGCTGCATTCGGTGCCACCTGCACCTTTGAATTCCGCCGCAACTACCCGCCCACCATCAACCACCCCGCCGAGACCGAATTTGCGCGTCGGGTGATGCAGGACTTGGTGGGCCCAGCCCGCGTGCACGAGTTTGACCCCACCATGGGGGCCGAGGACTTCAGCTTCTTCCTGCAAGAAAAACCCGGTGCATATTTTGTGATTGGCAATGGCGACGGCACCCACCGCGACGGCGGCCACGGCCTGGGGCCCTGCATGTTGCACAACCCGAGTTACGACTTCAATGACGCCTTGATTCCCGTGGGTGCGACGCTGTGGGTGCGCTTGGCGGAGCAGTGGTTGGCTGCACCAAAAGCTTGAATTTTTCGCCTGCAATCCAAACTCGGGCCCGATTCCATCTTGACTGAAAAATACTTCCTCAAAGGCGTGCGCGCTGATGTTGCCACTGTCATGGACGCCATCGTCGACGCCAAGCGAGTCGCGTTGGTTCGCCAGCAGCGAGCGCAAAAAAAATGAGCGTGGATAGATGGTTACTTCAGCAAAGCAATACCTTAAGGATGCTCCGCATATTCCCAGCGCTGTGGCTCAGGCGCACACCCTGCGCGGCTATGCTGACTTTTTTGTGCTTTAAATCATCTGGGGTTTAGCTTGAAGCTAGAAGCATTTTGGCAACAGCCCGCGAAAGGCTTTAATGCGGCATCTCGTGGCCGCACTGAATCAGAGCTAAACCAATACGAGCAAGAGATTGGCTTTCGCCTGCCGAGCCTGTACCGGCAGCTGCTGATGCAGCAAAACGGCGGTAGCCCGCGCTGCTCCCAGCTGCCGGGTTTCGATAGCGAGGTATCCAATTTCAGCGGCATCCCGCACACTGATTCGCGCTACCCGATCACACAATTCACCGATTATGTTGAGTGCACTTGCGCGCTTGATGAGCTGTTTGAATCCAAGGCGCCGCCGAAACACTTTGATTTGCGTCGCTTGGTTTTATTCTCAGGATTAGACGGCCACGGCGCAGCGTGTTTCGACTATGGCTATCTGTTGCCGGACGCTCTTGTCGAACCGCAAGTCTGCTTTATCAGCGATGATGGAGATCAATTCGGCCATTTCGCCGAAGTCGGACCACGTTTCGCTGGCTTTCCCGAGTTCCTGAACGCGCTTACGCGCAGCGAAGATGATTCGGAAATTTGTTATGCCGGCATCACAAGCACCCTCAGTTTTGAGGACTTAGTGCAGGCGCTTTTGCAGCGCTGGCAAGTCAAGCTGACCCAGCATCATGATGATCGCAATGGCTGGTTTAACTTTGATAGCTGGTACAGCGGCCCGATCCCACTCACGCTAGATCAAGCGGATCTGGATGCCTATGCCGCCACAGTGCAGGTGCCTGAGGCATCCATGCACGATTGGGCTGCGGAATCGCCTGAGTCCATGACGCGCCGAATACACGCAATCCTTTCCCCGAACCGAACCAATTCCAACACCTATCGTTTTCAAGAATACCCAGATCTCACACTGGTCCTCGAGATGCGCAAGACTTGGTTTGATGCAAGGCCTGCACTAACGCGACTGGTGCAGGCCGCGTGCGAGCAATTGCCGAACACACGCTGGCAGCTTCTGGTTTAGCCAATAAGACGACATTCCGCGCGGGCAAGCCCGGTCGCTTGATGTAAGACAGCACCGCCGTCCGCACTCGGGGCGGCCGCTCGCTCAGGCCGGACTCGTCGATGAAGACGATCAACCGTCCCTGTCACTTGGTTTTTTGAGCCCGGGCCAAGTGCGACGCGTCCACGTCAGCACGGAGTTCTCGTCACGCTCAATGGCGCGGTGCTCGGGCTTTTGCACGGAGAACCCCACCACATCGAGAGTTCGCCACATCCCTGTCGGGCCGAACCTGACGTCGAACTGGCGCTCGATGAGAACGCCCACGCGCTTGAGCGTCTGCAGCTCCGCGGCAAAGCCGTGGTCGGTGGGATTGCCACCAGGATGCGGTCGAACAACTGCAACTGCTGCTCGTCCAGCCGTGCGGAACGCCCTCGTGTGGGCAACGCCCGCAGTGCGTTGATACCGCCCTCACCGAGAACAGCATTCCACGTGTACGTGGTCTGTCGGGGAACGCCCCACGCGACGCCCCCGATCTTTGCCAAATAGGCGATGCGATGAGCACAGACCGCTTTTTTTCCACTGGCAGCGGCTGGATTCCCGCTTGCGCAGGAATAACGATCTGAAGCGCTCCACATCAATGTCCGAATTTGATTGATTCCTGTCGCCATCTGGTGCGACACTGCAGCGCGCTCTTCTTAAAGTGAAGGCCTTCAACACAAGGAGTTCTTCATGCAAACCGCCCTGCTGCTCATCGACGTTCAACAATCCTTCCGCCTGCGCCCCTACTGGAGCGACGAACATGTGGCGGCTTTCATGGACCGCTGCAATGCTTTGGTGTCCGCCTGCGTGAAAGCCAATGTGCCGGTGGTACGCATCCTGCATGTGGAAGGCCCGAAAAACAAAGACAACCCCTTCGCGATGGAATCGGGCCATGTGCGGCCAATCGACGGCCTGATCGACTTCCCCGCCGCCGCTGAATTTCATAAGTCTCGCCATAGCTCTTTGGTCGGGACTGGCCTGGCTGTTTGGTTGCACCAGCAAGGCATTCAAAAACTGATCGTGGCCGGCATTCGCACCGAACAATGCTGCGAAACCACCACCCGCCATGCGTCCGATGAGGGCTGGACGGTGGACTTTGTATCCGAGGCCACGCTGACCTTTGACATGCAAACCCTGGATGGGAAATTGCTCCCTGCGACGGACATCGTCAAGCGTACCGAGGCGGTGTTGAGTGGGCGTTTTGCGCGCATTTGTTCGGTGGCGGACATTCAAGCGTCCTTTCAAACCGCTTGATCCGGGAGCCCCACATGCTGCAACTGCGACCCAACTGCGAGTGCTGCGACAAGGATTTGCCGCCAGAATCCACCGAAGCCCGAATTTGCTCCTTCGAGTGCACGTTTTGCAGTGACTGCAGCGAGCGGCGGCTGGAAAGCCGCTGTCCCAACTGCGGTGGCGAGTTGGTGGCGCGGCCTCGGCGCCCGGCTTCCAAACTGGCCAAGTCCCCGACCAGCACCGAGAGGGTATTCAAACCAGGAGGATGCCAACCATGACAGACCCTACAAGTAGCCACCGCTTGCTAGAAATCCGAACCTACCGACTGAAACCCGGAACGTTGGAAGCGTTTCACGCGGCGATGCGGGATGTCTCGGCCCCCATGCTCAGACGCAGGGGCATGGACGTGGTGGCCTATGGGCGGTCCAACCACGAAGAAGAAAGTTACTTTCTCGTGCGTGCATATAAAGACCGCACCGCCTTGGAATCGGAGCAGTCGGCTTTTTACTCGTCAAACGAGTGGAAACAAGGGCCACGCGCCATGTTGGTCGACAAAATTGACACCTATGTCAACACCTTGCTGTGGTGCTCCGAAGACGGCGTGGAGGCGATGCGCAGACTGAATGCTCCTGAGGCAACATGATCCCGGTTCTCTTCGTCCTGCTGCCCGACACCCTGCTGCTGGACCTGGCGGGGCCAGCAGAAACCTTTCGATTGGCCAACCGCCACTTGCTGGCATGCAAGCGCCATGCAGCGTTTGAGCTGAGGTTTGTCGGTGCGCTGCCGGAGCAAACCTCGTCGGTGGGGCTGGTCTTGAAGGATATTGAACCCCTGCCCACACCCTTGCCGCCCCAAAGCTGGCTCGTACTGCTGGGCCAAACCAGCGAGGGATTGAAGGCCTCGCTCAGTGGCCGCAACCCTGCCTGGTTGTCCACAAGGGATTGGCTCAATCAACAGCGGGCCGCCTTGGTGCATGAGGATGCGCAGCACAAACTCATCACGGTGTGCAGTGGTGCGGTGCTCGCCGCCGATGCCGGTTTGCTGACCGACTGCCGCTGCACCACCCACCACGAACTATTGGATCGGCTGCAAACCCTGGCACCCAGCGCCGAGGTCGTCAACAACCGGGTGTTTGTGGTCGATGGACCGCAGGCCAATATCGCCACCAGCGCCGGTGTCACGGCGGGCATCGACCTGGCTTTGCACTTGATTGCACAAACTTGCGGTGAAGACATTGCCGCCTCGGTGGCGCAAGACATGGTGGTGTATTTACGGCGCGGACCGCGCGACCCGGAGTTGTCGCCCCTGCTGCAGCATCGCAACCACCTGCACCCCGCCGTACACCGTGTGCAAGACGCTGTGAGCCGGCAACCGCAGCAACAGTGGACGATGACAGCCATGGCGGACGCCGCCCACGTCACCCAGCGCCATTTGCTGCGCCTGTTTACCGAACACGCAGGTGTCTCACCGACCGCTTATGTGGAGTTGATTCGCCTGGAGCACGCCCGCCGAGCACTCGTTGACGGGGCCAGCGTGGGGCAAGCCGCCGAGGCAGCTGGTTTCAGTGCCGACCTGCAACTGCGCCGTGCCTGGGCGCGGCATTGGGGTGGGACACCGGTGGATGCGCGTAGGGCTCAGACTGCTTGAGAAAGATGGCCTTCAGGGCCCTGCAGCATCACGCTGCCAACAGTGGCTGCAAAGCCTCCCCGCATTGCTGCGGGTTGTGAAACTGCACGCCACCCCACCCTTGCGCGGCGGCGGCTTCAATATTGTGGGCCAGGTCGTCCACGAACACGGTCTGAGCCGGCACTAGGTCGAACCGCCGCACGGCCTCCTGGAAAATCTCCGGCCGCGGTTTGATCAGCTGCACACGGCTCGAGAAAATCCCGCTATCGAACCAAGCCGCCAGGTCGTTGCGACGCTCCAGCTCCAAGGCATAGGTCGTTGGCATGTTGGAGAGGAAAAACAAACGATGGCCTTGGGCCTTCAAGCGCTGCAGCAAGGCCACAGTGCCGGTGATGGGCACCAGATGGTCCGGTATGGCATGGATGACCTTCAGCACGTCGGACGCCTGAAGTCCGCAGCGCTTTGAAATGCGTTCGGCCAAGGGGTCGGGCTCGATCTGGCCCAGATCGAACAAGGCCCAATCGCTGGTCAAGGAAAACGACTGAAAAATCTGGCCCGCCAGCGTGCGAGCCTGGGCATCGTCCGCGACCACCTCGGGCAAGGTTTCCTGCAACAACCGCAGCGGCTGCCAGTTGAAGACCACACCGCCAAAATCAAACACCAAATCCAATTTCATTCGCGAAGTTTCCCCATCAATCCTGCCGTCGATCCGTCCAGGCCCGTGACATCACCCGCCTTCAGGCGTGGCAGTAATTCGTTGCACAGGGCCTTGCCCAACTCGACACCCCATTGGTCAAAGCTGTTTATGCCCCAGATGGCCCCAGAGACAAACACACGGTGCTCATAGAGCGCGATCAGTGCGCCCAGTGAACGCGGAGTGAGTTGTTCCAGCAGCAAGGTGGTGCTGGGCCGGTTGCCCGGAAATGTTCTTTGTTGTGCGAGTACTTGGCCGTCCAAACTTTTGGAGGCGGTTGGCGCTTTCTCCAACATCGCTTGGGCCGTCGTTTTGCCCAGCATCAAGGCTTGCGACTGGGCCAAGCCGTTGGCCAAGAGCAAGGTGTGCTGGCGCAGCAGTTGCTGGTGCACCGTGTCATCCATTTCGGTGCCATTGAAGCGGGGCCGCTTCACCAGAATGAACTCGACCGGAATCACGTCGGTGCCCTGGTGCAGCATTTGGAAATAGGCGTGCTGCCCGTTGGTGCCAGGCTCGCCCCACACCACGGGGCTGGTGGCATAGGGCAACAGTTCGCCCAGAGCATCCACCCGTTTGCCATTGGATTCCATCTCCAGTTGCTGCAAGTAGGCCGGGAAACGTTTGAGGCCCTGGTGATAAGGCGCCACGCTGCGGCTGCTGCGTTGGTGAAAATTTCGGTACCAAACGTCGAGCAGGCCAAGCTGCATGGGCAAGTTGTGCTCCAGCGGCGCCTGCGCAAAATGTTCGTCCATGGCCCAAGCACCGGCCAGCAAGGCGCGAAAGTGCTCAGCACCAATGGCCAAGGCGATGGGCAGGCCGATCGAGCTCCACAGTGAATACCGCCCGCCCACCCAGTCCCAAAAACCAAAGGTGGTGGTAACGCCAAACTCTGCAGCCGCGGTCACGTTGGTCGTGGTGGCCACAAAGTGTTTCGCGGTGTCGGTGCCTCCACCGGCCAAAAACCAAGCGCGCGCCGCGTGTGCATTGGCCATGGTTTCTTGGGTGGTGAAGGTTTTGCTGGCGATGATGAACAGCGTCTCTTTCGGGTTGCATTGGCGCAGCACGGGCGCGATGTCATGCCCATCGACGTTGGAGACGAAGTGGAATTTCAGGCCTCGGTGCGCAACCGCATCCAGCGCCGGCAGCACCATTTGCGGCCCCAGGTCGCTGCCACCAATGCCAATGTTGACCACGGTGGTGATGCCACTTGTCGCGGTGTCGCGCACGGTTTCCACATAGGCCAGCATGTCCTCCAATACACGATGGACATCGTCGCTGTGTGGCCCCTGGCCACGCGGTGCGCGCAACGCGGTGTGCAACACGGCCCGGTCTTCCGACGTGTTGATGGCTTGGCCCGAGAGCATGTCGTCACGCAGGGCCTCCACCCGGCACTCCCGCGCCAAGTCGTTCAAGAAGCGCTGTGTGGCGACATCGAGGTGGTTCTTGGACAGGTCGGCAAACACCTCGGGGGCTTGCAGGCTGAAACGCTCAAAACGTTGGGCGTCTTGCGCAAAGGCGTCACGCAGGTCGAAGTCCTTGCCGTGTGCTTGGTAGTGGCCTTGTAATGCGGCCCAAGCCTGGGTGCGATCACAACGGGGAGCATTCATGGCGTCAGGCGGCCTGCAGGGCCAGGATCATGTGGTCGAGCTTGCCTGCGTCCACCGCGAATGCACGGATGCCTTCGGCCAACTTCTCGGTGGCCATGGCGTCGTCATTCAGTGCGTAGCGGAAGGAGGCTTCGTTGTAGGTGATGGCGTGCATCGGGTCTTGGGCAGCGATCGCAGGATCCAGCGCACGGGAAATGGGTGCTTCGCTGGCTTGCAAGGTGGCGAGTAAATCCGGGCTGATGGTGAGCAGATCACACCCGGCCAGCGCCGTGATTTGTCCCACGTTGCGGAAGCTCGCGCCCATCACCTCGGTGGCCACACCGAACTTCTTGTAGTAGGTGTAAATCTGACGAACCGATTGAACACCGGGGTCGTTGCCGCCGGCGCGTGCGTCCTCGTCCCACTGAGCGCCCGCCTGCTTTTTGTACCAGTCGTAAATGCGGCCCACGAAGGGTGATATCAACTGCACGCCCGCATCACCACAAGCAACTGCCTGGCAGAAAGAGAACAACAAGGTGAGGTTGCAGTGAATGCCCTCGCGCTCCAAGACCCGGGCCGCCTGAATGCCCTCCCAGGTGGCTGCCATTTTGATCAGTACACGGTCGCGGCCGACACCAGCAGCCTCGTACAGCGCGATCAAGCGGTGCGCCCTTTCCACCGTCGCGGCCACGTCAAAACTCAAGCGTGCATCCACCTCGGTGGACACACGCCCGGGAACTACTTTCAGGATCTCCAAACCAAACCGCACCAGCACCTGGTCCACGATGCCATCGAGTCGCAACCCTTGGTGCTGCGCCACGGTGTCAGCCAGCAGCGGTGCGTAGTCGGGCTGTTGAACGGCTTTGAGAATGAGCGATGGATTGGTGGTGGCATCACGCGGCGCAAATGCCGCGAGTTGTTTGAAGTTGCCGGTGTCGGCCACCACGGTGGTGAACTGTTTGAGTTGGTCGAGTTGGTTCATAAAAATCCAAAGTAAAACGGCGAACAGCGACTGTCTGCCACGACAAAGCATAGGCCAAAGTCGTGACGGCACCCCTTTGCCGTCAGTCAAATCCTGGGCGGGAACTTCTGTCTGGAGGTGTCCGTTGATTGACCGATCCAAGAAACTTAGGCATCATTTAGACTGTAACTTAGTTACATGCCACCTCCAATTTCAACCCCTCCTTCAACCCAGAACGCTCCATGTCCTTCGACCTCGTATTTTTCGGCGGTACCGGCGACCTCACTTGGCGCAAATTGATGCCTGCGCTTTTCCAGGCTTTTCGCCACGGCAAGTTGCCGCAAGGCGGTCGAATTTTGGCGGTGGCGCGCGATGCGCAGAGTGACGAAAAGTATCGGGCTTGGTTGAAAGAACGTTTTCAGGACGTTGAAGGTGCCAAACGCCCGAGCGACGAAGAGTTTGCGCAGTTTGCCGAGTTAATCCACTACCGCCGCATGGACCTGTCCCAGCCCAACGACTACGCGGGGCTCAAGGAATGGCTGGATGGGCGCATGGCTGAAACGGTCGTGCTTTACTTGGCCACCAGCCCCCACTTGTTTCCCCAAATTTGTGAGCAACTCGGTGCGGTTGGCCTGAACACGGAGCGCATTCGTGTCGTGCTGGAGAAGCCGCTGGGCCACGACTTGGCCAGCGCCCAAGAGATCAACCGTGTTGTCCGCTCCGTGTTCAAGGAACAGCAAGCCTTTCGCATCGACCACTACCTTGGCAAACCATCGGTTCAAAACCTGATGGCGCTGCGTTTTGGCAATGCGCTGTTTGAGCCGCTGTGGCGCCGCGAGAGCATTGCCAACATACAAATCACACTGGCAGAAGGCCTGGGCGTGGGCACGCGAGGTGATTTTTATGACCGCACCGGCGCACTGCGAGACATGATCCAAAACCACGCCTTGCAGCTGCTCACCATGGTGGCCATGGAACCCCCATCCAGCTTTGATGCCGACGCCATCCGCGACGAAAAACTCAAGGTGCTGCGCTCGCTGAAACCGTTCACCGCAGAAAGCGTGTCGCGGGACGTGGTGCGCGGCCAGTACCGAGCGGGCACGGCCCACGGCAAAGCGGTGCCCGGCTATTTGGAAGAAGTGAAAGTACCGCCTGGGAGCCACTGCGAAACTTTTGTCGCGCTGCGCACCGAGGTGCAAAACTGGCGCTGGGCAGGGGTGCCGTTTTACTTGCGCACGGGCAAACGTTTGGCCGCAAGGGATTCGCAAATTGTGGTGAACTTTCGGCCCACGCCGCACAACATTTTCCCTGGGCACAACCAGCCTAATAAACTGGTGATCAAACTGCAACCAGAAGACGGTTTGGAGCTGCACCTGCTGGCGGCCAAAGGCACCAGCCAATCCGAAGCTCTGGCCCCGGTGTTTTTGGATTTGGACTTTGACAAAGCCTTTGCCGAAAACCGTGTGGGGGCATACGAGCGTTTGCTCTTGGAAGCCATTGCAGGACGACTCAACTTGTTTGTTCGCAGCGACGAACAAGAACAAGCCTGGCGCTGGGTAGAGCCCATCTTGCACGCTTGGCAACGCGACAACGAAGCCTCGGGTGGCCCACGGCCTTATGCGGCAGGCACATGGGGCCCAGCCGCTGCCAGCGCTTTGGTTGCACGCGACGGTTTTGCGTGGTCGGAAGAACAATGACTGCGGTTTGATATGACTCTCCGATCCAACAGTGTGGGTGAAGAGTTGACTGGCATGCTGGACCGCATTCGCGCGTCCATCCCAGCCTTGCCCCCGGCAGAACAGCGGGTGGCAAAACAGGTGTTGTTAGACCCACGCACCTTCGCAGGTTTGCCTGTGGTGGAGTTGGCAGAACGCGCCCATGTGAGCAAGCCCACCGTCGTGCGTTTTTGTCGCAGCGTGGGTTACGACGGCTTGGCCGACTTCAAACGCAAACTCGCCGGCACAGTGAACGAGGGTGTGCCCTTTGTGCATCGGGCGGTGGATGAAGACGACAAGTCCAGCGACGTGGTGGTGAAACTCATCGACAACGCGGTGTCGGCTTTTTTGAAGTATCGCAACGACGCGGCCACCCACGCCTTCGAGCGCGCCATCACGGCACTGGCACAAACTGGAAGCAGTGGCGGGCGCATCGAGTTCTACGGCGTGGGCAACTCGGGCATCGTGGCCCAGGACGCGCAGCACAAGTTTTTTCGCTTGGGGGTCAATACACAAGCCATCTGCGACGGCCACATTCAAGTGATGAGCGCCACCATGCTGCAGCCCGGAGACTGCGCCGTCATCATCAGCAATTCAGGCCGCAGCCGCGACCTGCTCGATACCGCTGAGATCGCGCGCCGCAAGGGCGCCACCACCATCGTCATCACGGCCAGCGGTTCGCCCCTGGCGCAAACGGTGCAGGGCAATCAGCATGTACTGCTGGCCGTTGACCATCCGGAAGATTTTGACCGCTACAGCCCCATGGTGTCGCGCCTGTTGCACTTGATGGTGATCGACATTTTGACCACCGCTGTGGCGCTGCGGCTGCCCAGCAATTTGCGGCCCATGCTGCAAGAGATCAAGAAAAACCTACGCGCCAAGCGCTACAGCACGCCAAGCTGAGTTCTTTTTGATGGGTAATCAACCCGTCGGCAGCAGGCCGTCCAGGCCATAAAGAGTAGCCAAGGCCTTGAGTTTGGGCGGCGCTTGAACCAACTGGCACAACTTGCCAGCTGCCTGTGCGCTGCGCTGACACGTCAAGAGCACCGCCAGTGCAGAGGAATCGAAATGCGTCAGCGCCGAAGCATCAATACGCACCGGCGACGGATGGGCGGCAATGGCCTGTTCCAGCTGCTTCGCCGTGGCGCTGGCCTCGTGCAGCGTGAGCGTGGCAGGCAGGGCCAGCAATGGCGGAGACGTTGTCATGGTGAACTCACCGAGCTCAGCTTTTGGCTGCAGGCGCGGCAGCCGCTTTGTTGCGCTCCACGAGCTTGGCGATCAGGCCATCGAGTCCGCCAGCAGAGATTTCCTGTGCAAAGCTGCTGCGGTAGTTGTCCACCAGCCAAATGCCCAGCACATTCACGTCGTAAATTTTCCAGCCACTCTCGGCCTTTTCCATGCGGTAGTCGAGCTGAATCGGTTCACCTTTGCCGCGCACTTCAGAACGCACCACCACCTCGGTGTCGGTCGGGGAAGCACGCAGTGGCTTCATCTCGATGGTTTGTTCTTTGACTTGCGCCAAGGCACCGGAGTAAGTCCGTACCAGAAGTGTTTTAAATTCGTCCTGGAGCTTGGTTTTTTGCTCGGGGGTTGCTTGACGCCATGAACGCCCCACAGCAGAGGCCGTCATGCGCTGAAAGTTGACGTGCGGCATCACCCGTGTCTCCACCAAGGCGATGACTTTGTTGACGTCGCCGGCTTGAATGGATTTGTCTGCCTTCACCGCATCCAACACACCAATGGACACCTCTTTGATCAGTGTGTCTGGAGCCTTGTCAGCCTGGGCCCAAGCCGTCCCGGACAGCATCAGCGCCAAGAGGGCTGAGAAAAAAACTCGGGGCAAACGTTGTAGAGCAATCATCGTGTAGTCCTTTGCGGGAGATCAGTCATCAATCAGGTCATCGGGCCCATGCGCTTGTGCGCACTACTGACCCACAACGTGGCAGAACCGCGTCGGGACGACATGGTTCGCAAAATTCACTTCTTTGGCTCCGCCTCGGGTAGGTCGTATCGTTCCTCGGCCTCTGAAGGCGGATTGCCGTCAAAGACCTGATTCCGGCGGCGTTGAAGGTAGGCGTCCCTGGTGAAGTTGTACTTGTCCAAAGCAACGTCGTCCAACATGCGGCTCGCACCCAGCAAATTCGCACGCAAATTCACCACCCCCAATGTCGTCAGCCCCGCCTTGGCGGCTGAGTCGTTCACGACGAGGCTGGGCGACACATACGTATCCAGCGGCAAGGCAGAGGTGTCACGCAAGGTGGAAGGCCCGAACAGGGGCAGCACCACATAGGGCCCAGAGCCGACACCCCAGTAACCCAAGGTTTGGCCAAAGTCCTCACCTTGGCGATCCAGGCGCATCTCCGTGGCAATGTCCAGCAAGCCACCCAGCCCAAACACGGTGTTGGTGGTCACACGAAACATGTCGCGTAAGCCATTCTCTACTTTGCCTTGCAGCAGGTTGTTCACGAACGACCAGGCGTCGCCGAAATTACCGAAAAAGTTGTCAACACCCCGCCGCACCATCGACGGCACGACCTTTTGGTAAGCGGTGGCAACCGGCTTGAGTACGGCGTTGTCTACCGCGTCATTGAAACCGTAGACCTTCCGATTCCAACGCTCCCACGGGTCGCGTGCATCGGTGCCGACATTCGCACCACCAGGCACCGTCGCGCACGCCTGTAAAAGCAACAGTGCGCCACAACAGACCGCAAGCCAATAACGGCGAACCCGCGCACTCATTTGCTCGCCCCGCTGGCGGGTGTCGCGGCTGGGGAACTCCCCCCATCGGCTGCTTTGTTGAACAAAAACTGCCCGATCAGGTTTTCGAGCACCACCGCAGACTGGGTTTGACCTATGTTGTCACCCGGCGCAAAGTTCTTTTCGTCGCCACCGGCCTCCAAACCCACATACTGATCGCCCAACAAACCGGCCGTCAAAATTTTGGCTGACGAGTCACGCGGAAACTGCACCTTGCGGCTCAAATCCAGGCGCACCACACCTTGGTAGGTTTGCGGATCGAGGGTGATGGACACCACACGCCCGACCGTCACACCGGCACTGCGCACGGGCGCGCGCACCTTCAGGCCACCGATGTTGTCGAACTTGGCCGTGAGGGTGTAGCTGTCGTCGTTGTTGAAGCTAAAGCTGGCCAGGTTTGCCGCTTTCAGCGACAAGAACACAAGGCCCAAGATGCCCAGCAGCACAAAAAGGCCGACCATCACTTCTGTACTTTTTTTGTTCATTGAAAATTCCCTTGAATGGAGCTTGCGTGATCAAGGCGTTGAGAACATCAGGGCGGTGAGCAAGAAGTCCATGCTCAATATCCCCAGAGAAGAAAACACCACCGTGCGTGTGGTGGCATAGGCCACACCTTCCGGCGTTGCATCGGTTTCATACCCCTGGTACAGGGCCACGAATGTGCAAATCACGCCAAACACAGCACTCTTGATGATGCCGTTTCCGACGTCACGCCAGACATCCACCCTGCTTTGCATGATGGACCAAAAATTTCCCGAATCCACGCCAATCAAACCCACCGCGACCACATAGGCCCCCAAAATGCCAATGGCAGAAAACAAAATCGCCAAGATAGGCATCGAGATGATGCCGGCAATAAAACGAGGGGCCAGCACACGGCTCTTGGGGTCGATGGCCATCATTTCCATCGCTGCAAGTTGCTCACCGGCTTTCATCAAACCAATTTCCGCCGTAAGGGATGTACCGGCCCGGCCTGCGAACAACAAGGCGGTCACGACAGGCCCCAGCTCACGAACCAAGGACAGGTTGACGATCAACCCCAATGACTCGACCGCTCCATAGGGAACCAGTGCGTAGTACATCTGCAGCGCCAGCACAAAACCCACCGCCATGCCAGACGCCAAAATGATCACCAAAGACAAATTGCCAATCGCATGGATCTGTTTGATCACCAAGCCAGGCCTGCGCAAAGAAGCAGGAATGCTGCGCACCACGTCCATGAAAAAGAAGGCGTGGTGGCCCAGAACACCCAGCCAAGCAATGACTGCGCGACCGACCCAAGCCAAACCGGCTGTCATGGTGCAACTCCAGGTGATAGTCCGAAATCTTCAGCCATGGTCCTGGCGGGATAGTGGAATTTGACCGGACCGTCGGGCTCCCCCCGCACAAACTGGCGCACTTCGGGATCGGTGGAGGCCATCAATTCTGCCGGTGTGCCCTGGGCCACGATGCGGCCCGCCGGTGCCGCCATCAGCACAACATGGTCACTGATGGCCATGCACTCAGGGACATCATGGGACACCAGCAACGCGGTAGCACCAGTGACGTCTGTCAGGGTACGAATGAGTTTGGCGGCCACGCCCATGGAGATCAAGTCGAGGCCAGCAAAGGGCTCGTCGTACATGATGAGTTCGGGGTCTTGAACAATGGCACGCGCCAGCGCAATGCGGCGCGCCATGCCGCCAGAAACTTCACTGATGCGCAGAGACACCGCGCCACGAAGGCCGACGGCATTGAGTTTCATCAGCACGATGTCGCGGATCATAGATTCGCTCAAATCGGTGTGCTCACGCAACGGAAACGCTACGTTGTCGAATACGGAAAGGTCGGTGAACAATGCGCCAAACTGAAACAACATGCCCAAACGGCTGCGCAGGCGGTAAAGCTGTTCTTTGTTGGAGGTATTAATCACCTCGCCGTCAAAGGTCACCGTACCTTTGGTAGCCGGATGAACCCCACCAATCAACCTCAAAAGGGTAGTTTTGCCGCAGCCGGACCCCCCCAATATGGCAGTGACCTTGCCACGTTGAAACTTCAACGACACGTCGCTCAATATGGTACGACCTGCGCCGTAACCAAAGGTCACGTGGTCGATGTCAATCAGGACGTCGGAACGGGGTGATGAGGACTCGCTGGGCATCTGATTTTTTGGTTGACTGCTTGCCAAGCGCGCAGCCGCAACTTGGCGCGGCGGATTGTCGCACGCTGGAAGCTTGGTACCCATTTGAAATCAGAGCGCAAGTCTGGCGTGAACGCCGGCAAGCGGAACTCACGGGCGAACGGATGGAAGCGCTGGCATCCCCATCCGTTCGGTTTGAACCTATAGAAGCCAGCAACAGGTCTCGGCACGCGCAATAAGCTTACGGGACCACTCAGTTTTCCAACTCGGCCTCTTCCCACACCACAGCGGCCCCATTGAGGCGTCCGCGAACTTTCACCAAGGTACCAACGCGCACAGCTGCGAAGAAGGCTGCACGACCGATCACGGTGTCAGACACGCTCTTGAAATCGCTTTCAGCAATGCTGCCCGTGTTCACCTCCACGCCCTGCAACGTCAAGCTCGTGGGCGCAGTCACTGCAATCACGGGGGCTTGTAAGATGACGCGGGCGTCGGACGAAGTGGAGCGCCGCTCCAGCTCTGTGGCCACCGCTACATTCCCAACGCCAGTGCGACCGCGTACCCGCACGTGATTGCCGACGGACAGTGAAGCAAGCCCAGACAGCCCGCCTTTGAGTTCGGTGTTGAGATTGACCTGCACGCTCAGGCCCGGCAGCCCAGCCAAGGTCACCGTGGCATTGCTAAGGTTCACTGATTGCACGTCCCCTTCCAAACGAATGGCGTCGCGGAAGGACACTTTGGTTGCGGTCAGTACACCGGCGGAGACGACTCCTTCGACCTCCACTTTGCTGCCCACCAACACATCGGCAGCGACACCTCCCTCATATCGTGTGGATGCGTTGGTCAGAACGCTTTGGTTTCCAAGCGTGAAGCCGCTGGCAGACACGGCAGAAACGAACCCTTCTATCTCAGCCTGGCTGGCCGCCCCGAGCACCGCACCCGCCGGCTCCACCTTGCTGGCCGTCAAGGTGCCGCACACTGGCGTTGCCGCGCAGGCCGTGCCTTTGACATCGACTTGCAGGCCGTTCCAGGCGCTGGTGGGCATGTCGTTACGAGTGGCAGCGCTGTACTGCACCGTCAGGGTGCCTACCTGAAAGGTTTGAGCC
Organism: Pseudomonadota bacterium; assembly: GCA_046049865.1. Lineage (GTDB taxonomy): Bacteria > Pseudomonadota > Gammaproteobacteria > Burkholderiales > Burkholderiaceae_C > JANPCX01. The sequence goes on along the minus strand of JBJOQO010000027.1, from coordinate 1,567 downwards.
GAAAGGTTGTGATTTTTTACAAGCCCCTTGACCGCAAACGATGGCACCGCGGGTGAGGCCTTGCGCTCAATGTAGCTGGCTGCGACCACACCATCGCCCACCACCAGGCCGTGGACATCGACCCAGTCACCGACCGCAGCCACGGCATTGTTCTCAAAGCGTGTTTGTTGGGCGTCGATATGCACCGTTTGTCCCATCACCACCCAGCGGTTAGCGTCAAGAATCTGCTCTACACGCCCCTTCATCGCGTCATCCACCGTGATGGAGGCGGCCGTTTGGTCACTGATCGAACCTTCTACGCGCACCACCATGCCAATTCGCAAATCACCTTCCGGGCGCGGTTGATCGTCAATTTTGATGGTTGCTGCGCTGGACTTGTAGCGCACCCCGTTGACCCAAACGCTGCCAAACGCTGTGATGGCGCCGTAGGCCACCCCGCTGTTCACGCTGCCGCCATCGCCCACACCGCCCGTACCGCTGATACCGCCGGTTTCCGAGCCTGCGCCGCCCCCGCCACAAGCCACCATCAATGCCACTCCAGCCAAGGTCGCGGCCAACACATATTTTTGAAACTTCATGTCATTTCTCCTTGGACGAAGTCGGAGCCATCGGCTCCTCAAAATAAAAAATGCCCAGCCCCAAACGCACCTCGGACGTCGGCGCATCGGTTGGGGAGGCTTGACCGTGCTCGCTGAGCCAAGAGTCCAGCTTTTCAAGCAAACGTTGCGCAGCGCTGGCGCTGAGCTTTCTGAACTCGCCGGCATGAATCGCCGGAAAGCTGCTGTACATCACCTTGCGCTGAAAGCGCGGATCCTGCTCCCCGTGCTGGAGGTTGTGGTCGATGGTTGCAATTAAGTCGGCCACATCGCTGCCCAGAATCGCCAGCTTTTGTGCGGCGTCCTTGCTGGGCACATAACCGCGCGCCGCCAGCGTCAACGATTGATCGGCTTGTTGGCACACGGCACCGGTCGCCAACAACTCGTCCAGCACCGCACGCATGGGCATGTCACCGCTGTATCGCCTCACCAAGGCCGCGAAACTGTCGGGGCCTGGCCCCAAGGGCAAGGCTTTGGGCTGGCCATTCGGGTCGTGGAAATCCGGATCTCTGAGCCAACCGGTCAGCACGCGCGCGGCGCGGTTGTGTTTCTCGTCGGTCACCGCATGCAGGCTTGCCGGGATCGACAACAAACGCTGCACCTCCTTGCGAGTCAAGCCCGTCACCACAGAAGCGCGCGATTGGGTCGCTTTGACCGCTGCGTCGGTCTCTTCCATGGCGACCTGGACATAAACCTGTTTGGCCAACTCCTCAAATGCGCTGAAGGACACCCGGTGGCGCAGCAGCAAGCGACAAAGGGGACGCAGCAACCTCAAGATGGCTTGATTCAACCCCAAGTGGGATGGGTCTTTGGCATTCATTATTTGGGAATATATTCCCAAATAATGAATGCGTCAAGCCCATTCAACGCAGCGGCCCGCACCAACCCGTCCTGTCCTAGCAGCCTGGGCCAGGCAACGCAAAAAACCGCGTCTCTATAATTCGCGGTTTTCTACCGATCAACAGCCGCTA
>JBJOQO010000026.1:0-35943 GCA_046049865.1 Pseudomonadota bacterium | reverse complement strand
ATGACCTAGAAACGGCAATTGACCGCTTTATTCCGCTTGCAACCTCACATGAACATTCAGATCTCCTCTCACGAAAGCCTTTGCCTTTTGGGTGAATACGCTACGCACCCGATTGAGCTGCGCTGCAGGCGTAGAAGAGTTGCTGGCTGAAGAAGTGCAGCGTGTGTTGCCCGACAGCCATTTGTTCACGGCGCGGGGCGGGATCAGCCTGGAAGGTGGTCCCTTGGAAGTCATGACGCTGAACCTGCAATGCCGCTTGACGCAGCGGGTTCTGGTGGAGGTGGCTGAAGGCCCCTACCAAAATGAACAGGACATTTATGAGTTGGCGATGGGCGTCGATTGGGCCCAGTGGATCACACCCGAACACACCTTGCGTATCGACACGACCGCGAAACACAGTCCCCTGCACAGCTTGAACTTTGCAACCTTGAAGGTCAAAGACGGTGTCTGTGACCGCATGCGAGAACAGTTCAACGAGCGCCCCAGCGTCGACACGCGTCACCCCGACTTACCGCTGTTGCTGCACCTTGGGCCCGAGCGCGCGTCTTTGTACGTCGACAGCTCAGGTGAGCCCTTGTTCAAACGCGGCTGGCGTGAAGATAAAGGGGATGCGCCTTTGAAAGAAACCCTCGCGGCCGCCATGCTGGCTGCCGCTGGTTGGCGCGGCACGCCCGAAGCGGGCGGTGCCTTGCACGACCCGTGTTGTGGCTCCGGCACCATTGCCATTGAAGCGGCGCAAATTGCTTGTGGTGTGGCGCCGGGACTCAAGCGCCGTTTCGCCTTTGAGCGATTGCTGCCCTTCATGGAAGAGGACATGCGCATTCAGTGGCAACAACTCAAACAGCGCGCTCAAGCCGCCATCCATGCTTGCCCTGTGCCCATCTATGCGAGCGACGTGTCCTTCCGCATGGTTGACTTTGCGCGACGTAACGCACAGCGCGCTGGGGTTGAGCTATACATCACCTTCAATGGTGGCGATGCCTTGGAGCGCCCTGCCCCAGATTTGCCCGAGGGTTTACCGGGCACCTTGATGATCAACCCACCCTATGGCGAGCGCATCGAGGTCAGTGGTAAAGCGGCTCGCGCCTCCAACGAGGACCGCGACACCCCGGACGACTTTTTCCCGCGCCTGGCAGCGCACTGGAAACGCGCCTACACCCAGCATGCAGCAGGCTGGACCGCTTATGTGCTCAGCCCCGACATGAAGCTGGCTTCAAGCATGCGACTGAAGGAGTCCAGACGCGTACCGATGTGGAATGGCCCGATTGAATGCCGACTCTATCGTTTTGATTTGGTGGCCGGATCGATGCGGGGCGGCGCCACACGAGGCGAGCCGCCCACCTCTTCATCTTGATAACAACGCCGCTCAGCGCTGCGTGAACTGGCTCAGCAAGTCGCTGATGTCGCCCAAACCGTTGTCAGGCACGTGGCCTTGCGGTGTGACGCGATCAACCACCTCCGGCAGCAGTTGCGACAACTGAGCCGCCGCGTCCCCTTGCGACATGCCCAATTGGGCCGCAATGGCGGCAACCATGTCCGAACCCAGCACCGACTGCAGTTGGTCGCCCGAAATAGGCATGTTCTCGCCTTTGCCTACCCACGAACCGGCGACATCACCGAGGCCGCCTTGCTGAAACTTGCTGAGCAAGTCGCCCAAACCACCCATGCCACCACCGCCCGCTGCGCCACCGCCTTTGTTGGCCAGCATCCCGAGCACGATGTTGAGCAAGGCCATTTGCCCGCCACCGCCTTGACCACCACCGAGCATGCTGCCCAGCACACCGCTCAAACCACCGCCCTGGGACTGGCCGCCGCCCTGATTCAGTGCGGCACCCAAAATTGAATCAAGCAAACCCATGTGATACCTCTCGAATGGTTGGAAGAGTCGCATTCTCACCCGACGGGCATGACAGAACCATGCATGGCCATGGGCGTGCCCATGAATCAGCTATTGAACCTTCACCGCCTGTCTGCGTTTGACAAAGCCAGCGCTGCCAGAACCGCCAAGGGCGCGGTGTCCGCCCGCAGCACGCGGGGGCCGAGCGACACGGGGATGAAGCCCTGTTTTTTTGCCAAATCCTCTTCCTCTGCGCTGAGCCCGCCTTCGGGCCCGCTCAAAAATAACAAGCTCGACGCCGATATCGCCAGCTGCGGGTGCCACTCGGTTGGTGATGTGGGGCTGAGCAGCCACCGCTGCGCGTCCGGCTCGGGTGTTTTTGAAATCGATGCGAGCCAATCTCTCACACTGCGAACGGCTTGAATTTCGGTGACCGAGGTCCGCCCACATTGTTCACTGGCCGATGCAGCTACCGCCTGCCAGTGGGCTTGTTTTTTTTGTGCTCGTTCGCCTTGCAGGCGAAGCACGGAACGCTCGCACATCAAAGGCTGAATGCAGCATGCACCGAGCTCCCCCGCTTTTTCCACCACGGTGTCCATGCGGTCGTTGGCCGGCATGCCCAAGGCCAGGGTGATAGCAAGCCCAAGCTCGCGCTGCGGCCGGTGTTCAAGGCCCAACCGCACAGCGACGGTTTGTCGGCCCATCTGGACCACCTCTGCTTCCCATTCCCCGCCTTGGCCGTTGAACATGATCAATGGTTGCCCAGGCTGCAGCCGCAGCACCTGCACATGCCGACTCGCGCCAGCGGGCAACTCAATTTGTTCACCACTGTGCAGTGGCTGAGGCAAGTAAAAGCGGGGCGGCATGGAGGCAGGCGAGTGTCAAGCGCTAGGAGGCGGGCCCGCAGTGTGCCTCACAACAACGTCGCTCAGGTTTTGTCGCGCAACTCCCGGCGCAAAATTTTCCCTACGGGCGATTTGGGTAAATCGGTACGGAACTCCACTACTTTGGGCCGTTTGTATCCAGTGAGGTTGACCTCGCAATAGGCGCGCACATCGGCTTCGGTGATGGATGGGTCTTTCTTGACGATGACGAGTTTCACCGCCTCGCCTGCTTTGGCATCCACCACCCCCACGGCTGCGCATTCCAGCACCCCGGGCATTTGGGTGACCACATCTTCCACTTCATTCGGGTAGACATTGAAGCCACTGACCAAAATCATGTCTTTCTTGCGGTCCACGATCTTGAAGAAACCGCGTTCATCCACCACGCCAATGTCGCCAGTGCGGAAGAAGCCATCGGCCGTCATGACCTTGGCGGTTTCATCAGGGCGTTGCCAGTAGCCGGCCATGACCTGCGGGCCCTTGATGGCGATCTCGCCCCGCTCGCCCAGTGCCACCTCGTTGCCGTCGTCGTCCAACAGCTTCATGTCGGTGTTGGGCATGGGTACACCGATGTTGCCGCTGTAAGTGTTGATGTCTACCGGATTCGTGGAGGCCACAGGCGATGTCTCCGACAGGCCATAGCCTTCGATGATCGCGCAGCCGGTTTTTTCCAGCCACTGTTTGGCCGTTGCACTTTGCACCGCCATGCCGCCACCGACTGAAATCTTCAAAGAACTCCAGTCCACCGTGTTGAAGTCGGGATGGTTGGCCATGGCCATGAAGAGTGTGTTGACCGCAGGAAAACTGTGAAACTTCTCGCGTGACAATTCTTTGAACATGGCGGGCAAATCCCGCGGGTTGGGGATGAGTAGGTTGCAGCCCCCCATGCGCATGGACAGCATCACATTCGTATTGAAGCCGAAGATGTGATAGATCGGCAGTGCACACACGGTGAGAATTTGCTCGCCTTGCGGGATGCGTTTGAGCGCAGGTTGGTACCAGGCTTCACACTGCAGAATATTGGCCACCAGGTTGCGGTTGAGCAGTACGGCGCCCTTGCTGACACCTGTCGTGCCGCCGGTGTACTGCAACACTGCCACATCGTCCGGGCCTGTCTTGGCGGGTGTGAACGTGCTGCCTCGGCCTTGAGAGAGAGCGTCGTTGAAGCGAACGGCGCCAGGCAATTCGAACGCCGGCACCATCTTCTTCACTTTGCGGACAACGTAATTGACGATCCAGCTTTTGGGGAAGCCGAGCATGTCACCGAGGGCGGTAACAATGATTTTTTTGGTGGGAACGCTGCTGATGCATTGCTGCAGGGTTGTTGCAAAGTTCTCAATGATGATGATGGCTTTTGCGCCTGAGTCTTTGAGTTGGTGCTCCAACTCGCGGGGCGTGTAAAGCGGATTGACGTTGACCACCACAAAGCCGGCGCGCAGCACCGCTGCGATGGCGACAGGGTATTGCGGCACGTTGGGCATCATCAGTGCCACACGGTCACCGCGCACCAAACCCAAAGACTGCAGATAAGCAGCCATGGCGCGGGATGCTTCGTCCACTTGCGCAAACGTCATGGTTTTACCCATGAATTTGTAAGCCGCAAGGCTGCCGAACTTTTTAAAGCTCTCTTCCATCAGCGCCACCAAAGAGGGGTACTGCTCCACGTTGATCGTGGCCGGCACGCCCGCCGGATAGTGTTTGAGCCAAGTTTTTTCCATTCTATTCTCCAGTTCGATGGGCGATTCTGCTTGACGCGTAGTTGCTAGGCCATCAGGGGATTCGATAGAGGGAGTGCGCCGGTAGCGAACTGTACCGAGCGCTCCCAGGCATGCCGCCATGCGCCAGGCCCCCTTGAAGGGTATGTGAAAACCTGAGAACAGCCCGGCGTTCTCTCATCACTACAAATTCGGGCCAGTCCCGATGTTGGTTCTCAATCTGCACAGACCCAGTCACCGAAAGTGATCCTGCCGATGCTGAACAATAAGGCCAAAAACAGTGATTCAGCCATATTTGGCCGAAGGGTTTGGTACCCTGGGTGGGGAGCACGTTTTTTGAGCACTTGAATCTAGGGAACCTGTGCATCACTCCTTGCGGACTCGGGCGGTCTAGGGCGTTGTTTTTCTTGCCAATGGCAGCGCTGTTGGCAGGAAAAACGCCCTGTAGCCCATCCCGATCCGCACGACCACCGATTCTCAAAAGTGATGCAGAGCATCCCTAGGTTGAATGGAGAACCAGTATTCCTACTTGGCTGATTGAAACCATGCCGCTCTTCATGTGGGCGGTCTTGTTTGCTTTGATTGCCCAGGGGCAGCGCCCCTGGGTAGCGGCGGGCGCATCCACCGTCATATTTGCGATTATCCGCATTAAAGGCGGCCACCAGGCCAGCTTTGATGCGGTGTCGGCCATGCCGCTGACACTTTTTTCGATCATTCAAAATGACGCGATGCTAGCGTTTTGGCTGCTCGTTCTGCAGTCGCTCGTGATGTTGCGCACGCAGGCGATGGCCCGCTTGCTGGATGCCTTGAATGCCTTCGTGGGCTCTGAACGCTCCCTGGTGACCGCAGTGGCGGTGGTTGCGATTGCGGGCATCTTGCTGCAAGAGCGAGTGGCCGATATGTTGCTGCTCTTTTTGATTCCGGGAGTATTGCTCGGGTTGATCAGTGTGAGCTGTTTGCTCGACGCACTTTGCAAGAAAACGAAGCGGCCACATTTCGTCATTGCAACAGCCACTCTGCTGTGGACTTTTCTGGGCGTCCAGCCCTTCATGCCGTCGGAGGAGGTGGCCGCGTACCTGCTCTGTCTATCCTCGCTAGGGGCCTTAATGTTGCGACGAACGGCCCCCTCTGTCGAAACCAACGTCCAGATTCAGACCGATGACCGAGACATTCTGAATGGGCGCATCATTTTTTTGATGTGCACCGTCGTGGCTGCAATGGCCGTTGTGTTCTTCCCATCCAGGTGGATCGCAGCGGATATGGAGTACGCCATTCTCATGTTCGGCGCCAGCGTGACCTTGATGGCCCTGATCGGCTTGGTTCACCGGTGGGGCCCCAAAAAATTCTTGGGGCCAGCGGCTCAGGCCTTTTCCGACGGCAGCGGCATGTGTGCCCCCTTGCTGTTGAGTTTCACAGTCGCTTACTTGGGCATCACAACGCCTTCAGAAGCCGCGGTCGCCAGCCTGACGGGCACGCTGCTTTGGGAAAGGCTCCAGCGGCGGCTTTCCTGGGCAGCGGTGCGCTCAGGTTTGATCCAAACCATCGGACTGTTCATGCTCTACCTGGTGTTGACGCTGGGTTTTCAGCCGCTGCTCATCGAGCGCCTTGAAGCCACCTCTTGGTGGGCCAGTCTGCAGCAACCATTGGATCCGGGGGCTTCGGCGCCCTGACAGAGTTCTGACTTTGCTGCTGGCATTGGCGGGGCGCAGCCCGCATACCACCCCATCAGAGATTGAATTCGTAGTCAATGACCAAGGGTGCATGGTCCGAGAAACGTTCGGCCAGGTAGATGTGTTCACGCCGGGCCAAAGCGGCAATGCCTGGCGTGGCCAAGTGGTAGTCGATCCGCCACCCCACGTTTTTGGCCCAGGCCTGGCCGCGTTGGCTCCACCAGGTGTACTGCTCCGGAGATTGATTCAGGGTTCGAAACACGTCGACCAGACCGACGCCCTCTTTCGGGTTAAGCAATTGGGTCATCCATGCCCGCTCTTCGGGTGTGAAGCCGCTGTTTTTCAAATTGCCCTTCCAGTTTTTCAGGTCGATTTCTTTGTGGGCGATGTTGATGTCGCCCACCAAGATGAACTCGCGCTCTGATTTGAGTCGGGCCAAATGAGGTTCCATCTCGGCCAAAAAGCGGAACTTGGCTGCTTGCCGGTCTTCGCCGCTGCTGCCACTGGGGAAATAGCTGCTGATGACGCTGAACTTGCGGCCGGGTTTGTCATAGCGGGCCTCTACATAGCGGCCTTCCAGGTCAAACTCAGGCGAGCCGAAACCGATCAGCACGTCACTGGGTTCGACACGGCCATACAAACCAACCCCAGAGTAGCCCTTTTTCTCGGCATAGTGAAAATGGCCCTGCATGCCCGCCACTTGATCAAAGTGACCTTGCACATGTTCGGCCTGGGCTTTGAGTTCTTGCACGCCCATACAATCTGCGGCCACGGACTCGGCCCAGGCTTGAAAACCTTTGGTGGCTGCAGAGCGAATACCGTTCAGGTTCAACGAAATCAGTCGGAACACAGGTTTCTTTCATGACACAGCCATCAACACTTGCACCGATTAACGCGGCCCTTGCGCAGGACTTTGTTGCGTTCTCCGTGCAGTCTGGCGTGCTGCGGTTTGGTGAGTTCAAGACCAAGGCCGGGCGGCTCAGCCCCTATTTTTTCAACGCGGGCCTCTTTGATGATGGCGCCAAGCTGGGCCGCCTCGCTGAATTTTATGCCCGTCGTTTGCTGGACTGTGGCGTGCAGTTCGACATGCTCTTTGGCCCCGCCTACAAGGGCATCACCTTGGCTGCTGGCGTGGCCATTGAGCTCGCACGTTTGGGGCGCAATGTGCCATTTGCTTACAACCGCAAAGAGGCCAAAGACCACGGGGAAGGCGGCACCTTGGTGGGCGCACCCGTTCAAGGCCGGGTGCTCATCATTGACGACGTGATTTCCGCAGGCACCTCGGTGCGCGAGTCCGTGTCCATGATTCAGGCGGCCGGTGCCGCACCCTGCGGTGTGGCCATCGCACTGGACCGTCAGGAGAAAGCCGGCGACAGTACACAGTCTGCAACCCAATTTGTGCAAAGCCAGCTTGGCCTGCCCGTCGTGGCGATTGCCACTTTGGCCGATCTGATGCAGTATCTCCGCGTTCAGCAAGACCCACAACTCAACGCACATCTCGCGGCGGTGGGCGCGTACCGCGACCGCTATGGAGTTTGAATGCCGACTCGGAAGATACACGCCCGCCCCATGCTCAGCCCGCGACTTGCATTGACGCTAGTCACCTATGGCGCTTTGGCTGTGGTGTTGACAGTGATGCCCCAGGCCGTCTTGGCACAAAGCATTTACAGCTGCGTTGACAGCTCCGGCAAACGGTTAACCTCCGACCGACCCATCCGTGAATGCCACACCCGGGAACAGCGGGTACTCAATTCGGACGGCACGGTCAAAACCATTCTTCCACCCTCCATGACGTCTGAGGAACGGGCGGAACATGAAGCCCGGGAACGCAAAGAGGCGCAGCAGCTGGCTGCACAACAAGAAGCCTTGCGCCGCGACCGCAACCTGATGCGCCGCTACCCCAACGAAGCCAGCCACCGCAAAGCCCGCGAGGCAGCGCTGGACGATGTGCGCAAATCACTTGACCGGTCCGAACGACGTTTGGCGGATCTGGCCGGCGAGCGCAAACCGCTGACGGACGAGGTCGAGTTTTACAAGGGCAAACCACTGCCTGCCAAGCTGCGCCAACAAATGGATGCCAATGACGCTGCGGTGGAAGCCCAGCGTTCTTTGGTGCAAAACCAAGAGGCGGAGTTGGTGCGAATCAATGCGCTCTATGACGTCGAACTGACGCGTTTGAAGCGTTTGTGGGCAGGTGCCGCGCCGGGGACTTTGGGGCCACTGCCCTCACCAACACCCGCACCTCAGGCGGCGCAAACGAGCGCGCCCGCACCGAGCGCCACAGTCAAAGTCAGCCCAACTTCTTCTTCAACACCTCGTTAACCAAGGCCGGGTTGGCCTTGCCCTTGGTGGCCTTCATGGCCTGACCGACCAGGGCATTGAACGCTTTTTCTTTGCCTGCGCGGAATTCTTCTACTGATTTGGCGTTGGCGGCCAGCACCTCGTCCAGGATGCGCTCGAGCTCGCCGGTGTCGCTCATTTGTTTCAGTCCCAAGCTGTCGATCAAGCCATCGACAGACTGACCCGAGTCCAACCATAGTGAATCGAACACTTGTTTCGCCCCGTTGTTGGACACGGTGCCGTCACTGATGCGCTTGATCAGCGATGCCAAAACAGCGGCCGGCACCGGGCTTTGACCGATCTCCAGTTGCTGCGCATTCAAACGCCGCGACACTTCGCCCATCAACCAGTTGGCCACCAGCTTGGGTTGGCCGCATTCGCGCGCGGACGCTTCAAAGTAGGCCGCCAGCGATTTGTTCTGCGTCATCATGGTCGCGTCATAGGCGGGCAAAGCGTATTCGGTTTGAAAACGCTGCGCCATCACGGCGGGCAACTCCGGCATGTCGCCCCGAACCTGTGCAATCCATTCGGGCGAAATCACCAACGGCGGCAAATCCGGATCAGGGAAATAGCGGTAGTCGTGCGCGTCTTCTTTGCTGCGCATGGCGCGGGTTTGGCCGCTGTCCGGGTTGAAGAGTACGGTGGCTTGTTGCACCTGGCCGCCGTCTTCGATCAAGTCAATTTGCCATTGAATTTCGTAGTCGATGGCTGCTTGCAAAAACTTGAAGCTGTTGAGGTTTTTGATTTCGCGGCGTGTACCGTAAGGTGCGCCCGGTTTGCGTACCGACACGTTGGCATCGCAGCGGAAGGAGCCTTCTTGCATGTTGCCGTCGCAAATGCCCAACCACACCACCAAGGCATGCAGCGCACGTGCGTACTCCACCGCTTCGATGCTGGCACGCATGTCGGGCTCGGTCACGATTTCCAGCAGCGGCGTGCCCGCACGGTTGAGGTCGATGCCGGTTTGACCGGCGTAGTCCTCGTGCAGTGATTTACCAGCGTCTTCTTCCAAATGGGCGCGGGTAAGTTGAACGGTGTGTTCTTTGTCGCCCACAAAAAACCGAATGTGCCCGCCTTGCACCACGGGCGTTTCGTACTGGCTGATTTGATAGCCCTTGGGCAGATCAGGATAGAAGTAGTTTTTGCGGGCAAAGATACTTTGTTCGGCCACCTTGGCATCCACCGCCAAACCGAAACGAATGGCGCGTTCTACAGCGCCTTTGTTCATCACAGGCAGGGTGCCGGGCAAAGCCAGATCAACTGGTGAGGCCTGCGTGTTGGGTGCGGCGCCAAACTGCGTGCTTGAGCCGCTGAAAATTTTGGACTGCGTGGAGAGTTGGGCGTGGGTTTCCAGGCCAATGACCACTTCATAGCCGCGGATGAGTGGGGGTGTGTTGTTGCTGCTGCTCATCTCAAAACCTTCAAAATCCTGTCGGTGCAACCAGGTGCCAGTCAGTCGCTTGTTGCAGCGCATGCGCGGTGTGCAGCAACTGGCCTTCTTGGAAATAGTTGCCGATCAATTGCAAGCCCACGGGCATGCCACCTTCACCTGGGCTGACGGGCACGCTCATTCCGGGCAAACCGGCCAGGCTGGCGGGCAGCGTGAAGATGTCGGCCAAATAGGCTTTCACCGGGTCATCCATGCCCTCACCGGCTTTCCAGGCCACACTGGGCGCGACCGGGCCGGCGATCACATCGCATTGTTTGAAGGCTTGTTGGAAATCGTCGGCAATCATGCGGCGCAGTTTTTGCGCTTGCAGGTAGTAGGCGTCGTAGTAACCATGGGAAAGCACATAGGTGCCGATCATGATGCGGCGCTTGACCTCAGCCCCAAACCCTTCGGCGCGGCTTTTTTTGTACATGTCCATCAAGTCGGTGTACTGCGCGGCCCGATGACCAAAACGCACACCATCAAACCGGCTCAGGTTGGAGCTGGCTTCGGCCGGGGCAATGATGTAATAAACGGGAATGGACAGCTCGGTGCGGGGCAGGCTCACGGGTACCAGGACGGCCCCGAGTTTTTCCAGCTCTGCCAGCGCACTGCGTATGGCACTGTTCACGTCAGCGGCCAAGGCGGTGGGGAAAAATTCTTCCGGCAAACCAATGCGAAGCCCCTGCAGCGGTCTACCCGCACTGGCATGGGGTCGTGGTTCACGCATTTGTTGCGCGTAGTCTTGAGCCGCTTGCGGGTGGCTCGTGGCATCACGTTCGTCAAACCCGCTCATGGCCGACAGCAACAAGGCGCAGTCTTGCGCGCTGTGCGCCATCGGCCCCGCTTGGTCGAGGCTGGAGGCAAACGCAATCATTCCGTAGCGCGAGCACACGCCATAGGTTGGTTTGATGCCAGTGATGCCGGTAAAACTCGCAGGCTGGCGAATAGAGCCGCCAGTGTCGGTGCCCGTGGCGGCGGGCACCAAACGGGCCGCCACTGCGGCTGCTGAGCCGCCGGAGGAGCCACCAGGCACACGGCTCAAATCCCAAGGATTTTTCACTGGCCGGTAGGCTGAGTTCTGATTGCTCGACCCCATGGCGAACTCGTCGCAATTGAGCTTGCCGAGGTTGACCATGCCCGCGCCGGCCAATCGACTGACCACGGTGGCATCAAACGGGCTTTGGTAAGCGCTCAACATTTTCGAGCCCGCCGTGGTGGGCATGTCTTGGGTCACAAAAATATCCTTGTGACCGAGCGGGATGCCCAGCAGCGGACTGTTTTTCCCTGCTGCTCGCTGGGCATCGGCTGCGCGCGCCTGCCCCAACGCGGCGTCACGGGCGGCAACATGCAACCACGCCCCAAGGTGTTCGAACTCGGTAATTCGATCGAGAAAATGTGTCGTGATTTCGACGCTTGAAGCCTTTTTCTCGGCCAGCAATTGCGACTGTTCCGCCACGCCCAATTGGTGCAATGCCTTGTTCATTCCATCACCTTGGGTACCAAGAACAAACCATCTTCGACGGCCGGGGCGCTGCGTTGATTGAGGGAGCGCTGATCTACCTCGGTTACGTTGTCGTCGCGCAAACGAAGAGCCACTTGCTGCACCGCCGAAAGGGGGGTGTACAGCGGCTCTACGCCCCGCGTATCCACGGCACTCATTTGCTCAACGATGCTGAAAAAACCGTTGAGCTGCGACAGCAAAACGGCTTGTTCGTCGGACGCTAACTCCAGCCGCGCCAACTGGGCGATGCGGCTGACATCTTGTGAACTCAAAGCCATGGTGAAGAAGTTCTTGAAGAGTGAATTGGGGAGGGCTGATGTTCCGGTGGTGGGCCCTTGGGCTTGCGCCTGCTTGTCCGGCAAAACCCGGGGGAATTCAGCTTGATCGGGTATTATCCCTAGTTATTTCCAAGTGCCACCTTGTGTTTTGCTTGGGTCGTTTTTCCTGCATTGCGTTACCCCAAAGAATTCTTCACCCTCCCGCCGACGGCCGCGCCTTCTTTGTTGTCCACGCGCAGCCGTTGGTTCTGAAATAACAAGACCATCAATGCTGCTTCGCGGCCTCCTTTGGCGCGAAGCACCTCATAAACACCATGTTTGAATTATTTCGTCGCCATTTTTCGACGGACTTGGCCATTGACTTGGGCACGGCCAACACCCTGATCTACGTTCGCGGCAAGGGCATCGTTCTGGACGAGCCGTCGGTCGTTTCCATTCGCCACGAGGGCGGCCCCAACGGCAAGAAAACCATCCAAGCCGTCGGCCATGAAGCCAAGGCCATGCTGGGCAAGGTGCCAGGCAACATCGAGGCCATTCGACCGATGAAAGACGGCGTGATTGCCGACTTCACCGTCACCGAGCAAATGCTCAAGCAGTTCATCAAGATGGTGCACCCGCGCTCGGTGCTGCGACCCAGCCCGCGCATCATCATTTGTGTGCCCTGCGGCTCCACCCAAGTGGAGCGCCGCGCGATTCGTGAGTCGGCGTTGAATGCGGGTGCCTCCGAGGTGTATTTGATCGAAGAACCCATGGCGGCGGCCATTGGCGCGGGCTTGCCTGTGTCCGAGGCCAGCGGCTCCATGGTGGTGGACATTGGCGGTGGCACCACCGAGGTGGGCGTGATTTCCTTGGGCGGCATGGTTTACAAAGGCTCCATCCGCGTGGGCGGCGACAAGTTTGATGAATCCATCATCAACTACATCCGTCGCAACTACGGCATGTTGATTGGCGACCCCACCGCCGAAGCCATCAAAAAGACGATAGGCAGCGCTTTCCCGGGTTCCGAAGTGAAAGAAATGGAAGTCAAGGGCCGCAACCTGTCCGAGGGCGTGCCGCGCAGCTTCACCATCAGCAGCAACGAAATTCTGGAAGCCCTGACCGATCCGCTGAACCAAATGGTGTCGGCGGTGAAAAATGCGCTGGAGCAAACCCCGCCGGAGCTCGGTGCCGACATTGCCGAGCGCGGCATGATGCTCACCGGCGGCGGCGCCCTCTTGCGCGACCTGGATCGCCTGTTGGCGGAAGAAACCGGCCTGCCGGTATTGGTTGCCGAAGACCCGCTGACTTGCGTGGTGCGCGGGTGCGGCATGGCCCTGGAGCGCATGGAGCGTTTGGGCTCCATCTTCACTTCGGAATAAAATCCAACTCAGTTGAACGTCACTGCCGGCACGTCTTGCACGTTGCCGGCTGTTTTCTTTTCTATTTGAATTCCTGGCTTCGTACACAGGCGGGCCTTTGCACGCAACCGCTTCTACCAGCGCACCAACACGAACGCGATAAGCAAGCATGGCCTTGGGCACACTCGATCGCACACCGCCGCCCTTCTTTCGCCAGGGGCCGTCGGCGCTGACCAAACTGACGCTGTGTTCCGCCTTGGCCCTGTTTTTGATGGTGGCCGACACCCGTTTTCAGCTCACCCAGCCCTTGCGTGCGGTAATTGCCACCGCGTTGAATCCTGTGCAACGTTTGCTGCTTGTGCCCGTTCAGTTGTGGCGAGGCGGCGGCGACTATGTTCGAAGCCTCCAAGAAGCCCAGGAGTCGCAGCAGCAGGCGCAGCGCACCCTGGCTGAACAAGCTGAACGCAGCGCTCAAGTGGAAACATTGCAGACCGAAAACACCCGCTTGCGCGCGTTGCTGGCTTTGGCCCCGAAGCTGCAAGTGCGCCAACAAGCGGCTGAGGTGCTGTACCTGGCCGCCGACCCGTATTCACGCAAGTTGGTGGTGGACCGGGGGCGTCAACATGACGTGGTGGAGGGTTCTCCGGTGATCAATGAACAAGGCGTGGTGGGCCAAGTGACGCGGGTTTATCCGCTGACGTCGGAAGTCACTTTGTTGACCGACAAGGACGCTGCCATTCCGCTGCTGAACACCCGCACCCAACAGCGTGGTGCGGCTTTTGGTGTGGCAGGCCCGATCGGATCGGCGGGTGGTTTGGAGCTGCGTTTTGTTGCCAGCAGCAGCGATGTCCAAGTGGGCGATGTGCTCACGACATCGGGCGTCGATGGTGTTTACCCACCTGGGCTCACGGTGGCTCGTGTGGCGTCTGTGGAGCGACAGTCGCAAGACAGTTTTGCCCGCGTGGTGTTGACACCGACCGCCGCGAGCGACAACTTGCGTCATGTGCTGCTGCTCGAGCCACTGTCCAAACAAATGCCGCCTCCGCCCACAGCGGTCGAAGCTGCTGCTGCGGCATCCAGCCCCAAAAAGGGGGCCAAGCGGTGAGTTGCCTATTGGAGTGGCTGTTGACATGATCATGCCGCGCAGCGCCGACCAGCTGTTGTTGCCAGCGAACCCGTTGTTTGTCTGGGGCACGCTGCTGGTCGCCTTGATGTTCAACCTGTTGCCGTTGGGGCGCGTGCCTTTCATGCCTGATCTGCTGGCGTTGACGCTGGTGTTTTGGAACGTCCACCAAGCGCGGCGTGTGGGGGTCGGTGCAGCTTTCGTTTTCGGCTTGCTGATGGATGTGCACGATGGCGCGGTGTTGGGTCAGCATGCTTTGGCCTACACCATGCTCAGCTACTTCGCTATCACCATCCACAGGCGGTTGTTGTGGTTTTCGGTGGGCACCCAGGCGCTGCAAATCCTGCCATTGTTCGCTGCGGCTCACGCGGTTTCGTTTGTCGTGCGTTTGTTGGTGGGGGGTATGTGGCCGGGGTGGACCTTGGTATTGGCGCCACTCTTTGAAGCGTTGTTGTGGCCCTTGGTCAGTGTTTTGCTGTTGGCTCCGCAGCGTCGCGCGCCTGATCGCGACCAGAACCGCCCCCTTTGAGCCCCCGAACGTGATCGAACTGCGCAGCACCGAACAAGAACACCGCCGCTTTCGATTGCGGTTGTTGGCGGCTGCGGCGTTTGTATTGGTTTGTTTTGGTCTTTTGCTGACGCGACTCTTGCACTTGCAGGTGCGTCAACACGAACAACTGGCGACCCAGGCCGAGAACAATCGCATTGCGGTGCTGCCCTTGCCGCCCAGCCGCGGCACCATCCTGGACCGAAACGGTGTGGTGTTAGCCACCAACTATTCGGCTTACACCTTAGAGATCACGCCGTCCAAGGCCATCGACTTGGACGACACCATCAACCGTTTGGCTGAGCTGGTTCACATTGAGTCGCGTGATCGCAAACGTTTCAAGCGTTTGCTCGATGAGAGCAAACGGTTTGAGTCCTTGCCAATTCGCACACGCCTGACCGACGAGGAGGTGGCCCGTTTCACCGCGCAGCGTTTTCGTTTCCCCGGGGTGGATATCAAAGCACGTTTGTTTCGCAGCTATCCCCAGGGGGAGGTGGGCGGCCATGTGGTCGGTTACATCGGGCGCATCAACCTCAAAGAAAAAGAGCAAATCGAAGAGTCGGACGACGCAGCCAACTACCGTGGCACCGACCACATGGGCAAACTCGGCGTGGAGCAAAGTTACGAGCAGGCGCTGCATGGCAAGACGGGCTTTGAAGAAGTAGAAACCAGCGCGGCGGGGCGTGCTGTGCGGCGTTTGCAAAGCAGCTCACCAAAACCCGGTGCCACGGTTGTTCTGTCACTCGACATCAAACTTCAGGCCTTGGTCGAGCAACTTTTTGGTGATCGACGAGGCGCTTTGGTCGCGCTGGATCCGCGCTCGGGTGAGATCCTGGCGTTTGTCAGCAAGCCCACGTTTGACCCCAGCCTGTTTGTAGATGGCATCGACGTGGAGTCGTGGCGTGAGCTGAACGAGTCCATCGACAAACCCTTGCTCAACCGGGCTCTGCGCGGCACCTACCCACCGGGCTCAACCTACAAGCCCTTCATGGCCATCGCCGCGCTGAACACCGGCAAACGTGAGGCCCATCAAATCACTTTCGACGGTGGCAGCTACCAGTTTGGCAACCACACCTTCCGCAGCCACGGTGACGGTGGTCTGGGGCCGGTAGACATGGCACGCAGCATCATCAAGTCGAGCAACGTCTACTACTACGCCTTGGCCAATGACATGGGCGTGGATTTGATGCACGACCAGCTCAAGCCCTTTGGTTTTGGTCGCGAAACGGGCATCGACATCAAAGGTGAAAAGACGGGTGATTTGCCCTCTACCGCCTGGAAAAAGCAAAAATTCAGCCGCCCCGAGATGCAGCGTTGGTATGCCGGCGAGACGATCTCACTGGGTATCGGCCAGGGCTACAACAACTTCACCATGTTGCAGCTGGCCAGCGCCACGGCCACCTTGGTCTCGGGGGGTCAGCGGTACAAACCGCGATTGGTGCGAGAGCTGATAGACCCCGTTAGCAAAGAGAGCAAGTTGCTGTCTAACGATGCCCTTTCCCCGCTGCCACTCAAGCCCGAGCATGTGGAATTGATCAAAAAAGCGCTGCACGGTGTCACCCAAGAAGGCACTTCCACCCGGGTTTTCATGGGCGCGCCCTATGCCTCGGGTGGCAAAACCGGCACGGCCCAGGCAGTGGGTATCCGGCAGAACGAGCGCTACAACGCCAGCAAGTTGGACGAGTTCAAACGCGACCACTCCCTTTACATGGCGTTTGCGCCGCTGGAGCAGCCCACCATTGCGCTGGCCGTGATCGTTGAGAACTCGGGTTTCGGTGCGGCGGCGGCAGCACCCATCGCTCGCCGTGTTTTTGACTATGCCTTGCTGGGCCAGTACCCCAGCGAAGAAGACATCGCCTTGACCCAAAAGGGGCAATCGAGCAGCCCCGTGGGCAAACCACGCCGCGCTGCCGACATATCCCTTCCAGGGGCTACCCCGTGAAATCTCGTTTTGAGCAGCCCACGCGGTGGCAGCGTTTAGCGCCGGTATTCAGTGGTTTTGACGGCCCACTCTTGGCGGCGGTGATTCTCTTGGCCATCGCGGGCCTACTCACCATGTATTCGGTGGGTTTCGACCACGGAACACGCTTTATCGACCACGGACGCAACATGCTGATTGCCGGCACCTTGTTGTTTGTCGTCGCGCAAATCCCGCCACAGCGTCTTTTGGCGCTGGCCCCGCCTTTGTACGTATTGGGCGTGGTTTTACTGATCGCCACGGAGCTATTTGGCATCACCAAAAAGGGCGCGACCCGTTGGCTAGATTTGGGCGTGACGGTGATCCAGCCCAGCGAAATCTTAAAGATTGCGACGCCCTTGATGCTGGCCTGGTGGTTCCAGCGCCGCGAGGGTCAACTGCGGTTGTTGGACTTTGTCGTCGCCACCGGCTTGCTTTTATTGCCCGTGGGTTTGGTGTTCAAACAACCCGATTTGGGCACGGCCATCTTGGTGTTGTCGGCTGGCCTCTTCGTTATCTTCTTCGCGGGGCTCTCCTGGCGACTCATCATCCCTGTGATGCTGCTCGGTGTGGTTGCGATTGGGGCATTGGTTTGGTACGGCGACGCCTTGTGCCAACCTGGCGTGGATTGGTACGGCATGAAGGAGTATCAGAAAACCCGCGTTTGCACCTTGCTCGACCCGACCAAGGACCCTTTGGGCAAAGGTTTCCACATTCTTCAAGGCATGATCGCCATCGGCTCGGGCGGCGTTTGGGGCAAAGGTTTCATGAAGGGAACGCAAACCCATTTGGAGTTCATTCCAGAAAGAACGACGGACTTCATTTTTGCCGCCTTCTCAGAAGAGTTTGGCTTGGTGGGTTGTATTGCGCTGTTGATGTGCTTTTCTTTCCTGATCATTCGTGGCTTGATGATTGCGGCCCAAGCCCCGACAGTATTTGGCCGATTGATGGCAGGCGCGATCACATTGAGTTTTTTCACCTATGTGTTCGTCAACATGGGTATGGTCAGCGGCATCTTGCCTGTCGTGGGCGTGCCACTGCCCTTCATCAGCTATGGCGGCACGGCCATGGTGACGTTGGGGCTGGGTTTGGGCATCTTGATGTCTATCGCCAGGAACAAGCGCTTGGTGCAGGACTAAGATCGGCTCAACTAGATTTGCCACTCAAGAACGTGGCTTCTAGGTTCAGCGATGAGCGTTTTCCCACGTCTTTGCGGTGTGCACCTAGCCAAGTGCTGGCTGCACTTCGACCGTGCTCAAAAAGCTGCTCCAAAAACGCCCAATCGGTGTTGAACTTGCTGCTCGGTGCCAGGTTGGAGAGGTGGTCGTCGTCGGCCACCATGTGCAGGCGCAGGTCTTTGTAGCGACTCGCTTCCAGTCGGTCTTCACGCAGCAAGCGGGAGACAAAAGCGATGGCCCGCATTTCGGAGATCAAACTCGCGTTGAACGAAATCTCACTCACCCGATCCAGGATGTCCATCGTGCGCGTGGGCGTCCCTTCTCGTAGCAAGGGGTTGATACGCACCAGCAGAACATCCATGGATCGACTTTCGTAAATGAGCGGGAAGATGGCGGGGTTGCCGGTATAGCCGCCATCCCAGTAAGGTTCCCCATCGATTTCCACCGCCTGGAACAAAAAAGGCAAACAGGCCGATGCCAGCACCGCGTCCACGCTCAAGTCTTTGGCTGTGAACACACGGGCTTGGCCGGTGCGCACGCTGGTGGCTGTGATGAACAAGGCGATGTCACAGCTGACCAAAGCCTGGGGCAGCACGTGCTTTTGAACCACGTCACGCAGCGGATTCAAGTTCAGCGGATTGAACTCGTAAGGGCTGAACGAACGGAAGAACGAACTGGCCCATTGGTAGCCCAGGGAGTTTTCCAGCGAAAACGGGTTGTTCGCGGTGGATGTGGTGCTGCCAGGCAAGGGGCTGAAGATGGCCCCGGCGTGGCTGATGTCACGCCAGAAGTTGCGCAGTGCCAGCCTCGCGCCCTCGCGTCCGCCTTGCGCGTACCCGGTGACCAACACCGCGGCGTTCATCGCACCAGCGCTGGTGCCCGAGATGGCACCGATATTGAGAGATTCGTATTCTAGCAAGCGGTCGAGCACGCCCCAAGTGAAGGCACCGTGTGACCCCCCGCCTTGAAGTGCCAGGTCCATGGGCGCGACAGTTGCACTCTTTGCGTTGCCAGCACCGCGGGCGCGAGAAGGAATGCGGGAAGGGTGGTTGAGTGTCATCGTGGGCATGGGCTGGGCGGTGGTGGCCGTGCAGTCTATCGGGCCACCTCGCCCTTCATCGCCGAGTGGCTTTCAGGCCAGCGCTACACCATCAGCCACGTCGCGGGCCAATCGAGCTTGAAAACGCAATGTGAACAAAGAACCTGGGCCATGAGGCCGTTGATCAAGATCGGTCGCGCCTGAACTAGTGGGATGCCGAATGCCGGGCTGCGCATCCGAGAGGCTGAGTTCGGCCCCGTGTTGGGTGGCGATCTCACGCACGATGGCCAACCCCAGGCCGGACCCATCCACTTGCGTTCCCAACGCTCTGTAGAAGGGCTGAAAAACTTGCTCACGTTCTTGCGCAGGAATGCCGGGCCCCGAATCTTCCACCTGTACCACCACCACCTGTCCAAATGGGTCGTTCAACACCCGCACCGTGACTGTGCCGTTTGTCGGGGTGTATTTCAGCGCGTTGTCTACCAGGTTGCGCAACAGCTCGCGCAACAAGACGGCGCTGCCGCGCACGCGCAGTGCTTGAGCGGCGGGCGTATTGCCAGGGTCGTTGCCTTCATAGCCCAAATCAATGCGTGACTCCATGGCCTTGGGCACCATATCGCGCACCACCTCCACGGCCAAATCGGTGAAATCCACCCAGTCGTGCAGGGCGCTGGGGCCTTGGTTCTCGGCGCGGGCCATGGACAACAGTTGGTTCACCATGTGGGCTGCGTTTTGGCTGGACCGGGCGATATGGGCCAGGCTGGCCGTGATCGCGGCGGTGGCGTCTGGCCGCCCCTGGCCCTGCTCCACTTCGCGCTGTGCGAGTTCGGCTTGGGTGCGCAGGCCGGCCAATGGTGTTTTGAGCTGGTGGGCGGCGTCCGCCAGAAAGTGTTTTTGTGTGCGCATGGATTGGTCGAGCCGCGCCAGCAAATCATTGATCGCGCCCACCAACGGCGCGACTTCTTCAGGCGCTTCGCCCTCGTCGATCGGGCTCAAGTCGCCGCTATCGCGCTTGCGTATGCGTTGTTGCAGTTCATTCAGTGGCGCAATACCGCGCGTCAATGCCAGCCACACCAACAGCACTGCCAAGGGCAGGATGACGAACTGCGGCAGCATCACACCTTTGATGATTTCCGTGGCGAGTTGAGATCGCTTGTTTTTGGTTTCCGCGACCTGTATCAAGGGGCCCGTCAGTTCACCGCGGGCGGGCAGGTCTACCCACATAAACGCAATTCGAACTTCTTCCCCGCGCACAACATCATCGCGAAATCGCAGCTCACCGAGGACGGTTTTTTCGTCGACCGTGGGCACCGGCAAGGCCTTGTCTCCGCTGAGCCATTCGCCACGCAGGCCAAGTACTTGGTAGTAGACCTCGTCGGATTCGTCAGCGTGCAAGATATCGGCGGCCTGGGGGGGCAGCGTGAACACCGCCGCTGCGCCCTCCTGAGCTGCGCTGCGGGGTTGAACGACCACATGCTTGGAAAGGGTGCGTGCGATTTCACCCAACTCGCGGTCAAAGGGTTTGTTGGCAATGCCCTGGGCGACCAACCAGGTCAGGGCCACGCTCATGGGCCACAACAACAGCAGCGGCGCGAGCATCCAATCGAGGATCTCGCCGAACAACGAGCGTTGTGCGCGTGCCATTCCGTGTGTGTCAGCCCGCGATTTTTTCCAGGCAGTAACCCAGGCCACGTACCGTGGCGATGCGCACCGGGCCTTGCTCTATCTTTTTGCGCAAACGATGGATGTATACCTCGATCGCGTTGTTGCTCACCTCTTCCCCCCATTCGCACAGCCGTTCCACCAGTTGGTCCTTGCTGACCAGCCGACCTGTACGTTGCAACAGCACTTCAAGCAAACTCAGCTCGCGGGCTGACAGCTCAATCATCTGATCGTTGATATAGGCCACACGTCCTGTCGCATCAAATGTGAGTGGGCCATGTTTGATGACGGTGGATGCTGTGCCCAACCCACGCCGGGTCAAGGCGCGCACTCTGGCTTCCAGCTCTTGCAGCGAGAACGGTTTGGCCATGAAATCGTCGGCACCCAGGTCCAGGCCTTTGACGCGTTGCTCCACACTGTCGGCCGCCGTGAGAATCAGCACGGGCAGCGCGGCACCGCGCGCACGCAGCTTGCGCAGCACCTCCAGCCCGTGCAGTTTGGGCAAGCCCAAATCCAAAATCACCAAATCAAATTCGTGCGACGCCAGCGCAGCATCCGCCTCCAAACCGCTGCTGACTTGGTCGACGGCGTAGCCGAGGTTGCGCAATGAACGCACCAGGCCGTCGGCCAGCACTTGATCATCTTCGGCGATCAGGATGCGCATGGGTTTGTCTCCATCGGTATTTGTTGTTCCCCAAAATTCTGGCGGCTGTTTGCCGGTCTATCCATCGCTGCAGACCCGAAGAACTATTTTTCGAAAAACCCACCGGACTACTGTACAAACATCCAGCTTTTGCCATAATGACCCCACTTCAGCTGGAGACCCGCCATGGATGCACCTGTCAAAAACCTCAACGCCAACAACGCCGCCGCACTCAACACCGAAAAAGCCAAAGCCTTGCAGGCAGCGCTCGCTCAAATTGAAAAACAATTTGGCAAGGGCTCCATCATGCGCCTCGGCGAAGGTGAGGTGATTGAAGACATTGAAGTTGTCTCCACCGGATCCTTGGGCCTGGACACCGCACTGGGTGTCGGTGGCCTGCCCCGTGGCCGCGTCGTCGAGATTTACGGCCCGGAGTCCAGCGGCAAAACCACGTTGACGCTTCAAGTGGTGGCTGAGATGCAAAAACTCGGCGGCACCTGTGCCTTTATTGACGCAGAACATGCTTTGGACACAGGCTACGCGCAGAAGCTTGGTGTCAACTTACAAGAACTGCTCATCAGCCAGCCCGACACTGGCGAACAAGCCCTGGAAATTGTCGACGCTTTGGTGCGTTCTGGTTCAGTTGACTTGGTGGTGATTGACTCCGTCGCCGCACTGACCCCCAAGGCCGAGATTGAAGGCGAGATGGGGGACTCTTTGCCGGGTTTGCAGGCTCGTTTGATGAGCCAAGCTTTGCGCAAACTCACTGGCACCATCAAAAAGACCAACACCATGGTCATCTTCATCAACCAAATTCGCATGAAGATTGGTGTGATGTTCGGTTCGCCCGAAACCACCACTGGCGGCAATGCCTTGAAGTTTTATGCCTCGGTGCGTTTGGACATCCGTCGCATTGGCAGCATCAAAAAAGGCGAAGAAGTCATAGGCAACGAGACCAAAGTGAAAGTGGTCAAAAACAAAGTCTCGCCGCCCTTCAAAACCGCCGAGTTCGACATTCTTTACGGCGAAGGCATCAGCCGCGAAGGTGAAATTATCGACATGGGCGTCGAAGCCAAGGTGCTGGAAAAGAGCGGTTCTTGGTACGCCTACAACGGTGAAAAAATTGGTCAAGGCAAGGACAACGCCCGCGAATTTTTGCGCGAAAACCGTGACCTGGCCGTCGAAATTGAAAACAAAGTACGGCTCGAGTTGGGCATCCCGCTGTTGCCTGGTGCGGCAGATGCGGTTGCGGTAGAGGCCAAAGCGGCCAAGACAAAAGCTGCGAAAGAGTAAAGGATACGTCCAACAAATTGTGCGGCGCATCCTAAAGGACACGGGCGGGCCGCTCAGATGCCATGAAACCCCGAGGCCGAATAAAGCAGCCCGCCAGTATGCGTGCCCGGGGCGTGCAGTGGCTCGCGCAGCGGGAACACAGTGTCAGCGAGTTGCGCCAAAAACTACTGCGCCACGCCCGTGTTTTACAAGCAGCCGCTTTGCTAGCGGCAAACGATCACGTTGCTGATGATGCAAACACAACCGATTGGCTTGCCGTTGTGGACGAGACGCTGGCCTGGTTGATCGCGCAGGGTTACCTCAGCGACAGCCGATTCTTGCAAAGTCGAGTCCACGTTCGCGCACAGCGTTTTGGCAATCTGCGTATTCGGCAGGAGTTGGCCAGCCATCAACTTGGCCTGCCGCCCGATGCCGAATTGGCATTGCAAGCGTCTGAGGCTGATCGAGCGCGGGACGTTCGGGCACGTAAATTTGCAAATCTGCCGACCAGTGCCGCTGAAGCGGCCAAGCAGGCGCGGTTCTTGACCCAACGGGGTTTCTCCGCAGACGTGGTGCGGCGCGTGCTGCGAAACGTGGGCAAAGAACAGGCCCGAGGTCCCGACGACGATTCGGGGTGAAGAACGTTGGGGCCGTTAAGTGCGTCACTGTGGCGGGGCATGTTGCTCGAGGCACCACGCCATGTGGCGACGCAACATGCTACATTGCTCGGCTGTTTCGCTTGGTAACTGCTTGGTATCCCCGTCGGCCGTGTTTGCGACACGCAGATGGTGGTGGCAAAACCAGCGTGTTTTTTCGCCAGCTCCGTTTCACACTACAACCGATGGTCCTGCCCACCGCATCCCCTCACCGCGCACTCAAGCACCGTCGAAGTATCGATGTGCAGGTGTTCTCCCGCGGAGATGGCTTGTGGGAAGTTGACGCTCACATTTGCGACATCAAAACCCGTGACGCTAGGCTGGCTGGGGGCATCAGGCCGGCAGGCCAACCCATCCACGACATGACGCTTCGAGTGGTGATCGACGAGCAATTCAACATCCTGGAGTCTGGCGCACAAACCAACTGGATGCCCTACACAGGACTGTGCGATCAGCATGGCGACGCCTACTCGCAGCTGGTGGGTTTGAATTTGCTCAAAGGCTTTTGTTCCAACGTGAAAGCTCGGTTGGGCGGCGTGCGCGGGTGTACCCACATCACAGAGTTGACCCAGGTCTTACCCACGGCGGTGGTTCAAGCCTTCGCTGGCGACGTGATGGACATTCGGGAAGACGCGGTTGAAGACGCCCCCCCCTTTCAGATCAATCGTTGCCATGCGCTCAAGGAAGACGCGCCCGCCGTGCAGCGCTACTACCCACGCTGGTATAAGCCGACCAGCGACCCGTCACATTGACCGCCCCAATCGATTTATTTCTTTTACTTTTACTTCCCTCGATTAAGAAAGCCCACGATGAAGATTCACGAATACCAAGGCAAAGAAATCTTGCGCCAGTTTGGCGTACCTGTTCCGCGCGGCTATCCCGCGTTCAGCGTGCTTGAAGCCACCGAGGCGGCTCAGAAGCTGGGCGGCCCGGTCTGGGTTGTGAAAGCACAAATTCACGCCGGCGGCCGGGGCAAAGGCGGCGGCGTGAAGCTCGCGCGGTCGATGGACGATGTGAAGAAGTTGTCCACGGAAATTCTCGGCATGCAACTCAAAACCCATCAAACCGGCCCTGAGGGTCAAAAGGTGCGTCGCTTGCTGATCGAAGAAGGCGCCGACATCAAAAAAGAGTACTACGTCGCTGCAGTGACCGACCGCGCTACACAAAAAGTGGCCATGATGGCTTCCAGCGAAGGCGGCATGGACATCGAAGAAGTGGCCCACGCCACCCCCGAGAAAATCCTCAAGGTTTTCATTGACCCCGCGACCGGATTGACCGACGCGCAAGGAACGGAGCTCGCCAATGGCATTGGCGTACCCGCCGCCTCGCAAGCCCAAGCGATCGACGTGTTCAAAAAGCTCTACCAGTGCTACATGGACACCGACTGCTCGTTGGCCGAGATTAACCCTTTGATCCTTGAAGGCAACGGCAACATCAAAGCGTTGGACGCCAAATTCAACTTCGACAGCAATGCCCTCTTCCGCCATCCCGAAATCGTCGCCTACCGCGACCTGGACGAAGAAGACCCTGCCGAAATCGAAGCCAGCAAGTTCGACCTGGCTTACATCCAGCTCGATGGCAACATTGGCTGCTTGGTCAACGGCGCAGGCCTGGCCATGGCCACCATGGACACCATCAAACTGTTCGGCGGCGAACCCGCCAACTTCCTGGACGTGGGCGGTGGTGCCACCGCTGAGAAGGTCACCGAAGCGTTCAAGATCATGCTGGCCAATCCCAAGGTCAAGGCCATTCTGGTCAACATCTTCGGCGGCATCATGCGCTGCGACACCATTGCCGACGGCGTCATCGCCGCCTGCAAGGCAGTGAACCTCACCGTTCCGCTGGTGGTGCGCATGAAGGGCACCAACGAAGACTTGGGCAAAAAGATGCTGGCCGAGAGTGGCCTGCCCATCATCAGCGCCGACTCCATGGCCGAGGCCGCGCAGAAGGTGATGGCGGCGCTGAAGTAAAGCGCGCCATCCACAGAGCCCCAAGAATTCAAGGAAATCAACATGTCCATCCTGATCAACAAAGACACCAAAGTCATTACCCAAGGCATCACTGGCAAGACGGGCCAGTTCCACACCCGCATGTGCCGTGACTATGCCAATGGCAAAAACTGCTTCGTCGCCGGCGTGAACCCGAAGAAGGCAGGCGAAGACTTCGAAGGCATCCCTATTTACGCCAGCGTGAAAGAAGCCTCCAGCGCCACGGGCGCGACCGTCAGTGTCATTTATGTGCCACCTGCTGGTGCTGCTGCTGCAATTTGGGAGGCTGTGGAGGCTGACCTCGACCTCGCCATCTGCATCACCGAAGGCATTCCCGTGCGAGATATGCTGGAAGTGCGCAACAAGATGAAGGTCAAAGAAGCCAAAGGCGGCAAAAAAACCTTGCTGCTCGGCCCCAACTGCCCTGGCCTCATCACGCCAGATGAAATCAAGATCGGCATCATGCCTGGCCACATCCACCGCAAAGGCCGCATTGGCGTGGTGTCGCGCTCCGGCACCTTGACCTATGAAGCCGTTGCTCAGCTCACGGAAATTGGTCTTGGCCAATCCAGCGCTGTCGGCATTGGCGGCGACCCCATCAATGGCCTGAAGCACATCGACGTGATGCGCCTCTTCAACGACGATCCGAACACCGACGCCGTCATCATGATCGGCGAAATCGGCGGCCCCGACGAAGCAGAAGCCGCCATGTGGTGCAAGGCGAACATGAAGAAGCCCATCGTGGGTTTCATCGCGGGTGTCACTGCGCCTCCAGGCAAACGCATGGGCCATGCCGGTGCTTTGATTTCGGGCGGTGCCGATACCGCTGATGCGAAACTTGAAGTGATGGAAGCCTGTGGGTTCACCGTGACGCGCAATCCATCAGAAATGGGCAAACTGCTCAAGGGATTGCTGTAAATCGCGCATCAATAACACCCCGGCCTGCGAACAGGCCGGGGTGTTTTGCCGTTTGAAGCAACACATTGAGGCATTACACCGCATGCGTATCGCCGTTGTCATGACCACCTACGAAACACCGGAGGCCTTGGCCAAGGTGCTCGAAGGGTATGCCCTTCAAAGCCGCGTCCCCGACGAGGTGGTGGTGGCGGACGACGGTTCCGGTTCCAGCACGCGGGAGCTTATCGCCCACTGGCAAGCCAAAGCACCCTACCGTCTCTTGCATGTGTGGCAACCCAACCAGGGGTACCGCCGCTCCCGCATATTGAACATGGGCGTGGCCGCGTCGACCGCTGACTACATCGTCTTTACCGACGGCGATTGTTTGCCACACCGAGAGTTTGTGGCTGACCACCACAACCTGGCTGAACCTGGGTTTTGGGTGCAAGGCAAACGCGCCCAGATACGCGAGGCTTTCGCAGCGCAAGCGAAGGCCATAGACGCCCGAGGTTTGCACCTGCTGCGCCGTGGCTGGGTCTGGCGTGCGGCTTACGGCTTGCGCTGGCCCATGCCCATTGTGTGGAGGCAAACCGGCGCCTTCCGCGAACGTGCCTTGGGCAGCAACATGGCCATGTGGCGCAGTGACTTGGATGCAGTGAACGGTTTCAATGAGGCATTTGTGGGGTGGGGCTCAGAAGACAGAGAAATCACGGTGCGCCTGTACCACCTCGGCCGCCGCAAAAAATTTGTCCTGGGCCGCGCGCTTCAATACCACCTAGACCACCCTGCTACATCCCGACAACACGCGAAAGACAACGGCGCTATTTTGGCAACGGTCCGTGCCAAACACCTGACCCAGTGCGAACAAGGTCTAAAACAGCATGTGGATGCCACGTAGGAAAGTTGACAGCTTGGACGCCTACACTCCAGAAGCTCCATGGCGCCGGCATAAGCGCTGAACTATCTGAGGAATGAGTGATGGACCAATTCATGCATGTCGACTTCTGGGTGGCGGTTGGCCAGATCATCATGATCGACATACTGCTGGGCGGAGACAACGCCGTTGTGATCGCGTTGGCCTGCCGCAGGCTGCCTGACCATCAAAGAACCAAGGGCATCCTCTGGGGCACGGCAGGCGCCATTGTTCTGCGGGTGGTGCTGATTTTCTTTGCGCTGACGCTGTTGGCGATCCCCTTTTTAAAGGTCGTGGGTGCCTTGTTGCTGGTATGGATCGGCGTGAAACTGTTGGCACCCGACCACGGTGACGGCCACGATGGTATTCAAGGCAGCGACAAATTGTGGGCTGCCGTCAAAACGGTCATCGTTGCCGACTTGGTGATGAGCGTTGACAACGTCATCGCCATTGCTGGCGCGGCTGAAAGTGCCGGTGGTGACCACAAAATGCCGTTGGTGATTTTTGGTCTATTGGTCAGCATCCCCATCATTGTGTGGGGCAGCCAGTTGGTGATCAAACTCATGGATCGGTTCCCGTCCATCATCACCGTCGGCGGCATGTTGTTGGGCTGGATTGCCGGAACCATGCTGGTGACCGACCCCGCTTTTGCCGATCCGAAAATCCTGACGAACTTCCCCAAATTAGTTGCCAGCGATGCAGTTCGCTACAGCGCTGGACTGGCCGGAGCCCTGTTGGTCCTGATGATCGGTCTGCGAATGGCGTCGCGGCAATCTGTGGCGACAAAAACATAGCGCGAACCGCTTGGGGGGCGTTTGCCCCGGCTCCCAGCAAGTCAATTGACGGTTAAGCTAGCTATCTGGAGGGCTGAGCTTGCTGGACGGAACGCTTGATTTGTCGACATCGCTCGTGGCCGCGCTTTTCGGCGTGGCTTTAGCGGGTTTGTATGTATACGCACTGATACCCCGCCTCCCCGCAGCGCCTTGGGTGACTGCGGGCCTGCTGACGGTGTTGATTGGGTCCGCATTTGTGGCCCCGCCCGCAACTGCTTTGGGCCTGTGTTCAGCTGCTGCAGCACTCGCGTTGGGACATGCCGCGTGGTGGTGGGGCTGGCGCGCAGGTATTGTCAGCCTCAACCCAAAGCCCAAGGCGCGCACCGCGTCCCCCGCCGGCCAAAGCAATGAGCTTCGCTTGCGCGATATCCCGCCTGCTGAAACGGTCCCGATGACATTTGCGGACACCGCGGCACCCGGCTTACCGACCGACCTGCCTGCGCCCGCTTTGCTGCGCCCCGACCGAACCCAGTTGGGCCGTTACCGCATTGAGCGGCAAATTGGCCGTGGCTCAATGGGTGCGGTTTATGCTGGAATGGATCCCAAGGTGGGGCGCGCGGTTGCTCTGAAAACCTTGGCCTTGAGCCGGGAGTTTGAAGGCGCCGAGCTGGCTGACGCACGGGCGCGGTTCTTTAGAGAAGCCGAAACGGCTGGCCGCCTTAAACACCGCGACATCGTCACCATTTACGATGCCGGTGAGGAACAAGGCCTGGCCTATATTGCCATGGAGTATCTGTCCGGCAGCGATTTGCAAACCCACACCCAGCCGGGTCGCCTGCTGCCAGTGGCGGTGGTGTTGCGGTGCATGGCACGCGTTTCACTGGCGTTGCACTACGCCCACAGCCAGGGGGTCGTGCACCGTGACATCAAACCGGCCAATGTGATGGTGGATTTGGCTGCAGATTCAGTCAAAGTCACCGATTTCGGCATTGCGCGCATCGCGGCAGACGCCAGCCGTACGCGGACCGGTCTGGTGCTGGGCTCGCCGAGTTTTATGTCGCCCGAGCAAATGGCCGGGCAACGCGTGGACGGGCGCTCGGACTTGTATTCTCTGGGTGCCATGCTGTTTCAACTGCTCACCGGCCGCCTGCCCCACCAGGCTGACACCATGTCCAAACTCATGTTCCAAATCGCCAATGAGGCCGCTCCCGACGTTCGAACCCTGCGCGCGGAACTGCCAGAACTGATCGCGCAAATCGTGGCACGGGCGATGGACAAAAGGCCAGAGGGCCGTTTTTCCGACGGACAGGAACTGGCGACCGCCCTGCAGCGCGCGGAAGCACTTGTGTTGCAATCAGGGTTGGACATGGGGCGCCACAACCCGGCATTGGCCCAGGCACCAGCCCCACCGCCTGGTTTTGAAGCGACTTTGGCGCTAGAACGCCCAGATCCAGGGCACAATCCAACGCGTTGAAAAAATGTTGCTTGTGACTTTGTTTCCTACCGAACCCCAAGAACCTATCCGTGAATAAGACAGCCCTGCGTTGTGACGACAAAGCGATGGATGCAAGGCGCAAGCCGCAGCCCAGGGTGTCCCCCTGGGCAAGGGTTGCAACGCCGCAGACGCGCTTTGTCGTCACAACCCTCCGGGCCGGGGCTGTCTTATCCGCGGATAGGTTCTAATACTGGCCTGCCCGCGAAAACATGAACTTCGAGTTTTTCAGCGCCACCGACACCGGCCGAGCGCGCAACAACAACGAAGACTCGGTCGCGGTCGATGAAGCGTCGTCCATGATCGTGCTCGCAGATGGCATGGGGGGTTACAACGCGGGTGAGGTTGCCAGTGGCATGGCCACTTCCTTCATCAAAGCCGAGCTGGGTCGCTGGCTTTCCGAGGCCTCCAGCAGCGCTTCAGATACCGACGTGCGCAGGGCCATGGACATTTGCGTCGATAACGCCAACCGTGCCATCTTCAATGCCGCCAATTCCAACCCCCAGTACAACGGCATGGGTACGACCTTGGTGGTTGGGGTGTTTCGCGAAGGCCGCCTCCTCGTCGGCCATGTGGGCGATTCCCGCGCCTACCGCGTGCGTGCGGGCCGCATGGCCCAAATCACCAAAGACCATTCCCTGTTGCAAGAACAAATCGACGCGGGTTTGATCACGCTGGAGCAGGCCGCTTTCTCCGCCAATAAAAACCTGGTGACCCGGGCCGTCGGTGTTGAAGACACGGTTCTGTTAGAGAACCACATGCACGACTTGCTGCCTGGGGACACCTATTTGTTGTGTTCGGATGGTTTGTCCGACATGCTCAGCGACGAAACCATCCAGCAGCTGTTGCAAGCGCACGACTCACTGGCTGACTCTGCGACCGCGCTGATCGCTGCTGCGAATGACGCTGGCGGCAAAGACAATATTTCGGTGATACTGGCACGCGTACATGGAGGCGGTTCTGGGAAGTCGTGGTGGCCGTTTCGCCGCACCACCTAAATAGTTGGTTTGGAACCCCCGGTAAATCCACATCAACACGATGCCGATTCGGGTGAGCACCAGGCGCTGTGGTTAGGGACAGAAAATTGAAGAGGCAAGAGGTCAAGCATGGGTAAATTGGTCGTTTCACTCGACGGCGTTGTGATCAAAGAGGTGCATCTGAGCAAGGACAAAACGTCACTTGGTCGCAGGCCCTACAACGACATCGTCATCGACAACCTGGCCGTCAGTGGCGAGCATGCCGTGCTGCAAATGGTGGGTGCCGATGTCTTCATCGAAGACCTCAACAGCACCAACGGCACCTACATCAACGGCAAGGCCGTCAAAAAACAGTTGCTTGCCAACAACGATACGGTGGAGATTGGCAAGTACAAACTCAAGTACCAAGTCGAAGAAGGCACCGACTTCGAAAAGACCATGATCATGAAAGCGGGTGCCCGACCCGCTGTATCACCGTCCTATGCCAACACCGGGGGGTTCGGTAACTCATCCGGTTTTGGCGCACCGTCCAACTTCGGTGGGCTCAATGCTCCAGTGTCACCTGCCTCTATCAAGGTGCTCAACGGTGCCGCCGCGGGGCGCGAGGTCATGCTGACCAAAGTAGTCACCACCGTAGGCAAACCCGGTGTGCAAGTCGCCTCCATCACCAAACGTCCCGGTGGCTACGCCTTCGCCCACGTGGAAGGCGCAGCGCGCCCCACCATCAACGGCGGCCCCCTCAACAGCGACAGTGTGCAATTGAAAAATGGCGACGTGATCGAGCTGGCCGGAACGCGCATGCAATTTGTCCAGGCCTGAACTGGGCGGACTGGTGTCGGTGGGGTTGCAAAACCACACGATTCCCGTGAATTTTTCACAACCTGGCGCTGTGACCTTCGACGGCAAAAGCCAATAGCGCGAACAACACCACGTTAACGTTGTTCGCGCCCCAACAGCCCCTTGCATTCGGATTGATCGCACAGCAGCATCTAGGGAATCTCTGCAAAACCCGTCGCGGATGCTGAGCGTTCGGATCGGGATGGGCTGCAAGGCGAGGATCAAGGCCAAGGCCAAAGCCGAAGCTATTGGCAAGAAAATCAACGCCACAGGCCGCCCGAGTCCGAACGATTCGGCACCGCGACGGGTTTTGCAGAGATTCCCTAGTTTCTTGCCCAGTCTCTTCGATCCCCATGCCCATTCGTGTTCTAGGCTGCTCCGGCGCCATCGCTGCCGGTTGCCGCACCACCTCCTTTTTGCTTGACGAGGCCGTGCTCATCGACGCGGGCACCGGCGTGGGTGACCTCAGCTTGGCTGAGCTGGCCCGCATCGATCACATCTGTATCAGTCACTCGCATCTCGACCATGTGCTGTCCATTGGCCTATTGGCAGACAGCGTCATGCGTGAGCGTCTGGCACGCCAAGCCGGGCCCATCACCATCCATGCCCTGCCGCAAACCCTGGCCGCGCTCAAAACACACATCTTCAATGGCGTGATCTGGCCCGACTTCACTCGGCTGCCAAGCGTTGACGCGCCCGCCCTGCGTTTGCAGGCCTTTGAAGTGGGTCAGGTACTGCAACTGGCGGGAAGGCAGATTGAAGTGCTGCCCGCCAGCCATACCGTGCCTGCCGTGGGCTTTGCTGTGAAAGGGGACCCGGGGTATTGGGTGTTTACCGGAGATACCGGCCCCAACCCAGCGCTCTGGGAACGGATGCGGACAATGGAGCTTGCCCACTTGGTCATCGAAACCGCGTTCAGCAATGAAGAAAACGCGCTGGCCGAACTCAGTCAACATCTTTGCCCGCGCACGTTAGGACAAGAACTGATGCACCTGGGCGGTTCGGTCCAAGTGCACATCACCCACATCAAACCCGGCGAGGGGGAGGCGGTGATGGCGCAGGTGCGGCTGCTGCAAACCACGCACCAAATCAACCCGTTGGAAGTGGGGCAGGTGTTCGCCTTTTAGTTTGTGCTTGCTGCCGCTACGATGTCAGCCTTGTTAAGCCCCGCAGGACGGCCCATGCGCATCATCGGACTTCGACGCGAACCCCCCCCAACCTTGGATGCCAGTGGCCGACAGTTGGCGCTGGTGGCCCGTTTCAGTGAAACCCTGGCCGCTTTGGCACCGGGTGCATTTATTCCCAAAGGACTCTATCGCTACGCTTGTCATGAGCAGGCGAATCAGCACGAGCAAGAATGCCTGGTGGGAGCCATGGCGCTACTCGCTCAACAACGCAAGCAAAGCGCATGACGGAACCAGAGTTCAGTCGCCCGGCCACGCTAGACGACCTCAAGCTATTGTTGCGTTCCCTTCGGGATCAAGGCGCGGATTACCTGTTGGTCGGCGGATATGCCCTGGCGGCCCACGGCTACCAGCGAGCTACCACGGACATCGATCTGTTGGTTCCAGCTTCGGCACAAGCAGGTCAACATGTGAAAGATGCCCTGCTGGTTTTGCCAGACCAAGCCGCCAAAGACATTGACATCGCCTGGTTCCAAGAAGGCGAAAACATCCGAGTGGCAGACGCCTTTGTAGTTGACATTCTTCTCAACGCCAACGGCTACACATTTGAGGCGCTGCAGCCCTACACGCAGACACTCGATTTGGATGGCATCCCCGTCAAAACCATCGACCTCCAAGGTCTGTTGCTGACGAAAAAAACCCTTCGAGAAAAGGATCGGCTGGATTGCCAGATCATCGAGCGGGCGTTGGCCGTGTTACGGAAACAAGGCGCGTAACCCATGGAGCGTTGGGGGAAAACACGCGAATGCGAGGCGCAATTTTGTCGTGTAGGGCCTGCTTTGCCACCCGTATGTCGTACTCGGCCTGCAAGTTCATCCAAAAACGCGGCCCCATGCTGAAAAATAAACCCAGGCGCAAGGCCGTGTCGGCCGTGATGGGCCGTCGCCCATTCACCAGCTCGCTGATGCGGCTGGGCGCCACGTCCATGTCGGCGGCCAGTTGGCGGGCGCTGATAGACATGGGCTTCATGAAGTCTTCCAGCAGAATTTCGCCGGGGTGAATTTCATCCAGTAGTTTGGGTGATTTTGACATCGTTTTCCCCTCAACCTGGGCGTTGTAGCCTTTGTAATGCATGGTGTTCATGGCTTGATTCCTGAGATTCAGGCCCCGTTCGTGGTGCGCGGCGCGGGTGCTTTCTCAAGGCGTTTGGCCATGCGTGTTTGCCAGCCGGGGCCGGTCGCTCTCCAACGGGCGACTACCTCGGGCGGCAGGCGCAAGCTGATCATCTCTTTCGGGTGGGCAGACTTTGGCCTGCCCGCCTTCTTAAAGACGACACGAACAAACATCTCGTCCGTCAACTCGGGCAACTCTTCGTACTCTTCGGGCTTAATGGCGTGCGCGTCCACGCGCTGGAGGTCAGAGCCCAAAGTACGGTGCAAAACTGGCTTGTTCACGGTTGTTGGCCTTTCTCATGCTGAAAACATGCCGCTATTGCACATCACCGCACAAGCACAGTGCTCACGAACTACGATGCTGCTCAGTAGGGTGGGTTACCAGCCACTCTTTCAGTGCCCGATTCATTCTGGTTTGCCAACCTGGGCCGCGTGCCCTGAAAGCGGCCAAAACATCGGCGTCGAAACGAATGGCCACCTGCTCTTTCGTGGGGTTCCTGTTTTTCCCTCGGGCTTTGCGCAAGGCCGCGAGCGTTTCAGAAACGCCCCCTTCTGGCGTGACTACCGCATGCGACCAGTCAATGGGGTCGGCGGGGCTATCGGGTAAGGCTGCGGCCTTCGCAGCCGAAATTTGTTCGGCGCTAAAGGGCTTCAAAATAGGTTTTGGTTTGCGAGCGGTCGGCATAGCCGTCGTGCTTTCCTTGAACGCATAAGCTCAAACTTAGCGCTTGTGGCCTGGGCCGTGCGACGCCACCCATTGTTTGAGCGCCTCATCCATGCGTGTCTGCCAGCCCGCGCCACCCGCTTTGAAAAATGCCAGCACCTCGGGGCTGTAGCGCACGCTGACCGACTGCTTGGTGGGGGCGACTTGAACACCGCGCTGACCCGGCTTGCGTTTGGCAGCCACAGCGGCGCGTGCAGCCGCATAGCCGCCGCCTTTGACCGTGACCGCCTCATCCCATGCGGCCTGCTCGTCGGCAGTCAGGGGCCTGTCATCCCCTGGCGCTCGTGCCATCACGAGCGCCCATTCAGCGGGGCTGGCCGGAAATTTCTTGGATGTAGCGTCTGATTTCATGCTTTTCTGCCTTTCTCAGGCTGATCACGTGGAAGTCTTCATCGCGCTCCGTGTACGTCAGATGCACCACCTCGCCATGCAGCCACCCTACCGCGTTGAGCCGCTGTTCACCATACACGGTGCGTTTGTCTTCGTACACAGAGACAGGGTTGTCGAAGATGGTCTCGCAGCCCTGGAAGTCCAGTCCGTGCTTTTCAAGGTTTTCACGGCGCTTGAATTCGTCCCAGGTCGGCATGTGTTGATTGTAGCTACGATTAAATTCTCTTAGAAGCTTAAGAACCACTTGGATACAGCCAGAAGAATTGCAAGTGCCTCGGCCAAAGTGACGTTTTGCGTCACTGCCTGACTCTACTTGGGCGCTGACTCACGGGGCTTGTGACGGGATGTGTCGGTTCTGTGGGTTGAAGCGGGCAAAGTTCACGGGTTTGGGCTGCTGGTGGGCTGGCACGCGGAGTGCATCTATACCAGCGCAACGTTTCCCTTTGTTCAACTTCTTACTGGAGCTCATCTATGAAGCGCACTATGCAAAAAGGTTTCACTCTCATCGAGTTGATGATTGTGGTGGCGATTATTGGTATTTTGGCTGCGGTGGCGCTGCCGGCTTATCAGGATTACACGGTTCGGGCGAAAGTCACAGAGGGACTCGCCTTGGCGGGGGCTGCGAAGTTGGCTGTTGCTGAAACCTTCCAAGCTACCGGAACAATTCCTGCAACAAATGCGGCCGCCAACTACGTGTCTGCAGCGTCTCAGCAGACTTCGGGTATCGCTATCGGCGCTGGTGGCGTTATTACCGTCACGTTTACTGTTCCCCAAATTAACGGCGAAACGGTAATCATCACGCCGAATATCGCCGGTGCTACCCCAGCTGCCGCAACGGACGGCGCACTTAACTGGGTTTGTAAAACGGCAGGATCGCCTGCTAACGCTGCGACGATTCAAGCGTTTGGGGCTTTAGGAACAGTACCTTCAAGGTTTGCACCAGCAAACTGCCGAACATAATCTCTGATAGCTAGTCACCGCTTGCAAAAACCGCCACTCGGTTCGAGTGGCGGTTTTATGTCCGCCCAGCACGCGAACGAAACGAACGAAACAAAAAATAGGGTCAAAAAAATAGGGTCAGGTCTAACATAACAACATTTTGCTAAAGTCAGACTCATTGCGTTCGCATAGAAGTTTCGACGGGAATTGCGGGAAAGTACTTTTTAAACTACATTCGCTCATGATTGAAGTCAAGCAAACGGAGACATTTCGCAAGTGGCGTTTGCAGCTTCGGGATGACAGGGCGCTTGGTTTGATTGCCTCTCGGTTGGATCGGCTTGCTTTTGGGCATGTTGGCGATGCGCAGGCGGTGGGGAATGGCGTGTTTGAACTGCGTATTCACTACGAACGGGATATGGGGTCAGGTCTAACATAACAACATTCTGCTAAAGTCCGCGCATCACCCAGCAGAGTTTCTGCTATTGACAACCACAACAGAAGTGTTAAGTTTCTGATCGGAAAGAAAAATGGGGTCAGGTCTGACATAACAACATTCTGCTAAAGTCAGACTCATTGCGTTCGCATAGAAGTTTCGACGGGAATTGCGGGAAAGTACTTTTTAAACTACATTCGCTCATGATTGAAG